>CAMHMJ010000009.1 GCA_946186185.1 uncultured Treponema sp. | reverse complement strand
GTCAGACTGGCGCTATTTTTCCGTGCAAGTGGTGCTGAGTGCATGGAATTTACAAATATTCTTGAAAAAATTATGCAGTTAAAGGAATTTATCATTAATGAAATCGATTTATTAAAAATTTTCGATAAAAAAGGGAATATTAATGACTGTATTGCTGTCTATTATTCAACTAATAATGACAATTCTTATGTTGAACATGAATCTCAATTATTTAACAGTTACATAATAGATGATTTGGAATTAGTTTCTCAAAATTTAAGTCAAAACAAAAATATTACAGACTACATTTTGTCTTTAACAAAAAAACAAGAAAAAACTATCGATGTAAAGAAAGATACTGACGAAATAAACAGAATACTTTCAAAAGATAAATATCCACTTGGTAAATGGCCCAGTAATTTTTCTCCAGCCTTAATGCAGCAACTTGCTGTAAATTATGCAATTGAAGAAAATAGGAATCCATTTTTTTCTGTTAATGGACCTCCAGGCACTGGCAAAACAACTCTATTAAAAGAAATTATCGCCGATACGATTGTAAAAAGAGCAATAGAAATCTCAAAATTATCAAACTCAGATGATGCGTTTTATAAAACAGAAAATAACGAAATTTCCTTTTATAAAATCAAAAAAAGTTTTATAGCATATTCAATTTTGGTAACTTCGTGTAATAATGCAGCAGTTGAAAACATAACAAGAGAACTTCCGGAAAATTTATTAAATGACGATTTTAAGAAGAATAAAGATTATTCTGACTTTTTTGATTTAAGTAACAAAAGAGAAAAAATATCATATAAAAATAGAAATGATGAATTTATAACTGACACATATTTTAATCACCTGGAAGCTGATTTTTGTAATTACAGTAATGATAAGCAATCAAAACAAACTTTAGATAAAGATGTTTGGGGTTGTATATCTGCTCCTTTAGGAAAAAAATCAAATATTGATAGATTCTTTAATACAATTATTTCTGGTTATTTAGATTTGATGGATGAAAAATTAGTAAGAGAAAGAATCTACAAGGAAAATCTTTTTTATAAAGCAAAAAAAGATTTTTATGACCAGCTAAAAATTGTTAAACATGAACTAGAGAAGCTAGGTTCCAATGTAAGTTCAGAATATGTAAGTCGAATAATAAACAAAGATAAGAAGGTTCAAACAGAACGGCCTTCTAATCTTACTGAAAAATATGATTTAGAAAGAGAAAAATTATTTTGTAAAGCGCTTACTTTGCAAAAGGCATTCGTTCTTACATCAACTAGCTTATCAGAAAATTTATCTATTCTAAGAAAATGTTTTATAACACCAGAAAATAAACAAGAAAAACTTTCAGAAAATCAAAAAGAAGCTGTATTTACAGATTGTTTTTTATCATTATTCTTTTTAGTTCCAGTTATTTCTTCAACATTTGCCTCAATTCAAAAAATGCTTAAATATATAAAAGAACCGAATAAAATCGGAACATTAATCATTGATGAATCTGGACAAGCTACCCCTCAACAAGCATTAGGTGCAATTTATAGATCTCAAAAATTTGTAATTGTTGGTGATCCAATGCAGGTAGAACCCGTTGTTACGACTAGTCCAGAAGTTTATGAGGATTTTCTTAAAGATAATTTTTCTTTATTTATAGAAAAGTATGCTTCAAGCATAAAATCAGAATCTGTTCAAACTTATGCAGATAGACTAAACCCTTATGGTTCATATATAAAATCTCAAACAGATTCTCCCCCAGTTTGGGTTGGATGTCCTTTAATTGTTCATAGACGTTGCATAAATCCAATGTTCGACATTTCTAATGAATTGTCTTATGGTGGAACAATGATAAATTGTGCAGACGCTAAAACTAAAGAATTCTTGCTTCAAGAATCATGTTGGATAGATATTGCTGGCAAAGAAGTTGGTAATAAAAATCATTTTGTAAAGGAACAATATGAGGCTGTAACAAACTTACTTGAAAGAAAGAAAAAGACAGCCGATACTACTGTTTTTATTATAACACCTTTTGTAAGTGTAAAATCAGGATTCAAAAACATAAAAGAAATTCAAGTTGGAACAGTACATACTTTTCAAGGTAAAGAAGCCGATGAAGTATTCTTAATTCTAGGTTGCGATAATCATGCCGCTGGTGCAGTTGCATGGGTAAATGCAAATATAATAAATGTTGCAGTTACGAGGGCAAAGTATAGATTATATGTTCTTGGGGATTGGAATTTATGGTCATCAAATAAAAATGTTGCAGTTATGCAAAAATACTTGCCCCGAAAAAAAATTACAGATTGCATTCTAGAAGTAAAAAAGGAGGAAAAAACAATGTCAGAAATAATAAAGGATGAGCTTATAAATATTTCGGAAAAAATTGAACAAATGGAAAAAGAAGCTTACGAAGAAGGCAGAAAGTCAGCATTTAATGAAATAGCTGAAAAGATGAGAAATGAAAAAATATCTTCAGCTGTTATAGAAAAAATTACGGGAATGAAATTTGATGATGAATATACTTATGAAGAATTTGTGGAAACATACCCAAAAGAGGATTTTTCTATTACGGTTTCATTTAACGAAAAATGGGCAAATTTTGTAATAAACGATGAGAGGTTTGGTTGGAATATTGAGGAAAAGCGTTTTGCTAAAACTATATATGATACAGATTTACCAAAAAAGTTTATTAATGATTTACAAACTTTATTGTCTACCATATCAGATGAAGACATAAAAGAATATTGGTCTTAAATTTAAGGAGAATTTTAAATGCTTTTATTAAATGTTCCATATGAAGAAAAGGATGAAGCAAAATCGTTTGGTGCTAAATGGAATCCAGAATTAAAAAAATGGTATATCCAAAATACAGAAGATTGCGGAAAATTTATGAAATGGATTTGGAAAGATTATAGAGATTATGAAGAACTTTATATCTTAAAAGACCATTTATATATAGCAGAAGGAATACGAATCTGCAATAAATGCAAGAAAGCAACTAGAGTTATAGGACTTGGCATAGATAAATATTATCAGGTATATGATGAAAATGAAGATTATAATTTTTCTGCTCATTTATGCGAGGATGACGATATTGGAATAAGTCCAATTATTGAAGATTTGCCGAAACAAATACTTGATTACTGTATGAATAATTGGAATTTCAAGAAAACATTTTCTAAAACAATTAGAAGCAGTTATTTGGCTAACTGTTGCGACAACTGTAATTCTCTGCAAGGAAATCATTTTTTATTTTCAGAAGTTGATACTCCATTTGTTTTTTTTGATGTTAATAAAGCAAAAAATTTAAAACTTCACGAAATTAAATTTAAATATGATATACCTGTAAGAGACTATGAAGAATCATACGATTCAACAGCTTCACTTATAAGACAGTATTCTAAATTTGATTATCTTTTTGAGGTTTAAATATACTGACCATTGATAAAGAGAAAGGCATTGCAATTCATGAATATGTTGATCAAATGGGTATAAAACATATTGATAAAACTAATTTGAAAGCTCCAATTACAAGAGGTTTTGATATAAACTGGAAACCTTATGATGAAAATAATTTAATAGGTATATTTGATGGAGAGGCAATTACTTTAGATGATATAGAATAGCACATAACAAAGCTTCAAAGCCGACAGGCAGTCAAGCTGCCTGCGGTACAACCAGTTGTTATGTGGACGCCCGCACTGGGGCGTTTTTTTTAGAGTGATAGTCTAAAAGACAAAAATATAGTATATTGAAAGCATGGTAGCACTTGCAGAAACACTTGAAAAAGAACGTATTTCTCATGCAGTTGAAACTTCCCTAAACCATAAGGAAACTTTTGGGCAGTATTTTACTCCATACCCTATTGCAAATTTCATGTCTTCATTATTTCCTGCAACAGATAAAAAGATAAAATTGCTCGACCCAGGAGCAGGAATAGGAACACTGACCTGTTCCTTTATGGAAAGAATCTTAAAAGAAAAATGGAATACACCGGAAATTCATGTTTCTGCCTATGATATTGACAAAGATGTATATACAACCTTAAGTAAAAATATAGCCTCGTCAAGCTCGGCTTTCCAAAAATCAGATTATGAAATAATTTCCGAAGATTTTTTGGAAAAAACTTCTTTTGAATACACTTGGAAAATTAATGAAACTTACACTCATGTTATAATGAATCCTCCGTATAAAAAGATTCTGACAAATTCAAAAGAGAGACAGTCTGCACGTGCTTTCGGATTGGAAACAGTAAATTTATATTCGGCTTTTATGGGAGCTGCGATTTCTCTTACTGAGGATAATGGGTATATAGTTGCAATTGTTCCAAGAAGTTTTTGCAATGGCGTCTATTATAAACCGTTCCGAGAATTTATCCTAAAAAACTGTGCGATTAAGCACATACACCTTTTTGAATCTCGTGATAAAGCATTTAAGGATGAAGCTGTTTTGCAGGAAAATATCATTATTATGCTTCAAAAAAATGTGGAACAGAAAAATGTAAAGATTTCATACTGCAATGATGATTCTTTTGTTGGACTTTCGGAGTTTGATGTTCCTTTCAGTCAGATTCTGCATGAAAACGACAAGGAAAAATTTTTTAATATCCCGACAAAACAGCAAGTTGGAAATGAGAAACCTACAATTTATTCAAATCTCAATGATTTAGACATAAAAGTTTCAACAGGCCCGATTGTCGATTTTAGAATGAAAAATCTTTTGCAAAAAGATTATGTTGCAAATTCAGTTCCTCTTATTTATTCTGTTCACTTAAAAAAGCATCATCTTTCATGGCCACAAGAATCAAAAAAGCCGAATGCAATTTTAGAATCTGACGAAGTTAATAAACAGCTTTTCCCGAAAGGCTTTTATGTACTCGTAAAAAGATTTTCCACAAAAGAAGAAACAAAAAGAGTTGTCGCTTCTCTTATAACTCCAAATGATTTCAAAAATAATGGAATTGCTTTTGAAAATCATTTAAATGTTTTTCATCAAAACAAATCAACTTTAGACGAGAATATCGCTTATGGTTTAGTATGCTGGCTGAATTCTACTTACATTGACGAAAAATTCAGACTTTTTAGCGGACATACACAGGTGAATGCGACGGATCTGAGGAATCTTCCGTATCCGTCATTAGGACAACTTTCAAAGCTTGGCATACAATTAAAATCAAAAACAGAATGGTGTCAAACTTTATTTGACGAACTTTCAAAGGAAATAACAAATTGAAAATTGAGGAACTGATAAAACAGAAACTTGAAGAAGCTATAGAACTTCTTAAAAAATTTGGAATGCCAACTGAACAGCAAAATGAACGCACGGCATATTGCTTGCTTTCTCTTTTGAATGTAACACCAGAAAAAGAATGGAAAAATGCAGAAACCCCATTGGTCGGAATTACACCGATGATGACTTTTGCAAAAGATTACTTCAATAAAGAATACGCACCGAACACTCGTGAAACTTTTAGACGGTTCAGTACACATCAAATGGTACAGGCTGGAATTGTGCTTTACAATCCAGATAAACCTGACAGACCAGTAAACAGCCCAAAAGCTGTATATCAAATTTCACCAGCTGCTTTGAAAGTAATAAAAGCTTATAAAACGAATAATTTTGAAACATTGCTTGCAGATTTTGTAAAGAATCAGTCTACACTCTCAGCTCAATATGCACATGAACGAGAAATGAACATGGTTTCTGTAAAAATCAAAGAGAACCACAGCATTCAGATATCTCCAGGTAAACATAGTGAACTTATCAGAGATATAATCGAGCAAATGGCTCCGAGATTTTTACCAAACAGCACTCTTATTTATGTTGGTGACACTGGCGAAAAATGGGGTTATTACGACCAAGAACTTGCAGGAAATCTTTTGTTCAATGTACAACAACATGGGAAAATGCCTGATGTAATTTTGTATGTTGAAGATAAAAAATGGCTTGTTCTTGTGGAATCCGTAACTTCTCATGGTCCTGTTGACAGTAAAAGGTATATCGAACTTGAAGAATTATTTTCAAATGTGACGGCAGATAAAGTATATATTTCTGCTTTTCCTGACAAGAAAACATTTACGCATTATGCACAAGATATTGCATGGGAAACAGAAGCATGGATTGCAGACAATCCAACCCACATGATTCATTTCAATGGGGATAAATTTCTCGGTCCTCATAAAGAATAACACATAACAAAGGTTCAAAGCCGACAAACCGGTCAAGCCGGTTTTCGGTTTAAGCAGTTGTTATGACGCCACTGGCGTGCTGAAAAAGGAAAAAAAATGGTAATTAGAGAAGCTGAAGAGAAAGACGTATTAGATATAAAGGATTTATATTTCAATTTTTTAACAAAATATCCACCAAAAGAAGAACAGGATATTGAAACATGGAAAAAACTCATCAATGAATTCAAAAAAAGTGAAAGATTATTTCTCTTAGTAATTGAGGAAGATAATCGTGTTGTATCTACTATACAACTTGCAATTATTCCAAGTCTTACTCATAATGTACGTTCATTTGCCGTTGTTGAAAATGTAGTAACCCATGAAGCTTATAGAAAAAAAGGATTTGCTTCCAAGCTTTTACAAGAAGCAATAAAAATAGCACAAAGTAAAAATTCTTATAAAATCTTTTTAGAAACTGGCTCAAATCGAGAAAGTACTTTAAACTTCTATAAAGAAAACGGTTTTGAAATCGATACAAAACATTCATTTCTTAGGAAACTTTAAAAAATTAGGAATATTTCATCAGCAAGTCGAGCTTGCTTTCTAAAATGAAATTGAACTTTAGGGTTTACACAAAGTAGCGGTAGTACGCGGCTTTACGCCGCTTAATAAAAAAATAATAGAAGCATACGCTTCAAATAGTCATACAGAATCTTCTTAAAGAAAGAAATATGATTTAAGAAATATAATTCTGTATAAGATATATTTTTGTCATAACAAAGGTTCGTAGCCGACAGGCAGTCAAGCTGCCTGCGGAACAATCAATTGTTCCGAGCCATTATTTCGATGAGCCTAAAAAATGCTTTCGCATTTTTCTTAACGGCTCTTCGATTGTAGGCAGGTACAACCAGTTGTTACACGGACGCCCGCACTGGGGCGCTTGCCAAAGGATAAAAAAATGAAAATAACAACAAAACAGTTTCAGATATTAACAGACATAAACCTTGTCTGGGATTTCCTAGTAGAAACATACGATTGGAAAAAGGACTCTGGACGACCGGCTCCTTTTTTTGAACATGCAATTAAGGCATCCTGGATGGACTCCTCCTATTCGTTTTTAGACAGAATCTGGTTCGATGGAGACAAAGTGATTGCATTTGTTTATTACGAAGCTCCCGTCACTGACATTTATTTTAATGTCCGCAAAGGATATGAATTCCTTGCAGATGAATTAATCGATTATGCAGTCACTAAAATGCCAAGTTTTGGAAACAATCAGCAGCTTATTTTATTTGATGGTCAGCAGTTTTTAAAAGATGCAGCAGCAAAACGCGGATTCAATCAAGTTTACGAATGTACTGATATGATTTTTGATTTTAAGAATGAATTAAATTACGCTCTTCCCAAAGATTATCACTTTGTTGAATCAGAAGACATTGACATTTGTAAACTTTCAAAGCTCTGCTGGTATGGTTTTGACCACGGTGACAAGGGCGATTTCATAAACATTAATAAGTATGATGATTCTCTGGACTGGTCCCCTGCAAAATCTCATAAAGATTGTCTGAGTGATTGGAATGCACCTTTACCACATAGCACGCACCAATATGACATTGTGATAGCTGATAAAAATGAGGAATACGTCTGCTTTTCCGGAATGTGGTGGATACCCGAAAACAAGCTTGCATATATGGAACCTTTATGTACTTCTCCAGAACATAGAAAAAAAGGATTAGCCGCAGCTGCACTTACAAAACATTATCATCGAATGAAGGCTCTTGGTGCAAGTCACATGACAGGCGGAGAAAATCTTTTTTATAAAAAGATTGGTTATGAAAACGGGTATCATTTGACATTCTGGAAGATGAATTAAAAAGGACAAATACTTCAGACATCTGGAATCTTTAATACAAAAAACTCAAAAATATGCTAAAATGCTGGCAAATGGAGGTGCAATATGTCTTACGAAATGGTCATGGAAAAAATAAAGACTTTGCCAGAAACGGCTCTGGAAGAAGTTTTTCTTTATCTTGATAAAATTGGTAACATTTATCAGACAAGGCAACATGTTGATTTTCTCATTTGTGGACAATATTTTTGGCACTTTAAATGATTCTGAGGCTGACGAATTGCGTTCTTGTTGCGGACTGAAATTTAGGGAGAATGTATGACCTATTTTCTTGATACAAATGTAATTATCGATTTCTGAATGGAAATTCAAACGTTCTCGCCTCTTTTAAAAATGCATATACTTTTGACACCGTTAAGATTCCCGATTTAGTCTACTATGAGGTTCTGCGAGGTTTTGAATATTCTGACCCTAAAAATCAAAAGACAGGATTTGAAGTTTTCGCAAATCATTGCGGTATTGTGTATATGGATCTGTCTTAGTTACAAATAATACAAAGCATTTTAAGAATCTAAGTGATATTCAACTCGTAAATTGGAAAGAATCCAATTAAATGTATAAGTAATATCGCCTAACATAATTTTCAAAGCCGACAGGCAGTCAAGCTGCCTGCGGTTTAAAATATTGTTATGTGGACGCCCGCACTGGGGCACTTTTTGTAGTTTTACTGCATTTCTTTTTGTAAATTTTCTATAGCTTCTTCAAGAAGTTTTACAGTTTTCGAATGGTCATTTTTTCGGTTATTAGATTTTCCAGTTACTAAAAATTCTACAGAAGTATTAAGGGCATCTGCAATTTTTACAGCTTGCTCTGCATTTGGAAGTCTATCGCGATTTATCCAGGATTGTAATGTATTGTAACTTTCATTTATATTTTGAGCTAAATCTCTTTGCGTTGCGTCTTGAAAATCTAACTTGTCTTTTACTCTTAACCAAAAGTCTAACATAGAACAAAAATAGCACGAATGTACTATCTATTACTTGAGAAATATGCTATAAGTACTTATAATAGAATATAGTTAGCACATTCGTGTGAATCTTTGCCTAGTGTGCACTAGGCAAAGATAAGAATTAGGAGGATTTTATGAAAAAAGCTTATATGGTAAAGTATCAAACAAAACAAGGTGGGTCAGGAGCTAGTGTTACAACTCAAGTAATGGCTAATAGCAGTTCAGAAGCAAAATCTATTGTTCAGTCATCCCATCCAGGTTGTAAAATTATTTCTTGTGTTGAAAAATAAATATGCAACAGAAAAAACATATTTATAATGTTACACTTAAAACGACAAGCGGTATTCTTTCTAGAATGATTGAAGCAGAGAATATGTTTCAAGCACGTGAAAAAATAAAAGCTAGTTACTCAAGAACTTATCTTACAGGTGAAGTTAGAATTATTTCAACTGTTAAAATACGTTAAATTAAGAGAAAAAAATGAATAAAAATACAATTGAATATAATAAAAAACGTAAAGAGGCATTCAATAATATTAATAATACCGTGAAAGATATAATTTCATTATTCTCTACAGATCAGCCTACAGCTAATAGTGAATTAACATCCATTCTTCAAGCTATAGATAACTTTTGTACTAATATTGATAATTTCTTTTCAGATCCAAATAATATATTGTTTAGTAGAAACAAAAACGTAATAAATGTATTTAATCTAGAAACAGAAGAAACTATCCAAGTAACAGTTTTTAATAATACGAATAACACAGAGTTTTATATTAGTTTTGATAATGGAATTGACGATATAACATTTGGAGATAATTATTTTAATGGGAAAAGAGTTCATACAATTGTATGGGAGAAAGATAATCAAACATTATATGAAGATTTTATTCCATTGGATGATATTTCTTTAGAAGAAATCTATTTATTCTTAAATGAAAACTTAACGATTAATTTACCAGAGAGTTTTTTTGCTCATTTAAATGATTGTATTGAAAAAACAAAATCTATTTATCAAGAAAATTGTGGAGATTACAAGTATCTAGATTACAATTACCTATTGTTGAATAACAATAAAAAAATTTCTAGAGGGTTCTCCTATGTTGGAGAACTAGAAACATTTTCACGACAAATTCAATACTTTAAACAAGATGTTCTATCTAAAAAGTTACTAACTTTGCTTGATAAATCAACACTTTCAGTTTCATATGATGAAGATGAAAAAACTTTCAAAATAAATGATGGTAATATTGATATAGAACTTGTATTAGCAGATGATTACTTTAGTTTTACTATATCATCAGAAAATGATGTATACGCTTATAATATCATGTTATTACCACCTGAAGATGGAAAACTTAAATTTGGTTTTACATATATTAATAGTGATGATGAAGCAGAAACTTTTGAAGCACAGTGTAATTCTGAAATTGAAGATGAGGAAGAAATTGGAGATTTAGATTTTATATTTACTGATTTAGAAAAATTAGAAATTTCAATACCAAGAAGTTTTAGTTCGCAATTTTATGATTACATTTATAGTTTTTATGATTGGTTCAATTATAAAACTTCAGGTTTTAGTATAATAAAAAGCCCTGCTATTAGTAAAATCAATAAAGTATTTGAAGAAATCAATAGTATTGTAATTAATGATTTATACTCGTTTTTTTTGAGTGAAGATATTGAAATAGAATCAAATAGAAATAGTCAAATATTTTCAGCAAAAAAGTGTATAATTAGATTGGTCCGAGTTAGATTAACTGAAGACAATGACAATATATATATTTCAACAGGAAAGATTGAATTTCTAAAAGATAATGTAATTATTTCTATATCTTGTGAATATGACATTGATTATGATTCACAAATCTTTTACATAAGAAAAATGGTAGATTCAGATGAAATACTAGATTATGTAGTTGAATTAAATAATGCAAAAATCTATGGAACATATTCTGTTTTTTTAAGAAATATCGAATTAACAGGTGTTTCAATACCAAAGTATTTTCTGGAAAATCTTACAAAATTTTTATTACAATTGCAGAATTTTCTAGAATAAGTAAAAACGCCTAACATGCACTGCAAATCGGATGTCGGGTCAAGCCCGCCTCTGTTTAACTGCGTAGTTATGTGGACGCCCTCATAGGGGTGCTTTCGGAGGAAAAATGAAAAGAAATATTTGTTTTTTATGTTTTGTTATTCTTTTATTAACTTCACTTCCTGCAGAAAATCTTAGAATTAAAATCGAAGGGCCGGAAAGTAGTTATAATCAAATGAGGATAACAAATAATACAAAACATTCAAATTTTGATTGTAAAGTTTATTTACTAAAAGAAGAAAAAGGAAAATTTATAATAAAAGAAACTCTAGGAATATTTCATTTGAAGGAATCAAATGACACAGATTCTTGTAAAATGAGCATAAATAAAAATAATTATATTGGAATAACCATCCCTGAACAGTTGGGTGAAGTATCATACAGTATTTCCTATAAAGATTTACCATTCTTTGATATTGTAGAAATTACACTTACAGATTCTGTTATAGACGAATATGGTGAAAATCCTGAGGGAAAGGAATTTTAAGTTATATTTAAAACGCGGTTAATCCGCGTTTTTTTATGCTTGACGATTTTTAGAAAGTATAATTATAATATAATTATGGATAAAATAATCTTTGAATGGGATCCAGTAAAAGCTGAATTGAATTATACAAAACACAAAGTAACCTTTGAGGAAGCAAAAAGTGTTTTTTATGATGAAAATGCAATCTAAATTGCGGATCCAGACCATTCAATTATGGATGAAGACAGATTTATCATGCTTGGACTTAGTTCCGAGTTACATATGTTGGTTGTCTGCCATTGTTACAGAGAAAATGACAGAATTCGTATCATATCGGCTAGAAAAGCTGATACGCTTGAAGCCGCACAATATGGAGGAAGATAATATGAGAGACCACTACGATTTTTCAAACGGAATAAAAAATCCTTATGCAGACAGACTCAAAAAACAGATTACAATTCGCCTTGACGACCAGGTAATTGAATATTTTAAGAATATGGCAGAAGAAACTGGTATGCCTTATCAGAATATAATCAATTATTATCTGTTGGATTGTGTAAAAGAAAAGAAACATATGGAAGTGGCATTTGCAAAGTAGAAACACATAACACAATTTTCAAAGCCGACAGACAGTCAAGCCCGCTGCGGAACAATCAATTGTTCCGAGCCATTATTTCGATGAGCCTAAAAAATGCTTTCGCATTTTTCTTAACGGCTCTTCGATTGTAGGCAGGTACAACCAGTTGTTATGTGTACGCCCGCTACTTCGGGCGCTTTTGGAGAAGAAATATGAAGAAAATAGGTCTTGTAGGTGGAACTGGGCCGGAATCAACTTTGATGTATTACAAGGAGTTGAACAGCCGAATTGATAAACTGACAAACAATAAGCAGATGCCAGATATTGCCATTGAGAGCGTGAATTTTCGCAGAGCATGGGATTACGTTTCTAATCAGAAATATGATTCATTAACTGATTATTTGTCTGAAAAAATTGAAAACCTAAAGGCAACTGGCGCGGAAGTAATCGCATTAACCGCTGCAACAATGCATATTGTCTATGAACAGATTGTTCAGAAAACAAATGTAAATCTGGTAAGTATTCCTAAATCAGTTTGTGAAGAAATCAAGAAAAAAGGTTATAAAAAAGTCGGTCTATTAGGCACAATCTTCACTATGGAACAAGATTATATGAAAAAAGATTTGATTGAATCAGGCATAGAAGTGTATGTTCCTGAAAAATCAGACCGAGAACTTGTTGCGAAACGAATCTATGAAGAGCTGGAAGTAGGAACAGTCAAGGAATCAACTCTAAAAGAATTCATTGTCATAATAGAAAAAATGAAAAAAGAACAAGAAATTGAAGCTCTGATTCTAGGTTGCACGGAACTTCCTCTTCTTTTGAATAAAAATAACTGTCCCGTAGATTGTCTTGACTGTATAGAAATTCATCTTCAAAAGTTGATTGAATTGGCAAAAATCTAAGGTAAAACTGCATACGGAAAACTTGCAGATTTTATGGCTGAACAAGGGGATGCCTGGTGGAAAAATAAAATGCAAATAAAAGAAATTTCAAAAACATCAAATAAGGAATTCTGGCTAAAAAAGATTTCTGAATCAGATTGGTCTGCCGGTAAATTTCTGTATGAAATATTGCGGAACGGCTCATTTTATGATTTGTGCGGGGAAAAGTCCAAGGTTTTTCTTCTTACAGAAGGAAATGATCTGATTTCATTTTGCACTTATGCCGAGCGGGATGATATTCCTGATACGGATTTAACTCCCTGGATCGGCTTTGTTTATACATTTCCTTCTTTCCGCGGAAAAAGACGGATTGGAAAACTGCTTGAACATATTTATTTATGTGCAAAGAAAGATGGCTATAAAAATCTTTATGTTTCAACAGATCAGAAAAGCTTGTACGAAAACTTTGGCTTCAAGTTTTTTCAGGAAATGAAAGACATTCACAATGAAATGTCTCTGGTTTATAAAATGGATATTGAGACCAAAGATTACAGCGATATAATCGGCCGCAAGGTAAAGGGAAAAGTTGATCGTCCCCTTGGAAGCTGTCATCCAAGTCATAAAGATATTATTTATCCAATTAACTATGGATATGTTGAAGGTGTCTTTGCCGGCGACGGAGAAAAGCAGGATGTTTATATCCTCGGAACAGATGAGCCCCTTGAATCCTGGGAAGGAAAAGTCATCGCGGTTTTACATCGATTAAATGATGTAGAAGACAAATGGGTGGTTAGCCTCGATGATAAAAATTATTCAGATGAAGAAATCATGGCTGCCGTTTCATTTCAGGAACAATATTTTATGACTGAGATGTACAGATAACTCCTCCCTTTTAAGTCCAGCTAAGCCAATGCTGAAGCCGCTGGTTCTCAAACTGGAAGCTGATGGTTGCCGAACCTGAAGCCTCTGTTAGCTGCTAAAGTTGCTATTCTGTCCGCGCTCAGCTGGTTACTCAATCGTACAAACTCCTTTTTTGTGGTACAATGTTCGCTCAGTCAGGGAGCAACCCACTTGCTTCTCTCAGGAGATAGGATTATGAGATTTATGAAAGTTCGGTCAGTATTAATGTGTATGCTTACGGCAGCTCTTTCGTGTACGGGGCTTACGGGCTGTCTTGATAAAGCTGAACAGGAGCCGGAATTAATATCGCTTACCTTTCCTCATAATGGAAAAGAAACCTTTAATCAGGGAGAAAAATTTGTCATCGGGAATCTTGTCGTAAAGGCGAATTATTCGGATGGTTCAAATCGTATCCTTGAAGATTATGAAATCGAACCTCCGATTGGAACCATTCTTGATACTGCAGGCTATAAAACGGTTACTGTTTCCTATGGAAACAAAAAGAAGAGTTATGTAATTCAGATTTTAGAGAAATCCTCTGGAAAACCGGATAATCCGAATGTCCAGGACGGCCCGCTTCCTGTTGTATCCTTGAGCGAATATACAATTTCAGACAGTCTGCCGAACAATATCAAAATTGAGAAAGATAAGGACTATACCCTTCAGGTAAAATTTACAACTGAAGGTGCAGGCTGCTACAAAGAGATTACTCTTTCTTCTGATTCTGAATACCTGAATGTCAATCAAACTACGATTACAGACGCTAAAAGCCTGGAAACCTATACAACCGAGTTCAAATTTTCAGGAAGTTCAAAAATTCCGTATGAGAAGGATGTGCAGGCTGTCTTAAAATTATCATTGCATTATAAGGCAGAAACCTACTCTCAATCTGAATGGCTAACGAAAGACTACGATATAAAACTCACCTGCAACAGCGGAAACATTCCGATTTCAAAGCAGTACTGGGGAACCTGGATTCAAATGGATACGGGTAAGGAATTTTATATCGATTGTGAAAATATCTACAATGTTAATAGCAACTGGAATGGCACGAATTACTATACTGAATACCAGAAGGGAATTTCCGGCTATACTCTGGATGGAGAAAATGTTCTTTGCAATGGAAATACCAGATTCTTCAGAAAGGGTGGCTCAGTCCGCAATTTCTCTGTAAAGGTTTCCGGTTTTGATGCAGGAAGTGGTTCCAGGGCAGCCGGTTCCCGGGCGGTTTCTGATTTTAACAGTATAAAGCTTAAGCGCGTAAATCAGAAAAACTTTTCGGATACAGAAGCAGTCAGTCTTGATGCAAACGGAAATGCGGTTTTCGTTGCGTCCGTTGCTGATGATGAACAGAAGCTTACCATTATTCCGGATATTATCGGAAGCGGAAGTGGTTTCGGCACGGAAGACGAAAGCGGCGATGGCTCTGAAACTGAACTTTCTGCTGTAATTGTAACTCCGGATTACAATGGTGAAAATATGGGTACAATCCCGATTGTTGAAGAAGGAAAATACGGTTTTAAGGTAACCCATAAAATAGATTCAGATGAGCAGAAGTTCTGTTTTGGTAATAATTTCAAAACCTATACCCTTAAACTGAACCTGAATAATGTGGGAACGGCTGTCTGTTCAACCTCAATATACACAATTTCCTGTGAAGACCCGAATTTGGAATTTATTGACAGTGCTACAGAGGGAAACTTTTCCAGTATAGAACCTGGAAAATCAAAAGAATTAACTTTAAAAGTCCGCTACGGAAATCTTGATAAAGAATCTATCGATGTTCCGGTTAATATCTCAATCACGGATTCTACGAACAATCTTACCTGGAACGATTCCGTTACCCTTCGTTTTTATAAGGGAGTTGTGGGACTTAAAGTAAATGCACATAATATTGATTCTTCTACAAGTTCAAGCGGAGGAATCTCAGAGACCAGAAGTCTTAAAGGCTTTTTAATGTATCCTGACGGTCGTTCAAAATGGTTTACGGTTCCGGCAGAAACTACTTCAACTGTCTGGATTCCGTGGAGCAAATCTGATTATATTCTTGCCTTTACAGGTGCAACTTCAGAAAGTGAGATGGCTTATTCCTTCGGTTTTAAGGAAAAAACAGAGCTTGCTGATTTGAGTGGTCTCTGGACCAGCAGTGATATCAATGCCTATGAGAAATATAACGGTGTAACCACTAACAGTGTAGCCAATCCCTATAATGTAACTGATTTATCCAAGCCGGTAAAAGCCTACCTCCAGTTGAATGATCTGGATTTTTACAAGATAAATTGCGGCTCACTTGAGCTGAATTATACTCCGGTAGCTATATGCGGATATCAGTTGCGTGAAGATGGGTATAGCAATTGTAAGGATGCCCTTATAACTCCGGGTGAAACGCATTCCCTTGATATTCTTATGAAGAACGAATCTTCAGAGACAATTTCTAATCTGGATATAACTCTCTCTACAGAATGTGAATATGTGACAATTAACAGGGATTCTTACTATTATTCTTCGGAATATACGAAAATCCCGTCTGAAAATTATTTTTCTTTGATACATGGGGCTTCTGCAATACCTGATAATGTTTTGATGGTTGGTTCTACAGGGTATGCATTCAATTTTTTGGTTAGTAAGGAATGTCCACTGGGAATAAAAATTCCATTTATCATCACTTTCAAAAGAAACGCTGATGGACTTGAATGGACTGAAAATATTGATATTTATGTAGACACGCCTGATGTCAGCATAGAGATTGCAAAGTTTGCCTGCTTTGATTTAAAAGATGACTGTGTAAATCCAGGGGACAAAATATATCTTGCAGTCTGTATTCATAATACAGGAAAGAGCAATGCAGAAGGTTTAACTTCAAAGCTTTCTGTAGCGTCTGAATATAAAGACTATATAGCTTTTTCGGATAATATATGTAATTATGGAGAATTACCTTCAGGATATTATACAAGAATGGAAGATTCTTGTTCAGGTTATAATTATGCATCGGATCTTTCGAAAATATCAATGAATGACTGGGGAAGTTCAGTATTTGAGTTTACAATATCAGATTCTGTGCCATATGAAACGGAAATTCCTTTTACTTTAAACTTAACGGACAAATATGGTATTAAATATTCTGATTCCATAACCATTGCCGTAATTGAAAGCATAAAAGAGGTAAAATTAAACAACTATAAAATCAGCGACCGTACTCTTGGTGGTACCATGAACGACAATGATAAAAAAATCGAACCGGGCGAGGAGATATATCTTAATGCCTGTGTGAAAAATACAGGAACCTGCAAAATTGAGGGCTTAAAGGTTTCTTTCACTACATCTTCTGAATACCTGACGTTAAAAACCTGGGTACGAGATTACGGCAATCTTCCGGTTGGAAAGTACGCGGCCTATTACTTCACAAGTGATACTGAAATCACGGATTTGAAGCCGGAGCAATACGATGCCTTAATTTTCTCAGTATCATCTTCAACCCCCGCCGGAACCGTAATTCCAATCCAGATCAGAATGGAAGATTCCAGCGGCGATTACTGGACTGATGAAATAAAAATTACCGTAGAGGAAGCTGATTAAATTTAATTTCGCAGGCAATACCTGGAGCAAAGCTTAAGTCCTGATTCAGACTGAAAATCGGGGCGAAGGCTATTTCCGTTGGTTTCTGTTTAGAAGAAACTTCCGTTGCGTTTTTTGTAAAAAGCGTATTTCTGAGGACTTCATTCTTTGCAATCGGATATTTAATTGATTTTACGATTGAAATCACGGTTGAAATCGTGGCAAAGCCTGCAAAGGAAAGCATTCCTGCTGTCCATGGAATAATCTGCTTTGCAAAATCTTCGTCGCTCAGTTCCTTTGAACGGTTCGGGTCGTCTGCAATTTCCGTTTGATTTTTGAGTATGAGGGAGTACATGCCCGCATAGCAGACTGTGATTCCTGTAAGGGCAATTGAATCGCAGACGGTTGCCCGAACGGCTTCTTTTGTATCTCCCTGAATATAGGAACCAACTCCAAATCCCACGAAAGCGTTTAAGAAAACCGGCCACCATGGAACTTCATTTTTTGTATAAATTAATTCTTTTTCCGCGTTGGAAAGGGAAGAAGCCAGAGTGCCGATTTCAGCGGAGTTTTTTTCTACACCGTCTTCGATAAGCGACTGAATTTTTTCAATATTTTCCTGAGCGAATACACCGGCCAGAAAAGAAAATAATGCTATGATTGAGATAAGTTTTTTCATAAAATCCTCCGCGAGTAATTTTAACATCTTTAAAGCTCCTTTACAACTAAAAACTTATAAAATATCAGTGCCTGTTTTTTTTCAGAGCGTTTTCCTTCTGCCACATTTCCCTCTGACAGTTTGTATTTTTATAAAATTGCTGTATAATAATATAATATTTTTGAGAGTAGTTTGGTTTTAGAATTTGGACGGTAAGATGGAAAATAAGGAAAAGTTCCCGATCAGAATTGGTATCGATGTTGGTTCTACCACGGTTAAAATTGCAGTTCTCGATGATTCAGATAAATTAATTTACGGAGACTATCAGCGGCACAGGGCGGATATCAGAAGCACGATTATCAGCGTTGTTACCAATGCCTTTGAAAAGCTGGTGTCAGAGCATGGTTATGGTGAAGACCAGCCGGTCAGCGTAAAGGTTACGGGTTCCGGCGGTCTTTCTGTTTCCCAGTGGCTGAATATACCTTTCATTCAGGAGGTAGTTGCGGCTACAACTGCCGTTAAGCGCCTCATTCCACAGACAGATGTTGTAATTGAGCTTGGCGGTGAAGACGCAAAGATTACATACTTTACCGGCGGCGTTGAACAGCGAATGAACGGAACATGTGCCGGCGGAACCGGTGCATTCATTGACCAGATGGCGGCTCTTCTTGAAACAGATGCTGCCGGTTTGAACGAACTTGCCCGTGGTGCCCAGACCATTTATCCGATTGCGGCCCGCTGCGGTGTATTTGCCAAAACCGATGTTCAGCCGCTTATTAACGAAGGTGCCCGCCGTGAAGACATTGCTGCTTCCATTTACCAGGCGGTTGTAAACCAGACAATTTCGGGGCTTGCCTGTGGTAAGCCGATCCGCGGCCATGTTGCCTTCCTGGGTGGACCGCTTCACTTTATGGATCAGCTCCGTTTCCGCTTTATTGAGACCCTAAAACTGAAGGACGATGAAATTATCGTTCCGGAAGACAGCCAGCTTTTTGTTGCGGCAGGTTCCGCCTTTAGTGCAGAGCGAAAGCTTGAAACCGCAGATGGAAAGCCTTTTGAGTTCCCTACAATCGCAAGCTTCAGGGACAGCCTTAAAAATCTTGTTGGAGCAGAATTAAGCGAAGTTCAGCGCCTTGAACCGCTTTTCAATAATGTAACTGAGCTTGACGAGTTTCGAAAACGACATGCACAGGAAAAAGCCCTTCGCGGTTCCCTGGATCATACAACAGGTCCTGTTTTCCTGGGGCTTGATTCCGGTTCTACCACAACAAAGGCTGTCCTCATCGACCAGAAGGGCCGCATCATCTGGGATTTCTATTCCCACAACCTTGGAAACCCG
This sequence comes from uncultured Treponema sp., assembly GCA_946186185.1. Classification (GTDB taxonomy): domain Bacteria; phylum Spirochaetota; class Spirochaetia; order Treponematales; family Treponemataceae; genus Treponema_D. Next base: position 75,787 of record CAMHMJ010000009.1, on the reverse strand, counting down.
GTTGACCTTGCAGTTAAGGTTCTTAAGGATCTGTATAAAAAGCTTCCGAAGGATGTTTACATTGCCCGTGCCGTTTCTACCGGCTACGGAGAGGCTCTTTTCCAGGCAGCGCTGGGCGTAGATGCCGGTGAAGTTGAAACAATAACTCATTTCCGGGCAGCTGATTTCTTTGTTCCTGGCGTTGAGTTCCTTCTTGATATCGGTGGACAGGACATGAAGTGCCTTAGAATGAAGGACGGGGCAATTACTTCAATTCAGCTGAATGAAGCCTGTTCTTCCGGCTGTGGTTCCTTCCTTGATAACTTTGCAAATACCATGGGAATGGATGTACGGGAGTTCGGAAAAATTGCCCTGATGGCGGATAAGCCTGTTGACCTTGGAAGCCGCTGTACCGTATTCATGAACAGCCGTGTAAAGCAGGCTCAGAAGGAAGGTGCCAGCGTTGCAGATATTGCAGCCGGTCTTTCTTACTCTGTAATTAAAAATGCGCTTTTCAAGGTTATTAAGCTAAGAAAAGCCAGCGATATTGGTGAAAAGGTCGTTGTTCAGGGAGGAACCTTCTTTAACGACGCAATCCTCCGTGCCTTTGAAAAAATCGCCGGTGTTGAAGTTTTCCGCCCGGATGTAGCAGGTCTTATGGGCGCTTACGGTTCTGCCCTCATTGCTTATGATCAGTGGGTGGATTTGACTGACCCGAAACCGGGAGAGCCGGCAGGAACTCCTCCAAAAGAGCTTCGTTCTGGAATTGCAACTCTGGAACAGCTTGAAAATTTCCATGTAGATCTTGAAAGCCGGCGCTGCGGAAAGTGCCAGAATAACTGTCTTCTTACTATTAATACCTTCAGCGATGGAGACAACAAGCGTGTTTTCATTACCGGAAACCGCTGTGAGCGCGGAGCTGAAATTTCAGAGCTTGAAGGAAGCGTTATCGATGCTTCAAACAAGAAGAATACCGGCGTTGAAGATGTTGGTCAGAAAATGCCGAACCTTTTTGAATGGAAGTACAAGCGGCTCTTCGGTTATGCACCGTTAAAGCCGGAGGATGCACCGATGGGAGATGTTGGAATTCCCCGAGTCCTCAATATGTATGAAAATTATCCGCTGTGGTTCACTTTCTTTACAAAGCTGGGCTTCCGTGTAATTTTGAGCCAGCGTTCAACCCGTTCAGTTTACGAAAAGGGAATTGAAACAATTCCTTCTGAATCAGTTTGTTACCCTGGAAAAATCAGTCACGGACATGTGGTAAGCCTTATTCAGCGGGGCGTAAAATTCATTTTCTATCCTTGTGCGCCTTACGAAAAGCAGGAGGACAGCGGTGCCGGAAACCACTACAACTGTCCGATTGTAACCAGCTACCCGGAAGTTCTCAGAAATAATGTGGACGAGCTCCGTCAGGACCCGACCATTACCTATATGGATCCGTTCCTTCCGATTTACGATAAGGAACGCCTTGCAGACCGGCTTTGTGAGGAACTTTTGAAAAAGTTCCCGAGTCTTACCGAAAAGAAAATCCGGGAAGCTGTGGAAGCAGCCTGGGCAGAGCAGGAAAAGTTCCGTGAGGAAGTAAAGGCTGCCGGAGAAGAGGCTCTTGAAAAAATGATTCGTGCCGGCGGAAACGGTATCGTTCTTTCCGGCCGCCCTTATCACCTTGATCCGGAAATCAACCACGGAATCCCGGAGATGATAAACGCTCTGGGCCTTGCAGTTTTCACCGAAGACAGCGTGGCTCATCTTGGAAGCATCGAACGCCCGCTCCGCATCATCGACCAGTGGGTTTACCATAACCGTCTTTACAGGGCGGCCTCCTTTGTAAGCGAAATGCCGAACCTTGAAATGCTTCAGCTTACCTCATTCGGCTGCGGTCTTGATGCCGTAACTGCCGATCAGGTTGACGAAATCATGCGCGCCAAGGGCAGAATGTACACCCTCATTAAAATCGATGAAGGAAGCAACCTGGGTGCCGTTCGAATCCGTATCCGCTCCCTTATTGCCGCTGTCCGGGAACGCCAGAGACACGGCCGTAAGCCGCAGGTAAAATCTGCCGCATATCAGCGACAGGTTTTCACCAAGGAAATGAAGCATACTCACACAATTATCGGGCCGCAGATGTCGCCGATTCACTTCAGAATTTTGAAGCAGGCATTCAACGCCAGCGGTTACAATTTTGTGGTTCTTGATGCCGTAGATCCAAAGGCTGTTGAAGCCGGACTTAAATATGTAAACAACGACGCCTGCTATCCTTCAATTCTTGTAGCCGGTCAGATGATTGCGGCTCTTGAAAGCGGAAAATACGATTTGAATCACGTTTCCCTGATTATCACTCAGACCGGTGGCGGCTGCCGTGCCACCAACTATATCGGCTTTATCCGCCGGGCTTTGAACGACGCAGGCTGGGGACATGTTCCGGTTCTTTCACTTTCGGCTCAGGGTTTTGAGAAAAATCCGGGCTTTAAGGTAACTCTTCCGCTTCTTCACCGTCTTTTGATGGCAATTATGATTGGCGACGTTTTGATGCGGGTTCTTTACCGCACCCGTCCGTACGAAGCGGTTCCGGGAAGCGCCGATGCACTTTACGAAAAATGGTCGGGAAGGGCAGAAAAGCAGGTTCAGTCTAAATCTTTGCATGGCTATCACAAGCTTTTGAAGGGAATTATCCGGGATTTCGATAATCTTCCGTTGCGCCCGATTAAAAAGCCTCGTGTTGGCGTAGTTGGTGAAATTCTCGTAAAATTCCACCCGACTGCAAACAATAAAATAGTAGAAACCATCGAAAAAGAGGGCGCCGAGTGCGTTATGCCGGATCTGGCAGACTTCTTCTTCTACTCGTTCAGTACCGGTATTTTCCGCCATGAAGAGCTTGCCTTCCCTAAGAAAACTGAGCGTAATGCCCGTCTCTTAGTCTGGTTCCTTGAGCTTTACCGCAACAAGATGAAAAAATACCTGAATGCTTCTCACCGTTTTGAAGCACCTAGTTCAATCTACGACCTGATGAAGGGCGTTGACGATATCGTTCAGCTTGGAAATATTACCGGTGAGGGCTGGTTCCTTACCGCAGAAATGGTTGAGCTTATCCATGAGGGCGCCCCGAGCATTGCCTGTGTTCAGCCCTTTGCCTGTCTTCCAAACCATGTTACCGGAAAGGGCATGATAAAAGAGCTTCGCCGCCGTTTCCCGGAAGCGAACATCAGCGCCATCGACTACGATCCGGGTTCTTCGGAAGTAAACCAGCTGAACCGCTTAAAGCTTCTTCTTTCTAATGCTCCGGCTGGAAATCATCCGGATGAGGAAGCTGACGGAAAGATTCACAATCCAGACGGAACTGTGGTTGAGCCGGTTGTGCGCCTTGCAGAGGGCGGCATGAGCATGGTAGACCCGGAACCGGTTTCTGCCAGTGAAGCTCCTGCAGTATCTGAAGCTCCGACAGTTTAGATTTTTGGCAAAACAGCCGATTATCAAAGTATGAAGAAGTTCTTTGCCGCATTTTTTCTGATTTCTCTTTTTTGCGCTGCGCTTTTTGCAGACTATAACCGCTACGGAATTCCTGATTCTTCGGAAATCCGGCGTTCTTTGCGGGAGACCTGGTTTGAGGCTCCCCTGGAAGCGGTTCGCATGAATAAGCCTGAAGTCAAGGCAAATCTTATCGGACAGAAATTTCAGGTGCGGCTTGAAGAAACGGAAGATTATTTTTCCATTCTTGTAGCGCCTTTTGCAACAATCGATGTAGAAGTTTTTTCTGACAAGGGTCGAAGAAAGGTGCGTCAGGAGGTTTATCCGGGGGATGCTCCGGGAAGCTGGATTTTAGTCCGGGACAAAAAGACCGGAAAACCCATAAAAATCGTCTATTACTTTGCAAGTGACAGCGATGTTTTCGTTCAGTTTTCTCCGACATCTGATGTCTCTTCACCATCTGTGGGGGACTTTGTAATTTACAACTGTTACGCCGCAAAGGGAGTTTTAACCGGACTTCCTTTTGAACGCTACTACACTGCCTCTTTTGCAGAGGTTTCAAAGTGGACTGAAAAAATGCTTCCCTGGGAATATACGCGAATCTACCGGGATGCCTACCACGCTTCCCTTCAGATGATAAACGTTATCCGGGAGCGTCTTCCGGAAATCAGCTACGAAGAAGATGCCTGCTACGACGAAGAATACAAGCCGGTGTACATTACCACAGGAAAACCGCGTCCGATAAATGATTCGGACAGGGAGCGCATTACGGTTTCCGGAGCCGGTTTTTTAAAATGGATTGCCGACGGAATCGTGGAGCCCTTAAATGGCGCTGTGTTAAAGCGTTCGCCTCTGGTGCACGAGACCGTAAACTATAAGCCAACGGGTTTCCAGGGAATTATGTCTGAAAACTACGATATTTCCTTTGCCCTGGACTGGATTCGAAATCTTGCAACGGCCGTGGTTTCAGTCCGAAGCCGCCGAAATTACCGCTTTTTCAATTCCGGCGTAGATGTTCGGATTGAGCCCTTCTGTTCTGAGTTCACCGACGAAGGAATTAAAAATCTTGCGGGCTTTATTCCGAATTCCGGCTATTCCTGCAGGTACTTAAAGGCCCTTCTTTATGTTCTTGCAGCCACCGAAAGCGAAACCTTTTATTTTGCCGCCATTCGGGAGGTTGACCGGACCCGAAATCCGGAAGTAAAGGTTTTTAACAACTGTGCAGTTTTCTTTCCGTATTTTGATTCCAACGGAAATTTTCAGGTTACGATTTTCAAGGACGGAGCCGAAATCTCTTTTGACGATTTTTATGCCCGCTATTCCAGGGACTTCGTTTACCTGACCCGCTGTGCCTGCACCGAAAGCTTCTACCCGTTCTCCTTTGCCCCGGAACCGGCAGTCACCGTTTCCGAAGACGAGCTGTAATCCGGCATTTTTCAGTGTCCAAATGACAGGGCTGCCGTATTCATGGCAGCCTTGTCTGTATTTCACTCTGTATTGAAAAACAACTCTTTCTTCCCTATAATCAAAAAATATGAAAAAACTATTACGATGTTTTTTACTTCTGTCTTCTTTTGCATTCCCTTTTTCGGGCTTTGCACTTTCTTCGGAAACAGAGGTTTCTCTTTATAATCAGCTGAGTTTTTCCTATAATTCTGGTTTTTATCCGGGCTGCCTTCAGTATGCAGAACGCCTTCAGGAAGAGTATCCGGATTCATACTTTCTGGGACGCACACTCCGTATTAAAGGTGAATGCCTTGTCCGAACCTTCGATTTTGACAGGGCAGAAGAAGCCCTTTCTCAGGCAATCCTGCTGAACCGGGAAGATGAGGAAACTCTCCTTGATTCCCATTACTGGCTTGGCCGCTGTTATGAGCTTACCGGCGTAAAGGAAAAAGCCCTTTCAAATTATGCCGAATGTGTTCAGAAAAAGGACTCCCGTTATTTTTGCGAAGCTCTGACCAATTCCGGGGATATTTTTATTCAGAACGGTGAGTTTGAAAAAGCCCTTCCGCTTTTTGAGTATGTGGTTGAAAACGGACAGTTTTTTTCCGGCGAAAAATATGCCCAGGCAGTTTTAAAGCTTTCCCAGTGCTACAACAATACAAAAAAAAGCCGGGAAACCATAAAGCTCTACGATAAAATTTCTGAGAAGGAAATGACCTCTCTTTCCGGCACAAAATTGTCCTATCTTTCCCTTACAGAACTTGCGGGTGAAGCCTATGAAAATGAAGGAAATTACAAAAAAGCCTACGACCTTTACTGTTCCGTATTGAAAAGCGGTGAAAAAGCTCTTGCCAGCGACGCCTTAAAAAGAGCCTACATTGTTTCAAGTACCCACCGTAAGGAAGTTGGTTCCGACCCTGGAGCCGTTTTAAGCGAGGCTCAGAAGGCACTTTCTGAAAATCCGGATCTTCTTGGTGAGTTCTGGACCCGTCTTGGTTCCGATGCCTTCGGTTCCGGGGATTTTGACAAGGCGGTTTCCTATTTTGACGAAGCGGAAAAGAATGTTCCTGTAGACCTGTTCCTTTTTGCGCTTTTGTATCGTGCACAGATTGCGGCAGGAAAAACTCCGGATGCAAAAAGTGCGGCGGTTGCAGAGAAAAAGATTCTTGAAAGCCGAGGCATTCTTAATAAAGAAAACGAAAAAATCTGGGACAGGGAAAGCTATATTCTTCTGACCCGGTATGCAGCACTTCAGTCTCACTGGGAAGACGTAAAAAAATACGCCGCCAATGTTGTTCCTCTTGATGAAGATTCCCGGTATTTTCTGGCCCTTGCCGATTATTCAACCGGGGATTACAAGGGTGCCAACGCTCTTTTAAAGTCAAAGCCCCTGGAGCTTCATGCCTTGAGCTATGCAAAAATGGGAGATTTTAAAAACGCAGCCTTCGTTTATGCCGACCTTGAAAACGAGCGGGGTCTTACAGATTCAGAGCGATTAAACTATTCAAAGGTTCTTCTCCTTTCCGGCCGCTACCGTGAAGCCCAGATTGAGGCCGCACGCACAAAGCTTCCTGAGGGAAAATATATTCTGGGTCTTTCCCAGTTCAATACCTGGAGCTGGCCTTACGCAGAAGAAAACTTCGATGCCTTTGTAAAAAATCCGGGAAAAGAGGCTTCTTCCTATGTTTCCTATGCCCTTTTCTATCTTGGCTACAGCCAGTACCGTCAGGGAAAAACAAAAGAGGCTTATACAAATCTTTCAAACTTTGTAAAACGCTATCCGAGCCACGAGCTTTACTATAACGGCCAGATTGCCGCTGCAAACAGCGCCGTTCAGAACTTCAATTACGAGCTGGCAAGTGTTCACGGAGAAAAGGCCGTTTCTTCTGCCAGAACTGATGCCGACAAGGAAAGCGCCGTTCTCCTTTGCGCCCAGATTTATTCCGACGGTGGAAATTATTCCAAAGCCATAAAGCTTCTTTCTCCATATACCGCCAGAAACGACGATTTTGGAATGAAGAGCCTTTATCAGACGGCCCTGGTTTACGAAAAAACAAAGGACTTCGGCAAGGCCGATGCTTCCTATAAGGAACTTTCCGACCGTTTTTCTGACAAAAAACTTTCCGAAGAAGCCATGTTCCGCCGGGGACAGGCTTATTACAACGGTGAAATCTACGACAAGGCCATCAAATGCTTTGACGAATACACAAGAAAATATTCCTTCGGGCTTTTTACGGATGCCGCCTGGTATTTTACGGCAGAAAGTCTTGTAAAATCCGGAAATTCAGACCGGGCAATCCTTCAGTATAAGGCTCTGGTGGAAAAATTTCCTCAGAGCACCTATGTTTACAGCAGTGCACGGAACCTTGTGTACCTGTACCGCTCAAAGGCGAATTATGACAAGTCCCTGGAATATGCCAGCTTCCTTATTTCAAAGTACGGTGAACAGGCAAAAACCGACGGAATTGCACAGATTGCTGAAGACTTGAAAGAGCTTTCTGGCGGAAAATCTGAAGAAATGGTTCAGCTGGAAAATAAATACGCTTCCCAGAAGGAAAACAAAACGGCTGCGGGCAGAAAAACCGGTTCTGAACTGGTCCGCCTCTACGCAGACCGCCCGAGCTATCAGGAACCTGCCATTACTCTGGCGGAAAGCCTTCTTCCTCTGCAGAAGCAGAATCTTGAAGAGGAAAGTCTTTATGCCGCCTGGAACGCTGAGTTCCTTGGTAAAAAATACCGGGAGGCTGAAAAAAACAAGCTTTCCGCACAGATGTACCTTCTTGCGGCTGAGTATTACAGAATGAACAGTAAGGACGAGAATGCTGCGGCTTCCCTTTACGGTTCCTACGAGGCTTTCCGTGCCGCTGGTTTAACCGGCGACGCAAACGATACGGCAAAGCTTTTAAAAGAACTGTATCCGGAAAGCCGCCAGGCACGAAATGTGAAGGTAAACTAGGAGAAATATATGAAATTGTTGAAAAAATCATTGATTTTAGCGGGAATGACCTTTTCTGCATTTGCAGTTACTCCTGCATTTGCTCAAGTAAAGTCACAGACTGCCCATACAGAAACAGAAGCCCAGACGGAAGCAGAGGATGCAATTACCCTTCCTGACGTTTCAACTGTAATTCAGGGGGGTGCTCCAAAGGCCGGAAAGAGTGCAGTTCCGGATTTTTCCCGCATTCTTCCGGAGCGACAGACCAGCGAGCTGGTTCCGCGTCTTCCAGATGCAACTGCACCGGATTCTTCTGCTACCCGTGACATTCTTGAAAATGCTTCCGGCGAAAAATCAATTTATGCAGAAGGACTTGCAGGTCTTGGATACCCTGGATTTTTTACCGGAAAATTTTCCGTTTACAATCAGACGGGCTTAAATCCTTTCAGAATTACATTCGGACATGAAACCTTAAACGGCTACGCTTCAAACAGCCTGACTTCCGGGTATTTTGACCGGGACACCCTTATTTCGGCAGAAAAGACCTTCTCCTTCGATAAGGGAAAGTTTACTGCAAACGGTCTGTACAACAGCCTTACCAACGGACTTCAGAATACCTACGACAATATCAGCGATGTTTCAAAGGATCTTATGGCAGTTGGCGGAAAGTTCAATCTGGAGCTTCCACGAGGCTTTGCATTTACCTCTGAAATCGACGGAAGCTGGTACCGCAGATACGGAAATGTGGTAGGAAATCCGGGAAGCAGCGCCGGCTCAAACAGTGCTGCAGGGGCAGGCATCGGTTCCGGTAATATTGCTTCCGGTATTTTTGGAAACAGCTTGACCCGTTCTGACGAGGGTTCTGCAGGCAGTGGAGAAGGCGAAGGTTCTGGCTCTGGAGAATCTGGCAGCGGAAACTCATCTGCTTCTTCCCTTACCTCAATTCCTTCTTACCTTGAGCATATCAGCCTTATGACTCTTCGACCAAGGGCAGGCTTTTCTTTCGGCTATAACGGATTTTTTGCAGGAACAGAGCTTGAATACCGGGGTGACTTTGATATCGTTGATTCCTTTGAAAAGAGCGTGAATCACCGTTTTGAAGGCGGTCTCTATGCCGGATGGAAGAACGATTATGTTCAGTTAAAAGCTGGCGGCGACCTTGTTTTCGGCTCCCAGACAGGAGACAATCCGGTTCTGGTACCATTTGAAGTTTCCGGAGATTTTTCAATTCCGGCCCCGATTTCCGTTCGTCCTGTAAAAATCGGAGTGAAGGGAGGTCTTTCATCCTTCCTTCCGGAGGTGAGCGTTCTTGAAATGGGAAACACCTTCAGTTCACTTACCCTGATTCCTGGGGAAACCTCTGACTGGCTTTGTGCCCTGGACTTTTCCCTTCCTGTAAAAGAAGTTTTCACTTTTGGCTTTAGCGGAGAATTCCGTTCTACCGCCTTTGGAAACGGAACCTGGACAGGGGATTACGACAAGGAGGAAAGCTTTGTGTGCGGTCAGTACCTTTGTACCCAGAAGGAAATGACTCAGGTGAACACAAAAACTTCCCTTTCCTTCAAGTCTAAGGCGGGAATTTTCGGTGCAGAATGGCAGAGTGCCTGGGCAGACAAGAGTGCAAACCAGTTTGCTCAGTTTGTTAAGGCAACCTATTCCTTCCAGACCAAAAACAGCTTCTTCACTTTTGACAGTTCTGTGGGCTTTACTCCGGACGACGATCGCGACCACGCTCCGTTCGTTGATTTTGAGGCTGCATTGAAGGTTTCCTCTGCTGTTCGTCTTGCAATTAGTGGAACTGATATAGTAAAATTAGTTTCAGGAAGCTCGCGTGAGTACGCAGGAAAGTTTATTTCCCGAAGCGGCAATATCGCCCTTCTTGCGAAATTTGTATTTTAGAAAAGTAGTTAATGACCCGCAAAACGGGCCTACAAGGAGAAAATATGTTTAGTAGTATAAAAGCCGGCGGAATCATCATGATTCCAATTATCCTCTGTGGAATTATTGCAACCTTCATTATCATTGAGCGCTGCTTCTATTTTTATGTAACAAAGAAAAAGGATGCAAAACTCATGTACGACCTTCAGGGTTCTCTGGATGCAGATAATTACGAAGCAGCTTCAGTCTGCTGTGCAGAAGCCGGAACTCCAACGGCTCAGGTTATCAAAAAAGCTCTTGACTGCCGCCGCTGGGACGAGCGTGACTTAAAGGATGCCGTAGAAGCTGAAATGTCGGCTGTAGTTCCGCGATTTGAACATCTTTTGACGGCTCTTGGAACAATTTCAAATATTTCAACCCTTCTTGGACTTCTGGGTACCGTAACCGGTAATATCAAGGCCTTCGGTGTTCTTGGTGCAGGCGGGACAATGGGTGACCCGGCCGTTCTTGCCGGTGCCATTGCTGAAGCCCTTGTAACAACTGTTGCAGGTCTTGTGGTTTCAATCCCGGCGGTAATTTTCTACAATTACTTTGTTTCCCGCGTGAACCGCCGCATTATCGAAATGGAAAGCAACGTAACTTCAGTTGTTATCAAGCTTACAGGAAGAATTAAATGAAATTAAAGGCAAGAAGAAGCGGTGTAAAGGCCACCGTAGACATGACACCGATGCTGGATGTTGTTTTCCAGCTGATTATTTTCTTCCTGGTTTCAACAACCTTTGCGGTTCTTCCTGGAATCAAGCTTAAGCTCCCGGAAAGTACAACTGCAGAAAGCACTTCAAACCTGGGAATTACCATTACCATGGAAAAAAACGGTGCCATGTGGTTCAACGACACAAAGGTGAACATGGACTCTCTTTCAAAAATGCTCAAAGAATTTGATACTCAGAAAACCAAAAGAAATGAATTTCCGGTTGCAATCGAAGCAGACAGTGAGGTTACAAACGGAAAAATCGTAGAGCTTTTTGATGTAATTCGTTCAAGCGGATTTTCTTCCATCAGCTTGAGGACTAAAAACCGTAAATAGGCAGAATTAGACAGGCAGAATAAGATGGATTTTTACGTAGAATCGCCGGATTCGGTTCAAAATACAGCATTAAAGGTTTCTCTGGTCAGTACCCTGATTTTGTGGATAATTTTTACCATTACCGCTGTGGCTATTCCGGCTTCTTCAAAAAAAGATGAGTTTTCTACCATCAATATTATTTTAGATACTCCTCCGGAAAAAGAGCCTGAGCCTAAGGAAAATAAAACTCTTCCAGCTCAGGAGCAGCCAAAGGAAACTGTAAAGGAAACAAAGACGGAGCCTGTTGCCCCGGTTCAGGAGCAGAAGACTCAGAAGATACAGGAAAAGCCGGTGGAAAAGAAACCTGTGGAAAAAACTCCTCCTGCACCTGCCCAGAAGGCGGCACAGACGGAAAAACCTTCTTCCCAGGTTACACAGAAGCCTGTTCCGGCACCTGCAAAGGAAACTCAGCCAAGCGTTCAGAAGCCGGCTGCAACCCAGAAGACGGATTCGGTAAATACACCGTCCTCTTCGCCAAAAAAAGCGAATATTACCTACAAGAAGAGCGCCGAAGAGCTTATGGCGGAACAGCTGGGTTCAACTTCAAAAAAGAAGGAATGGGACGACAGCGTATTCGGTGATGATAATTTTTCAGAAACCTCAACCTCTACTTCTCCGGTAACGGAGCAGAAGCAGACTGCAATTTCAGGAGCTTCGGCTTTTGAAGGAACCAGTGCGGTAAGTTCCGGCGGGTCAGAAAAAGCGGTTGCAAAAACGGATACGGCAAGCGTTACAAAGACCAGCTCTTCAACAAGTAACGCCCTTTCCAACATTGCCCGCACAGTTCCAATCCGCCATAATTACGGAGACGGCGTTAGTGACGAAAGCAAGGTTGAAATGACAGACATGCAGGACGGAAAAAGTCATTTAAAAATGACGGATGGAAGCTCAAGAACTTTGCTAGAACCGGCAAAACCGAGTATAATGATATCACCTGAAAACGCAACTCAGATTGATAATAAAAGAACGGTCTGGATTCGCTTTAAGGTAATGCCGGCGGGAAACGTTTCTGAGATTACTTTTGAGCCTGCTTCACTTCTTCCTGTAGAAATTCAGGCGGAGATTCGTGAACAGATTTCAAGATGGCGTTTCAGTTCTGCTTCCGGCGAAAGTCAGGCTAAGTTTGAGTACAGTATTATCAAGCGGTAAAGAATGGGTTACCGCGGAATGATTTTCCGCCGGTGCGTTTTAAATAAGGAGATTTTGTGTTTGTAAAGAACCTGGGTGAAATTGAAGCTGTTGCATTTGATATTGACGGAACTTTGTATCCGTCCTGGAGACTCACGATTAAGGCTCTGCCATACTACACAGCAAATGCCTGTTTTTTTATGAAATACGGTCTTGTTCGAAACGAAATGCACAAGGTTCCGGCTTCAACTGATTTCAGAAAGCTTCAGGCTGAAGAAATGGGCCGCCTGCTTCACTGCAGCCCGGAAGAAGCCGAGCACCGCATGGAAACAAAAATCTACGAATATTTGAAGAAATATTTCAGAAAAATAAAATGCTTTAATCATGTTCCGGAAACCTTTGAAAAATTCAAAAAAGCCGGACTGAAGCTTGCCCTTCTTTCAGATTTTCCGCCGGAGCAGAAAGAAGAAATCTGGGGTGTGAAAGAACAGTGTGATGTGGTTCTGGGAACCGAAGCCGTGGGAGCTTTAAAACCAGATCCTCATTCCTTTCTGGAGCTTGCAAAGCGTCTGGATGTTCTTCCTGAACGGATTTTGTATGTTGGAAACAGCATAAAATACGATGTTGTGGGTGCAAAAAACGCCGGAATGAAAAGCGCGCTGATACTCACCGGTTTCAGAAAATTGTTCAGAATACCTCATAAACAGGCGGATATTTGCTTTTCAGACTATCGTCAATTACAGAAGATTGTGCTAGAATAGATTGCCTTAATTTAAAATTTTAAAAACGCATTTTTGGGTGGGGAATAAAAATGTCTGTTATTACTATAATTATCGCTGCTGCCATTTCGGCAGGAATTTCCTATGCTTTGCATATCATTGACAAAGACAAAAACAGTATGGAAAAGGTCAGAAAATATGCTGATAAAAGGCAGTCTGACTTTGAAATCTATTTTAAAGAGCGTCAGAATGAATTAAATACTGCAAAGGCAGATGTTGCTTCCGAGCAGATGAAGGCGGTTGCGGCGGTAAAGCGTCTTGAACAGCAGATCAGCGAATTTGAAAAACTCACCGAAAACCTTAAGGGCGATTCTAATTCTGTAAAGGAAATAGAAGGAAAGCTCAATGCCTACGATAAAATCTTAAATGAACTTGTGCAGATGACTGCCGGAGTTGAAGAAAATCTTGAAAACGTAAAAAAAGAATCGGCAATCGTAGATGTTCTGCGAAACAAGCTTATGGAGCAGAAGAAAAATACGGACATTCTTGAAAAGCGCATACCGATTATCATTAAGGATTTTGAACAGAAAAACGGGGAACAGTTAAAGGCCATCGGAACCCGGCTTCTTGAAGAATACGACAGCCGGGGAGAAAAAATCAAGGTTCAGCTGGACGGAATCGAAAGCTCAGCAAAAAAAGCCGTTGTTTCTCTGGAAGAAAAAATCGATGCTGTTTATCAGGAAGCGGCAGAAAGGGCAGAGCAGCTTGAAGACGAAGCTTTTAAGCATCTGAGCCAGCAGGCACAGGCAAGAAGCGATGCCTATATTTCAGAAATGAAGCAGAAAACTTCAGAAATGGAAAAAATTCTTGCGGAAAACCAGCTTAAATCTGAAAACCTCATAAACCAGCGCTTTAACGAAACACAGGCTCTTGTTGACCGGGAAACAGATAATCTTCTTAAAAATATGGAAGAAAAAACTGCTTCCGTGCGGGATAAATATACGGGTCTTATCGAAACAGTTGGAAATAAGAGCGACCAGCGGGTTCTTGACCTTCAGAAAAAGATTGCTGCGGATGAAGAAAAATGTCACCAGCATCTCCAGAACCTTAATTCAAAGTACGAAAAAGAGACGGCAACTGTTCAGGAAAAATACGAAGAGCTTCTTAAATCCGTTGATTCGCGAAACGACAGCCGCATTCAGGTTCTTCTTACAAAAATTGAGGAACAGGAAAAGAAGGCTTCGGATGCCTACGATGCTTCTCTGGAAAAGACCAATGCCAGAATCGCGGACCTTCAGGAAAAGGTTTCTCAGGCCTACGAAAAGTGCAAGGCTCAGATTATCGATTTGAACGAAAAGTACAAGGCTTCGGTTAAGAAGGTGAACGATAATTACGAGGCTCAGCTGGCAGATACCGATCAGTCTAACAATGAACGGATTGCCGTGCTTCTTCAGAGTATTCAGGCACAGCAGCAGAGTGCAGACAAGGCCATTGAAGAGCTTCGTGCAAAGAACGAAACCCGTTATGAAGAAATCAATCAGTCTTTGAAGGATACGGATGCAGCCCTTCTTCAGAAAATTTCTGAATTCGATATGCGCAATTCAAGCCATGTGGATGACCTTGCCCAGAAATTTGATCAGGCTTACAACGAACTTGATACAAAGGTTTCTGATGTTGCAACCCAGTATGACGAAAAGTACATCGAGCGGATGAACGTTTTCTCTCAGAATTATGATAACCGTCTGGATACTTTCAAAACTGTGTACGACCAGCGGCTTACTGAGCTTCAGGACGAATATTCCGCAAAGCTTACGGAAATTGACGGTTCTCAGGTTTCAAAGCTCCAGGAGATTTCTGATAAATACGATGCAACCTATGCTTCTCTTGAAGAAAAATACAGCCGGGCAACGGAAAGTCTTTCTGACCAGATTGCGGCGGTTGAAAAGCTTTACGACGAACGGGAAGGCGGCGTAAACTCTGAAATTACAAAGAAAATTGAGTCCCTTGCTGATGAATATAACAGCCAGATTGCTGCGTTAAAGGAGCAGCTTGAAAGCTCCCTTTACGAGGCAAGAAATCAGGCGGACAGCCTTACTGAAAGTGTTGAAGAAAACAAGGAAAAACTTGTTCAGACTGAAGGTGAACTGGATGAGAAAATCAGAAATGTCCAGGAAAAGTATTCTTCTTTGTTCAATGATGCTATAGGTCAGGCTCAGAAAAATGAAGAGGCAGCCTACGAAAAGTTCAACGAACAGGCTGAAGCAAATATTGAAAAGTACCGTTCTTCTGTTGAATCCCGTATTTCTGCCTTGAAGAATGAACTGGATGAAGCAGTTGAAATGATCAATAAAAAGATGGACGAGTCGGTTGAAAATGCAAATCAGACGGCCGTTCAGATTGAAAAGCAGTGCGATTCTGCAATGTCCCGCATCAGCGAAGTTGAACCGGAATTGAACAGCAAGATTGAAACAATCAACAGCGAAATGCAGAAATTCCGGGAAGAGGCAAATGACCGCATCGTTCAGATAAACGGAATGCTGGATGCTTCGGCAGAAAAGATTCGGGAAGCCTGTGAAAAACAGGAGGAAGAAGCACTCAAGAACGTTGGTTCAAAGGTTCAGATGATTTCTGCCAATATCGAGAACTTCTCTACTGAGGCAGATGAGCGCCTTAAGCAGCTTGAAAAGCAGATTGATGAAACCACTGACAGACTTACTGAGACCTGCGAAAAGCAGGAGGATACGGTTCTTGCAAATGTAAGCACAAAAATCCAGTCAGTCAGCATGAATATCGACAAGTTTGGGGAAGACGCAGAGGCGCGGCTTAAGGAGCTGGAAAAGCAGCTTGAAGAAGCTTCGGAGCGGCTTACCGAAACCTGTAATAAGCAGGAAGAAACTGCTCTTGCTAACGTCAGCACAAAGGTTCAGGGAATTACATCGAATATCGAAAAATTTGGAGCTGATGCCCAGAGCCGCCTTAAAACTCTGGAAGAACAGATTAATGAGGCAACGGTTCGCCTGAGTGCAGTCTGCGACAAGCAGGAAGAAGCTGCTCTTGAATCAATTCAGGAAAAAACTGCTTCAATCAGCGGGGATCTGGAAAAATTCTATTCTGAGGCACAGGAAAAAATCCGACAGATGGAAGGTGAACTTGCTGATTCTACAAAGAAAATCAAGCTTGCCTGTGAAAAACAGGAAACTGAGGCTCTTAACGGCGTAAGCGAAAAGCTTTCGGCATACAAGGAAGACCTCGAATACAGACTTTCCCGGGTTGAAGCCAGCGGAAGCGATATTGACCGCCTTGAAAAGAATCTGAAAGCGGCAATGGAAGAAGTTTCCCGCAAGGTTCTGGGTGATTTTGATACCTTTACCGGAAACCAGCAGAAAAAGCAGGAGGCCTTTGCTTCCTCAGTTCAGGCTGATTCAGAGAAAATTGAAAGCGAATTAACTGCTCTTGAAGAAAAAATCGAAAGCTTAAAGCAGTCGGCAATCGGCAGCATGAGCGAAAAGCTTAAGGGCTTTGAAGAAGAGTTTGACCGCGACCTTAAGACCCGTGGTGACAAGATAAACGAAGATCTTGCAGGCTGGAAAAATGCTTTTGACGGAAAAATTACTGCCTTTACCGGTGAGTATGAAAGTCAGCGACGAAATATTGAAAACGAATATACTGAAGAATTAAAGCAGAAGCTTTCCCAGATTGCATCTAAAAATGAAGAGCAGACAAATAAGGTTCATACTGAAATCAATCAGACCCGGGCTGAGGTTCAGGAGCAGATTGAAAGTGTTCGAAAGCTGGTTTCCGGTTTTGCAAATGATATTCAGAACAAAATTGATACTACAAATGCTGAATGCAACGAATACCTTAAGGCTTTTGCAGATAAATCTCAGAAGAGCATTACGGAAGAGCTTGAGACAATTAAGGATGAAATTCTTAAGGATGTTCAGGCTTTTGAAGAAACCGTTAAAAATTATCAGGAAACCGGTTCTTCTTCCATTGATGCGGTTCTTGGAGAGTTCAAGACCTGGAAGCTTCAGCTTAACAATCAGCTTAACGAATCCAAGGAGCTGTTTACTTCAGAACTCCAGGGCTTGAAGGAGCAGGCGGTTGCAAAAGTTCAGGATGCAAAGGTATTCCTGGAAAATGAATACCAGCAGATGCTTGACCAGACCGGTAAACGGGTAAATGCGGCCAGTGCAGAACTTACAGAGAAGATTGAAGCTCAGGGCGATGAGTATGCGGTTAAGCAGGAAGCCCTTGAAAAGAAGCTGGAAGAACTGGATATGCGTTCGGATGAAACGGTTGCTTCCTATGAAAAGCGGTCCAAGGAAATTCTTGAGCAGCTGGAAGAAATGTACCGTCAGATGCTTCAGGATACGGAAGACCGGGTAAAAGAACAGAATGCGGATGCCTCAAGAAAAATGCAGGAGCTCAATTCTGCAATTCAGACGGCCAGCGAAACGAACCGTAATGCACAGCATGCCTTTGTTCTTAAAATGCAGACGGATTCAACTACAATGCAGACTCAGATGAGCGAGCTTGCAAAGGAGCTTCAGAACGTTAGAAACCAGATGTCGGTTTACGAAAAAGCCGAGGTTTTGAAAAAGCAGCTGGATGAAAAAATAGACAGCATTGAAGCAAACTTTGACCGGCTTGATTCCTACAAAAAGGTTGCCCTGGATTTGACAGGTCAGTACAACCAGATTTGTAAGATGAAGGAACATGTAGAGCAGGAAATTGAAAATTTTGAGGCCGAAAAGTCAAAGGTTGAAAAGCTTGGTGAAGATTATCAGAAAATGATAACTCTTTCCGGCACAATCGAGGAAAAAATCCGCGGTCTTGAAACAACTTACGATGAACTTCAGAATATGGAAGTTCAGGTTCGTGATTTCCAGGACAACCTGGCTTCAATTTCTGCCCGTTACGACAGACTGGAACAGAAAAACGGCATCCTGGACCGCGTTGTAAAGGATGTTGATAATTCCTTTGAATATCTTAAAACTCTTGAAGACCGTCTTTCAAAGTGTAAGATTGATGTTGATAATCTGCCGGCTGCAATCAAGGATGTTCAGCACAATGTGGACGAGCTTTTGCGCAATGCTCCGAAAATCAGTGAAGCCACCAATAAACTTTCTGACCTTCACCAGATTCTGGAAGAATCACAGAATCGTCTGGATGAAATTAATTCAGCCAGAAACGGCATCGGCAGAACGGAACAGCGGCTTCATGAGCTTTCGGGCGAAATTGATTCCAAGTTCAAGCTTCTGGAGAACATAACCCGTGCTGAAGTAGAGAAGAATCCTAATCCAAATACTTCAAGACATCTGACTCCGGAAGACAGGGCTAATATCAAGGACCTTAAGAAGAAAGGCTGGTCTATTGCAGAAATTGCAAAGGTAAAGAAACTTGATGAAGCCGTTGTCGAAATGGTTCTTGATTTCCCTGAGTAACCGGTTTTACCCCACGAGTTTATTCCAGCGGGCTTGAAATCGAAGCAAAGGTTTTTCTGTAATTTATAGCCTCCCGGATATGGGAGGCTTCAATTTTTTCTTTACCCTCCATATCTGCGATTGTCCGGGCAATTTTGATGCAGGCAGCATTTGCCCTTGGTGAAAGATCATAGCGGTTACAGGCTTTTTCAAGCAAAAGCTGCGCATCTTCTTCCAGGGAACAGAAGTTTGAAATTTCGGCCGGAGTAAGCCGTGCGTTGCGTTTTCCCTGTCTTTTTCGCTGAATTAACACTGCCCTGGCAATTGGTTTTCGCATTTCTTCCGTTGACCAGCTGGTATTTTCTGCTCCAGAGTGGTCTGTATGCTGTTGACCTTGCGCTGTCTGGGTTCCGTGTTGATTTTTATCTTTCATCTCATTTTCAGATTCGGATTTGCACCGGGTGTTCTGTGTCCCGTTCTCATCGTTCTTGTTTTCATTTTCCGATTCAACCTGAACCCGCAAATCTATCCTGTCCAGAAGCGGGCTTGAAAACTTTTTCCAGTACATATCAATAGATCTTTCAGAACAGAGGCAAAGCTTGGTTTTTGAGCCGTAGTTTCCGCAGGGGCATGGGTTTGCCGCCATCAGAAGCTGGAATTCCGCCGGATAAACCGTTGTCCGTCCCGCTCTGGAAAGGGTTATGTGTCCGTTTTCAATTGGTACCCGGAGCATCTGCAGGACTGAACTTCTGAATTCTGCAGCTTCGTCTAAAAACAGTACTCCGTTGTGGGCAAGGCTTATTTCTCCCGGGCGGCAGCTTATTCCGCCTCCGCATATTCCTTCAATTGAAGCAGTCTGGTGTGGCATTCTGAACTGGGGGGTGCGTACCAGAGATTCTGACGGCGGTAAAAGCCCTGCCAGAGACAGAATGCGTGTTACGCTCTGTGCTTCTTCAACGGTTAAAAGGGGAAGCAGGGCAGGGAATTTCTGAATTGAAAGGGTTTTTCCGCAGCCTGGAGCGCCGACGGCAAGAAGGTTGTGTCCTCCGGCTGCCGCAATCTGAAGGGCACGGAGAAGGTTTTTCTGTCCTTTGATTTCTGCATATTCAAAACCGCTCTGGATTTTCGGGAACAGTACACCCTCAACATTTACGGCATTTTCTGAGAAATCTTCCTCGCCTTCGTATTTCTGCTTATGGGCAGTAAAACTCTCCGGATTTTTCAATGCCTGAAAAGCTTCTGTCAGGGAGTCTGCTCCAAAGGCTTTCATTCCGCTTACTTCCCGGGCTTCCTCCGCATTTGCGGATGGTACAATGCATTTAAAAATCCCGGCAGAGCAGGCTGTGCTTGCGGCTGCGTGTACTGCCCGAACCGGCCGGATTCTTCCGGAAAGCTCCAGCTCTCCCATTACAAGAATATCTTCGTCTGGGTTTGGAATCTGCTCTTTTTCTTCGGCCTTGTTTTCCTCCTGAGCGCACAGGACTCCCAGTGCAATGGGAAGATCGAAACCGGCTCCTTCCTTTTTCAGGTCTGCCGGGGATAAACTGATTAGAACCCGTTCCTGGGGGAATTCAAGTCCGGAATTTCTGATTGCGGCCTGCATCCGTTCCCGGGATTCCTTTACTGTTCCGTCAGCAAGGCCAACAACGTCAACGGCCGGAATGCCTCTCCGCAAATCAACTTCAACGGAAACAAGTGACCCTTCATAGCCGAAGGGCGAAAATGAAAATATACGCATTATGTTCTCCTGTTTATCTAGTCCTAATTTAAAAATAAAATTTTCAACTCAAAAATTGGCTCTCAGCGGGAACCCTGTTTGGAAAACGGCAGTACCGCTTCGCGGTGGCTGAGTGTTTTCCAACCAGGAACCCCGCTTACGCCAATTTTTAATTGATATTTTCCTTTTTTTTAATTAGTACTATTGTTTACTTGCATCTAATTTATGAATTGAAAAAAAATTGCGAAAAATACCCTTTTAAAATATAAATAATTGTTATATTTGGATAAAATTATATTTTTCGCTCTAATCGTGTTAAAATCAGAAATAATGAAAACAAAAAGATGGTATGAAACAATAGATTTTTTTAAGCTCACGGGAATGACGCTATTATGGATTTCTTCCTGGCTTTTTATGATTCCTCATCAGGTGGATGTTCAGTCCCCTTTTTTTGATAATGTCTGGGGAGCTTTCTTAAAGGTTTTTGGCGCTTCCAAGCCTGAAACAAGTAATGCCCAGCAGCTGCCTGATTTAATGAGTTCTCTGGCGGCTCTGTTTCTTATGATAATCCTTCAGATGAGGGGAATTTTTTCCGTAACCGCAGGAAATTCTTCCTCAGTTTCTTCTGACGGTTCTTCAGAAAAAAAGCATAACGGCGCTCTTGTGGTATTTTTCAATGTGATTTCGGTTCTTGTGCATACGCTGTTTTTTACAATGCTGGTGAAAATTTTCCTGTTTCCGAATACCGGTACAACTGCTTCAATCTATGAGGCCATGAAGTTAAATTTTGGAATTACGATTTTTACCGCCTGCATGGTGATGGGGATGCTGTTTGCTGTTCCCAGTCTTTCCCGGCTTTTTATGGTTCTGCTTTTTGCAGTCAGCGTTTTCAGAAATATCTCTGTAATCAGTTCAATTATGGGGCTTTCCGGTTTTGCGGCGGCTCTCTGTGCGGTGCTTGGTTTTTACCTTGAATTTCTTGCAGGGGGCTTTGATAAGAACAAGCTTCTTGCGGATTTTGCAATCCTTTCCGGGCATTATGAAAATATCTATGCTTCAGCAGAGCTTGAAAGTCGTAAGGTTCGGGAAACTGGTGCAAAGACCATAAAATCGGCGGCTGCAGGTGCGGCTCTTTTAAGCGGAAATCCGGTAGCTCCGGTTAGTATTTCGAAAGGCGCCCGGCAGAAGAAGCTTGCTGAAAATAAGCCGGAAAATCCGGTGGTAAATGAGACGAACGGAGTTACAGAGAAGAAGTCATTCTTAAAGCATGCGGAAAAACTGAATCATGATGAAGAAGTTAGGTCTTCTGAAGATATTTCTATGTCCGGAAACTCTGAACTGCCTGATGGTAATTTATAGGATTTTATATGAAAAAACGCGGCGCATTAATTTATTTGATTTGTTTAGCAGTAATTTCTCTTTTGGTTCCGGCCTATGTGATAAAAACAACAGTCGACATGAAAAGCGGCTGGAACGGTCTTGTCTGGGGTCGCACCGAAAATCAGGTGAAGGAGTGGATCCGCAAAAATAATTCCAACTACACCCTTGCAAAATGCACTCAGAGTCACTACGGAGTTGTGTGCTGGAAGCTTTCCTGGAAAAATGCTTCCGATTCGCCAATGGAATACATTGAATTTCAGTTCAAAGACGGAAAGCTTTGTGCCGTAATCGAGACGGAACGGGTTGTTTCCAGTGACCCTTTCCCAAACGGCGAGCTTGGACAGCCTGAAAAGGGAAGCGACATAAAAACCCTTCAGATAAAAGAGAAGGGGGTGCGCTTTAATCTTACGGAGCGGGCCTTTTACTACATTCCTGAAGTTCGGTTTAAGGCAACAAAACAGAGGGTCTGCGTAAGCCGTCTTGTAAAAAATGCTCTGAATAAGGAAGATGTGCCTGAAGAAGTCCTTTCCTGGCGGGTAACCCGGGGTTTTTACACCGCAGCCCGCTTTGAAGAAGTAAAGAACAGCTACGACGATTTCCCGGCTGCACACTTTTAACGCCCGTTGACTAAAACCTCCTGTTTCATTATTATTGTGTATCACACTCAAAATGGGTGTTGCTATATGCTTTTGAAAATTCGGAGCTGGCAACAGCTCTCTGGAGGTTATAAATTGGTCAAAATCAGACTTAAGAGATTCGGTACACAGAAACGTCCTTACTACCGTGTTGTAGTTCAGGATTCTCGTAAACCGCGTGATGGAGAATGCATCGAAGAAATCGGTACTTTCATGCCTATCGAAGCAGAAGAAAGACAGGTTAAAATCGACATGGATCGCGCAAAATACTGGATCAGCGTAGGTGCTCAGCCAACTGACATCGTAAAAAAGTTGATGAACAGACAGTCAAAAGCTTCTAACTAAGTTTCTAGGGAACGAAAATGGAAAAAGACCTGATCGAATACATTGCTAAATCATTGGTCGATGATCCATCTGCGGTCTCAGTGACTGAAACTGAAGGCGAAAGAGGTATGGTTCTTCAACTGAAAGTTGCTGAAAACGATATCGGCAAAGTTATCGGAAAGTACGGTCGTATTGCAAAAGCTATGCGAACTGTTCTTAGCGCTTCATCTACAAAAGATGGAAAACGCTACAGCCTCGATATTCTTGACTAATGCTGATGAAAGAAGAACGGCAGCTTGTTGTAGGTTTCGTCCGGGGTTCCCATGGAGTTTCGGGGGAATTTAAAGTTGAGAGCGCTTCCGGATATTATGAGCACATTGAAGCTCTGAAGGAAGTGACTTTGAGGAACGGTTCTGTTGAAAAGGCTTGCAAAGTTGAGTCGGCGTCAATTGGAAACGGTACCTTGTACATGAAACTGGCAGAAATTAATTCACCGGAAGAAGTGCAGAAGTACAGAAACTGGGAATTGGTTGTGCCGCAAAAATACGCTCATAAACCTGGAAAGGATGAGTGGTATATTGAAGATTTAAAAGGCTGTTCCTTAATCTGGGATAGCGCGAGAGTGGCAGATGGGACTGCACCGGCTGAACGAATTGTCGAAGAAGTCGGGACAATCACAGACGTATTGGAAGGCGGATCCGGTTACTTGCTTGAAGTTTCTGTATCCGAGAGTTGCAAAAGTCTTAGCGACGAACTGAAATTCACTTCTTCTGGGAAGAAAAGGAGCGTTATGGTTCCATTAAATTACCAGTATATAAGCGATGTTGATGTTAAGAACAGGACGATTCAACTGATGCACCTCTGGATTCTGGAGTAATTCCATGAAATTTACTGTGCTGACCTTATTTCCTGAAATCATTCGCCCGTATTTTGAAAACTCAATCATGGCGAAAGCGGTTGAAAAGGGAATTATTGCCTACGATCTGGTGAACATCAGAGATTTTGCTCTTGATAAGCACCATAAATGTGATGACACTCCTTACGGTGGCGGCGCCGGACAGCTTATGCTTACGGAGCCCCTTGCGAGAGCTTTGGACAGTGTAAAGGCAAAGCGAAAAAGGGTAGTTTTTGTTACCCCAAGCGGAAGTCCTTTTACTCAGAAAAAAGCCCTTGAATTAAGTCGCGAAGATGAACTTGTATTTATCTGCGGTCGTTACGAAGGTATCGATCAGAGGATAATCGACTTGTACGTGGACGACGAGATTTCTCTTGGAGACTACGTTATGTCCAGCGGGGAAGTAGCGGCAACTGTAATCGTTGATACGGTTTACAGACTTGTTGACGGAGTAATTTCCAGCGAATCCCTTGTTGAAGAAAGTCACAGCGACGGACTTCTTGAATATCCCCAGTACACCAGACCGGAAGTGTATGAGGGCTTGAGAGTACCAGAAGAACTTCTTTCGGGAAATCATGAACTGATTCGGAAGTGGCGGCTAAAAAAGCGGCTGGAAAAAACTCTGCGGGTCAGACCGGATATGATCTGGAAGGCACGAGAGAACGGACAGCTTTCTTTGGAAGCCGAATTGATGATTGAGGAAATAACAGAGCAGACCGCCAGAAAAAACTGCAGGAAAAAGCAGAAGCTGGCACGAAAAGAGAGGCTTTTGGCTTCTGAAAAAGAAAAGTCTGCGGATTCAGGAGATTTATAATGGATCTTATTAAAGCAATTGAAGAAGGACAGAAACGTCCATACACAACAGAATTCAATGTTGGAGATACAGTAAAAGTATACTTCAAAATTATCGAAGGTAAAACAGAACGTATCCAGGTTTATGAAGGTGTTGTTCTCTGCATCAAGAATTCTGGTGCAAGAAAGACTTTCACTGTTCGCAAGGAATCTTACGGCGTTGGTGTAGAACGTGTATTCCCTGTAAACAGCCCACGTATCGTAAAAGTAGAAATCGTACGTGTTGGTAAAGTTCGCCGCTCTAAGCTCTACTACCTTCGCGACAAAATCGGTAAAGGTAAGAAAGTTAAAGAGAAGCTCGGTGGAGAAGTTGCTAACTTCATCGCTCAGCAGAACAAAAATGCAGAAGCTGCTGCTCACGCTGCTGAAGAAGCAATCAAGGCTGAAAAAGCTGCTGAACACACACCTAAAGCAGAGTAATTTTCTAATTGCTTAATGAATACTGAAAGTGTACATGTACACAAGGCTGCCCTCAACGTACAGGCTAATTCTAAGTCCTACGGTGAGGGCAGTTCTGTTTATTTGCGGGTTCTTAAGGATAACGGCGGCGGAAAATTTACCGTTGCTTTCGGCGGAAACCGCTTTCTTCTCAATTCTGAAATTCCGCTGAAGCCGGGGGATAGTTTTCTGGCAAAAATCCAGATTCAGGGAAATAAAATTTTTCTTGTAAGGGAAGCCTCTGATACAGGCGGAAAACTTGCTTCTCTTAAGCCTATTGGTGAAGCACTTGCAGCCCTTTTTGATGAAAACGGAAATATAACGGAACCTCAGCTTTCTTCATATTTTGAAAAACTGGGACTTGCGCCGGATTCCGTAAATTATTTTTTATTCCAGACATTAAAATCTCTTTCTCTGCCATTTTCCCGGGAGCTTATGTGGAAGGCTAGAAAAATTGCTCTTCGCTTTGAAGAAAAGCAGAAGGGAAGCGGAGTTGCCGCCGGAAAGGCATACCTTTCACTTGTTCAAAAGGGGATTGAGCCGGGGATAGAAGAAATTGAGGAGTTTTCAGGCGGGGGAGACAGTGGCTATTCAGGCGGCTCTGGTTCCGGGACGGAAGATTCATCTGATGGTGGTGAATCCCATGACGGCAATAGTTTTGAGTCGGGTACTGTCTTAGAACCTGCAAAGCTTTTTGCGGCCTTTTTTAATTCCCTTTCTGAATTGCAGCCTTCCGGTAAATCTTACTCGGGCGGAACTTCTGCCAGCCCTTCAGCAAGTCCTTCAGCAGGAGTGTTCGCCGGCCAGATAGCCGCTCCTTCAGCCAGTCCATCAGCCAGTCCTTCAGCGGGTTTTCAAACCGGACTTCTAACGCTGTTCAATCATTCAGGTTTCAGCAGAAAAGCTCTATCTCCCTGTGCATCCTGGATTAAGATTCCCGTTGAATACAGTTTTGGCGGTGGGTGCAAAAAAATTAAAGGCAATATCATGCTTTATTTACGCCCGGATGAGAAAAAAGTTGAAAAAATTTGTGGAAATGTAACTTTTTTTGAAAAAAATTACAAATTCGTGGTATTATTAAATAATAGTGTAAAAAAAATAATTTTAAATGAAGAGTTCGATTTTCCTTCCTTTAAGGAAAGCTTTCCAAACTGGGAAGTGAGCTGCGGCTCAGAAGAAGATTTTGCTTTTCCATCCGGGGAAGAAAGCGTAATTTTAGTGGACGGAAGGGTGTAGATGGCAAAAGAAAAAACGAACGCTTCAACTGAGATTTTTGCACTGAAATATCCGGAGGGTGCAGACTGTCCTTTCATAAGTGCAAAGGCAAAAGGGCAGCTGGCAGAAGAGCTCTTACGGATTGCAGAAGAGAATAATGTTCCTGTTGTAAAGGACGAGTTTCTTTCAGGAATATTGACCTTTGAGGAAATAGGCAGCGCAATTCCCATGGAAACCTGGGAAATTGTGGCGAAAATTTTTGCACATATAGCCGGGGTTTCATCTGAAACCTGATGGAGGAAAGTATGGCAGTGATGCACAGAATTAACGTTAATCAGATAAAGGTGGGAACCTGCTTTTCCGCACCTGTTTTTTTTGAAGACGGAACAAATATGTTCCTCTCTGATAACAAGCGTGCAACTCAGTATCACGTGGATGCTTTAAAAAACTGGCCGGTTCCTTATCTTTTGTCTGAAGGGTATGAAATTGCCGAGCCTACGGTAAAGAAGCCTGCAGCAGCAAAGCCGGTGTCTGAGGTAGAAGATCTTGAGGAAGTAGAGGATCTTGAAGATGTTGAAGAAATCGAAGACATCGATTCTTCTGACGATTTAGAGGAACTTTAAGGGTTTTAAGGAAAACTGTCCTTCTGTCAGCCGAAGGTGACGAGTCAAAAAAAGCGTAAGAGGTTTTGTGGAAAAGCCGGTAAAAGAGAATGAGAAAAAGATTTCACCGAAAAATCCATACAAAAAAGAGACGGGAAATTCCGGTGAAGAAAAGGCATGTAATTATTTAATTAAAAACGGATATTCAATTATTCAGCGTAATTACAGGACAAGACGGGGAGAAGTTGATATAATAGTAGAAAAGGGAAACGTTTTGGTCTTCGTTGAAGTAAAAACGCTTCCAAATGGAAATGCAGAGCTGCTCTCTCATGTTCTTGATATAAGAAAACAAAAAAGAATTATTAAAACCGCTAAATGTTTTCTAGCAATTCATCGACAATATAGTAACGACTTTATTCGTTTTGATGTGATTGTCAATGATATGCCGGGTTTTCCTGAGGTGTATCACATAGAAAATGCTTTTGCGGAGTTTTTATGATTTCTAGTACCAGACAAGCAGCCAGAACTCTTGTTCTTGAAAAGGAA
This sequence comes from uncultured Treponema sp., assembly GCA_946186185.1. Classification (GTDB taxonomy): domain Bacteria; phylum Spirochaetota; class Spirochaetia; order Treponematales; family Treponemataceae; genus Treponema_D. The sequence goes on along the minus strand of CAMHMJ010000009.1, from coordinate 49,078 downwards.
TGTGAACTTTCTCCAAGGCTTATGGAGCTTAGAGTGAAAATTCACGATGAAGAATATTTAAATAATGCGATTCAGAGGATTGCTCAGGTTATCAGCAAAAAACTGGTTGAAGACCCTGAAGAATTGCAGTTCCGGGACTGATTTTGTTCGGCTCCGGAAAAGGAGCTTTTAGTTTATGGAAAAACGACACGGAAAAAACAGGCGTCGTAACTGGAACGAACAGAAAAAAAGTAATAATAACAACAATAATAATAGAAACAGCGGAAATCAGAACGAAGGTCAGAAAAATACTCCGAAATTTAAGTTTGTTCCGCAGGAAAATCCTGAGCTTGCTGCCAAAAAGGCCAAGGCAATTCAGGAGTTCAAGGCAAGAGAGAATATCTGCCCTCTTTGCAGTCAGGCAATAACTGATATGTCCAGCGCTATTGCAGAAAAATCAAGTGGAAAGCCGGTTCATTTTGAATGCGTAATGGCACGCCTTTCTGAAACGGAAAAGGTTGGTCAGAACGAAAAAATTGCCTATATCGGGCAGGGTCGCTTTGGAATTCTTTATTTTGAAAATCCACGGGATCAGAGACATTTTACAATCAAAAAAATTATCGACTGGGAAGAAAAAGACAAAAAGCCTGAGTGGCGGGAAGAAATGAGCGGTCTTTACAGTCAGGTTGAATAGAAGAAGTGTAACTTGCGGGTGAAATATGAGGCTGTGTCTGAATAAACTTTAATTTGTTTATTGAAAGGTCATGAGCCAAAAAAAACAGGCTGTGTCCGAAAAAGCGGTTGCTTTTGTTGCCGCCCTCCGGATGCAGCCTGTATTATTTTAAACGCCGAAGAGTTTTTTTACATTGCTGTCTACCAGGTCACTTAATGCTTCCGGCGTTGTTTCCCGGATTTGGGCAATAAAGCGGTAGGTATGCTCTACATTTACCGGCGTGTTTATTGTTCCCCGGAGTGGAACCGGAGCAAGGTACGGCGAGTCTGTTTCAAGCAGAATGCGGTCATCCGGAACGGTTTTTATGAGCTCGATCATTTTTTCCATTTTACTGCGTTTTGTGTAGGTCACGGAGCCGGAAAAACTGATGTACCAGCCAGCATCCAGAAAGGCTTTTGCTTCATCTGCGCCGTAGGAGTAGCAGTGGATGATACCGTTGTTATAGTCCACCTCTTTTATGCATTCCATTGTGTCTTCAAATGCATCCCGAGAGTGAATAATGGCAGGAAGCTTCAGGTTCTGTGCCAGTTCAAGCTGCATTTTACAAAGTTCTTTTTCGCCGTCGAACATGGCCTGGTCAAAATCGCTTTCGCATCTTCCGTCTACGCCGGCCGGGTTCCAGTGATGGTCAAGTCCAAATTCTCCCAATGCGAGAATTTTTCTGTGAAGTGTGTCCTGGTCTCCGGATTTTTCAGCTGCTTCTATCTGCTCTTTAAGAATTTTTATCTGATTGTGCCGGTCTTTGATTGCTTCCGGGCTTGGCCAGATTCCGGCTGCAAAGTAAAGAAAGTTTCGCACTTTGTCAGCAAGTTTTACATCTTTGATTTGTGAAATGCTTGTGTCCAGTGTGGCTTCCCGGTTCAAAAGATCGTCGCATTCGGTTCCAATATCAAGACCGAAAAAGCAGTTCCGTTCTGCCATTTTTGTAAGAAACTCAACCCCGTTTGCCGTGGTGCCCATAAAGCCGTCTATTGTTGTATGATTGAAGTGAAAATGAGTATCTGAAAACATAGCGGCTATTATAGTGAAAGCAAGGTCTTTGAGCAAATAGCAGGGATTTAAAGACAATTTGTTAAATAAAAAAAGCAACTTCCGAAACAGAAGTTGTTATATGTGCTGGGAACCAGACTCGAACTCTGTGAAATAGGAAATCCGTTAAAAAAAAGGCCGCCAGGGCTTTTTTAGGATTTTCCTACACTGTGCCGGTTCGAGAGAATGTAAAAACAATGTGTTAAATAAAAAAAGCACTTCCAAATAAGAAGTGCTAGATGTTGCCGGGAACCAGACTCGAACTCTGTGAAATAGGAAATCCGTTAAAAAAAAGGCCGCCAGGGCTTTTTTAGGATTTACTTACTCGTGCCAGTTCGAGCAAGTGTAGAAATGCTTTGTTAAATAAAAAAACGCTTCTAAAAACTAGAAGCGTTTGTGTTGCCGGGAACCAGACTCGAACTGGCACGGCATTTAACTGCCGAGGGATTTTAAGTCCCTTGTGTCTACCATTCCACCATCCCGGCGACGCAGTTAATATTATAGTAAAAAGGTGTTTTATTCAATAGTCCGGTTTGTGCAGCTTATAATTTTTGGAAAAAAAACAGTTCGCACTTATATTTAAAGCTTAAATAATATATACTGATTTTCAAAAGTATTTCCAAAAAAAAACGGCCCATGCGGCCTTATGGAAGCAGTACAGCTGCTTCCATAAGGAGGGAAAAATGAAAAAGTGTTTCAAAAACATTGCAAAGCTCTTAATGGCTGGAATGCTCTGTGCATTCCTATTCACCGGTTGTGATACCGCATCTGGTTCTTCGTCAGAGACGGATTCTCCAACCCAGGTTACGACAGGTTCTGAAGATGATGATGAGCCTTCATCGGGCGGAGAGCCTTCAACAGGTGGCGATTCTTCAACAACAAATCCTTCTTCAGGCACGGATACAAAACCTGATACCAAAAAAGGCCACAAAGTAACCGTTCACTGGCAGATTCCGGGGGAAACGGAAACTTTAGAAGACACTTATGCTGATGCTGCTACCAATAAATATGAGTTTGACAAGCTTTCGAAAGAACGTGAAGGATATACTCTATTAGGTTTTAAAGACAAGGCTCCGAAAGCAGACGATTATTCAGTAGTTTATAGAACTGATGCTAAGAAGACACTCTCTAAAGACATCGATGTATATGCCCTCTGGAAGAATGATTCAATTCTTATAAATTTCTATTACAAGGAAAAAGCTTCCACTGAAACCAATGTAAAGGTTGAGCAGAAGCAGGTTGCGACCAGGTACGAAGATTTTGTTTCTCCTGATGTAGACAAAGAGAATGATGAAAAAGCATGTACTTACTGGGCAAAATCGGACGGAACTTATGCGTGTGAAGCTAATTCAAAAACTTCGCTGTATGATATGTATATTTACCCGTCAGATTTGTCTTCTAAATATGATGAAACAGACATGGCTTATTACTCTTCATGTTATGATTTCTATGAATACTGGTACAGCAAAAGCACCATGAAAATATATTCATTCAATATGAATGACTGTGCATCTTCAAAAGATCTGGATAAATGTGAAGTGAAAACCATAAAAATAGGTCCAAAGTCGAAGGCTAATGTTGATGTGGCTGCCATTGATTTTAAGCGTGAGGGCTATACTCTTGAAGGTTATTCAACAGACCCTATTGCAACTTCTGTATATTCTTCCCCGAGTTTCAAAAGCGGAACAACTTATTACGCTATCTGGAAAAAGGACAATGCCTATATCTCAACTTATGTAAAGGAAGCCGATGCTGCAAATCTTGAATGGGAAAGAGTTGAAAGCGACGACAGCGATTACAGATTGTCGAAAGGTGAGTTCTTTACAAAAGAAGGATATGTATTGGGTGGCTGGAACGGTAGTGATAATGTAAATAGTTTTTATGCTGAGAAACTTCCTGGTCAAATAAATGATCCAAAATTTTGGAACTCACGTAATGTCTGGTATGCAAAATGGGTAGAAGAATCTACATTTAAGGGGAAAACAAGTGAAATTTTATTCTATTCTGATGAGACAAAGAATGAAGATGAAAAATTTACCGAAACTGCATACGCATATCCAGCTAAATATAATTCGAACGGCAGTTGGGTAGTAGATCGTGCCCTTGTTCTTCCTGAATGTCCGTTTATCAAGGAAGGAAAAACCTTTGCAGGCTGGAAGAACTTGGAGCGTGGTAATTCTGTTTACCAGCCGGGTGAAGCTATTCAGTTTGAAAAAGAGTTTAAAGGATTGTACGGCAATACCTTTATAGCAATCTGGGAATAATCAGTTTTGAAGCAGAGTTTATATAAAAGTTATTAATATTTTTAAGAGGTTTTTATGGCAAAGTATTTTCCACTTTCAAATGATGAACTTAAAGAAGTCGTAAAAAAGTTTCCGACTCCGTTCTATCTTTATGATGAAAAGGCAATCCGCGAAAACATGCGGGAATTCACCAAAGCATTCAGCATTTTTCCGATTTTCCGGGAGCATTTTGCTGTAAAAGCCTGCCCTAATCCATACATTATGAAAGTCCTTGCAAGCGAAGGCTGCGGTGCAGACTGTTCTTCAATTGCAGAGCTTATGCTTTCTGACTTGAGCGGAATTAAGGGTGAAAAAGTTATCTTCACTTCCAATGAAACTCCTGCTGAAGAATACAAATACGCTTACGAAAAGGGAAATATCATCAATCTTGACGATTTTACCCACATCGAATATTTGAAAAAGGCTCTTGGGGGAAAGTTTCCTGAGACAATCTGCTTCCGCTATAATCCTGGTCCACTTAAGAAGGGTGGAAACGCAATCATCGGTAAGCCTGAGGAAGCAAAATACGGTCTTACCCGGGAACAGTTAATTGAAGCATACAAGATTTGCAAGGCTGAGGGTGTAAAGCATTTTGGTCTTCACACGATGGTTGCTTCAAACGAGCTTAATCCTGACTTTTTTGCAGATACAGCTAAAATCCTTTTTGAACTCTGCGTAGAAATCAAGAACGAATGCGGCGTTCGAATCGAGTTTACAGATCTTGGCGGCGGTCTTGGTATTCCGTACAAGCCTGATCAGAAAAAAGTTGATTACAACGAAGTTGCAAAGAAAATCCGCGCCCTCTACGACCAGATTATTGTTCCTGCAGGCTTAGATCCACTTGGAATCTACTGGGAATGCGGCCGCCCGATTACAGGTCCTTACGGCTGGCTTGTTTCAACTGCAATTCACGAAAAGCATATCTACCGCGAGTACATCGCCCTGGATTCCTGCATGGCAGACCTTATGAGACCAGGAATGTACGGCGCTTACCACGAGGTTACCGTAAGCGGAAAGGAAAATGCACCTTGTGATCACGTTTACGATGTTGTCGGAAGCCTCTGCGAAAACTGCGACAAGTTTGCGGTTCAGCGCCCTCTTCCAAAAATCGATATGGGTGACCTTGTAATCATTCACGATGCAGGCGCTCACGGTCGTTCCATGGGTTACAACTACAACGGAAAGGTTCGCTGCGGTGAAATCCTCCTTCGTGAGGACGGAAGCCTTAAGGAAATCCGCCGCCGCGAAACTCTTGAAGACCTTTTTGCAACCCTGGATTTGAAGGGAGTAGAAGGCTTTAAGGCGTAACTTTATAGGCGCCACGCTGCCTTCGTGGGAGCTATCAGTGCAAGGGTTCAGGAGAGCCCTTGCATTTTTTTTCTTTGTTTTTTTTAGAATCTGGCTCTATACTTAGATGTTAACACGGTTTATGAGAGCGATTCCGTGCTGCTTTTAAGACAGGAGCTGGTTATGTTCAAATCAATAAAATTTCGTTTCGTTGTTTTTTTTGCATTCTTCATTATGCTTTCCCTGGGAATTGTCTGTTTTCTTTCGATTTCCATGGTAAAGGAAACGGCAAAATATCTTGCGGTGAGCGAGAGCGTTCCGATTGTCGAAAAGGTTGTGAACCATATTGACGGTGACGAATTTGAGCGGTTTACGAAGAATATGGACGAAAACGATCCCTATTATGACGAGCTCCGTTTGTGGATGCTGGATGTTAAGGAGTCGGTTGGCTGTCAGTTTTTGTACACCATGGCAAAATTTCCGGACGGAACCTATAAATATATAATTGACGGAAGCTGCGATCCGAGTGATGAAGACAATTTTTCTCCTCTGGGAACGGATGAAGACCTTGTATCCTGGGGTGATGCTCCGCTTATTACGCTGGCCACCGGAGAAACCACTTTTTCAGATATTGAAAATCAGGAAGACTGGGGTCTGATGATTTCCACCTATACGGGAATCATAAATTCCCGTGGAAAGGTTGTCGGTCTTATCGGCTGCGATATCAGCGTTGAAGAACTGATGATTTTTGTAAACAGGAAAATCGTCAAAATCTCCATAATTTCCCTGATTCTGGTTTTTGCCGGCTGTCTTCTTGTTTTCCTGTTCACAAAAAGCCTGTTCGGTTCTATGTCCCGGATTTCAGATGCAATGGAATCCATTTCCAGTGGAAAGGCTGACCTTACAAGCCGAATTCCTGAGGTTTCCGGCTCTGAATTAAACGGTCTTGTAAAAAACTGTAATGGGGTAATCGACAGTCTTTCAAACCTTGTGCGCAGCCTGCAGGAAGAAAGTAAGATCCTTGGAAAAACCAGTGACCAGCTTTACAGCAAGATGAACGGTCAGATGACGGAAATCAATAATATCGTAACCAAAATCGGTGATATTGATTCGGGAATTAATACTCAGAATGATTATGCAAATGAACTTTCTACTTCAGTTCGTGCGGTGGAAGGCGGAATCAGAACTCTTGATACCAGAATTACAAGTCAGGTTAATGCAATCAGCAATGCTTCCGGTGCAATCGAGCAGATTTCTTCAAACATCTCTTCTGTTACAAATATCGTAGAAAAGATTTCCAACGATTTTGAAACCCTGGTTCAGGAATCTGAGGCCGGAAAGGTAAATCAGGCGAAGGTTTCGGAGCAGGTTCAGGAAATTACGGAGCAGTCAAAGAACCTGAATGTTGCAAACCAGGTAATTGCAAAGATTGCGGCTCAGACCAACCTCCTTGCCATGAACGCGGCAATCGAAGCGGCTCACGCAGGTGAAGCGGGACAGGGCTTCTCTGTTGTTGCGGATGAAATCAGAAAGCTGGCGGAAACTTCTTCAAAGCAGACCCAGGAAATCAAGGCGCTTCTTGAAGGAATTGCGGCTTCCATCAATAAGGTTTGCGATTCTTCAACCAACTCAAGCCAGTCTTTTGACATTGTGGGCTCTCACATTCTTGAAATCAACACCCTGATGAAGGAAGTTAAGAGCGGAATGGACGAGCAGAATTCTGCGGTCAATAATATTATGCAGACCATGCAGACTCTGGACGGAACCACGGCGGAAATTACCGAGGCTTCTTCACAGATGAAGGATCAGAGCCGAAACCTGTTTACGAATATTGATAAGCTTCAGGGAATGTCTGAGGAAACTCATTCTCAGGCCAACGTGATTTACAATGCGGCCCGGGGCGTTCAGGAGGCAACTGAGATCGCCGTGGATGCAAGCCAGAAAAACAAGGAATCCAGCGACAGCGTAATCCAGATGATAACCGGCTTTAAGGTGTAAAGCGAACTCTGTGTAATGCGATTCTTGCCCTGACTGTCGAAATAGAATAGAATAACGTACTCCTAAATTCGAGTTTGCAAATATAATGCAAAATTGGCGGGAGGGTAGCGGAATGCGGGCAAAAAAACTCTGTTTGTGGCTGCCGCGAAAGCGGCAATTAATGAGTTCCTTTGCCACAAACAGCGTTTAGCGCGCTAGCGCGCGGTTTTGACCCGCAGGACGCGACCGGTAGCCAATTTTGAAGTAGAATTCATATAACTCGAATTTATTGACGATATACTTTATTTTATGAGGTCTTTTATGACAGTAATTCAGAGCGTTATTCTTGGAATTCTTCAGGGAATTGCGGAATTTCTTCCTATTTCTTCAAGCGGGCACCTTGCGGTATGCCAGCATCTTTTTGGGCTGGAGGATGTTCCTCTTCTTTATGATGTAATGCTTCATATTGCAACTCTTGTTGCGGTCTGTATTTTTTTCAGAAAAAAAATTGCCCGGCTTTTCTGTGTGCTTTTCAGATGGATTTTCCGCCGACCTTCTCCGGAGGACTTTGATAATCCGGAAGACCTGTTGAGTGGTTCGGAAGAGAAGGGGCGAAAAACCATAATTGCGGTAATCATTTCAAGCTTTGTAACGGCAGTTATCGGAATCGTGACAAGCAAGCTTATTCCGGAGATGCCGCTTAAGGTGACTGCCGCAGGCTTTATTGTTACTGCCTGTCTTCTGTTCTTTTCTTCATTTATGGAAAAAAAGCGTGCAAAAGACTGTGCTGTTACTGAACAGCCTGAAGGTGAAGAAGGGCAGGCTGGTTCTGCGGCGGAGGGGGCGTCTGATAAAACGGCAGCTTCCGCTTCCTGTAAAAAATCTGAAGGTCTTACCTGGCTTCAGGCTCTGATTATCGGAGCAATGCAGGGTGTGGGAACTCTTCCTGGAATCAGCCGCAGCGGTTCAACCATTGCGGGAGCTCAGTTCTGCAAGGTTCCACGGGATGCCGCCGGCGAATATTCCTTCATCGTTTCAATTCCTGCAATTCTGGGCGCTTTCCTTTTGACTCTCAAAGATTATCTTGAACTTCGGGGTCAGGATGTTGCAGCAAAAATTCAGGTTCTTCCTATGCTTTTTGGCTGTCTTGCAGCTTTTGTGTTCGGCTACATCGCCCTTTTCCTTCTGATGAAAATTATCAAAAAAGGAAAGCTTGAATGGTTCGCCTGCTACCTGATTCCTCTTGGAATTGCCGGCCTGATATTCTTTTAATTTCTTTTAATTGGATTTTTGGCTGACTCTGTGGTATATTGAAATACAGTTTGAATGTCGAACTTTTGATAAAGGACAGCCTAAAAATTGCTTTCGCAATTTTTTTAACGGCTTACAATCTATCAGGGAAGCAGCACAGCTGCTTCCTCTTAGGAGTATTTATGAAAAAGATTATTGCAATTTCTATTCTTGTTGCCGCAATTGCTTCAGCTTCGGTTTATGCAAAAAAGAGTAAGAACGATTCTGAATGGCAGGAAATCGGAGAGCAGGGTAAAAAAGCTCTTACTGAAACCGGAAAATTCTTTTCTGATGCAGGAAAGAAGATTTACGAGGAAGCTACAACTCCGGAATGCTACGGAAAATGGACCTGTAAAAACGGAAAATCAAAGACGACGGTTGAATGCCGCCAGAACGGTTCAATGACAGTTACCCAGAAAACTAATGGTAAGAACGCAAAGTGGTCCGGAACCTTTACGGCTACTTCTCATACAATCACCTTCAAGATTACCGATGTTGGCGGAAGGGCGGGGGAAAGCACCGGTACCTGGATTTTGACCTACAATCTGCAGGAAGGCGGAAAAGCAATCAAGATTCAGAGTATAAATCTTCCGAACGACGGTGACGGAACAAACTTTAAACTGGGCGCACTTTTTACGAAGTAACTGATGAAAGCCGTATATTGTAATTCAGGTGCTCTTGAAGCAGAGGTAAAGCGGCGCTTTTGTTTTCCGGAATTTATAATGATGGAAAATGCTGCCGCCTGCCTTGAAAAAACTGTTTTTGAAGTGCTTGAAAATAAATATTCATCAGTTAAAAATCCCCGCATTCTGATTCTGTGCGGAAGCGGGAATAACGGCGCAGACGGGCTTGCTCTTGCCCGCCGGATTTATGGAAAAACTGCTGGCACAGGAGGAGTTTCTGGCGCTTGCGGAACTGCCGGCGGAATAGCAGGCTTTGGTTCTGCCGGCGCTGACTGTTCCGGTGAATCTGCTGGTTCTGGCGAACTTGCAGGAACTGGCTCTGCCGGGCGCGTAGAAGTCTCTGTTGTTCTTTTCAGCAGGGACGGAAATCTTCGGACGGAAGAAGGAAAAGGGCAGCTTCTGATGGCACAGTCTGTCGGGGTTAAAATTGTTTCTTCTGCAGACTTTGTTTCCGGCTTTTCTACAGTCCCGGAACTTGAAGAAAATCCACCTCATATCATTATAGACTGTCTTTACGGAACCGGATTTAAGGGTTCTCTTTCAGACGAAATTTCGCATCTTTTTGAAAAAATCAACTCGTTGCCGGCTGTCCGTATTGCCTGTGATATTCCAAGCGGAATTGATTCAGAGGGAAAAGTCTGTTCCCGCTCCCCTCATAGCGGTGAAAAAATTGCCTTTAAGGCGGATTATACCGTTACCATGGGAGTTCTTAAGACTTCCCTTTTTACTGACAGCGCAAAGGATTTTACGGGAAAAATCCGTGTGGCAGACCTGGGGGTAAGCGCCTCTGTTTTTGAAAGCGGCATGAAAGCGGATGCCCTGCTTTTTGAGAGGGAAGACCAGATCCTGCCTTACAGAAACAAGCCTTCGAGTCATAAGGGAAATTACGGTCATGTTGCTGTTCTTGCAGGTGAAAAAATGGGCGCCGGTATTATTGCCTCCGAGGCAGCCCTGAAACTTGGTGCCGGATTCAGCTCTCTGGTAACCGCCTTTATGCAGGTGGGTGATGCTGCCGGCAATGATGGTTGTGAAGCTGATGGCCGGGCTGGAAATCACCATGAAAATTCTTTTGGACAGGCTTCCTGTTTTCCCATCAGACCGGAAAATTTTAAAATCTCCCCTGAAATCATGGTTTCTTCTTTTGTTCCGGAAACCTGTAACTGTATTCTTGCAGGAAGCGGATTTGGCCGGAACCAGAAGCTTTTAAGAAAGGCCGCTGAAGAAGTGCTTCTGCCCTTTCTAAAGGCCGGAAATGAAGCGTCGGCACGAAATGCCCGTGCGGAAGGAAGCGCTGTGTCTTCGGGGCATGCAAAAAACAATCGTGCCCTGGTTTTAGACGCTGATTTCTTTTATTACGAAGCTCTTAAGGCATTTCTTGAAGAATTAAATGAGCTTTGCGGAAGTTGTGCTGGTGCATCTGGCAGTTTGTCAGGGAACCGTGTGATTCTAACGCCCCATCCGAAGGAGCTTTTTGAGCTTGCAGGCAGACTGGGGCTGTTCAGTGAAGAAAAGCCGGCTACCCCGGCAGATTTGTCTGCGGCGGAGGAACCGCTTTCGTCTGGAGAACCGCTTTTGAAGCCGGAAACACAGACTTTTCAGAGGTGGCAGACACCCTCCGAAGCGCCATCACTTGCTGACTTTATTGAAAACCGCTTTGGCTGGGCTCAAAAAATTGCATCTGTAATTCCAAATATGGTGCTTCTTTCCAAGGGTGCGGTAAATTATATTTTTTACCGGGGTCAGGTGCGCATCGTAAGCGACGGAACTTCGGCCCTGGCAAAGGCGGGAAGCGGTGATGTTCTTGCCGGCCTTTGTGCATCTCTTCTGGCGCAGGGGTATTCTCCGCTGGATGCGGCCTGCACAGCCTGTTCGGTTCACGCAAATGCTTCAAAAAAAGCAGAGCCGGATTTTTCCCTTACACCTCTTTCTCTGATTGCCTCGATTTAAGTAACTTTTGACTGCGGCTCGCAGCTTGTAGCAGCCTGTAGCCCCTTTTTTTAAACGCTCTTTTTTTATATAATACTCTGTAATATTTTTCTTTGGAGGCGGATTTTTCCGGTCTTGCTATGTGTGGAATCGTTGGATACGTTGGCTCAGATAATGCAGTTCCTTATCTTGTAAAAGGACTCAGTAAACTTGAATACAGAGGATATGATTCTTCGGGAATTGTAGTTGGAAAGATAGTCGATGGAAAACCTCAGTTTTTTCTATATAAAAAGGCAGGAAAACTTTCTCAGCTGGTTGGAGTTCTTCCAAAGGACTTGAGCGGTGTCTGGGGAATCGGACATACCCGCTGGGCAACTCACGGACTTGTAACTGATCAGAATGCGCACCCTTTCCTTTCGAATAACGGAAAAATCGCCGTTGTTCACAATGGAATTATCGAAAATTTCCAGACATTGCGGACTCAGCTTGAAAAAGACGGCGTAAAATTCGCCAGCGAAACTGACTCTGAAACAATTCCAAATTTAATCGAAAAATGCTACAAGGGAAATCTTCTTGAAGCCGTTCAGAATGCCCTTAAAAAAGTTGTGGGAACTTACGCCCTTGCAATTACAAGCACAGACGAACCGAACAAGATTATTGCTGCAAAACGAGGCGGCCCTCTTGTAATCGGAATTTCTGAAGGAACCTACTACATTGCCAGCGATGTTCTTGCCATTGCAGGAAATGCCAGCCGCGTAATCTATCTTGAAGACGGCGATATCGTTGAAGTAACTCCAACCGGCTTGAAATTTGCAGAAGACGATGAATGGCAGGACCGGGTTAAAAAAGTAACTATTACTGCTGAAGAAACCGAAAAATGCGGCTACAAAACTTACATGGAAAAGGAAATCAACGAGCAGCCGGAAAGCATCGAGCGGGCTTTTGCAGGACGAATTGATTTGAATGCCGCAACTGCCAAACTCAGTGGATTTGAAGACCCGATTTTTGCTAAAACTCAGAAAATTACTGCCATCAGCGCAGGAACCTCTTACTACGCAAGTATGTTCGGCGGACTTTTGATTGAAAAATACGCCCGAATTCCTTGTTTCTCTGAATTCTCAAGCGAGTTCCGCTACAAAAATCCAATTGTGAACTCGGATGACATTTTCCTTGCTGTAAGCCAGAGCGGTGAAACGGCAGATACTCTTGAAGCAATGAAGGAAATCCACGAAAAGAACGGAAAAGTATTCGGAATCTGTAACGTTGTAAGCTCTACAATTGCCCGGGATTCTGACGGCGGTGCATTTATCCACGCAGGCCCGGAGATTGCCGTTGCTTCAACAAAGGCTTTCTCGAACACTCTGATAATCTACTACCTTCTTGCCCTTAAATTTGCCCGCCAGAGAAACATGAGCCTTGAAGAAGGAATGAAATTTATTGCGAATATTCAGGCTCAGCCTAGACTTGTAAAAACGGCTCTTGAACAGAAGGACAAAATTAAGGCAATCGCAAAAAAATACTGCCACAGCGAGAACTTCCTCTTCCTTGGACGCGGACTTATGTATCCGATTGCCCTTGAAGGTGCCCTTAAACTCAAGGAAATTACTTACATTCATGCCGAAGCCTTTGCTTCCGGGGAAATCAAGCACGGTCCATTGGCTTTAGTAAACGAAAAGACACCTAGTGTTTTCCTTGTAACTGACGATTTCCTTAGGGAAAAGGTTATTTCCAATATCAAGGAAATTAAGGCAAGAAAAGGTCCTGTAATTGCCATCGGCGTTGAAGGCGACAAAGAACTTGAAGAACTGTGCGAAGATTTCATTCCGGTTCCAAAGGTTGAAAATTCAGCCTTCTACGCTCTTCCGATGGTTGCAGTTTGCCAGCTTTTCGCCCTTTACTGTGCAGAAGAGCTTGGCCGGGATGTAGACCAGCCTAGAAATCTTGCAAAGAGCGTTACAACTGAGTAAATAATCTGGAAAAGGAAAAAATATGAAGCTTTGGATAAAATACCTGATTGGTGCGTTGATTGGAATATTGTGTGCTCTCGTTCTTCCTGTTTCAAATCCTAAACTGCAGGAGGCGATTGCCTTTATAACGGAAATTACCGTTCGTTTTGGACGATATATGGTTATCCCGGTACTGTTTTTTACGGCGATTACTGCATTCAACAGGCTCAGGGACACAAAGCTTCTGGTAAAAACTGGAATCTGGACCTTCAGCGTAATTGTTATTTCATCCCTGCTTTTGACTTTGGTGGGCCTTCTTTCAATTCTGATTGTAAAGCTTCCGCGTATTCCGATTACGGTAGAAACCGTGAATGAAAGCGTTTCCCTGAATGCGGGTAATCTTTTAAGAAGTATTTTTCCTTATTCAGCCTTTGAAACCCTGAGTAACGGAACTTACCTGCTGGCGGCCCTGTTTTTTGCGCTTTTGATTGGAGCCGCTTCTACTGCGGATCCGATTCTTTTTAAGCCGATAACAACCCTTTCGGATTCTCTTTCCAAGCTGATGTACAATATCAGCGTAATTTTTACGGAATTTCTTTCTGTGGGAATGGTTGCAATTCTTACCTCCTGGACCATTGAGTTCCGGGGAATAATTGCCAGCGGCGTTTTTACTCCACTTATTATAATCCTTCTTGTAGATTTGATTATTGTTGCGGGAATCATCTATCCACTGATTATCCGCTATCTGTGCCACGATCCGCATCCGTACAAGATTCTTTATGCTTCAATCTGTTCTATTGTAACGGCTTTTTTCAGCGGAGACAGCACCCTGGTTCTTCAGCTTAATATGCGTCATGGAAAGGAAAGTCTTGGAATCCGCCGCCGAATCAACGGCGTGACCCATCCGCTTTTCACGATTTTTGCCCGGGGCGGTTCAGCTCTGGTTACAACGGTCAGCTTTATCGTAATCTGGAGAAGTTATTCCAGTCTGACGATTCCTTTCACCGATGTAATCTGGATTTTCTTTACATCCTTTGCACTTTCTTTCCTTCTGGGAAGCTTCCCGTCAGGGGGTGCGTTTATTTCCCTTACGATTCTCTGTACGCTCTACAGCCGCGGTTTTGAAACCGGATATCTTCTTGTAAAGCCGGCTGCTCCGATAATCTGTTCCTTTGCCGCCGCCTTTGATGTTCTTACTACGATGTTTGGAAGCTATATTGTTGCGGTAAAGACAAAACTTATCGAACACCACGGAATCAAGCACTTTATCTAAAGCAGACGCTTCTGTTTTTGTAATGGGAAGGGCAGGCGGCCGAAACAAGCCTGCCGAGAAGCCGCTCTTGGTCATGGTTCCAGTAAAAAAATCTTTTGATTTTTCGCAAATTTTGGAGTATATTTAACTGTATGGCGAATATCATTGACGAGATTATTAAGGGCAGAAAAACATTCTTCATAGCGCCGGATCACTCTCTTATTCCTCAGAATTTTCTTGAGGAGTATCTGGCATTGGGTTACGAATGTTATTTTATTGATAATGATATTTTCCTTCCAATGGAAACAAAGGTTGAAATCATTCTTTCAATTTTTAAAGATTCAATTTTGTTTTTCAATATTGATTTTCCGATTCAGAATCTCAAGTGGCTTTCCTTTATTCAGACTTTAAAATTGAAGCATGAGGATGCACTTTTTGGAGTTCTTTACACAAAGCGCCAGACACCATCTGAACGGGCAATGATTGAACATGCCTATCTTTACACTCTGGGGCTTCAGTGCGGTTGTATTCAGCTGGAATATCAGAAAAAGAATAATTTTGGAATTATTGAAAAAACTCTTTTTGCAAATCAGGCTATGGGACGCCGAAAGAACGTTCGTGCGGTTTGTACTTCCAGCTGTAGTTTCCAGTTTACCACGGAACAGGGAGAAGTAATTTCCGGAAAGCTTAATGATATAAGTATAAGTCATTTCTCTTTCACTCTGCCAATCGGAAGAATCAGGATTGCGGAATACGAAAAGATTTCTGATATCCAGTTTACGGTTCACGGACTTCACTTAAGAAGCGATGCAGTTATGTACATGCAGCGTATTGTGGATAATGGAGAACTTTTTGTCTTCGCCTTCACTTCAAAAACCGGTGCCGCAGGTCTTGATGCCTTAAATAAACAGCTTTTAATTCCTAAACTTTACGAAATCATGAGCGAAAATTGCAACGAGCTTCTTACAAAACTCTTCAGCGCCGCAAGTCACAAGCGCGGAAATGCAGTTGAGGATCTGCTGCCTGCTCAGAATCCGCTTCCTCTGGCATAAACCAAAGAGCTGATTCAAAGAGCCGGGTGTGCAATTTTTATTCCCCGGTTTTATTTCATATTCCTATTGCTATAGCCCGCCTTTTTCCGTTAAAATCGTTGCACTATGGAATTTACACAAGAAGCAATTGACGCTTTAACAGTCAACGAAGTTGAAATCATGAAAAAAATTGCCGGGGAACTGAATATTCAGACCCAGCAGGTTAGTGCAGTTATCAGTCTTTTTAATGAAGATTGTACTGTAGCTTTTATCAGCCGTTACCGAAAGGATAAGACAGGAAACCTGGATGAAGTTCAGGTTCTTGCAATCGACCATTCCTTCAAATCATATAAAAACCTTGAAGAACGCCGCCTTGAAATCGTAAAAGGCGTTTTTGCTCAGGGAAAACTTACAGATTCACTTTATCAGGCAATTATGTCTGCAACAACTTTAAGTGCCCTTGAAGATTTGTGGGCTCCATTCAAGAAAAAGAAGAAGACCCGCGGTATGGTGGCACAGGAAAAAGGCCTTGAGCCACTGGCAGACTTTATTCTTGCAGATAACAACGATGCAGCCTGTGAAAAAGAAGCAGAAAAATTCATCAAAACAGATAACGAAGACGCAGCATTGAATGTTGAAACTGCTTCCGACGCATTGCAGGGTGCTATGGATATTATTGCTGAGCGCGTAAGCCAGGAAGCTGACAACAGAACAGCAATCTACGACCTTTACATGGCAACCGGAAACATCAAGTCTAAGGGAATCGTTCCGGAGGGTCAGACTGAAGAACAGGCAATGAAAACTTCAACTTACCAGATGTACTGGGATTATGAAGAGCCGCTGAACCAGGTAAAACCACACAGAATCCTTGCCATGAACCGCGCAGAGCGGGAAGGTGCTCTTGAAATCACAATCGATATCGATGTGGATTCGGCAGTTAGTGAACTTCAGAAAAAAGCTGAAATGCACAACAAATACCACAAGGACGCAATTGAAGACGGAGTTGTTCGCCTTCTTTCACCAGCTGTAGTTCGTGAAATCCGTTCAAATGAAGCAGACAGCGCTGACGACCACGGAATCGGAATCTTCAGCGAAAACTTAAAGAACCTTCTTATGACTCAGCCGATTAAGGGAAGCCGCGTTCTTGGCGTTGACCCTGGTTACCGAAACGGTACAAAGTGTGCCGCCCTTGATGAAACAGGAAAATACCTTGGCTTCTTCAAGATTTTCCAGGAGCAGGATCCGACAGGTGCTTACAATGCAATTAACGATGCTGTAGACAAGTACGACATTCAGGTAATTGCAGTTGGTAACGGAACCGGAAGCCAGGAAGTTCAGGCTATCGTTTCTAAGGTTATCAGCGAAAACTACGCAGACAGCGATGTAAAATATACTGTTGTAGACGAATCCGGCGCTTCTGTTTACTCGGCAAGTCCGGTTGCAACTGAAGAATTCCCTGACCTTGATGTAATGGTTCGCGGTGCAATTTCAATGGGCCGCCGTCTTCAGGACCCTCTTGCAGAACTGGTAAAAATCGATCCAAAGGCAATCGGTGTTGGTCTTTATCAGCATGATGTAAACCAGAAAAAGCTTGCAGAACAGCTTGATGAAGTTGTTGCTTCCGTAGTAAACAATGTCGGCGTAAACCTGAACACTGCTTCTTACATGCTTTTGAGCTATGTTTCAGGAATCAATAAAACAACTGCAAAGAAAATCGTTGCTTACCGCGATGCAAACGGAAAAATTACAAGCCGCGAAGACCTTAAAAAGGTTCCGGGACTTGGACCAAAGGCATTCGAACAGTGCGCAGGCTTTCTTAAAATTGCAGAAAGCTCAGATCCTCTGGATAATACCTGGGTTCACCCTGAAAACTACGATGTTGCCCGTGAAGTTCTTCCTGTAATCAAAGCCGGAAAGAAAATCGACAGCGCAACTCACAAGGCACTTTGCGAAAAATACAATATCGGCGAAACAACTCTGAACGACATCATCGACGAACTTCAGAAGCCGAACCGCGACCCTCGTGACGGATATCCTGCACCAATCATGCAGAAGGGTGTAGTTCAGTTTGAAGACCTTAAAGAAGGCATGAAGGTAACTGGAAAAATCAAGAATGTAGTAGACTTTGGTGCATTCGTAGACATCGGTTTGCACGAAACTGCCCTCATCCATGTTTCTGAATTGAGCGACAGCTTTGTAACTGACCCGATGGAAGTTGTAAAAGTAGGCGATATTTTTGAATTTACGATTATCGGTCTTGATAAGGACAGAAAGCGAATCAGTCTTTCTTTAAAGAGCGATGCTGCAAGCAGAATCGGGCAGTCGGTTGCATCAAGAGCAGCCAGCCGGGCTTCTGGAGCAGATGGAGCTTCCGGTGCTGATGGAAAACGAAAGGTTGTAATCGTAAAGAAAGGCAGCGGCGCTTCGACGGGGCTCAGCAACCGTGCTTCGTCAGGCGGAAACAAACAGTTTGCTGTTTCAAACCGTGGTGCCGGCAGCCGAGACAACAACCGCGGAAACTACGGCAGCGATGACGGAATGAGCTACAATCCGTTTGCTGCGCTACTTAAAAAGTAGATAATAATCTTATTAGCGCTAACTTCGAGTTTGTAAATATAATACAAAATTGGCGGGAGGGTAGCGGCAGGCGGGCAAAAAAACTCTGCTTGTGGTTGCCGCGTAAGCGGCAATTAATAAGTTCCTTTGCCACAAGCAGCGTTTAGCATGCTAGCATGCGGTTTTGACCCGCAGGACGCGACCGGTAGCCAATTTTGAAGTAGAATTTATAAAAATTGGAATTAAGACTATTATCAATGACAGCATTCTTTTTTAAGAGTGCTTTTTTTATCCCCTCCGCCCTGATAAAAAATCGTTGTATTTATTTCTATACTATGGTAACATCTGAGTGATACCATTCTATTAAAAAGTTGTTATAAATAAGAGATTTTACGTTTTGATTTTATAAAGTCCCCTATATTTCATTCATTTTACCGGAGGTCAAAATGAAAAAGATTGTAAAAGCGGTTTCCGTTACGGCTCTTGTTGCCCTGGCGTCTGCCTGTACATGGAAAATTCCGGAAACTGTTTCTGTACGCACAAAGGCTGAATATAATTTTGCCCTGGGAGATGTGAAAAAATCCCTTTCGGACATTATGTCGGCTAAAAAAATCATGGAAGAAATCAACAAAAATATCGGTTCTTCAGATTCCAGCTCGGAATCGGGTTCCTCTGAGTCAGGCTCTTCTGGTTCTTCGGGCGCTGAAGGATCCCAGTCCGGTGAGTCTTCATCAGAAGAATCGCAGATTAAGGTAAACATCTACGATTACGACCCGGAGGATGACCCGAACGAGGCAAAGCGCTTCCTTGCCGATCTTGCGGTAAAGAAAATCGAGCTTGATATCGGCGAAATGCTTCCTGAAAACATGGACTTTGAGTCCGCCCTTGGTGACAAGCTTGAGTGCCCGGTTGATATTCCTGAAGTGGAAATTCCGGATTTGAACGAATACCTTAAGAAGGACATGGAAATTGACCTTCCGGATTTCAGTTCGGAGATGCTGGGAAAAATCAGCTTCAAGGTTGATGATTTTACGATTCTTGATAACCCGGAGCTAAACGGTAAGGCTCCTGTAGGTGAAGTCCCGATTGAAGTAAAAACCGGAACCAGCGGTGAAGGTGCTGAAGAAAAGGAAAATAAAATCGGGGCAATCGGTTTTTCTGCCGGAAGCCTGGATTTGACAGTTACTCCACGGGTAAATACTCCTTCCGGCATGGAAGTAAACCTTGTTGTGAAGATGCAGTGCAGCTTTGATGACGGTGTAACTTATAAAGATGTTGCAACCTCCGGAACTCCGGTGACTCTTTCTTCCACTGCGGGCCAGGCGGCGGTTATTCAGCTTCCTCTGACGGGAAAGGAAATTACCACAAAGGTAAAGCTTTCTTTTGAAGGTTCCAGCTTCCAGTCTTCAACAGACAATTATCAGGCACATGAATATTACATGTATGCCGTTAATGTAGATTTCAGCGACGACGCAAATATTTCCCAGATTTCCGGTGTTACAATGGAGCTTGAAAATAACAGCGAAATTGCCATTGCCGATGACCAGGGAAATCCGTATAAAATCGATGCCGTTGACAACGACATGTTCATGGAATGTAAAATTGGTGAAGGAAGCCTTTACCTGACCTGTGCCGAGCCGGAGGGCTGGACCGGGGTAACCTTTACTCCGGAGCTTACAATTACCGGCGGTCTTACGGCTGACACCAGCGATTTCCGGGAGATTCCGAACGACGATGAGCACAAGGATTATTACACTGACAATGCCATCATGAACAAGGAACTGGTGCTGGACGGAAAAGGATACGCAAAGGATGAAATTTTCATCAGCGGAAACATTCACGTAAAAATTGAGGATGCCACCTTTGTGTTCAACGACAGCGCAAAGAAAATCGTTATCCACTCAACGGGAGTTGTCCGCACAATCGATGATGTTGCCGTAAACCTTAAGAGCGTGCTCACGGACAGTGAAACCGGGGAAAGCCGTCTTAATTACGATGTAACCTACGACCTGGACGAATCTGGAACAACGATGTCGGATTATGTCAGCTATATAGATCTTGAGGATTTTGGAATTAATCTTCCATATTCAAATACCTTCCCGTCAAATGCAACCTTTAAGGAAAACGGTGAGGTTGAAACAAAATCGACTATCAATACTATCTCGGTTGGCTACTATTCAAAGTTTTTTGGCTTTGGAAGCAAGACTGGGGATGTAATTACATACGATGGTACGGAAATCTACAGCTGGGGGGACAAAACCATTCAGAAGAATGATGAAAACGGTGTGCCACAGACTGTAAACTACCTTGATACGATTTCGCTGATTAAGGAAGGTAAGACTACAATCCAGCCGGAAAAAAATCATATCGTAGATGTTTCCTTAAAGCTTACTCTGCCTGGACACGACCCAGTTGCAGATGCAGATTTTATCAGTAAATACGGTGCCGACCCGGATTTTGACTATTTTGCAATTTTCAGGGGAATTGAACCGGGAACAAAATATTCAATCAAGATGGAAAAGCCTCTTGCAGAAATGAACTGGACAAAGGCGGGGATCAAAAAGTCTGTTATCGGCGAAAAACTGAACAATTCTGTTGATACGGGAATCGATATGTCTTCAATGCTCAGTTCCTTTACGGAGGAGCTGGGTGACCAGAACTTTGTGGATAATCTTCTGATTAAAGAGCTTCCGATTTACCTTTACTGCGTAATGCCGGATCTTACTTCCCTTAAAAAAATGGGTCTGGGTGGAACAATTATTGCTCAGACGATTGATAAAACCGATGAACAGAATCCTGTTGTTACTCATGAAGAGGTGCTTCTGGGTGAAGAAACTTCCCAGTCAGGTGAAAGTGGTACGGTTGTTACAAATATTACGCCGGAAACTCTCACGACTGTAGATTCAATTCCGGAGCTGGATACCCAGGCAAATCTTGAAGCCATGAAGGTTACAAAAAAACTCAGCACCAATCCTACAAAGGTTTCAAAATACAAGAAGGATGCCATTGCAAAGCTCATAAACAGTCATGCCAAGGGAGCCTTAAACCTTGCTTACAACATCAGTCTTGGTGGAAATGAAGAATACTTTGATGTTTACAGAGAACAGTTTGACGAGCTGAAGAATAAAGCTAATTCTGAAAATAAGACAACCAGCATCACCATTCACGCACGAATGATTCTTCCGATGAGGTTTGAAGTTGCTCCTGATGAAGGTCAGGACGAGGTTACCATAGATATTATGGGTCTTATCAATAAGTCAGAATCCAAGGATTCCAGCGAGTCTTCCAGCGGAAGCGGTAATTCCGGCGAAAACGGTTCGGGCTCTTCCGAGGGAAATTCCGGAACGGGCACCGCAGAAGCTTCTTCTGACAAAAAAGACCTGTTCGGTCGTGATGAAGCCACAAATCTTGATGATATCAAGGTGCTTCTGGATATTCTGAATTCTGTTTCCATCGATTACAGTCTTACAAATGATGTTCTGAAATATACCAACGGTTCGAATATGAGCGTCGAAATGGACACCAAAATTGATTCAGTCGGAAAGAAACAGCTTTCTCTGGGAAATAACAAGTCCCTCCAGATCTCAAGCGACGACTTTATAGAAATGATGAAGACATATCCTTTCTATCCGGATCTTAAGGCTCATTTGCCGGCGGGTGAAGTTTATATGCCGAAGAATGCAAGCATTACGGCAAATGTAAAGATTAAGATAAAAACCGATGGTGAGGTAA
Organism: uncultured Treponema sp.; assembly: GCA_946186185.1. Taxonomy (GTDB): domain Bacteria; phylum Spirochaetota; class Spirochaetia; order Treponematales; family Treponemataceae; genus Treponema_D. Next base: position 27,375 of record CAMHMJ010000009.1, on the reverse strand, counting down.
AACTCTTTGGCGGGGATGATGCCCTGATGGGAGGTAACTAATCATGAAGAAGATTGTACTTATATTTTTAGTGGCCTTATTTGTAACCACAGGTGCATTTGCCAAAAAGAAGAAAAATGCCGACGCTCTCATTGATCTTGAATCTCCTGTTGAAAGTGTTTCTCCGCTGGATGACAGTTCAAGCTCTTCGACCGGGGCAAATGGTGCTCTTTCCGGGGCAGAAGGCGCTTCTGGCGCAAACGGAAGCTCAGGTGCTTCTTCCGGGTACGATATGTCGGCTCCTTTGAACGACAGGCCGGATTACGAAGGAGTTAAGTCCTCAGAAAATCCAGCTGATCTCTCTGCCGCCTGGGCTGGGGATGATTCACTGGGGGAATCCTTTGAGGATGAATATTTTGACCCGGATTCAGATGAAGAAGAGGACTATCTTGTAAAGGATCCTAAAAAGAACCGGGACAGAATCGACATGCCTCACAGAACCTTTGAAATGGGAATGAAGGTGGATGTGGGTGCGAACAACAGCTATCTTAATACCACGGATATTCTTGTTCAGAATCTTGTAATTGATGTAAATAAAATTGCTGATGAAATGCCGGATAACGGACTGATGTTCAACCTTCTGTTCGGCTATAACTATTTTACAAATCTGAACCTGAAAAACGGCGTTCACGTTGGTTTTGACACCGGTATTGAACTGAACGGAAATTTTGGACTTGGAAAAGAGATTTTTGAATTCCTTTCGAAGGGTAACAGCGTGGGAGAAACCATTAAGGCAACCGGTGACGCTTATGCCGATGCCTTTATGCACACCGACGTTACTGTAGGACTTACGATTTTAGACGGCTATCATCTTGAAATTACTCCTTCACTTTTCAGACCTCTGGCCCATGTGGGAGCTGAAAAGGCAGTTGGAAAACTTACAAACACAGAAGACGGAAAGGTTTATCTTGATGCAAGTGCTGAACTGAACGTATATACCTTCTTTGACGCTTCTTCCATCCAGGATAATTTTACACCGGACTTAATTCTGGACAAAATCAAGGACGGCTGGGGATTCGATATTACCAGCAGTCTTGATAAGCAGATTCTTAAAACCCTTACACTTCAGACATATTCCAGAATCCCGATTGTTCCGGGTCGCCTGAATTATAATACCAAGCTCATTGCTACTGCAAAAGGTCATTTTGACGGGTTGGGTACAATAATTGGAGACAGCGTAACAGAAACCGGCGATTTTGGCGAAAAAATGAAGAAGCAGTTCGAAGATAACTTCGAGTTTAAAACTGATTATGTAACAGAAGGTGTTTCCTATTCTTTGAACAGACCTTTCCGCATGGGTGCTCAGGCAGCGTGGGAACCATTCGGCTCCTGGTTTACTCTGGGTGGACTTCTGGGCTTTGGCTTTAAGGAGCCTTTCAGTTCAAATGCCAAGGGCTATATGGAATATCAGATTTCTTCACAGGTGGGATTACCGGTTCCTGTTATCGGTCAGATTATGTTCCTTAAGCTTTCTTCCGGATATCTTTCGGAAAGCTTTGTACATCAGGCTGTTTTCGGTCTGAACTTCCGTGCAGTTGAATTCAATGTGGGTATTTCCGCTCAGGGCTCAAGCTTTGCTTCGAGCTTTAAGGGAAGCGGTGTAGGAGCTTACGTTTACCTTGCCTTCGGCTGGTAAGCAGAAGCGCTGGAAGAAAATATCAGAGCTTTCGTATTCTAATTGATGAAAAAAAGGCTGTAGGGTAGCGAAATGCGGGCGCATTTTTAAAAGATGCGCCCGTAACTATTTAACTGACAAATTTTCAGTTTTTGTCATACTTAGTTTGACCAAATTGCGTTTATTCGATAAAATCGTACTAATACCCATTTTAAGAGGACTTAAGATGTTTAAAATTATTGAAAAACGCAAACTTTGTGGTGCTTCGGCTACCTGGTACATGAAGGTAGAGGCTCCGGAAATTGCCCGCAACCGCAAGGCCGGTCAGTTTATTATTCTTCAGGTGGATGCTGAATTTGGTGAACGCATCCCTCTTACAATCGCAGATGCTAACGCTGAAGAAGGCTGGATTGCTCTTGCTTTCCAGGCTGTAGGCGCTACAACTATGAAACTTGCACAAATGAATGAAGGCGACGAGCTTGCCGCTCTCCTTGGACCCCTTGGAAATCCTTCAGTAATCGAAAAGAAAGACGGTCCGGTTGTAGTTGTCGGTGGTGGTTTCGGTGTTGCACCTTGCTATCCAATCGTTCAGGCTCACAAAGCAATCGGAAATAAAGTTATCGTTGTAATTGCTGCCCGCACAAAAGACCTTTTGATTTATGTTGACGAAATGAAAGCAATTGCTGACGAAGTAATCATTATGACAGACGACGGTTCTGCCGGACGCCAGGGTGTTTCTACAGTTCCTCTTAAGGAAATGTGTGAAAGTCAGTGCCCACCTGCAGAAGTAATCGCAATTGGACCTCCAATCATGATGAAATTCTGTGCACTTACTACAAAACCTTACAATGTTCCAACAACTGTTTCTTTGAACACAATCATGATCGACGGAACAGGTATGTGTGGTGGCTGTCGTGTAACTGTTGGCGGCGAAATGAAGTTCGTTTGTGTAGACGGTCCTGAATTTGATGCTCACCAGGTTGACTGGGATAACATGATGATGCGAATGAAGAGCTTTAAGCCTGTAGAAGAAGCCCACAAATGTCGTATGCAGGCTGCCGCTGACGCTTTGAATAAATAGTATAGGCTTAATTTTCTTAAGCCATGTATTAAAAATTGACTTTAAGACTAATAGGATTTTTATTATGTCACATAAAACTATTGAAGAATTAGATAAAATTGCAAAAGACGAACTTGCCAAAATCGAAGGCAAGGTTCTTGCAAATAAAGACCGCATGGCTATTCCTCAGATGGAAATGCCTAGCCGCGAACCAAAAGCGCGCGCCCGCCAGATGGCAGAAGTTGCCCTGGGATATACAGAAGATCAGGCTGTTTGTGAAGCAAACCGCTGTCTTCAGTGTAAGAACATGCCTTGTATCGCAGGCTGTCCTGTTGGAGTAAAAATCCCGCAGTTCATTGCAAAGGTTGCTGCCCGGGATTTTAAGGGCGCTGTAGACACAATCAAGGAAACTTCACTTCTTCCTGCAATCTGCGGACGCGTTTGTCCTCAGGAAAAGCAGTGTCAGGGCGTTTGTACAGTAGGAAAAGTTTACAAATCTGCTGAAAAAGCCGTTTCCATCGGTCGCCTTGAGCGCTTCGTTGCTGACTGGGAAAGAGAAAACAACAAGGTTACAATGCCTACAATTGCAGCAAAAACTGGAAAGAAGGTTGCAATCATCGGTGCGGGTCCTGCAGGTCTTACAGTCGCAGCTGACTGTGCACGCGCAGGTCACGAAGTAACAGTTTTCGAAGCATTCCACAAAGCCGGCGGCGTTATGATGTACGGAATCCCGGAATTCCGTCTTCCAAAAGCAATCGTTCAGAACGAAATCGACAACCTTAAGAAAATGGGCGTTACTTTCGAAATGAACTTCCTTGTTGGCCGAACAGATACTCTGGACCAGCTTCTTGAAGAAAAAGGATTCGACGCTGCATTCGTAGGAACAGGTGCTGGTCTTCCAAAATTTATGCGCATTCCTGGTGAAAACCTCATCGGTGTATTCAGCGCAAATGAATATCTTACCCGCGCAAACCTCATGAAAGGTTACGATAAAGAACACGCTGCAACTCCAATCTACGAAGCAAAGCACGTAGTAGTTTGTGGTGCAGGAAACGTTGCTATGGACGCTGCCCGAATGGCATACCGTCTGGGCGCAGAGCAGGTAGACATTGTTTACCGTCGAACAAGAAACGAAATGCCTGCCCGACTTGAAGAAATTGCTCACGCTGAGGAAGAAGGCGTAAACTTCCGCTTCCTTGAAAACCCGGTTGAAGTTCTTGGAACTGAAGACGGCAGGGTGCGCGGTGTAAAAGTTCTTTCTTACGAACTTGGTGAACCAGATGCTTCTGGCCGCCGAAGCCCTGTTGCAATTCCAGGCAGCGAACACGAAATCGAATGCGATGCAATGATTGTTGCCCTCGGAAACGGTTCTAACCCGCTTCTTGTAAAAACAACACCAGGTCTTGACCAGGATGCAAAAGGCCACATCGTAGTAGATGACAAACAGGCTACAAGCAAGACAAAGGTTTGGGCCGGCGGAGACATCGTTTTAGGCGCTGCAACAGTAATCCTCGCTATGGGCGAAGGTCGCAAAGCTGCTGCTGCTATCAACGAATATCTGGCAAAATAAACATCCTTAATTTTGAGTTTAATTATTCAAACTAAAAAATTGGCTTTCAGCGGGACCCCCCGCTTACGCCAATTTTTTTTTAATTTAAAACTCGAAGTTAAGGCTTTTAAAAATCTAAAAATCTTTAAAAAATTGCCGATAAAGGAAGTATGGCAAAGAAAGCAGGTAAAAATAATAAGAAAAAAAGCAATTATCTTTTGATTACATTCTGGTTTTTGATTTTTATTCTGATGATGGTGGTCTTTTTTGTAAAAAGAAACCAGATTAAGCAGAATCTTGAGGATACGGACTTTTTCGGACGGGTTTTTGGAACCACTCCGGAATTTATGAATAAATCTGACAACGGAAAATCTGAGGGAAAGCCGGGCACTGGCATGAACCTTGATTTACTGGGAGCAAAAGAACCTTCCGGTAATTCTGGTGGCGGAAAGTACACTGAGGTAACCGGAACCGAAGCAAATAAAGTTCCTGAATCGGAAATGCAGAAGTCCGGAACAGGTGTGGCAGAAGCTGCAAATCAGAAAAAAACTGAAACCTTGCCTCTGGATTCAGAAAAGAAAACAAATTCTGCAAATGAAAGTACAGCGAAAAAGCCGGAAACGACTTCTCAAAGTAAAACACAGGAAACTCCGGCTGTTCAGGTACCGAAAAAGACAGAGGTTACGCTCTATTTTGTTTCAATTGATTCAGACGGAAGTGTAAGCCGAAAAAGCAGCCGCCGAACCCTTCAGAAATCTGACAGTCCCCTTACGGATTCCATAAACGAGCTTTTGAAAGGTCCTTCCCTTGATGAAAAAGGAAAGGAGCTTATGACTTTGATTCCTGCGGGAACACGGCTTTTAGGTGCCAGTGTTAAAAATGGAACTGCAACCCTGAATTTCAATGAGGCATTTGAAATCAATCAGACCTTTGGAGTTGAAGGCTACATTGCCCAGCTTATGCAGATTGTATACACCGCAACGGAGTTTTCCACGGTTCGCAGCGTCCAGTTCCTGATTGAAGGCGAAAAGAAGGACTACCTGGGAAGCGAAGGCCAGTGGATCGGCACCCCCCTGGCCCGAAGCTCGTTCTAGCAATTTAGCCCCGCAGGACGCGACTGAGAGCCAATTTTGAAGTAAAACTTATAAAACTCGAAGTTAAGTTAATTAACCTGATAACTTTTTACTATTGTGTCGAAATAAGCCCTGTTTTTCTGATAAACATTTTCGAAGGCGGTGAACGTAAACAATGCGTAGCCGCCATTTTTTTTGCTCAGGATTTTCAGGCTTTTTGTAAGATTCTGGGTATCATTTTGCCAGATGTTTGCTGAAACCTTGAAGTTTGCAGAAGCAGAAGGATTTGCGCTTCCCAAAAGCTGGCTGTAATTCTGAATTTCAAGGGAGTTCCAGTCTGTATAGGATGTGCCTGATGAAAGCAGAAGCTGCCGGAGAATAAAGGTAATGGACATAAGTGAAGCCTCTGCTGTTTCATTCCCGGCGTTGTTTTCCGGAATCAGGCCGGCGGAAATGAGAGCGGCGTCACCTAAAAGCCACAGGTTTTCCATGGAGCGGGTCCAGTCGGAATCCAGGGTGATTTTCTGTCCGTCCGGAGTATTAAAATCCATTTTTTCTGCTTTTTTAGATTTCTTAAAGCCGTGTTTCTTAGAAGGAAACTTCTGTGGAAAGCCCTTGAAGGCGTCAAAAGAATTGTCTTCTGTGGACTGGATGCGGCCGCAGGTTACAAGGTTTAATTCTGTTTTTCCGGCTGCACTTTCAATCAGTTTTACATTAAAAAGAGGAACTAAAAAGTCGTAGATAACGGTTACATCTCCGCCAAACTGGGCAAAATCTTCCCGGATATTAATTCCGGAATGAAGAAAACCGGAGTCGGAACCATTTTTATTGAGGGAAAGGGAGTTTTCTGTGGAGCCGGTTATGCCGCCGCTGCTTTCGCCGGAAGCCGTATTTTCTGAGCCGGGAGCAATTTCTCCGGCTTTGATACGGCGGGCGTTCAGTTCGTAAACCATGTCGTGCAGGTAGTTTACAAGCTCTGTATCCTCTTGGGAAACTCCTGCAATTACCTTTTCCCCGGTCATTTCAATGTGGTCAGCCTCTGGATCAAGGGAAAAATAGATTTTAATATCTTTTTCAGGGAGCTTTGCTTTTGCATTCTGAGGAGCAAAGTACCGGGCCTGATAGGTTGAACTGTCAAAGGTAAGAAAGCCCACATAGCTTTCCCGCTGAAAGGTGTAATCCCGGTACCATACATAGGAGCCCGGAATGTCCTGGATAAAAGGCGTAAAACCTGGAAGGGAAAAAGCTGTAAAGGATAGAGTAAGAAGGGAAAGAATAGTTAATAGTCTTTTCATTTGAATTACCTCTTAAAGAAAGGGGGCGTTGTGGGGGAATGAAATATTCCCCCGCTAGAGGGGGTAGCGGACAAGCCGGGAAAGGGGAAGAAAAGCGGTAGCTTTTCTGGAACTTTTTCGGCTTGGGAGCGAGGGGCAGGCGCCCCTCCTGTATGATGTTTTTTTTGCTACCTTAGTGTTTCTGTATTTTCTAGCCGTTTAACTGGGAAAGTTCTTCCTGAACGGTTTTGATAATCAGGGAAGCGGCTTCTTCTGCAGGAATAAGCTTGCTTTCTTTTTCTTTTCGGAGCTTGATTTCTACATTCGGAAGATTTTTTTCGCCGATTACAACGCGAACCGGGAAACCAATCAGGTCGGCATCCTTGAATTTTACGCCAGGGCGCTCGTTTCGGTCGTCAAGAAGCACTTCAATTCCGGCTTTTTCCAGCTCTTCGTAGATTTTGTCAGCGGCTTCTTTCATTGTTCCGTCGTACTTAACAGGCACCAGGGCAACCTGGAAAGGAGCAACTGTCATTGGCCAGATGATTCCGTCGTCGTCGTGATGAGCTTCGATAATGCTTGCCAGAGTTCGGTCAACACCGATTCCATAGCAGCCCATAACCGGAGTTACAGGTTTTGCGTTCTGGTCAAGGTAGGTTACGCTCATGGATTTTGTGTATTTTGTTCCAAGCTTGAAGATGTGTCCAAGCTCGTTTCCTTTTTTCATGTAGAAGGTTCCGCCGCAGTCAGGGCATTTGTCCCCAGGAACAACGGTTCGGACATCGGCTGTCATAAACGGTGTGTAGTCCCGGCCCGGTTCAACATGCTTTAAGTGGAAGCCTTCTTTGCCTGCTCCCGCAAAACAGTCGTGCATTTCCAGTGTGCTGTCGTCTGCCAGAACCGGAATTTTGATTCCAACTGGTCCTACAAAGCCGTGTGGTGCTCCGGAATATTTTTTTACGTCTTCGTCGTTTGCAAGTTCTGCGCCGCTTGCTTTAAGAACGGCTGCCAGCTTTGCTTCGTTTACATCAAGGTCGCCGCGGATGAGAACGCAGACATAGCTTTCCGGGTAGAAGTCGCCGGTGGTGTCAGATTCTTTTTTGAACTGTTCTGTGCAGGCTGCCTTTGAAAGGTCAACGGAAGAATTGTATACCTTGTAGATGAGTGCTTTTAAGAAGCGGGTTGATTTTTCACCGAAGAATTTTTCCATGTCTTCAATGGAGAAAACATTTGGAGTTGCAACCTCTTCGTATGGAAGGTCTGTTTTTACCTGTGGCTTTCCGTTGGAATCCAGTGGAGTTTCCTTTGCGCAGGCTGCTTTTTCAACGTTTGCAGCGTAGTCGCAGTTCGGGCAGAGGATAAGGGTGTCGTCGCCGATTTCGCTTTCTACCATAAACTCTTCTGAACCGGAACCGCCCATGGCACCGGTGTCGGCTTTTACGGAAATTGTTTTAAGTCCAAGGCGCTTAAAAATGCGGCGGTAAGCGGCTGCGGCATTGTCGTAGGAATTGTCCAGATCTGCCTGGTCCTTGTCGAAGGAGTAGGCGTCCATCATGGTGAACTCACGGCCGCGCATTACACCGTAGCGCGGGCGGATTTCGTCGCGGTATTTTGTATTAATCTGGTAAAGTGTGAAAGGAAGCTGTTTGTAGCTTGAAAGACCTTCCCGAACCAGGGCGGTGAAGGCTTCTTCCGCAGTCGGAGAAACTACCATGTCTTGTCCCTGACGGTTCTGTGGCTTGAGCATTTCGTCGCCCATTTTGTCCCAGCGTCCGGACTCCTTCCAGAGTTCTCCCGGCTGAATAACAGTCGGTTTCATTTCCAGCATTCCGGCTCTATCGAGTTCTTCGCGAATGATTCTCTGTAATTTTGTGAATGAGCGGAAACCGAGAGGCATATATGAATAAAGTCCGTTTCCGAGTTTTCTGAGCATTCCGCTTCTCATCATAAGCTGATGGCTTGAAATAACGGCGTCGTTTGGAGCGTCGCGTAAGGTTGAAATAATAAATTTTGATGCTTTCATAATACGCTATTTTATAGAGAAAAAAGGCGAAATTCAAGGTAGTTGGCTGAATGTAGACGGAATGACGATTCTGCTGTTGTGATTTTGGAGTTGAAACTATTAAACTCGACATTCGTCCCACTAGTATGAAAGCCGAAAAAAGTGTAAATTATATTGTTATGAATACAAAAGACGTAGTGCAGAATTTTATAAAAAAAACCGGGTTTTCTTCAAAAGTACTGTTCGATGAAGAAATTGCACCCAGAACTACGTTTAAAATCGGCGGCAAGGCGGCCTGCTTTGTTGAACCGGAAGACAGTTTTCAGCTTCAGGATATTATTGCCCTTTCAAAGAAATATAAGCTTCCCTATTTTGTGCTTGGCGGAATGAGCAACATTGTTTTCCCGGACGATTATTTTGACGGAATCGTTATCAGTACCCTTGGGATGAAGGGCATGTATTCTGATGTGCGGGAAGACAGCGAGGATGTGTATATCTGTTCCGGCAGCGGCGAATCCATGGAAAGTCTTGTGAATTTCTGTACGGAAAATGGCTTCACCGGCATGGAACGGTTTGCGGGACTTCCCGGAACTGTGGGCGGCGCCGTGTATATGAATGCACGCTGCTTTGATAAATCAATCAGTAACCTTATTGTAAGTGCCTATGTTTTTGATACAGAGACCTTTGATTGCGAGGAGGTTCCTTTCAGGGAGGAAGACTGGGCTTACAAGGTTTCGCCCTTTCAGAACAAAAACAAGATAATCCTTCAGGCGGTTTTTGCCCTTAAAAAGGCTGATAAGGCTGCCGGCGGGGAGGCATCCTGCAACGGAGGGGATGCAAAATGTGCCGCTGGAACTTCTGACGAGGCTGAGTTTTCGCTTAAAGCAGAATGTGAATTTTATATTCAGGAGCGGAAAAAGCGCGGACATTTTGACTACCCAAGTGCGGGAAGTGTCTTCAAAAACAACCGGAGCTTTGGTTCACCCAGCGGAAAAATTGTGGATGAATGCGGACTCAGGGGATACAGGACTGGAAACGCCCAGGTTGCACCTTTTCATGGAAATTTTATCATAAACTTGGGTGGTGCAACGCAAAAAGATGTAAAAAAACTTGTAGAATATGTCGTTAATACAGTTAGAGATAAAACAGGTTTTACACTGGAGCCTGAGATTATCTTTTTATAATGCATAGTTCGAGAGGTGTTTGAAGTGTTGCAGTTATCATTCGTAAATATTAAGGCTGGAAATTATCTTCTGGTTGAAGGTCGTGAGAATTGTGATCGTTTTTATATTATTCAGTCTGGGAATGTTCGATGCTTCAAATCTAGCAATCCTGAAGGTTCTTACCGAAAACTTGGCCCGGGAGACTTTGTAGGCGTTATTTCCTGCATGTCCGGTCATGCACAGATCGAAAACGTAGAAGCAATTACAGATATAAAATGTATTTCTGTTCTGAAGGACCAGTATCCTGAACTTATTGCACAGAATACTCCGATTGCTCTTAAGATTATCCGCACCTTTGCTAACCGGATGCGTATTATGAATGAAGAGCTGATGAAATATTCCCTCAAAACGGTTTCTGCAGACACGCCGGAGCATATTTTTGACGTTGCCCAGTGTTACGACAAGAAAAACGAGATTTCAATCGCTTCTTATGCCTATTACCGCTATGTAAAGGAATGTCCGAACGGCGCTCACAAGGAAGAGGCATTAAAGAGGTTCTCGCAGTACAGAACCATGAGCAAGGCAGTTTTCCTTGAACCGACTCCGGATTTGACCCGTGTTTATCCTAAGGGAACCATGATTATGTCGGAAAGCCAGGGCGGCGCTGAAATGTTCGTAATTCAGGACGGTCAGGTTGCCATTTCCAAGGTCGTAGACGGTGAGGAAGTCGTTCTTGCGGTTCTTCATAAGGGCGACATGTTTGGTGAAATGGCTCTTCTGGAAAATAAACCCCGTTCTGCCAGTGCAATTGCAAATGAGGCCTGCCGCCTGATGGTTGTAAACCGCCAGAACTTTGACCAGATGGTAACAAGTCAGCCGCAGCTGATTGCGCGCCTTACCGTAACACTTTCTGACCGCCTGTGGTCAATGTACAGACAGCTTGATAACGCTCTTCTTCATACACCGCTTTACAAGGCAATCGATATGCTTGCCCTTCAGCTTGAAAAGGCTCGTGTTTCAAACGGACAGTATCAGACAGAGCTTACTATAAATGACCTGTTGAATATGTGTGCTGTTCCGGATGGACAGAAATCGGCCGTAATAGCTCAGATTCAGGATGAAATCAAGCTTAAGCAGGTTGACGGAAAGATTTTCATTCCTCATTGTGAAGAAGTTATCAACCTTGCGATTTTCTATCGAAAAAAGAACGCCAAGGAGATGCAGCAGAACCGATAGGCTGCTCTAAGGTGGAGTTAAGTGTTTACATTATCAATCGTTGAATTTAAAAAAGGCTCATATGTACTCGTTGACGGCGTTGATACCAACGACAGGTTTTTCATTGTAAAAACCGGAAAGGTCGCCTGTTCAAACTCTCTGGATCCGGGAAGAAATTCAAAAAAGATTTTAAAGCCGGGAGACTTTGTGGGCGTAATTCCCTGTATGTCCGGCCATACTCAGATTGAAAATGCAATTGCCATGGAAGACTGTACCATGATTTCCGTTGCCCGGGATCAGTATCCGGATTTGATTTCATCCAATGTACCGGTAGCAATGAAGATTATCCGCACTTTCTCAAACCGAATGCGGGAGATGAATGAGCAGTTTACCCAGATTACCCTTAAGGACACCTCTGCCACTTCTGCGGAACAGATTTACAATGTTGCTGAATATTACGATAAAGCGGGCTGTGCAGATATAGCGTGCTACGCCTATTACCGCTATCTGAAGGAATGTCCGAATGGAAGAAATATTCCTATGGCACAGAAGCGCTTTGTTTCATTGAAGTCGGTTTCTAAAGCCGTTTATTATGAGCCTTCCCATGAAATGAACCGGAACTATCCTGCCGGCACAATGATTATGTCAGAAAATCAGAGTGCCCAGGAAATGTATGTGATTCAGGAAGGTTCCGTAAAAATTACAAAGGTTGTAAACGGAAACGAAGTAATTCTTTCTGTTTTGCAGCGGGGTGATATGTTCGGTGAAATGGCTCTGCTTGAAAATAAGGGCCGTTCAGCAAATGCAATCGCCCACGAGGCCTGCCGTCTTCTGGTTATCAACCGTGAAAACTTTGATCACATGGTAGGAACTCAGCCTCAGGTTATTGCACGCCTTACAACAATGCTTGCAGAGCGCCTGTGGTCAATGTACCGTCAGCTTTCAAATACCTGCCTTAAGGATCCTCTTCATAAGGCTATGGATATGCTTGCCCTTCAGCTTGAAAAGGAAAAGCGTTTCCGGGGCTCTTATCAGACTTCCCTGACTCCTCAGGAGCTTTTGACCATGTGTGCAATTCCTCAGAACGAGCAGATGCAGGGACTTATAAAGCTTGAAACTGAAAAAGCAATTAAATTGATAGACGGAAAGATTTTTGTTCCGGATTGTCAGGAAGTGATTCGCCTTTCTGCGCTGTTCAAAAAAATCGAAGCCGGCGAAAAATAAGGGAAGAGAGGGGTTCTGTGAGAAATTTTAAAAGAAAAATCCCATTACTTTTTATCTTTCTGACTCTTTTTTCTTCGGCTGCTTTCTCAAAAGAAAAAAACGGCTCAAACCGGTCTAATGACGGTGTTCCCCACGGATACGGCGGTGTTGAGCTTGGAATGACTCTTGAACAGACAAAAAAGGCTCTCCGTTCAAATACTGAGTTCGGTTATCACGGAGACAGGGACGTAAGCCTTCTTCCTGGAGAAAACCGGGTTCTTATTGAAACCGATGCCCTGGGTGGACACGAATATTCCTTTCTGGACCGCTGCTGGTTTCAGTTTTACAACGACCACCTTTATATCATCACCATAAATGTAAACCGGGAGCGCATGGATCATTTCAGCATTTTTGACACGCTCTGTAAAAAATACGGAAATCCGGTTTCCGTTTCCCCGGAAAAGTCTGTCTGGGATGACGGGGACTACACCATGAGTCTTGAAAAGCCCCTTACCCTCAAATATGTGGACAAAAAAACATTTGAGTCACTTATGAATAAGAAAAATGTGGGACCAAGCGGCCGCGAAATTACCCGGGATATGTTCCTTGAGGGGCTTTAATTTTATGAAAAAATATTCAATTTACTTTTTTGCTGTACTTTTCCTTTTCAATCTTGTTTCCTGTTCTTCTCTTGAAAAAAAGACTCTGACCCTTAAAAAGGCGGAAGAGGCTGGCAATTCCGGAGCCGGCACTGTTCAGGAAGCTTCTGTTGTCCGGGTAAAGGCTGAAATCGCCAGAAAAGCATACGAAAGGGATAAGGGCTTCATGTTCCGAAAGCACATTCCGGAAGGTACAGGCATGCTTTTTGTTTTTGAAAATGACCAGATTCTGAGGTTCTGGATGAAAAATACACCGACACCTCTTTCCATTGCCTTTATTACAAAAGAGGGAAAAATCCGGGATATCTTTGATATGACGCCCTACAGCCTTTCCAATACTGTCAGCACGGGCTATGTGCGCTACGCCCTGGAAGTTCCCCAGGGCTGGTTTTCAAAGGTAGGAATAGAAAAAGGCGACTACCTTGAGCTGGATTTTTAAGAGGGACGGAATCCCTGAGAGCTATTTTGAATATAAAATTATACAGCCTTAATTTCGAGTTTTAGAAGAATTAATTAAAATTGACGGGAGGGAACGAATTGAGGGGCAAAAATGCTCTGTTTGTGGATGGCGCGTAGCGACATTTAATAGTTCCTATGCCACAAACAGCGCATAGTGCGCTAGCGCACGGTTTTGACCCCCTCAAGACTGTGACCGGCAGTCAATTTTAATGCAATTGTATTAACTTGAGATTAAGGGATATAATTTGATTAAATTCCCTGCTCCAGTTTTGCCAGCTCGCTTAAAGCAATTTTATCGTTTGGAAGATAAACCAGCACGGCAGAAAAGTACTTCTGAGCCTCGCTGCGGTTTCCTTCTTTAAGACTTAAATATCCCAGATTAGAAATAATTTTTGTATCTTCCGGAGAAATTGAGAGGGCCTTTATAAGGCTCTTTTTTGCTTCCGGAAGCTTTTTCAGTTCCATCTGGCAGATTGCAAGTTCATTGTAGCAGTCTGAGTTTGCATCTCCGCCGCAGGAAATTGCCTGCATAAATGCCTGTTCAGCCTGTTCCCATTTTTCAAGGCGGCGCATTCCCCAGCCCAGCATGAACCAGGCGTTCCAGACCTTCTGATTTTTTGAAAGGAACTCCCGGATTTCGTCCAGTCCTTTTTCTTCCTGTCCTGAGGAGATGAGCTTGTAGGCGTTTTTGAAACGTTCGTCATCCATGTTGTCGTTGGAAATATTGTTGATGATTTCCTGAGCCCGTTCCCGTTTGTAGATGCCGTTTTCACCCAGCTCTTCGTCGTTGGTGTCACAAGTGAGGGCAAGGTAGGTTTCAAAGCAGTCTTTTGCGTCAAAGAAGTTGTGCTGTTTAAGGTAGAAAAAGCCTGCATTAAAGAAAGCGTCCGGAATTGCAGGTTCTGCTTCCATTGCTTCCCGGTAGTACTCCTGGGCGTCGTTGTCGTAGGCATCTGCGTCTTCGTAAAGACCGCTCTGGCGGTAGCTTTCTGCCCGCTGGTCAAGGAAAACTGCAGTATTCAATTTTGTACCGGCATTTTCCGGGTCGATTCCCCGGAGGGTAAGGAAGAGTTCTTCCGCCATATCCCAGTCTTCGTTTTTTGCTTTTATTACAGCTGCTTCTGTAAGTTCTTTTTCGATGTTCGGGCGGGCCTGCTTTAAGATTGAGCGGTAATAATCCAGGTGTTCATTTTTTCTGTCGTAGGCAAGAACCGTAAGGATTCCTGCAAGAACCTGTTCGGCAGAAAGTTCTTCCATGTTAAAGCTTCCCGGAGCGTCCGGTGCATTATCTTTTTTCTGAACCGGAAGGGGAATGGTTTTATCCAGCTGAAGTGCTTTTTCTGAAAGTGTGAAATTTTCCGGTAATGTAACAAAATATACCGATTCAAGAGGGTTTTTAGGATTCATAGTATTTTCCTGTTCTGTTATTTATTTCTGAGAACCTGACGGAACATTAGCGCCTGAGGCAGGAGCTTTTGCGGCTGCAGAAACTGTAACGGCTTCCGGTTTTGCGCTTCCTGCACTCTGTGCGACACCTGCACCTGCATTTCCGGCAGCGGCCGAAGCAGTACCGGTTCCGGCACCTGCGGCGGTTCCGTTAGCAGCAGTTCCAGTACCTGGAGCAACAATCGTTCCGTCTTTAGAAACGCTTGCCTGAATTACGCCGTTTTTAGCATCTTCTTTAGCCTGCATTTCCTGTGCTTTTTTTGCCTGCACAACAATCTGAGTTGGATCTGCTGCCTGGTTGTCCTGGAATTTTCCGGAAGCACTAAGAAGCATTTTTTTATTGGAAGAAAAATATTCGTTGATTCGGACTTTGTAAGAAAGCGGAACCAGGTTCTCGTCGAACTTAATTCCTGCGGTTACAAGGTCCCGTCTGCCTTCAACCGGGTCTGCCTGAATGATAGTTCCCTTTACATCGATGATTTCGCCGGGTTCTTCAAACATGAAGCGGATTACGCATTCCTTTCCTTTAAGGAAGTTTGGAAGTCCCATGATGATGATTTTTGTTCCGGAAAAGGAAATATCCCAGAGAATACAGCGGCGTGGAACATTCTGAATATAGATAATCGACTCTTTCTTGTAGATTCCAAGAGCACGCTTTGTGTTGTCATTGATGAGGATTCGTTCGTCTTTTCGGTTGATAAAACTTGCGTTTGCGTCTAAAAGAGTTCCTAGACGCATAATAAGGTCATCCGGCGGACGCTGAGTGAAAGTAAGGGTTACAACCGCAAGATCCTGAGAGTTCATGTATGGAGTTACATTTGTTACACGGGAAGCAACAAAGAAGTAGAGGGGGTTTCCGTCTTCTTCGATGAAGCAGTAGCGGATACTTACCGGAGGTGCATCTTTTTTGGTGATTTTCTGAAAGGCTCCGCCTGCTGTTCCGATGATGATTTTTGCCATCTGGAAAGAGGTGGAGTTAATGATACACGGCCACTGGTCACCTGCGCATTTTACATAGATTTGTCGAGGATCGATTCTGAGGGATTTGAGCATATCTTTAGAAAAGGTAACTTCATTGTCCCTGTACAAATCGTAGTATTTGTTGATTAGCTGGTTAGTAGCTATGTTCGCACCCATATTTTGATATTTTAGTCCAATACTCCCATTTCGTCAATGTTTTGACTTAGTTTTTACCTGTTAGTTTTATGCCAAGAATGGCTAAGACATTCACATGAATGAAGGGGGAAAATTTAAGTTTTCCCTCTGCATAAAGGGCGGTGGAATTGCCGCCGTCAAACTGCATCGCTTTCTGTGCCCCCAGAGCCTTAAAGATTTCTGCGGTTTCCATAAAGGTAAGGGCTTCTCCAGCAAGGAAGAGCACCGTTTTTCCGTCATTTTTGGTGGCAACGGCGTTTCGGGTATCCCAGATTTTGTGGAATTCCCTGATTTCCCCTTTGTCTAAAATCGTCCAGAAGCCCCCGCAGGCGCATTCCGGAACTGCCTTTGCATCCCCGTCATCATTACTTTTTAAGATTTCAGTCTGCCTGTCAAAAATCTGAGCACGCCACAGGCTTTGATTTGTGGCGGCATTTTCCTCTTTGTAAAAGGCGATTCCGCAGTAGTTTTTATCCGGTTCTGAATAGATTTTTCCGTTTTCAATACAGATTCCCAGAATGTGCCCCTGACTTAAGGGATTGTAATGCTGTCTTATATGAAAAGGATTTGTATTTGTTGCAATGAATGAGCCGGTATGTTTTGCAAAGCTTTTTACGCTTTCAGAAGTATCCCAGTACTTTGTTCCTGAAGGCTTTTTTACAAAGAATTCCGGCTCAACTCCGGCGTCAGAAAGGGCTTCAAAATCAAGTTCGATTACCCGGTAGTTAAGCTTTCCGTTTTTAGAATGAGTGTCTTTTTCCGGCGTCTTCCGGCTTACGGAATAGGAAAATTCCCTGATTCCGGGCCGGATTTCCTTCCAGATAATATTTCCCGCCGGCGGATAAAGGGGAACTGACTTCCAGCTTTCTTCCCCTGTTGCAATTTCACCTGAAAACTCAGAATCCGGGATGGACTTACAGGAAAAAACTAGAAAAGAAAGGAAAATCAGCAGGACGCCGGAGAATATAAATCTGTTTTTTTGGAAAATCGGTTTCATTTAAGATAAAAGGGGGCGTTGCGGGGGCAGAGTGTAGAACAGTTCCGCCCCCGCTGGGTAGGGTAGGAAAAGACACCGCAGCGAAGCGAGGAGGCTTTTCCGTAGGGCGGCTCTCCGCCCTCCTTAATTCTCCTTGTGTTTGCTTACCCCACTTTTGATATTTACACCTTAGTCAAGGCTGGACATATCCGTGATGTCTTTTTCATAGTCAACGCCAGGAACGTCAAAGCCGTTGATGTTCAAGAAGTCGTGCTTGTAGCCTTCAAGGTCGCAGCGTTCAGCAAGGTTTTCCTGAGTTACGCCGTCCATAAGCTTTGCAACTTCTGCCTGAACGTCGTCAGCCATTTCCCAGTCGTCCACGCGGATGCGGTTTTCTGAATCAACCGGAACGTTACCAGCGCTGTTGTTTTCGCCGGTATAGAGGCGTTCTGCAAAAAGGCGCTCCATCTGTTCGATACAGCCTTCGTGAGTTCCCTTTTCCTTCATTACCTTGAACAAAACTGAAAGGTAGAGGGAGATAATCGGGATAACTGCACTTGAGCGGGTTACAAGACCCTTGTTTACAGAAACGTAAGCAGCTCCTCCTACTGAAGCTTTAAGCTGGTCGTTTAAGCGGTGAGCAGTTGCTTCCAAGTCTTTTTTTGCCTGACCGATGGTTCCGTCGCGGTAGATAGCGTGGCTCAATTTTGGCCCGATGTAAGAATATGCTACAGTGCGGCAACCTGTGTTCAAAACTCCGGCTTCGCTCAATGCGTCCATCCAGAGCTGCCAGTCTTCGCCACCCATAACTTTTACAGTGTTTGCGATTTCTTCTTCAGTTGCAGGCTCGGCGCTGGACTCTTTGAGAGTCTTTGTCATGATGTCGATGGCCTGACCAGAATATGTTTTTCCAATCGGTTTAATTACTGATTTGTAGAGAATGTGTGCTCCCTCTGCGCTGTTAGGGTCAACCTTTACAGGGTCGCTTCTTACAGGGCTTGCAAGTGAGTAAACAACCAGGTCAACTTTTTTTCCGGTCTTTTTGATTTCGTCGATAATCATGGCCCTGGTTTCGTTTGAATAAGCGTCTGCGCTGAAGGTTTTTGCGAAAAGTCCGTCTTTTGCGGCAGCTCTGTCGAAAGCGGCGTTGTTGTACCAGCCTGGAGTTCCGCCCTTTGTCTGGCTTGCAGCCTTTTCAAATGAAACACCGATTGTGTCAGCTCCGTATTCAAATGCTGCGGAAATGCGGCTTGCAAGTCCGTAACCTGTTGAACAACCCAAAACCAAAACCAGGTCAGGGCCTTTTCCGCCTTCCTTCAAAGTTTTGATACCGCGTTTAGCTTTCTGAGCCTTAACGTATGCAATCTGACGTTCTGTGTCCTTTGCACATCCAACCGGGTGTGAGTTGATACACATACTGCTTCTTACCATAGGTTTAATTACTGCCATTTTTTTCTCCTGTTTGAACCTGCTTTTTCTTGAGCAGGCTCGGCATTTATATAAGTTAAATTCTTTTATATTTTAGGAGGGGAAAGCCTTCCCCCACGGCTCAAACCGGAGGTTTTCGCCTCCCCCTTCGCCTAGGGGCCGGTCAACAAGTTGCCCTTGCCCCTAAAACCCCGGGTTTTTAATCCTCAAACTTCTTTATGATAATACAACCATTGTGGCCGCCGAATCCCAGTGAACAGCTTGCGGTTGCCTTGATTTCGGCTTTTACACCGGTTTTTGGAGTGTAGTCCAAATCGCAGCCGTGGTCTAAGTCCGGCTCATCAAGGTTTGCTGTCGGCGGAACAAAGCCTTCTTCGATTGCCTTTACGCAGACAACGGCTTCCATTGCTCCTGCGGCACCGATCATGTGGCCGGTTTCGCTCTTTGTTGAAGAAACGTGGAGCTTATAGGCGTAGTTGCCGAATACGCTCTTTATCATTTTTGTTTCTGCTGTGTCATTTGCAGAGGTGCTGGTTCCGTGGGCATTGTAGTACTGGATGTCCTCCGGCTTAAGACCAGCATCTTTGAGGGCAAGCTGGAGAGCGGCAGCACCGCCTGAACCGTCTTCCCTTGGTGCGGTAACGTGGTAAGCGTCGCTTGTAGAGCCAAATCCTGCAACTTCCGCATAGATTTTTGCTCCCCGGGCTTTTGCGTGTTCCAGTTCTTCAAGAACAAGAATGGCTGCACCTTCGCCCATTACAAAGCCGCTTCTGTTTTTGTCAAAAGGACGGCTTGCAGCTTTCGGGTTGTCATTATAGCTTGAAGTAAGTGCCTGCAAAACCTGATAGCAGCCGATGTTAAAGCCGGTTATGTTCGCATCCGAACCGCCTGCCAATGCCATGTCGATTCTTCCAGAGCGAATCATGTCCAGTGCAAGACCCAGGGCGTCTGTTCCGGAAGCGCAGGCGGTGGAAAGTGTCCAGCTTGGACCTGTAATTCCAAAGTACATGCTTACGTTTGCAGCTGCTTCGCTGTTCAAAGCCAGTGGAGCAGTCAGAGGCGGAAGTCTGTTTACGCCTGCAGCCGGGTCGTAGTATTTTTTGTAGCCGGCTTCAACTGCTTCGTTTAAGCCAACGCCTACACCGTCTACAATTCCGATATTTTCTTTTGCAATATTTTCTTTTGTATAGCCGGCATCTGTTACCGCTTCAATGCTTGCACCCAGAAGGAATTTTGTCTGGCGGTTCATCTTTCTCATCATCTTTTTGTCAACGCCATAAACTGAAAGGTCAAAATCCTTTACTTCTGCCGCAATCTGAACCGGATAATCTGATGCGTCAAAAAGAGTTATTTTATCAACACCGCTGTTTCCTGCTTTAATGTTTTCCCAGGAAGCTTTTATATTGTTTCCAACAGGGCTTACTGCCCCAAGGCCAGTAATTACAACTCGTCGCTGTGCCATTCACACCTCAAAAAATATAATATTTCCATTATAGAGCAATATTTGTGTACTTTAAAGCCTAATCATTTTGACACTTTTAGTCAATATGTCATTTTGAACTATTCCGAGAGCTTTTTCTTCAGGGCTTCAAAGTCTGCGCTTGAGAAGAACTTGTTTTCTATAAAGAAAGTGCTTAATTCTTTCTGAAGGTCTGTTACTTCTTCCATTGGTTTTCCAAGCATCTTTTCAAAGGAGTACTTTAGAAGGCGCCAGTCCCGCACTTCCTGAATGCCAAGCTCGTTGGTTTTCTGGTAGTCGGCTGCGATTTCTTCCCAGCTGGCTCCGCTTAAGGCTGCCAGAACTGCGGAAATTACGCCGGTTCTGTCGGTTCCAAGGCGGCAGTGAACGTAGTATGGCGCCGGGTGAGTGTCTATGAAGCGGACGATGTCCCCCATCATTTCGCCGAATTCCCGGCTTGCGGATTTGTAATAAACGGTGTTGTAGTGTGTGTTTACAAAAAACTGGTTTCCGTTCTGGCGGATGTCCATTACATAAACCGATATGCTTTCATTTTTGGAATCAATCTGTTCGTTTCCGGAAAGGGTGATAATTGACTGAACACCTTTTTCTTTCAAAAGCTGGTTTACGGCGTTAATGCGTGGTTTTTCCGTATCAAGGTGACCCCGGGAAATTTTGTACGGGTGGTAGCCCCGGTAAAGGGAAGTTGTTCCCGGCACCTTTCTGAAGTTTGCAATTCGTTCCCGGTCAGCTTCTTCTTCAAGATTGTATTCCTTGAGTTTTTTTACGGTTTTTGAAAGCTCAACATTTTTGATAACGTCTTCCGGGTTGTCCTCCGGGAAAAGAATCAGGTTGTTTGAAGCCATCTGGTATCCCGGAATTCTTGAAACTGCGTTTGGTTCAAAGGTCTGCTTTTTTGTGCGGGTAATATCCTTTCCGCATACGCTTTCGATATATTCAACTTCGCCGATTACAATGAACTTAAACTCCGGAAAGCCGGAATTCCCCGGAATTTTTATGTCTTCAACCGGACATTCAAGAGTCCACAGCTGATTCTTAATTTTTTTAAGCTCCCAGTCCGGGCTCTTTTTTGCCCAGCCGTTAAAGCTTCCTTCTACATAAACTTCAAGTGGTTTTTCGATTTTCCAGACACTCGGCACAAATACGAACTGAAGGCTTTTTCCTTCATCTGTTATCTGATATCCAAGCTGGCGGTTGTATTTATCCGGCTTTATGCTTCCTTCTGCTTCTGTATTCTGAACTGAAACCCGGTAAGGTGCCTTTTCCTTTGCACTGACTGCTGAAATAAAGAAAGCGGCCATTAAAAGAGCCGCGATTTTTCTTCCCATAATTTTTTTCATTTTGAAATCCTCCGCTGACATTCTAGCACAAAACCCCGCGGCGAATAAATTATTTTTTTTGTGTTCTGCGTGGTTCAATGATAAAATAAAGGTATTGGCCGTACAGAGGCCTTTTTCAGGAGGATAAAATGAAATTAAAAAAACTATGGATTGCACTGCTTTCAGTTCTGTTTGTAATTCCGGCTCTTACTTTTGCTGACGAGGTTCCGCCGGGAGTATCCCTTAAAGACGTTGACATGAAGGCATTTGTTAAAAATTACAAGAAAATCGACAAGGAACTGGAAAAACTCAACTGTGAAGTAAGTACGGTTTCTTCCTGCCAGTCTGATGCAGAAAAGGTTGCTGCAATTGAAAAGGTTCTCTTGAAGAACGGCATGACAGGTCCAAGCGCCTTTGCAAAACTGATGATAATCTACACTGATTTTACTATTGAAGAATATGAGCGCGCCATCAATTCAGATGCCATGACAAAGATGATTTTCAAGAAAATGTACAACGGCGGAGAGCCCTTCAGCGAAATGCGTGACGGCCTGAATCCGGATGACTACGAGATGGTAAAGAAATACTATTCTGATTTGTGCATTGTTTTTGACGCTCAGGAATTCCCGGAAGCAAAGGCAAAGAAGGGTAAGCCTTCAAAAGCTGATGCAGAGGAAGCTGAAGAAGAGGAAGAAGAGTTCTGGACTGATGAAGACACCGAAGATGTAAAGAACGCCGTTAAAGAAGGCGCAAAAGATGCCATCAAAGAGGAAGTCCGGGAGCAGGCAAAGAAGGAATTTAAGAACGCCCTTAAGAGCGGCGGAAGAAG
Organism: uncultured Treponema sp.; assembly: GCA_946186185.1. Classification (GTDB taxonomy): domain Bacteria; phylum Spirochaetota; class Spirochaetia; order Treponematales; family Treponemataceae; genus Treponema_D. The sequence continues at coordinate 5,431 of CAMHMJ010000009.1, read as the reverse complement.
CCTTTTGCCGTTCTAAAAACAGCTTTTGTATGCCGCCGGGAATCAGAAGACTATAGGTTCTCTTCAATAGAAATCTTGCCTGTATCTGTGTTTTATTGTAAAATATACCGATAATAAAAATGGAGGATTTACCATTGAAAAAATTAGTATATGGACTTTTGGTTGCTGCGTCAGTGAATCTTTTGTTTTCCTGCGGTTCAAAACCTAAACCAGAACCAAACCCGATAGAGGAACCGAAGGTTGTTGAAGTTCCGGAAGAAAAACCAGTTGTAGAAGAAACTAAGGTAGATAACAGCGATGCTTTAGGAAAGACTGAAAATGCCCGTCAGGCTGCAATCGATGCCGGTGCAAAGGAAACTTCACCGGTTCAGTTTGCTGCAGTTGATAAGCTGTACGAGGCACTTCAGGCACAGGCAAAAACAGGTGCAGATGTATCCAAGGGACTGGAAGATGTTCAGAAGCGATACAACGCCCTTGAAAAATATGCTCAGGCTGTTCAGGCTAAAAAGAGGATCGACGAGCTTGGACTTGCTTCTGCAGATCAGGCAAAATACGATGCAGGCTGTGCTGCTCTGAACGAGCTTGAAAGCCTCTTTAATGAAACAAATCTGACCGGCGAAAAAATGCTTGCCAAGGCAGATACCGCAAAGAAGTCTTTTGATGCAGTTCTCTTTACAGGATTCAAGAATCTTGCAAAGGATGAACGAACAGAAGCCTTCAAGGCAAAGCGCGATGCTGACTCAATCAAAGCCGGTGTTGCTTCAAAAGAAGCATACGACAAGGCTGTAGAAGAGTTCAGAGCCGGGGATTCAAGCTATGCAATGCAGAATCCGGAAAGCGCTTATGCTCACTATAAAACTTCACGCACTCAGTTTACTGAGGTTTATACAACTGTATTGGCACGCCGTGAAGCAGCAAGCAAGGCAATGGAAGAAGCACGCATTCGCGTAGCGGAAAGCCAGACCTATGCAGAAAAGGCCGATGTTGAAGCTCCTCTTGTTGGTGAAAATATTAAGGGAATTGAAGCAGCAGATGCTAAACTCCTTGATGATGATAACTATGCCGATCCGGAAACTCAGAAGGCTGATATTCCGGAATCCATCGATAATGTAAGTACGGGGGATGAAAAATGATGAAGAAGATTCTTTCAACTTTACTGGTTCTTGTGTCTTCAGTTGCTCTTTTTGCGGCTAGTTACACAAACAACACCTATCAGAAGCTTGCAGACGAATATTCTAAAAAGGCTCAGAATGCTTTTGATGCAGGTCAGTACGCAGATGCAGTTGAATATTCAGAAAAGGCGGCAGAAAATGCAGAGCTTTCAAAGGCTTACATCGATATGATGAAAACCCGTGGAACTGCAGAAAGCGAGCTTAAGATTGCTCAGAATAAAATTGAATGGGCAGAAAAAATCAAGGCTGATAAAAACTTCCCGATGGCATATACAGCAGCTAAAACCGCTCTTGATGGAGCTTCCAGCGCATTTGAAAAGGAAGATTTTCCTCTGTGCGTAAAGCTTGCTAAAGAAAGCGTTGCCGCTCTTGACGGAATCTACGAAAAGACTCCGCTTCCTGAGTTCTATATCGTTCGCCCTTGGGCAGAAACAAAGGACTGTTACTGGAATATTTCAGGCCGTCCATATGTTTACAACAACCCGCTTTTGTGGGAAAACCTCTATCAGGCAAACAAGCAGAATATGCCTCGTCCTGAAGACCCGAACCTCATCAAACCGGGTATGAAGATGAAGATTCCTAGCCTTACCGGCGAATATCGCGAAGGTGTATACAGCCCAAGCAAAAAATACGACACATACGGAAAATAAGGTTTAAGCCTATTTTTGAACAGAGCGGAAGTTTTTCTTCCGCTCTTTTTTTTACATCCTATGTTTTTGAGCGGGCGTTATCCAGAATGTAATACCTTTCATCGCGGAAAAAACTGTATACTCCTGATGATGAACCGGGCACATTTATGACAGCCGAAAAATAAATTTTTTGACAGATTTAAACTTCCGATTTATCATTGTAGCAGTGAGAAGCCGAAAACTTTTGCTGGTCTAGTTTTTGGGGTTTCGAGGAGTACTTATGGCTGTAATTGCAATATCAAGACAGGTGGCTGCTTTGGGTGATGAAATTGCATCTGAAGTTGCTAAGAAAATCGGCTACAAATTTATAAATCGTCAGGAAATTGAACGGCGCATTGTAGAGCTTGGCTTTCCTGCTGAAAAGCTCAAAAAGTACGATGAAAAAAAACCGGGATTTTTCGCTTCTCTAGTTAAAGACCGGGATGAATACCTGCATTATCTTCAGACTGCTGTTCTTGAAGCCGCAAAAGAAGGTGACTGTATTCTGATTGGTCGCGGTGCCTTTATCATCCTTGAAAGTCTTCCGAACCTGGTTTCGCTGCGTTTTGTTTCTAATGATGATATTCGTGTCCGCCGCCTTATGAAGGAGTTTGACTGGAACGAAAAGCAGGCCCTTCAGCGAATAAACGAAAGTGATACGAACCGCCACGGCTTCCATAAGAGCTTCTTCAATGTGGATTTGGATGAAGCAAGTCATTTTATGATGGTTTTGAACACCGGCATTTTTGATGAAAAATCGGCTGCGGATGCAATTGCTACAATTGTAAAGGACTATGTTACTCCGGAAAAAGAGGAAGCGGGTAAAAAGCGTCTTACGGGGCTTTTGCAGTGCCAGCACCTTGTGAATAAGCTGATTTTTGACTACAAGCTGAATATTGAATTCCTGCGGGCTGTTATGAACGAGGACACCGTAACACTTCAGGGAGTTGCGGATTCAACTGTTCTGGTTGAACGGGCAATGAAGATTGCGGCGGCTGAGCTTCCGGAATTTAAGATTGCAAGTGCAATCAGCGTTGTGCAGGATTTTAAGGCTCATATCTAGAACAATCTTTTGGTGAGCGCATAGGAACCGTTTTGTAATTTTGCCGGATTTTGGCGGAGAAGCAAAACGGTTTTTTATTTTAACGCGGAGGGCAAAGCAGTGCTTTTGTTTCTGAATCGTGGGGGCGGACTCGTTTCAATCCTTCTTCAAATTCAAAAAAAACTTGACTTTTCTTCTATAAATAATGATACTATTACTATGAAACTTTCGAATAAATTTACAACTATGCGGCTTGTTTTTGCGCCTGTCTTTTTTATCATATACAATCTTCCAATCTGGTTTAATAATCTTCCTTTTTCACCGGTGATGGCAAAAATTACGGCCTGTGCCATGATTCCGCTTCTGGCTTTTTTTGAACTGACAGATTATTTTGACGGTCATTATGCCCGCAAGAATAACGAAGTAAGCGATTTTGGAAAGCTTTACGATCCTTTTGCCGATGTAATGCTGAATCTTTCGATTTTTTTGAGCGCCACCCGTTCTGTAAGCGGAAAAGGTTTTGCTCCCATCGTGCTTTTTGCCCTTCTTTTCTACCGGGAGTTTGGAATGACCTTCCTTAGAATGGTTGCGGTTTATCACGGAACTGCCATTGCGGCACGAAAAGGCGGAAAGTTCAAGACAGTTTTCTATATCACAACTGGATTTTTCATGATTTTGATTGAGTCGGTTCTGCGCCTTGGTTTTGAACTTCCTGCATCGGTTATGGATGTAAGCAGAATTGTTGCCATTGTTCTGATGGGAATCTGCGTTGTACTGAGCTATATGTCCTTCTTTGACTATATCAAAACTTTTGCTTCTGTTTTTAAGGGTAAATAATTTCGAGTTTTATAAATTCTACTTCAAAATTGGCTACCGGTCGCGTCCTGCGGGTCAAAACCGCGCGCTAGCGCGCTAAACGCTGTTTGTGGTAAAGGAACTTATCAATTGCCGCTTGCGCGGCAACCACAAACAGAGTTTTTTTGCCCGCATTTCGCTACCCTCCCGCCAATTTTGTATTATATTTGCAAACTCGAAGTTAGCGCTAAATAATAAAAAGCCCGCTGAACCGATTTTTCATGGTTCAGCGGGCTTTCGTTTTTACGCATACTTTTTATATGCGTGCTGTTTATTTACAAAGCTCTTTATATTTCTGAGCAAGTCTCTTTGACTTTGTAGCAGCTAAGCCGCAGTAATTTGATGGGTGTTCGAAAAAGTTTGCCGGATTTTCAACGCCAAGCTTTTCAAGCTGGTTTGTGATGTCCTTGAACTCTTTTTCGTGAGTCTTAAGAACTTCAAAGAAGGTCTTTCCGCTCTGTTCTGCTTCAAGAGTGATTTTTCGGATAACTTCGTGACCGTCGTTGTAGCCTGCTTCAGCAAGAAGAATGTAAGCTGGTTCTGCAAGAACGCCGCCCTTTACCTTTCCACCTGCATTTTCAAGGTTCTTAGCCATGTTTTCTCTGTCTGCCTGAAGACCTTTAACAACGCTGTTCATGCGGGCAACTGCCATTGTGAAGCCAGAAACGTAGTCTGCGATGAAGCGCTGGCTTGCAGAGTTTGTAAGGTCTCTCTGATGCTCAGAAATCTGGTCCATGTAGAAAGTGATTACGCGAGGACACATTGCTTTCCACAAAGACTTAACGTGTTCGCTGTTCCATGGGTTTCTCTTCTGTGGCATTGTAGAAGAACCAACCTGAGTTGAAGCAAAGTATTCGAAAACTTCGCCGATTTCGCTTCTCTGAAGGTTTCTAAGGTCGTCAGCAAGGTTTGCGATGATACCGAATGCAACGTTCATCTCAAGAAGAAGGCGGAGAACGTGTTCCGGTTCAACAAGCTGGTTTGAATATTCAGAAGGAGTAAGTCCCAAGTATTCTGTGTAAATGCGTTCGAGTTCTTCAGGATCTTTTACAATCATTGAAGGGCCGTTGTAAGAACCAACAGGACCTGCAAGTTTTCCTACAAGCTGGTCAGAAAGTTCTTCAATGCGGAGAATTGATTTTCCAAGTCGGCTTACAAACTCAGCGATGCTCCAACCGAAAGTAATCGGAACAGCGTGCTGTCCGTGTGTACGACCAACCTGTGGAGTTGCGCATTCCCGTTCTGCAATTTCGCAGAGATATTTTTCAAGCTGTTTCAATTCTGGAAGAACAACGTTCTTTGTAACGTCGCGCATTCGGCAGCTCAAAGCTGTGTCCAGAATGTCTACGGAAGTAGCACCCATGTGGATGTAAGGTCCGATTTCTGCACTCACTTTTGTTTTCATTACGTTTACAAGAGCGCGGATGTTGTGCTTTGTTTTTTCTTCTTCGGTGTAAACTTCTTCAGGGTCGATGTTTTCTGCAACGCTGTCCAAAGTTTTTGCGATTTCCTCCGTCAAAGTTCCCCGGAGCTTGAGGTGAGCTTTTACAAGGGCAGCCTCACATTTAGCGCAGGAGCGGATGCTTGCTTCTTCGGAGATATATTTAGAAAGACCCTCAAATGCTGAGGCTTCCGACAAAGAGTATCTGTGATCGATACAAGAAAGGTTTTCAAAAATGTTTCGTGTTTCCATA
>CAMHMJ010000008.1 GCA_946186185.1 uncultured Treponema sp. | reverse complement strand
AAAATGCATCAAGCCATGATTTTGGTTTATCGCATTCTTCCATTCCATGAAGGAGTAGAGATTTATAAAAGTGTTCAAGCTGATTTTTCATCTGACCTTTTGCATCATCTTTGTTTGGTGCAAGGCCGGCATGTCTGAATGTAATGCGACCTGCAAAAGTTTCATCAACAAGGAATGTTTTTCCTACACGGCGGCGGCCATAAATCGCAACAAATTCTGCATTGTTTTTATCATAAAGCTTGTTTAATTCAGCAATCTCTTTTTTTCGACCAATCATAACCTTATTCCTTAATTAGAGATGAGTCGATATTTTTTATGTTTCATCTCTAATTAAGGATAATAACACGGGTATATGTTGGTGTCAATGAATGGATAACCAATTATCATACATGGGCAGCAGGCCAAAAACCTACGGCCTACGAATTTATTGAAGTTTAAATTAGATATACTTGAAAGAAAAATTATTCCAATATAGTACTCCATTTTAAGTAAAGACCTTAAGTAAAATCTAGAATTGAGTGAGTTCAGATGAATCAAAATGAATAGAACTTTTTCGATTTTTGTGCTAAATTAAAAATATCTAGGCAAAAAGTCATAAAATTTACTTATCTGAATCCATCTGAACTCAATCGAGTATTAAAAATATTACAGGATATGGCGGAAAGCCCGACGGCAGCGGAGCTACTCCGGTGCCGGCACGCCCGGATTATTTTTAAGCAGTTATTTTTCTACCTTCCATAAAATCAGACCCTTTCCTTCGCTGGAGAAAACAACTCCGGTTTTATGCATGGATTTTCCGCTGACTGTAAAACGGTCGGCATAACCTTTGGCATCAATTTGAGCCAGTGCTTCGTCTGCAATTATAGATGCGTCTTTTCCTTTGTCCATTTTAAGCTCGAAAATGAAGACGGCGTCGTTTGTTTCTAGAACGATGTCGCTTCTTCCGTTAACGGACTGCAATTCTGAAGTTACGCGGAAGCCGGTCAGGCGGAAAATCAGGTGAGTTACGGATTCGTAGTAGTTTTCGCAGATGTCTTTCTGAACAATCGTTGGAAGGTCGGCAACGGCGGCTTTTATGAGGGTGAAAATCCGGTCAACATCTTTAAGGCGGATTGCATCCTTCAGGTTGCTGATTTCAAGTCCCATGTCGTCGTAGGGAATTGTAAGATATTTGTTGAGCAGAACTTCAAGAAAGCATTTTTCCACTTCACGGTTCGGGAAATCAAGAAGATAGGTGCGGTCGGTTTTGTCAAAGTCTTTGATTGTAAGGTAGCCGCTCTGGTAAAATACCGGAAGTATGTTCCGGCTTGAGGGGTCGTATTCGCGGAAGTGTATTTCGTCTACACGGCGGCCGTTTACCATCGTTGAAAGTTCAAGTGGCTGGTTTTGAAGGGCTTTTATCAGAAGACTTGGAGTTCCGCTTTCAAACCAGTAATAGCCGAAATCCTGATACTTGAGGCTTTTTAAGAGGCAGAATGGGTTGTAAACTCCCTCGACATTGTGGCAGAAGTGGTATCCGTCGTACATTTTCTTGAGATATGCCTTAATTTCCTCTACTGAAGATTCTTCATGTTTTGCAAGGGCTTCTATTTCCGGCTTGAAGTATTTGTCCAGTTCTTCTTCAGAAATTCCGCAGATTGCAGAGTACTGAGCTGTAAGGCTTATATCGTCCAACTGGTTCAATCCGCTGAAAATGTTCAAATGGCTGATTTTTGTAATGCCGGTTATGAACAAAAATCTTATGTATTTGTCACATTCTTTAAGGGGACTGTAAAATGCCCTCAGTTCTTCACGGTTTTTCTCTTCAAAATCGGTGTAGATTGCGTCTAAAACAGGTTTGTCGTATTCGTCGATTATGATTACAACCTGTTTTTTATATTTTTCGTAGGCAGAATGAATCAGATTACTTAACCTTACTGAAGGAACATCTGAGTTTTTTTCGATTCCCAGCTCTTTTTCAATGCGTGAAAGCATGTCGTCAAGAACTGCATGAAAGATTTCCGTATTTGCGTAGGAGCCGATTCCAAAACTGATTTTGATTACCGGATATTGAGTCCAGTCTTTTTCGAGTTTCTCAATTGCAAGGCCTTTAAAAAGTTCTTTTTTACCCTGAAAATATGCTTCCATTGTAGAAAGCAGAAGACTTTTTCCGAAGCGGCGGGGACGGCTCAAGAAGTAAGGCGTACTTGTCCGAGTCAGGTTGTAAATGTATTGAGTCTTATCAACGTAAATATAATTTCCGTTACGGAGCTTTTCAAAATCCTGAATTCCAATGGGTAAAAATCTTTCGTTCATAGGGGCATTATAGCATATATTCTGTTGAAGAGAAAATGGTTTGTTTTTGCATGTTTTTCATTATTATTCCCGTGACTTGGGAATAGCTTTACCTTATCTTGTATATACAGGAGGCAAGGTATGAAAAACAATTTCACTGGATTTATTAATTTCAAATTGTCAAAAATCGCGCTGTTTGTGCTGCCCTTGATTTTATGTGCGCCCGTGACTTTTTCTGAGGAGGACAGTTTTCCCGGTTTCGAGGGGGCTGGATTTTCGTTTTCTCAGGATTCCAGACCTTCTGATACAGCGGGGGCCAGACCTAACAGCCACTCTCCTATTGCTGATGAATACATCAAAACGGTTCTTATGACGAAACCCAAGAAAATGACGGACATAAACCGGGATGATTTAACCAACTGCATTGATTATGCCACTTATTTCAAATCGGTGTGGGATATTATTTACCCCGATAACCGTGCTGATTGTGAAATTGTTCGCAATGTAAATAAAAATACCGGCATGAATCATCTTTTTGTGCGAGTGCGGTTTTATCAGATCTGGGTTTATGTGGAGCCTCAGGGAAGCACGAACAATTACGATATGTATAGATTCTGGGGAGATAAGTACAATTCGGTTTATAACATTTATGGCGAGTCGGAAAAGTGGCTGCGGGAAGTCAGGCTGGGGTACAAGAATATCCGGAAGTAATTTTTCCCGGTAAAGCCGTCACCTGATCTACAGCAGAATCGCCCCGGCTGGATTACTGGTCTTGAACCCCATCTATAATATGTGGTGAAAATTGCATACTTTTTTTACACCAGAATGGCTCCAGCCAGAAGTCCGCCGGTTATCAGAATAAATACGATGTCACAAAAATGAACAGGATAGCTTTTTGTGCAGCAGGCGCGGGTTCTGAGGTAGAAGCCGCGGAGTTCGGCGGCGGTGGCGGTGGACTCGATTTTTCGTACGGAAGAAATCAGGAGCGGGAAGCAGAGGGGAAGAATCATTCCGAACTTTTTGAAGGGGTTTTTGATTTCAAAGTCGATGCCACGGGCCTTCTGGGATTCGATGATGCCGCTCATTTCTGTGGAGAAAACCGGAATGAAGCGGATTGCGCTGGTAAAGGTGAAGGCGTATTTATACGGAATGTGCAGATATTTTACCAGTGTATTTGAAAGGTCGTTCAGGTTGGTAACTGAAATCAAAATTGAAAGGGGAAGTGTGGCTCCCATAAGGCGAAGAACCAGAAGCAGCGCCTTCTGAAGGGCGATGTCTGTAATGCCAAAGCCCTTGATGCTGAAAATCACATTGCCGGTTCGGATTGCAAGGAGCTGAAGGATGAAGAGGAAAACCGACATTTTGATAAGTCCGTTTAAGATTCCCAGGGTTCGCTTAAAAAGTCCGTTGCTTCTGGAGCCTGTATTTTTTCCGGAAAAATTTCCTACAAGGCCCATAAGGAGATTGAAAAGCAGGATTCCTGTAAGATAAAAATAATTTGAAGAGCAGAATGCTGCTGCGCAAATCAGAATCGACGCTAAAATTTTTATAAGCGGGTGAAGTCTGTGTAAAACTGAGTTTCCCGGTAAGTAGTCTAAAAATCCTTTCATTTGTATCTCCTGTGTGAGAGCGCCGGTCAGAGCGCTCTCTGTTTAATAGCAAAGCGTTAAAAAAAATTGCGATGCAGCAATTTTTTAGCTTTACATCTTATTGAAAGCAGCTGTGCTGCTTCCTGATTAATAGCAAGCCGTTAAGAAAATTGCGAAAGCAATTTTTAGGCTTACCTCTGGAAGAAGCGGCAATGTAACCGCTGCGACCTATATTTAATCTAAAGTTGTTTTACCTTTGCAAGTTTATGCCCGTATTTCCTTTATGCGGTTAATCATTTCTTCATCTGTAAAGATTCCTTCAAAATCCTTTCCTAAAAGGAAAGAAACCTGGGCAATCTGCGGAGGAAGAAGTCGGGCTTTATCAAGAAGCGCCTTATCTTTCAAAATGCTGCGGGTTTCACCTTCTGCAAGAATCTGACCCCGGTTCATTACCACGATTTTTTTTGCAAAATCAAGAACAACTTCCATATCGTGGCAGACCATAATTACAGTGGTTCCGTTTTCGTTCAGCTTTCGGATTTTTTCCATTACTTCCATACACTCCCGGTAGTCAAGTCCGGTGGTCGGTTCGTCAAGAATCAGAATTTCCGGGTTCAGTGCAATAAGGCAGGCAAGGCAAAGGCGCTGGCGCTGACCGCGGCTCATATTGAAGGGCTCCATGTCCGGGTTAAAACCGAACTCTTCCAGAGTTTTTTCTACCCGTGCTTTTATTTCTTTTTCAGGGATTTTATTGTTTTTTAAGCTGAAGGCAATTTCTTCCCGAACTGTTGAACAGCAGATCTGGCGGTCAGGGTTCTGGAACAAAAAGCCGATGTGCTTTGCAATGGCGCTGACCTTCTGTTTTTTAGTATTTTTTCCAAGAACTTCTACATCCCCCGTGGAAGGTTTTAAAAGTCCGTTGCAGAGCTTTGAGAAAGTTGATTTTCCGGCGCCGTTTGAACCGATTATTGAAACGAAGTCGCCTTTTTTAATCTGAACATTCAGATCCTTTACATTGGCAGTTTCGTTGTATGAAAAGCTTACATTTTTGAACTCAAGAACGGTTTCTGCACTTGTGGAAGAAGACGAGGCAGTTGTTCCGGCACTTCTTTCAGCGATGGAATCCGCACTTCCAGACGTCACTTTATTTCCAATTGCTTTTTTTACAAACACCGCCGCTTCCTTTGGATTCAGGCAGATGCGGTCTTCCTCCGTTGTTCCTTCCGGCACCAGCTTTTCTTTCATCAGTTTACCGGTGAGTGTCAGAACGCGAGGGCAGTTGATTCCGGCTTCTTCCATTTCCTTCTGATGGGTAAGGGTGCTTCGGATTTCGCCATAGTGAACGCAGGTTCCTTTTTCCAGAACAACCAGTTTTTTTACATATTCGCACAGCAGCATGATTTTCTGTTCCGCGATTACGATTGTGATTCCCTTTTCTTCGTTGAGTTTTTTAAGCAGGCTGAAAATCTGAACGGAAGAGGCCGGGTCAAGCTCGCCGGTCGGTTCGTCCAGAACAAGAATTTCCGGTTCCAGGGCAAGAATTGCCGCAAAAATAACCTTCTGTTTCTGTCCGCCACTGAGGGAAGAAAGCTCCCGGTGGCGTAACTCTGAAATCCCCAGAGTTTCAAGGGCCTCAGTGATTCGTTTTTCAATTTTTTCAGCAGGAATTCCAAAGTTTTCAAGTCCGAACAGGATTTCGTCTTCAACAAAATATCCTGTCAGCTGGCTTTCTATGTCCTGAAATACGGAACCAACCTTGAGAGCAAGCTCGCCGGCGTTGGTTTCAAAGGTGTCGCAGCCGCAAACCTTTACGCTTCCGTAAAAATCTCCGTTGTAGTGGTGGGGAATCAGGCCGTTTATGCTGTTCAGGAGGGTTGTTTTTCCTGCACCAGATTCGCCGATGATTCCAACAAAGCCGCCTTTTTCTATATTAAGGGAGATTTTTTCGAGGGCGTTTTTTTCTGCCCCGGCGTATTTGAATGTCAGTTCCTGTATTTCAATCATTTGAAGTTCCTGTAAAATAAAGTTTGCCGTGACTGGCACGGCAATTTTTATAACTCGCTGTTCGTTCTATTTACTCTGTCTTTTCTTCGTCTGTTTTTTCTGTGTCCGCGTTTTCGGCTTTGTCAGTTGTTACTATTTCTTTTTTGAGGGCTTTCATCAGCGGTGCGTAGAGGGCGCCTACGATGATGGCATTCAGGGTTGCAGTTCCAAGTACGATCGGAACGTATGCTGCCATTGCAGACGGGTCAGATTTGATGAATACAAAGAGGAGAACTGTGTAAAGTCCACCGGAAATTACTGTGCTGATAAAGGTTGTGATTGCTGAAAGTGCAATTTTCATTCCCTTGTTTTTTGCAGGAATAAAAATCAAAGCTCCCATTACAAGGGCGCCGGCTGCTTCTGAAGCAAAGTTCAGGTAAGGAGTTCCCGGGAAGAACTGGCAGATTGCGCCTGCAAGAAGACCGATAATAAGGCTGTAGTAGATTTTTGGCTGAATAAGAACAATTGCCATACAGTACATTGCGATAATGAAGTTAGGCTTCATTCCAAAGAAGTTGATGAAGGTTCCTGCAAAGAACTTAAGAACAGCACCTGCTGCAAGTAAAACTGCTGTAAGAAGCAGGTCCTGAAGGCTGATACCCTTTTTTTCTGTCTTGTTTAATACTCGTTTTTCCATTTTATACCTCGTTTTTTTAGTGAACCGGATTTTATGCAGAAGCTTTTCGCAGACGAAGAACATATTGTTCACTTGTTTTGTTACTACTGATAGTAACAAATAAAAATGTTTCTGTCAATAGAAACATTAAAAAAAATTATTTTTCTGATATTTTTATGATTTGAATTGTACTAAGAAAACCGACTTATAACTGGAACTTCAGATATTTAACCGTCTATATTGAAGGAAATTGTTTTTTTTGCTTGATTTTTTGAGCTTTAGACAATACTATGTATAGTATCTATTATAATGCGGAGATATCATGCCTTTACTTTTAAAAAAACGATCAATTACGACCAGATTTTCTATTGTTACAGTTTTAATCATTGTTGCAGTTGTTGCGATTTCTTCTATTACAACAGGAATTTTCTTTTCAAAAAACAGCCTTGAAGATTTTTATGGTAATGCCAGAACTCAGCTTTCTGAATTTTCCGATTCAATTTCCATGTTTTTTGGTGCAAAGGAAACAGAGCTGAATGTTTTTTCTGAAACTGATGAAGTAAAGGCGGCAGATAGCACAATTCATTCCTTTGTGAATGAAGTTGGAACGATTCAGATTCTTGGCTACAAAAAAAGCCCGGTTGAAGAGAATATCCGCAAGGTATGTAAGAGCTTTGCAAGAAACGACAAGGATATTGCCGAGATTTATATTGGAACAAAATGGGGTGGATACGGCACCAATTTTGACAGCTCTATGAACGGCGGTTACGACCCAAGAAAGCGCGGCTGGTATCAGACTGCTTTGAACGGAAATGGAAAGGTTATGATTACCGATGCATTTGCTTCAACAGTTGGTGCTACGGTAGTAGGAATTACACGCTGTGCGTACGACCATAACGGCGATTTTATTGGAAATACTTCCATCGAAGTTTCCCTAGACACCCTTACCGGCATTCTTGACGTTATGTATTTCGGAAAAGAAAGCTTTGTAATGATGGTTCAGAAGGACGGAACTATTCTTGCGGATACCAGTAAAGATAAAAATAATTTCAAGAATATCGACGATATTGGTATTCCTGGATTAAGAAATCTTCTTGCATCCTCTTCTAAGAGCGGTTCAATTGATATCAAGGGAGAAACCTATTTTACTGAATACATAACCAATCCTCGTACGGGCTATCAGATTGTGGCTTTCTGTCCAAAGGAAACTGTTTTTGAAGCCTTCAAAAATACCCTCAGAACCACGATTCTTGTATGTGCAATTTTTGGTGTGATTATCGCGATTATAATTTCAATTGTGACACGACAAATCATGAAGCCGCTTCGTGTTATCCGAGACGGTATCAGTGAAACTGCCGAGCAGATTGCAAACGGAAACGCAAATCTTAAAAAGCGAATTGAAATTAAAGCTGAAAATGAAATTGGGGATGTTGCGGCCAGCTTCAATGTTTTCTCGGATAAGCTGCAGGCAATCATCGTCAGCATGAAGCAGTCAAAAGCTTCATTGAACGATGCCGGTGCAAAACTTACGGATGCAACAAGCGATGCAATGGCTTCTATTGAACAGATCAGTGCAAGCATCAAGAATCTGGATGTAAATCTTAAGGATCAGAACGCCAGCGTAGAGCAGACTTCCGAGAGCGTTAAAAAGATTCTTGAAAGTATTCATTCTCTTGAAAAACTGGTCGCAGTTCAGGCGCAGTCAGTGGAAGAGGCTTCCGGTGCTGTTGAGCAGATGATTGGAAATATCGGTGAAGTAAACCGTTCGGTAGATAAAATGGCTTCTTCATTTGAAACTCTTGAATCAGATGCGGAAAGCGGTGCAAAAACCCAGAGTCTTCTTCAGACCCAGATTACAGAAATTGAAAACCAGTCTAAGCTTTTGAGTGAAGCAAATACAGTTATTGCAAATATTGCAAACCAGACAAATCTCCTTGCCATGAATGCGGCAATTGAGGCTGCCCACGCTGGTGAGGCAGGAAAGGGTTTTGCGGTTGTTGCAGATGAAATTCGAAAACTCTCTGAAACATCTTCAGGCCAGTCAAAGACAATTGGTGAACAGCTTACAAGAATCCAGAGTACCATTGAAACTGTTGTTCAGGCTACTCAGAAGGGTGTTCAGGGCTATGCACACCTTGCTTCTGAAATTGAAGAAACCGATGCTATTGTACGCCAGATTAAGGCTGCAATGTCCGAACAGCAGGAAGGTTCCGTTCAGATTACGGATGCTCTTTCCCGTCTGAACGACAGTACACATTCGGTTCAGAAGGCTTCTAAAGACATGACCAATGACAGCCGTGTAATTATGGAAGAGGTTGGAACACTTCAGAATGAAACCAGCACCATGAAGCACAGTATGGATGAAATGGGAATTAGTGCCGGAAAGATCAATGCAACTGGTGATGCACTTGCCGAAATCAACGTCCTGATGGAAAACTCAATCAGTGAAATCGGAAAGCAGGTTGATCAGTTTAAGGTGTAAGGGAAAATCTAATTAGAAATACCGGAATAGTTCAGTTCGTTTCGTTTACAAAGGCCGATAAAAAGAAATTGCTTTACATTCCGATTGTAAGCTTTCCTTCAATGTTCAGGATTGAAAGAAGTGACATGGTTTTGCGGGAGATTTTACCGTTGTCGTCAAAGACAAAGTGAATGCGGGCGTTTTTGATTTCTTCGGAAAGTCCCGGACCAAATACGGAAGCGACTAAATCCAGATATTCTTCGTTGTCCATTTCTTCGTCGGTGAAGGATGGAGCCATGAACAGGTCGATGTAGCTTTTGAGCTCAAAAGGAATTTTATCGTAGAAAAGCTGGAACTTTTCCCGTGAAAGTGAAAAATACGGCTTTTTGAGTTCCGAATAATTTAGAATTCCGGATTCTGTGAGGGGATTTTTTGCGTTTTCCGGGGAGCTGAAGGTTACCGAAAAGCCCTTGTTTCCGATTTTTTCTGCGCGAACATCCTTAAAGCCGGCTGCCGTAAAGTTTTCCTGAATTACGGCAGGATTAAAAAGCTCCGGGCCGCCTGAGGAGCCGGTATTTGTGTTTCCCCCGTTGCTTCCTGAGTAAGAGGTGTTTTCTGCACCCGAGACGCTGTCTTCACTTCCAAAGCCTTCGGAAGAATCCAGCATTTTGAGGGTTTTAATAAATTTTTCGCCACCTTCAGCGCTGAAGGAAAACCAGGTTTTGTTCCCGGAAACCTTGATTGTAACGGTACTTTCGCAGGAACAGAAAATTGCAGAGTAGAGAAAAACAGCGCACAAAAGGGCAACGGTTTTTGAAATTATCTTAAAGTTCATGCTTTAAAAAAAGATGGACATCGGGAAGGTTACACTAATTCCCGTAGAAAGTTCCAGTCCTGAAGCAAGGCTGTCCAGTGGCGGAAGCATACTTCCGTCTTCCTGATTGAAGAAGGTGTAGTTAAAGTCCTGAATAATCTGAACCTTAAAATCGCCGCTGGTGAAGGACGGGAGGTAAACCGTCATTCCAAGAATTCCTGGGAAAATTGAAGCTTTAATCGGAGTTTTTGAGTCCGGAGTGCTTGCATTTCCAACTGTGAACATCGGACCTGCGTAAAAGCGGACATAATCGCCGGCTTTAAGGGAGAAGAGGAGAGGTGCCTGGAATACACCGGCTCCGTTGTTCCATCTTAAGGCAAAGCCCGC
The DNA here is from genome assembly GCA_946186185.1 of uncultured Treponema sp. GTDB lineage: Bacteria > Spirochaetota > Spirochaetia > Treponematales > Treponemataceae > Treponema_D. Next base: position 88,389 of record CAMHMJ010000008.1, on the reverse strand, counting down.
TCCAGGTGTAACAGTTTCTCCTTCGTAGTCCATAAGGGCAAAGGCTGTTAATCCCCGAAAGTTAGGCATAAAGCGCTTTTCAGTGAAAAGTGACCAGTCGCCGGTGAGGTAGCCTGAGAATACAAAGCTGTCTGCCGTTGCAGAGCCGGAAGAATGTTCCCTGCTTGAAGCAGCGGTTTTTCGGCTTTCTTTTGATTTTGAAGCCTTCGCTGTTTTTGAAGCTTTTCCTGATTCGGAAGCTTCTGAAGAATCCTCTGATTCAGCATCCACGGAATCGGCCGTGTTTTTCGATTTTTTATCTGCCTTTTTTGAAGCAGTTGTCTTTTTCGTGGTTGAGCCTGTGGAAGCCGCTTTTATCTGAGAGTCTCCCAATTTTGACTGAGGAAGCAGCTTTCCGGTGGCTGCATAGGCCTTTTTCCAGGAAGAATCCTTCATGGAATATTCCTGAACGCTTTTTTTGTTGCCGTAGGTTTTTGAGCAGGCAAGGAATTTTCCGTCACCAAGGTAAATACCGATGTCGTTTATCTGAGAGCCCGCTTCGTTTCTGAAGAATACAAGGTCTCCCGGTTCACGCTCTGAATCCGATACAATCTGGGCAAAATCGTAAATTCCCCGCACAGTGGCAGGAAGAACGATTTCAAGCACCGTCTGTACAAAGAAGTGAACGTAGCCTGCTTCGTCAAAGGTTGCAGGACCGCGCTTTCCGCTGGTGTAGGGTGCGTCTATGCTTTTTTTAGCTTCTTTTATGAATCTTTCGCGCAAAACCCGGACTTCTGACTGAGAAAGTTCTTCTTCGCTCCATGCTGAAAGAGGAACGAGTAAAAATGAAATAATCGCAATAAAATAAACAAAAAATTTCTTCATACTTCTATTATTGGCAATTTTTGCCCCTGTGTTTAGTAAAAACGGCTCTTTGTGAACAGCGTTTTAATTTGAACCGCTCGGGAAAAGCAGATTGTAGTTACCCTCAGTTTGAGTATACCCTTCCGGTAAAGTTCCCCGGTAGTCTGCGCCTCCGAACCATGCTCCTGTGGTTGGACTATAGAATTTGTATCGCGGATTTTCTCCCAAATCTTCTATTGTAACAGTCGCTGTGTAGAACTTAGCTGAAGAATCCCACTGAAGCTGTGTCGCATCTGCGCTCCAGCCGTTAAATTCACCGCGAACAGTAACATGCTGGCTTCCGTCATAGGTAACCCAGTAATCTGTTGGAACAAAGATAAAGGTGTAGGAGTTTCCGTTCACATAAATCGGAAGATAGCTGGAAACCGGAATGGAATTCCAGTCGGTTTCATTTTCGTTTCCGCCACCAGAGCCGCTTCCGCCTCCGTTATCGTCTCCTTCTCCGGAACCGCCGCCGCCGTTGTCATTTCCACCGCCGTTATCGTCATCATCAATGGTGCTTGCTTTACAGTATTTTGCAATTGTTTTTGTCTTTGCCTTAAAGTAGTTTGTTGTGTCATCGCCGCTGAAAAGCTTGTACTGTGGACACCAGCCCGGATATCCCCAGTCTGCAAAGTAGTCGCCCCATTCACCATAGCATTCTCCGCCGAATTGTATCTGGCTTGAGAAGATGTTTGGTGCAACCATAGATTTCCAGCTGTTCAGGCGCTTCTGGCTTTCGGTAACATAGAATTTGCTTCCTTCTTTTGAATATTCAAGAAGATAATTCTGATAAAGCTGTTTATATTTTTTTACGGACAGAATTTTGTAAATTAATGGACGTTCGTTATTTACTGGTCCCCAGTATAAAGGATCTTTTGTTACAAAATCTTCGTTGATATTACAGCCCAGAATATTGTCGTAATCGTACGGAATGAAATAGGCTTTTCCGCTTTTATCAAAGTAGAAATAGTAGTTGCTGCGGTTGTACCAGTAGTCATCCCACATTCCAAGAATTACATTGATTGCGTAAGTGCGGAGGAACAAATCTACATCGAAATTATTTTCCATCCAGGCGGTAATGTTTGCTTCGCCATTCAGGTTTGAAAGCTGAGACATGAAAGTTTTAAACTGATTTACAGGTTCTGTCGGCTTACTTTTGTGGGTTTTCAAATCGTAGTGCGGAGTGTTTTTGCCGTTGTAATCTGCACTCCAGTCTTCAGGATTGGAAGAATCTGTATTGATATTCTTAAAATCTCCGCCGGTTTCAACGCCGATTTTGTCAGGATTCGGAGTTAACGGCGCATAGCCTGTACATTTCCACAGGTTTCCGTCGTCGGATTCAAGGCATTCTCCAGCTTTTCCGCCAGCCTTTGCTTTTCGAGCTTTAAGGAACTGCTTGTCGATGGATTCAATCATTGCGTAAACGCCGTAATTTACGGTTTCCACTTTTGAATCAGAATCTACTATTTTAATGGTAAGCTTTGTGAATGCGGCACGAGGTGCTATCCAGATGCCGTTCTGGCGGAAAAGGTTGTAGCCGTAAACTTCACGGGTGTAGGTCGGGTCGCCTTTGAAGTGCTTTAGCATAACACTTTTCATGCTGCCTGCGATTTTCTGTCCCTGACCGTCTTCAAGGAACTCTTCAAAATCGACTTTGAAATGGCACTGAACATAATTGTTCTGGTAGCCCTCAAAACCGCTTTTCTGCGGACGAGCATCTTTACGGCTTGTGTTTCCCCGGACGCGGATTCCCACATTGTTCAGTTCCCATGTGTTTGAGCCTTTTGTAAAGTTGTATTTTTGTGCAGTTACATACTGTTCGTAGTCCTTGTTCTTGTCATAAAAAAACAGCATTTTCTGCCATTCTTTCCGGCTGATTGTAATTGTAGTTTCCCCAAGTACATCAGGATTGAAGATGAAATCAAGATTTTCTGACCTTGAAGTATACGGTTCCGGATTCAGGGTTGCCACATCCGTTTTCTTGTCCGAGTCATCAGAATTCGTCTGGGTTCCCGAACCGCCCGATCCTCCGGATTGTTCAGTACCGGAAGGGCCTTCATCTGTTGTGGCAGTACTGACTGCGCATGAAATTAAAAAAAGCGTGCAAAGTGCGGCACTAAACGCCTTAAAAAAAGAACCTGAATGGAGTCTGGAAATCTTTTTCATATTAAACCTCTGTTATAATTTTAACATACAGAGCAGAGTTTGTATATTGGTGAAGAACGATGTTCGCAAGCGCTGATATTGGTGAAAAAAAATGCCCGCTCTTATTGTGATTTTATCTGCTATAAGTTAAAATATTCTGCTATGCAGTTTGATAATCCATTGATTGTTCAGAGTGACAGAACTCTTTTGCTTGATGTACATGCGCCTTTAGCTGCGGAATGTCGGAACGACCTGATCCCTTTTGCGGAGCTGGAGCGTTCGCCGGAGCATCTGCACACCTACCGCCTAACTCCTCTTTCCCTGTGGAATGCTACCAGTGCGGGCTTTACCCCGGAGGATGCAGTTGCGGTCTTAAAAAAATATGCGCGCTACGATGTGCCTCAGTCGGTTGTAATGTGGATTACGGAAACTGCCGGCCGCTTTGGAAAGCTGCGCCTTATTCCCGGCGTAAAGGTGATGGTTCCCCTTAAGCCATCGGAAGAAGCAGCGGATGCGGCTGGAACTGGGAAGCCTGCGGAAACAGCGGAAGCTTGTGCTGCGGAAAAGGCCGGCTCCACAAAAGCCGCTCCCGCTAAATATATAGAAGAACAATATCTCTATCTTGTAACGGCTTACCGTCAGGTCTTCCTTGAGATTGCGGCAAATCCGGCTGCAAAAAAACTTTTGACTCCCTGTACCTATGATGAAGGTGCGGTGGCTGCACAGAATGCTGATGGAACCGCTGTTCAAAAAATTCAGCTTTCTGAAGATGAAAAAAAATACTGTTTCTCCCTAAAGCTTACCGACCGCGGAACCGTAAAACAGGTTCTCCTCAAGTCCCTCTGGCCGGTAAAGGATGAAATTCAGCTGGAAGACGGAGAGCCCCTGGACTTCAGCCTGCGTGCCGAGACAAAAAACGGCGCTCCTTTTAATATCCGTGAATATCAGCGGTCTGCCGCACAGGCACTGGTTGGAAATAAAGGCCCGGGTACGGGTTTTGGAACCATTGTGCTTCCTTGCGGGGCGGGAAAAACCATTGTTGGAATGACGGTGATGGATCTTTTGAAGACCAGCACCCTGATTATTACTACAAATATTTCCGCCGTTCATCAGTGGATCGGCGAATTGCTGGATAAGACTAATCTTGAGCCGGACCAGATTGCCGAGTACACTGGTGAAAACAAGGAAATCAAGCAGGTTACGGTTGCAACCTATCAGGTATTGACCTGGCGACCAGAAAAGGACGGCCCATATCCCCATTTCTCTATTTTCCGTGAGCGAAAATGGGGACTTATCATTTACGACGAGGTTCACATGCTGCCGGCGCCGGTTTTCCGGGTTGTTGCCGAGCTTCAGGCGGTGCGCCGGGTTGGCCTTACCGCAACCTTAGTCCGGGAAGACGGCTGCGAGGGCTATGTCTTCAGTCTTGTGGGACCTAAACGCTACGATGTTCCCTGGAAGGAGCTTGAGAAAACCGGCTGGATTGCCACCGCTGAATGTGTGGAAATCCGCCTTGACCTTCCGGAAGCCCAGGAAGTGGACTATGCGGTTTCTCCGGCACGAACTAAACACAGAATTGCCAGCGAAAATCCGGAAAAACTTGAAATTGCCGAGAGCATTATAAAAATGTTCCCGGAAGATAAAATACTTGTGATCGGGCAGTACATCAGCCAGCTGGAAGAGATTTCAAAGCGGCTTAATGTGCCGATTATCACGGGAAAAACGCCAAATGCCGAGCGGGATAAAATCTACAGCGATTTCAGGGCGGGAAATATTCACGTTCTGGTGGTTTCCAAGGTTGCAAACTTTGCCATCGACCTTCCGGATGCCTCTATTGCAATTCAGGTTTCCGGAACCTTTGGAAGCCGGCAGGAAGAGGCTCAGCGCCTGGGACGAATTCTTCGTCCAAAGGAAAGAATGTCCCGCTTCTTCACGCTGATTACCCGGAATACTGTGGAAGAGGATTTCGGCTCCAACCGCCAGAAATTCCTTGCAGAGCAGGGCTATTCCTACCGCATCCTGCGCTACACCGAATCGTCAGACTTGAACGAGATTCTGGAGACAGAAGCCCTGCCCGACGGATGCGGCAGCGACATTTTGTGAGAAAAAGGTAGAGTTTTCAAGAAAAGATTAAAATTGGCGGGAGGGTAGCGAAATGCGGGCAAAAAAACTCTGTTTGTGGCTGCCGCGCAAGCGGCATTTTATGAGTTCCTTTGCCACAAACAGCGTTTAGCGTGCTAGCACGCGGTTTTGACCCGCAGATCGCGACCGGTAGCCAATTTTAATTTTATTTTTATAAAACTCAACATTTTGCTATATTGAACTACGAGGAGGTTTATTTTATGGAAACTATAGGAAGAAAAAATGACGAAAAAGTGCAGAAGATTCTTCTCTGGCGGGAAAGTCTTACCCTTATGCCGGACGAGCGCTTTTTTGAAATTATGCGCACATATCTGGGTGCAATTCAGACTCCGTACAATAAACCTAATTTAATAGAAAAATTAAGTACGATTTTCAGAAAGGAGCAGAACCAGAATCGGATTATTTCCTATCTTTCGGAATTTGATCTTAAGGTGCTTTCTCTTGTTTCCTTGATTCACCGGGCTGATCAGGCAAAAATCCTGAACTTTTTCCGTTCGGAATATACCCTTTCTGCCATTTATGCTGAGCTTCTGAATCTGACCGAGCGCCTTCTTATTTTTTCATACACCGATCCGGAGACGAATTCTAAGGTGATTGCGATGAATCCTCTTCTGGAGCAGGCAATTCAGCCCTACCTGGGCTTGAACTGTCTTATTCCTCCGGCAGTCTGCGTGGAGCGTACTTTTGAAAGCGAACAGCTGCTTTCTCCTCTGTTTCTGGCTGCCTTTGTTTCCTATATCAGTTCGAATCCGGAAATGATAAAAACCGGAATGAACCTGAAGAAGAAGGATACGGACCGTCTTGAATCGATTTTTTCCATAGATAAAAAGGTTTTTGAGCTTTTGCTGAATGCCTTTGTAAATCTTGGGATTTCCCGGGTCAAAGAAAAATCGGTGAATCTTGATATTCCTCATCTTGAAAAATTTGCCCTGCTACCGGAAACCTGGCAGTATGCCTATCTTGCAACCGCCGGCGCTCTCCATCTTGGTCGAACCGGCATGCGCCTTCACGCCCAGCTCCTTCTGGACTTGATTGCGACGGTTCCGGCAGAGGGATTTACAAAGCATTCTCTTTGTGCGGCGGCTTTTATTCTTGAAAATTCAAAGCGCTACAGGGAAAATCAGCGTACTTCAAGCTTTTCAAAGGCGCTGAGTGAAAGACGAAGTGTTGTGTTCACGGAAATCGGTGCCCAGGAAGAAAAGTCTTCTTTTGAGGCAAAATATGAAGGCGGCCATCTTCTGGAAATGATGGTGGAAAGCGCCATAACACTAAAGCTTTTTGTGGTGACTGGAAAAGACGAAAATGGGGAAGAAGTCTATGTTCCGTCTCCGGTTTTCTCTGAAAGCCTTTTGAAGGAAAAAAATGGCGGTGCGCCGGGAATTGCTTCTGGTGCACCAGGTGCCTCCGGTTCTTCCTTTGGCGGAGTTCCAAAAAAGGGTCTTATCAATATCAACGCCGGTACAAATGTTACCGTGATGCCTGGCTTTACTTTTGCAGAGCTGCTTCCCCTTTCGGTTTTTATGGAAGTTACAAAGTGCAGCACGGTAACCGAGTTTGATGTGAACAGAAAATCTTCCAGCCGTTCCTTTGATTTGAATTATACTCCGGAAAAGATTTTTGAGCTCCTGGAACAGTATACGGCCTATGAGCTTCCGCAAAATCTTAAGATGAATGTGGAGGAATGGTTCAAAACCTATTCCTCTGCGATGCTCTACAAGGGCTATGTGCTCAAGGTGGAAGAAAAAACGGCTCGGGTTCTGGAAAAAAATCCGAATATTGCAAAATACATCCAGTTAAAGCTTGCTGAAGGAATCTATCTTTTGAATCTGCCTCTGGAAAGCGATATTTCTGAGTTTATGGGATCCAGCAATCTGGAATTTATGGGGAATATCCGTCAGGCGGAGAACAAGGCGGAGGTTCCTCAGTATCCGCAGCTTGCAGAAATGGAAGGAATGTCCTTTGTTGAAGAGCAGAAATCTCTGTCGGAACTTTCGAAAGAGGGCGAAAAATCTAAACTTGAACTTATGGCGCTTCTGAAGGAAAAGCAGTTTTCAAAGCAGGTTCAGGATATGCTCTCTCTTCGCATTCAGAAGGGAATTATTCTTTCGGAGGAGCAGCTTAGGGCGGATTCTGTGCGTCTGGAAATTCTTGAAGCGGACGGCATGAACTACGCCGGTAAGGTTCGCCTTCTTGAAAACGCCATTTCTCAGGGAGATTCTGTGGAAATTGCCATGAGCGATGAAAGTGACAGTTCAAAAATAAACTACTTTCTTGGAAAACCCCTGAGCATTATAAAGCAGGAAACGGATTCTATTGTAAAGCTTTCAGTTGAGTCGGAGAGTGAAATAGAAGAAGTGAAGCTGATTTCGGTAAGCAGGGCCCACAAAATACGGCTGATAAAGACCAGCGTTTTTAATTAGACAAAAATTATCATTAGCAAACTCAAGTTTTGCTCTAATTACTGTTTGTGGGTTTTAGGGCGGCGCCCTAGGAGAAGGGGGTGTGGCGAGGGCTCGAAAGTGACCGAGCCCAGGGGGGAGGCTTCCCCCCTCAAAATATTACTCCGGAAGGAGAAGGTCGTTTTCCTGAATCCAGCCGAGTTTTCTTTCTGCCAGACCGAATGCCCAGGAAAGAACGCCAGGCAAAATAAAGCAGACCATCAGAAGTCCGAACCATTCCTTAAAGCCTGGTGTGATTGCCAGAGTTTCCTGAGTGATGTTCTGAACTTCAAGCAGTGCTTCTTCAGCGTTTTCAGCAAGAGCCGCAGCCTTTTCTGCCTTGTGGATTGCCCAGTTTACTGCCTGTTCGCTTGGACTGAACCATCCGGTAATAATTCCAATCTGTCCTACAAATCCGCAGGTTCCCATTCCGCTTGAAACGGCAGCTCCGTTCATCTGCAATTTGAAAATACATGTAGAAATGGGTCCTGTGATTGCGCTGGCCAGTGTAGGGGCAATCCAGATTTTCGGGTTCTTTACGATGTTCGGCATCTGAAGCATACTTGTTCCAAGTCCCTGGCTTACAAGTCCGCCCCAGCGGTTTTCCTTAAAGCTCATAATTGCAAAACCAACCATCTGTGCGCAGCAGCCTGCAACAGCGGCTCCACCTGCAAGGCCTGTAAGTCCAAGGGCAGCGCAGATAGCGGCAGAAGAAATCGGCAGGGTGAGGGCAACGCCAACTACAACGCTAACGATGATTCCCATTACAAACGGATGAAGCTCTGTTGTGAGCATGATGAGTTTTCCAACCCAGTTTGCGGCAATACCGATGTATTTTGCGCAGAGAACGCTTATAAGAACGCCGCTTAAAATTGTTACGAGTGGAGTTACAAGAATATCAACCTTTGTTTTTTTGCTTACAAGGCTTCCCATTTCAGCTGCAAGGATTGCAATGATAAGAACTGCTAGTGGTCCGCCGGCTCCACCTAAAACATTTGCGGTAGCACCAACGGTAACAAGACTGAAGAGTACAAGTCCGTTTACCTGCATTGCAAAACCGATACCGATTGCCATGGCAGCACCAACTACGTGTGCTTCAGAGCAGAAGGTTCCTGCATTTACCAGGAACTGGAAAACCGGGTTTACTCCAAGACGCAGAAGCTGCTGTCCGAGAGTTTTAATGATTGTTCCTACTAAAAGTGAAGCGAACAATCCCTGTGCCATACCGCCCATTGCGTCTACGCAATAACGCTTAACATACTTATTCATAAGTGCCTCTGAGAAAATTAAAATAATTTGGATTTTGCAGGACGAAAACCGCTTTGAGGAGAAATGCAGAATGCAAAGTGCGTGCTTTCGGCCTTGTAGTAAATTACTTGTTAATGTAGGTACGTGAAGCGCCGTAGCGTCATCAGTAATGCCGTTCCGTGGAATCTGGCGGGTTCATCACAAACGTAAAGTCTGCCAAGAATTTACATTATTTTCAAAGCTTTTGCAATGGGGGTGAAAATTACGAGTTTTATAATTACTACTTCAAAATTGGCTTTCAGCGGGAACCCTGTTTGAAAAAACGGCAGTACCGCTTCGCGGTGGCTGAATGTTTTTTCAAACAGGAACCCCGCTTACGCCAATTTTTAATTAATATTAGCAAACTTGTCATTTGCACCATATGAAGCCAAAAAATCGTTCGCATTTTTTTTAATAGGGTGTATAATTATCTAGTTATCCTTAAAGGGTTCTGAGGAATTATGGATTTTACGGAGTATAAGAACGGATATTACACCCGATGGCAGAAAAAGTTGCTGCCAGCCTGCTGGGCATTTTTTGTCACTGCGGTCATTATGAATATCTGTATTTCGAATTATTTTTTTACTTCCGGTGAGATTCCCCATTCCCGCTTCAACTTTTATATCATTTTTGAAAGCATCATACCTTTAAGCATACACTTTATTTCCCTGGTTGTTGCAACCATTTTTACCAAACGGTCTTCCATGTCTCCGGAAGCAAAGATTAAGCTTCTTGTGTGGCTGTATTTTTTCCAGACGATAGTAATCGCTCTTTTCTACTGTCGTTTTCTGCCGGCCCTTTGTTTTCCGTGCACTTCCCTGATTTTAAGTGCCCTTTTATTTGATAAAAAACTCCTGAAAATCTACTTTACATTTTCGCTTTTTACCATCACGGTTTCTTCCGTAGTATGGTTTATGAATTTTTCACAGTATACTCTGGTTTTCAGTCTGGTAATTATTACCATGATTTTTTTCCTGGATGTGATTGTATTCATTCTTTCCTACAATCTGTGTAAATTGCAGCGGGAACTGGTATTTACGATTTTTAAGAGTTATGTTAAGCACAAAAAACTGAATAAAGAACTTCGTCTGGAGCCTCTTACCCGTCTTTACAACAGAACTGCCTATGCAAATGCAATAGAAAGACTTATTCACGGTTCCCGGAAAAGCGAATTTCCTCTGGTTCAGGTTCTTCTGGATCTGGATAACTTTAAGGAAATTAATGACACCTACGGTCATTCCGGCGGCGATGCGGTTTTAATCACTCTTGGCGAAATGATTTCATCTTCCCTCGGAAAGGCAAAGCTTGGTTTCAGATATGGCGGCGACGAGTTTGTAATGATTTTTAATGACAGACCTTTTGATGAAGCCGTGGCAGCCGTTGAAAAGCTCAGAAATGATTTTTCAAATTTTCAGTTTGATTTTATGAAGACAGGAAAGTTTTGTACCATGAGTCTTGGTATTGCGGTTTACCAGCCGGGCTGGAACTCAAAGCAGTGGTTCCAGGCGGCAGATGCAGCGGCCTATATTGCAAAAACCAAGGGTAAAAACCGCGTGGAAATTGCAAAATAAGCCGCATTTTACAAAAGTTTGCTTTCAGCGGGAACACCTCCCGCCAATTTTGTATTATATTTGCAAACTCGAAGTTGGTAATATTTAGCCAGTCTTGCTAGCAGCCAATCTTTGTTCCGATAAAGTCTGCGTCGTTCAGGATTTTTCTGATGTTTTCGATGTTTTTTCCGCCGGCGCAGATTACTGTCATGCCGCATTCGTCGGCTTTTTTAGAAGCAATCGGGTCGAAAGGACAGTTTTTTCCAGGAACCCATTCGTCTCCAACCATTTTTCTGAAATCTTTCCAGGAAATCTGGTCGATTGGTTTTGCATCCTGATTTTTTCTCGGGTCGTCGGTGTAAACCTTTTCGATGTTTGAAAGATTTACAACTGTTTTTGCTCCGTGTTTTTCAGCAAGAAGAACGGCGTCGTTGTCTGTTGAAAATCCAGGGTGCCAGCCTGCAGCAAGAAGGACTCTTCCCTTGAATTCGATTGGTGCAGTCGGGTCGTAAACTACATCGTTCTGGCAGAGGCTTCCAAAGGCTGCTTTTACAAGCTGAGCGTTCAGGCGGGTTGCCATAATTCCAATCCAGTCGGCTGCATCGCTGGCAGAATCGCTTCCGATATTCTTGGAAACTTCAGCGTATGCATTCTGGTATACGCGGGCAGGTGCTCCTCCTCCAACTACAAGGATGAGCTTTCGGCTTTCGTCTTCGCTAAGCCATTCCTTTACCATCGAAATAAAAGCAGAAAGGAATTCTGTGTCAGGTTTTTCCGGTACAACAATTGAACCGCCTACAGAAAGAACTTTAGTCATAATATCCTCCAAAATAAAGAATGAAAGTCCTGATTTATAATCAAGGCATTCATTCTAGTATACTCCTACTACGACAGGGTCTGCCCAGTAGGAGCTGTATTTAATTGTTTTTCCCGAGGCTTCTTCCCAGATTGACTGAAGTGCGTAGCTTCTTGGGCGGGAAACAGTTCTGTTTTCCGAAGCACTCGGTTTTATTTCATTCCAGCCGCGGCTTATCATAATATGCTGCGAGTCCAGATTTCCAAAGTAGAAAATTGAAGGAACTATGTCCTTGAGCCAGCTCTGGTATGGAAGGCCTGCACCCAGGGCAACGTCAACCGGGAACCAGCCGAAGCCGGAAAAATAGATTTCCGTCCACCAGTGGGTCTTTGTGCGCAGGTCAGGATTTACCAGAACTCCGCTGATTGGAAGGCACGGAATGCCTGCAGAACGAAGAAGGGCGGCGTAAATCATGGTAAAGTCGTAGGCGTCGCCTTTTTTTGAATCCAGCATGTCCAGAGGCGATGAATTTTCAGAGCGCATTCCCGGAAGAATACGGTAGGTTGTAATCATGTAGTTGTAGCACAAAAGGGAAATGTTGTATGGGTTGGTTTCCCGTTTTCCGTCCTTGCGTTTTTTTGCTTCTTCAGAAAGAATTTTATTCAGAAGCTTTTTGATTTCCTCATTTCCTGCCGGAACAATCTGGTCGCTGGCAGTACAGGTGGAATAAAGAGTCTGACTTATGTTTTTTGAGCTTTCAAGGTTCGCTGCCACCACCTTAGAGCGGGTTTCGTACACAGTGATTGCAAAATTTTGCAGAAAGCGCTTTTTTCCTGCGTATACGGTGGAGTTTCTGCCTCCCTGAACCGGTATGTTCTGCATCTGGTGAATGATTGTGTGCTGGAAATCGGAAATAATCGGCTCCGGATTTGCTTCTACCAGCTGGCTTGAAGGCTGATAGGCGCTTACAGCAGGCCGCGGTACCCTTAAAATTATTGAGGAATCCTTGTCGCCGGAATAATTTTCTACATCGCTGGAAAGCTGAATAACGTAGGTTTTTGGCGAAATCAGGGATTTTGTTCCCGCTTTTCGTTCAATCTTTACGGTTCGGTTTGCAGATTTGCCTTTTGCCGTCTGAATATACATTTTTGAGCCGGAAGCTCCGTCCGGAACACGGACATGGATTTCAGATTCAGACCAGGATTCGTAGTCATAATTGTTTGCGTCAGCGGCAACATATTCAAAATTGTCAGAAAGATCCCCTTCTTCCTTTTTAACGGCCTCTCTGTCCGCAGAAAAATACACCAGGGAATCGTTTCGGAAAGCGCCAAAGTTGCTTCCGTAGATTGTAATGAGCTCTCCGGGATATAATTTTTCCGGAGTTACACCGGTGATAATCGGAACGGTTAATTTTGCGTTCTCTGCCACCTGAAGGGGAACCGCGTTTACATTTGCGAAAAATTCCGGTTTGGAGCGCAGGTTTTTTACGCCCACAACCACAAGTCCTTCCTGAAAGTTTGCCGGAAGAATCACCTTTATTTCGTCGTCCTTCCATGAGGTGTAGGAGCTTGAGGTAAGACGGCTTCCGCCGAATTCAACATAGCTGGTATCTTTTATGTGGCCGAAGTTTTTTCCCGTTATGATGACAAGGTCTCCCGGGGAACCTTTGTTCGGGTTCATTCCTGTAATTTCCGGGGGATTTTTGCTCTTTATTCTGAAGATTAACGAAACTGTGATGAAAATAACGACAAAAATCACCCAGCACAAGGTGCGAATTAAGGGTGATTTTCTGAGAAGATAATTTGAAGACGATGTTTTGTTCACGGCAAAAGACCTGTAATTGTATTTACAGGCAGCTTCACTTCCATGATTTGAGAGCTTTCCGCTTCAAGACCAGGAACGGAAAACTTAATTGAAAGTCCGTTTGTTGAATCCTGAAACTCCGGGCGGAACACATCAACATCAGCAAGCGACGTATTTTTTAACGTGCCTGTACTAACTGTATGTGTTAGATTATCGTTTATATTTCCATTAAATACAATATTTTTGTTAGAAAATGATGCTGCCTGCGGACGCTCAACAGGAACTACGCTGGCAACTACATTTGATTTTGGAGAAGCAGTGCCTGAGGAAGAAAGCCGAACCGGAATAATTACTGCAACAAAAACCGCTGCGGCTGCCGCAATTCCTGTAACTACTGAAGAAACCGGAACCTTCTGAACTTTCTTTGTGTTTTTTGCGTAGTGCATTTTTGTCATAAGGCGCATATAACTCTGGTCCAGGAAAGCACCGTCTGTTGTATTCTTTTCGATAGAAGCCTTGTCATCCTGAAACAACTGATGCATTTTCTTAATGCGTTCAGCCTTTGCCGCACATTCCGGGCAAACCTGAAGATGCGCCTCATACTCTTTTACGTATGATAGAGGAAGTTCGTTGTCAATGTAAATTGAATGGATGTCATCACTCGGGCAAGAATACATTTTCAGCTCCTAAAATAGTTTCTAACAGCTTGCGTGCTCTAAAAATCCGGACTTTTACGTTTCCTTCAGAAATTCCAAGCACCTTACCAATCTCTTTATAGTTCATGTCACCGTATTCAGCAAGAACAACGGCTTCCTTCAGCTTTGGAGGCAGCTTGTCTAAAGCCGACTGCGTAAGCTTAATTGACTCCTTTGCAAGAAGCTCGGTTTCTCCGGATGGTACGCTTCTAAAATCCTCGTATAAGGCCTTTTCGTATGCCTTTTTCTCCCTTGCCTTGCGTTTTACATAGTTCAGGGAAGCGTTTTTAACTACGCGGATCAGCCAGAATTTCGCATCATTCATTGAAGGGAAAACCAGCTGCTTCTCGTTTGCTTTTATCAAAGAGTCGTGGGAAAGATCTTCAGCTGCTTCCTCATCGCCGACAATACGATAAGAAATTTTGTAAAGCATCTGCATCGTTTCCCTGTAAATAAGGTTAAAGTCAGCAGTGTTCGCCGCATTTAATTGTCTGAGTTGCTCTGTCTGACTTTCCATATTTCTATAACAACGCTCCTTTTATATAGTTACAAATAATCAGCCCGTTTTGAAGTTATATTAGCAAATTCAATATTCGCCTGATTCCTTTTAATTCCAGTTAGTTCCTCTTCCAGGTTGGGCCCTGGGGAGTATCTATTATGGTGATTCCGCGCTTTGTAAGTTCGTCGCGGATCTGGTCTGCCCGGGCGAAATCTTTGTTCTTTTTTGCAGCCGTTCTTTCTGCAACCAGTGCATCGATTTCAGCGGCTTCCGGATCTCCTGAGTGGTCAGGCATCAAAGCCTTCGCTTCTTCTTCCGCTTTCTTCTGAAGGACGCCTGCGGTTTCAAGCAGCTTTAAGCCCAGAACGCTGTCCATTCTTTCGATTAAATCAAGAGCTTCTTTTGGTTCAAGGGAACCGTCTTTGATTACTTTATTCAGGGCGCTCATGGCAACCGGGGTAAGAAGGTCGTTTTCAAGACCTCCCTTGAATGTATCCAGGTAGCCGCAGGCTTTTTCTGAAAGTCCGGAACGGTTATCAGCTTCGCCTTTTTTGAAGGCTTTTGCTTTTCTGGCAGACAAGTCTATGCCGCCCTTTGAAGCGATTTTTGCAATTTTCTGAAGCAGGGAAGCGCGGCCGTTTTTTGCCGATTCAAGTGCTTCCAGGCTGAAAACCAGCTGCTTTCTGTAGTGACCGCTGATAAGGAAGAAGCGGTAATCCAGCGGCTCAAAGCCCTTGTCCTTGAGGCTGAAGCCTTTTTCCGGCGGGAGGGGAGTCTGCAGCGTAATAAAGTGTCCTTTGGACTTACTCATCTTTCCGCCTTCCAGAATTAAAAATTCGTTGTGAAGCCAGTAGTTTACCCAAGGTCCCTTAGCCCGTTCCGCTTCGTCAAAGCTTCCTTCGCTCTGTGCAATTTCGTTTGTATGGTGAACCGGCACGTGGTCAATTCCGCCGGTATGAATGTCAAAGTGTTTTCCAAGGTATTTCATGCTCATGGCAGAGCATTCGATGTGCCAGCCAGGGTAACCGCGGCCCCACGGGCTGTCCCAGGTCATAGCCTGATTTTCAAACTTGGATTTTGTGAACCAGAGAACAAAGTCTCCCGGGTTCCGCTTGTTTCCGTCGATTACGACTTCCTTTCGTTTTCCGGCACCTTCCTTCAGCTCGTCCAGATTCAGGTTTGCAAGCTTTCCGTAGTCCGGGTAGGTGGAAATATCAAAATACAGGTTTCCGCCAGCCATGTAGGTGTGTCCGTTGGCTTCAATCTGTTTGATAAGTTCAATCATTTCCGGAATGTGCTCGGTTGCCTTACAGATTACATCCGGGTGGCGGATATTCAGGGCGTCGATGTCCTTCATGAAAGCATCAGTGTAGAACTGTGCAATTTCCAGAACCGACTGGTGGCGTTCCTCCGCCGTTTTTACCATTTTGTCTTCACCGTCATCGTTGTCCCCGGTAAGGTGTCCAACGTCGGTGATATTCATTACATGCTTGATGTCGTAGCCAAGAAAATTCAGGGTTCGGTCAAGGGTGTCCAGAAAAACGTAGGCACGCAGGTTTCCGATGTGCGCATAATTGTAAACCGTAGGTCCGCAGCCGTAAAAACCCGCAAAACCTTCGCGAATCGGCTTGAATTCTTCCATTTTGTGACCCATGGTGTTGTACAATTTTAATGACATATTGCGCTCCAGAAAAATAAATTAGGAAGGGGGACAACCCCCTTGCGCTCCAAAACGGCTGCTTTCGCAAGGCTCAATCAGCCATTTTTACGCTATCCCCCGTGCAGGGCTCAATCGCCGCCCCGCAGCGCCCCGCTTTTCTTCATTATAATTACGGCTATTCTAGTAGAAAAACAGCCTTTTTTCAATTACAGACTTTGCCGGTGGTTCTGCCTGGCCGGTTGTCCGGTCGCCTAGTCCACCTCAATCTTGGAGATGTGGGCACCCAGTGAAGTAAGGCGCTCAACCAGGTGTTCGTAGCCCCGTTCAATCTGGTATACATTGCTGATACGGCTTTCTCCGTGGGCAATCATTGCTGCGATTACCATGGCCATTCCGGCGCGTACATCCGGCGAAACCAGATGGTCTCCGTGGAGAATTGACGGTCCCGAAACAACGGCCCGGTGCGGGTCGCAGAGGGTAATCTGGGCTCCCATGCTGATAAGCTTATCAACAAAGAACATTCGGGATTCGAACATCTTTTCAAAAATCAGGACGGTTCCTTCAACCTGAGTTGCAACCACCGTCATGATAGAGGTCAAATCCGGCGGGAATCCCGGCCACGGAGAGTCGTCGATTTTTGGAATTTTTGTTCCTACATCTGCATTGGTCTTTAATTCCTGTACCTGGGAAACCGTCAGGGAATCGTCCTTTACGGTCCAGGTGATTCCAAGCTTTGCAAAACCGGTTCTAAGTGGTCGTAAATCAAGGTTGCGGACACCTTCGATGGTAATGCTTCCCTTTGTAACTGCCGCAAGCCCGATAAAGGAACCGATTTCCATGTAATCCGGTCCGATTGTAAACTCAGTTGAGTGCAGTTTTTTTACGCCGTTGATTTTTAAGATATTGCTTCCGATTCCGGAAATGTGGGCACCCATTCCTACCAGCATGTTGCACAAATCCTGAATGTGAGGTTCGCTTGCGGCATTGGTGATTATGGTTTCGCCTTCTGCCAGAACCGCCGCCATCAGGGCATTTTCTGTTGCCGTAACGGAACATTCATCCAGGAAGATGTCCGTTCCAATCAGCTTGTTTGCCGTAAAGGTAAAATGGTCGCTTATTTCCACACGGGCGCCCAGTTGCTCCAGGGCCAGAAAATGAGTGTCCAGACGGCGGCGGCCTATTACGTCACCTCCAGGGGGCAGCATTTCTGCTTTATTGCATCGGGCAACCATTGGTCCTGCAAACAAAATGGAAGCACGGATTTTTTTTGAAAGTTCTGCCGGAATGCAAATTGATTCAACATTTTTTGCTTCGATTTTCCAGCTGTGATCACCTATATTTGTAGCTTTTGCTCCAAGAGACTGAAGAATGTTCAGCATAACGGCTGTATCTTCAATTTCCGGTATATTGTTTAAAATTACAGGTTCTTCAGTAAGAAGGGTTGCTGCAATGCAGGGAAGGGCTGCGTTTTTGTTTCCGCTGGCTCTGATTGTTCCCTTGATTGGAAATCCGCCTTCAATTAAGTATTCGTACATTTATTTTTACCTCTAATATCTCAATTTTTGAGTTTTATAATTTTAACTTCAAAACAGGCTCTCAGCGGGAACCCTGTTTGAAAAACGGCAGTACCGCTTCGCGGTGGCTGAATGTTTTTCCTAACGGGTAGTCACGAGTCGCTCCACAAGTGCCAATGCAAGCATTGTCATTTGCTCCGCTTTGTCGTGCCTTCAAAACATGAACCCCGCTTACGCCTGTTTTGTATTATGTTAGCAAACTCGAAAGTTGCGCTATCTATATCTCTTCAGTAACGGCCTGGGCCAGAGAAATAAGAACGTCGCAGGCGGCGCTCATCTGGGAAAGGGACGCCCATTCGTAGCGGGAATGAAAGTTGTGTCCTCCCGTAAAAATATTTGGCGTTGGAATGCCCATTTCAGTCAGCCTTGAACCGTCAGTTCCGCCTCTGATTGGAGTGTAGAAAGGGTTTACATCAGCATCCCTGTAGGCGTTTTCAAGATATTCCACAACCTGAGGATTTTTATCCAGACCTTCTTTCATATTCTTGTACTGGGCCTTAAAGTTTACTTCAACCCGGGCGCCAAAGGATTCTGCACTGGCAAGGGCTAGATGATTTATTTTTTCGATTCTTTCCTTCATGCCGCTTTCTGTAAAATCCCTTAAAAGAAGTGCTACAGAAGCTTTTTCGATGGTGCCGGAAATTTCCATTACGGCAAAAAAGCCCTGAAGGCCGTCAGTTGTCTCTGGTCTTTCTGCGATTGGGAGGCTCTGAACAAAAGCGGCTGCTGTACAGGCGGCATTTACCATTCCTTCTTTTCTGGCATCTCCTGTGTGGGTGGATTTTCCCCAGAAAGTAACCTCTGCACCGTAGGCATTAAAGCATTCTGTTTCAAGCTGGCCCAGATGACCGCCATCTACAGTGTAGGCAAATTTAGATTTTAAGAGTTCCAGAGGAACTTTATCCATTCCGTGGCCTGTTTCTTCATCTGGTGAAAAAATCACCTCGATAGTTCCGTGTTTGATATCAGGATTTTCGGCAAGGTATTCAAGACTGGAAACGATTTCTGCAAGTCCTGCTTTGTCGTCTGCTCCCAGAAGGGTTGTTCCGTCACCTGTGATTATAGTGTCCCGGCGCTGGGCTGCCAGAGCCAGATATGCATCTTCTTCAATATCCAGGGTAACTCCGCACTGAAGGTCGATTTTTGCTCCGTCGTAGGCAGGATGAATGACCGGCTTTACATCTTTTCCGCTTACTTCTTCAACTGTATCCATGTGAGAAAGAAGGCAGAAAGGAGGAACGTCTTCAAAACCTTTGGAAGCTTCCAGATAAGCGTATACATAGCCGTACTGAGTAACCTGAACCTCTTTCAGTCCGATTTCCTTTAATTCTTCAGCAATAGTTTTTGCAAAATCCAGCTGTCTGTCTGTGGAAGGCATAATTCCCTTGTCTGCATTTTCGCTGGAACTTTCTGTCCAGACTTTTGCATAGCGGACAAAACGATTTAAAAGTCCCGTCTGCAAATCCTGGTTGGTAGAAAAAATTTTCATATATTATAGAATAAGATAAAACACTGCTTTTCTCAAGTGGCTGATAACATCTAAAAATCAACCCTTTATCTTCCATCACTTTCTTACTATAATAATTCCCATGACTACAGTAGAAAAATTTCATGCTGATGTACAGCGATGCATAAAACATACAAGGGCAGAAAACAAGGGAAAATACAATTCTCAGAAAGCCTGCCAGGATATAACTTCTCTTTTTTTAAGACTGACCACAGTGCCAGGCTCTTTGCCTTCATCTCTTGCTGAATACTGGCAGCGCACATATATCGACAATTCTGCAAATCCACAGGAAGAGCCTACTGCTCAGAATATTGAGCGCCTCTGCGCCCTTCTTTCCTTTCTGGAAGATTCTCACGAGTTTGAAGATGCCCTTACCACAGAAGATTTTCACATGCTGGGCGAACTTGTAAACTACGAGGCTGAAGATTTGCCTTTGGAGCAGCTTCAGGCAATGATGGCAACCGTTGTAAGCAAGGGCGCACTTTAAGTTTAAGCGAGAGAAAAGAGTCTCCGGCAATTTTTCTTTTGAGCGACAGCTGAATGACAGCCCTCTCCAGAATAAAATTAAAATAATGAAAGATTTATCTTATTCACAATATTTTGAAAAATGTTCTCAGTGTCCCAGAAAGTGCGGAGTAAACCGGCTGGCTTCTGTTCCTGAAAAAATTGTCCCGGCTGCACAATTTGCCGACGCAAATGTCCATACAGCTGCCTCTCCTGCCGGTCCCCAGAATATCGGTTTTTGCGAAGACTCCTCTCAAAGCCCACAAACTTATGCAAATTCCACAAATGCTTCCGGCAATCTCTATGCCCATACAGGTTTTTGCGGCGAATCCTCCCAGGTTCGCATAGCCCTCGCTTCCCTCCATTACGGAGAAGAGCCTTTGATTACAGTTCATGGCGGAAGCGGCACAATCTTTTTTACGGGCTGCACCCTCCGCTGCGCCTTCTGTCAGAACTATCAGATTTCCCAGGACGGAATGGGCCGGGCAGTTTCCAGTCAGGAATTTACAAAAATCTGCCTGGACCTTCAGCAGGCCGGAGCAGAAAACATCAACCTTGTAACCGGAAGCCATTTTATTCCCGCTCTGGCAGAATTTATAAAGGAAGCTCAGGAAAATGGCTGTACTCTTCCTTTCTGTTGGAATTCCAGTGGCTACGAAAGCGTGGAAATGCTGGAACTCTTAAAGCCTTATGTGAAAATCTGGCTTCCGGATTTAAAGACTTTGAGCAGCGCTCTTTCAGGACAGCTTTTTGCCGCTCCCGATTATCCTGAAAGCGCGAAAAAAGCCATTTCCTGGATGATAAAAAACTTTCCTCCTGTCATAAAGAAAATTCCTGCTGCCTCGGACTACACAGATCCTGAAGGCCTTATGGTAAAGAAGGGGACTAAAAAAGAGAAGATGGAGCAGGGGGTAATTATCCGTCATCTTTTCTTTCCGGGGCATTTTGAAGAAACCGCCGATGTTCTCTGCTGGCTAAAAGAAAATGCCGACGGCCGTGCTTATATTTCACTGATGAACCAGTATACGCCAGTGCCTTTTGAAGAGGAAAAATCCCGCCTTGAAAATCGAAAGAAGCGTCTTTCCGTAATAGAAAACCGCCTGGTTAGCTCACAGGAGGACTCCGACCTTCAGGATTTAATCGAGGCCTTTGATTTTGACTGCCTTTTCTACCAGGAACTAAGCGATGACACCAGCTGGCTTCCAGATTTCACCCGCCCTCAGCCTTTCTCAAACAAACTAGCCCGCCCAATCTGGCATTTTTAATTTTTTCTGGGGGCCAAGGCCTCCACCTACGGACCTTCCAGGCCCCGCTCACGCTCGGTCTTGGCGGAAAAAAGCCGCATCCGCATCTTTTTCCCGCCAATCCTTGCCTACGGCAAGCCTTCCACATCCGCGCCTGTAAGTTTTTCTTTTATTATCAGCAGAACTCCAAAATTATTATGGCGGCTGGGGAGTTTCTTATAACAGGGCTTTTTTTGCACAGTCGTTTTTTATTATTTATAGCCAAAGGCTTTCTTATGTATTTGACAAGGAAGAAATTTTATTCTAAAAATCGGTATTTCGTTTATGCTTTTCTGTAAATCTGCTATTGAGGAGTAGTTGTTATAACGATGGGATAACAGCAAATTGAAAAGATCATTAGATTTTTCACTTTGAATGCTAAAAAAACGACCATTTTTCATGTCAATTTGAAGAACACCTGTTACTGTGTGGTAAGCGAGCTTCAGTTTGTTTGTATAAAACTTACTTTGTTATCTCAATAGATGCAGAATTATTTTGAATTATTATTTCATAATTATATTCCCGTATTTTTTCAAAAAAAGTTTTATCGAGTTTTGTGTTTTTAGAAATATAAATTTTTTCATTTTTATCAAGATGTTTTAGCAATTTATCTAAATCTGATTCGTTATAGAATTTTGCATAGCAAATTTTTGATTTAGCTTCTTTTTCATTATAAACTATGCTAATTCCTTTATCCGAGTTTACAACAATGTTTTCAGAACATAAACATAAAGGCTCACAATTCTGTTCTGAGTCTGGATTGCAACACATGATTGCAATAATACACGCAATCAAACCTATTATCATAAAAATACAAAGAAATTTTAGTACGCAGCAATATTTCATACATCGTTCTCCAAAATATAAAATTAAAGTAGAAGAAATTAATACAAATCCTAATGTTAATAGAATCCATTTAAAAACTTCTTTCTGTTCAGATTTGCTCATCTTTAAAATCCTTATAAATTTTTGTTTGAAATTTTATTTCGCCGGAATTGCTTGTATTACCAGTAACAATAATTGAATAGGCATATAAGCAAATAAGAACAAATATAGAAAAGACCAAAATAAGTAGAAATTTAAAATTTGTGCATAAATTTCTTTTTTCCAATAGTTTTATAAATTCAAATAGCAAGAGTCCAAACGAACAGGCTGTTACAAGCCAGCCTGCGGCAATTGTGATTTTTGATTCAGAATAAGCTTGACCGGCTTCATAGGTTTTATATAAAGGTCCTGTTACTTTATCTTCAAGTAAATCCAAGTGATTTTCCCAATTTTCTTGCCAATGTTTTGAACCTTTACTTGAAAGTAGCCAGGAAAAGCAAAAGAATAAGCCCAGGGCGGATAAAACAAGAAGAGGTAGTTCACCATGTTTATAACAAGGAGAATATTCTGAACCTGAAATATAAATTTTAGTTAATACATGATAATATGCAGTGTAAATCGCAACTATAAAAGCCCAAAAGAAACCTGCGCGTTTCCAAAACATATCTATTTCAAATTTTCTGATGTCTGATGCAATTTCAAATGCTTTTTCATATTTAGGTTTATAATTTTCTGAATTTTGTAAACATTTTTCTAATTGTGATTCAGATTGATATAACCCCATTTGAGTTTTATATTCATGCTCCGAAATTGAATAACGATTCCATTTTATTTTTGCCATATAATTCCTCATTTATATTTTTTTCTATCATTAGTTCTTGAATAATTCATTTTAAAATACAAATTAATGCTTCCACCACCAATCTTTATAAGTATCATATTGAATAAATAAACTTAAATATATGTGTACAGGAGAATCATACGATGTTCTGGATACTTTCCAAGTATGGTATTTATCATCATAAATTACTTTATTTAGACAAGAATCAAAACAATGAGGTCCAAATTCAAATAAATGAGGTAAATTTAATTCTTTAACATTTGTGCATCCATAAAAAGTATAAGAGCCTAATTTTGTTACTGAATCGGGAATTTCAATAATTTCTAAAGAGGTACAATTAGTAAAGGCTCCATCACCAATATAAGTTAAACAACTTGGTAAAATAATACTTTTTAAATTTGTGCATGGAATTAGTATTGAAGAATTACAGGTATATTCTGTTATTCCAACTGCAGTTTTTAAATTTAATATAACCGGTACTGATACAGTTTCTATTTTTTTAGCTATGGCTTTTAAAATATTATTGTCTATTGTTCCTGAAACAAACAATTCAAATGATTCCGTATAAGAGGATAAATCTAAGTCATCCAAAATATTTAATTCAGTGTTATATTTTACGCCTATAAACCATCTTGCAAATAGTTCTATATTTCCGAAAGAGCCTTTTTTTATTTCGCTTATAGCATTTCCTGAGAAACTACTATTGTCGAACCATCCAGCAAATTCATAACCTTCTTTGCTAGGTGAATCTAAATAAATTGTTTCGCTTTCTATAGTGTAATAAATAGGATTTGCAGTATTATTGCTTTCTTTTGGATAGTATGAAATTGAATATAAGATTGGTGACCATTTTGCATATAAAGATTTCGCTTCTGTACTTCCTTTTACAATTTGTGAAATTGAAGTGCTGAAATCAGAATCTTCAAACCAACCGGCAAAACTATAACCTGTTCGAGATGGGTTTTTTAGTGTAATAGTATTTGTATTAACAGTATAATTATTTGGATTAGAAGAATCGTTGTTTCCTCCATTCAGATTATAACTAATCGAATATGTTTCAATTTCCCATTTTGCATAAAATTTCTTTTTTCCAATAGAACTGCATTGAAGAGATATAACAGGATTTCCTCTAAAATCACTTGTTGTATACCAACCATTAAAAATATATCCTGTTTTTTTAGGAATACAGAGTGTAAAATCAGGACTTTCAATAGTATAAGAATTAATTACATCTGAAGAAAATTCTCCGCCGTTTAATTCATAAATAATTTCATATGATACAATATCCCATTTAGCATAAAATGTTTTTTCACCCGTTGAGTTTTGAGTGATTTTTTGAATAGGATTTGAACTAAAGTCAGATTTTTCATACCATCCAGCAAAAGTGTAACCAGTTTTAGAAGGACTGTTCAAAATAATTTCAGAACTTTCAATTGTGTAAGTATTAGGGTTGGTATCACTGTTTGTTCCACCATTTAATTCGTATCTTATTGGATAAGAGATTGGTGTCCATTTAGCATATAATGATTTATTTCCAAGAGAACCTTTCGTAATTTTTAAAACAGGGTTTTCAGAGAAATTTGATGAAAAATACCAGCCATCAAAAATGTAACAGTCTTTTTCTGGTATTGGAAGTATTATTTCTTCACTTTCATAATCATATTCTGTAATTAATGTTTCATTTACTCTTCCACCATTTAATTCATAACTAATTGTAAATTTTGTAGTAGACCAGTTAGCCCATAAAGATATGTTTCCATAAGAGCCAGATTCAATTTTTGTAAAAGCTTTACCTTCAAATAAAGCATTAGTATACCAACCGGCAAAGGTGTAGGCAGAATTTGTATTTCTTGCTCCTAATAGTTTTATTTCACTACTTTCGATCGTATAAGTTGTAGGGTTACCGGATGGGTTTGTACCACCATTTAAATTGTATGTAATTGTATAAACAGTAGGTGACCACTGTGCCCAAAACGTTTTATTGCCATAAGAACCATTATCGATGCTTGAAACGGAATTTCCTGAAAAATTTGATGATGAATACCAGCCTTTAAATGTATATCCATTTCGTTTTGGTCTATCTAATTTGATTTGATCACTTTCTATAGTAAAATTACTTGTAGATGGAGAATCGAAACTTCCTCCATTTAAATTATATGTTATCGAATAGTTTGTAAGCGACCACTTCGCATACAATGTAATTTTTCCTGTGCTTCCCCGGTCAATTTTTTCAATTTTTTCTCCAGAAAAATCTTCCTTTAAGTACCAGCCGGCAAATTCATATCCGGTTTTTGATGGTTTTGCAAGAATAATTTCAGAATTCTCAATCGTATAACTTTCAGGATTTTCAGAAGTATTAACGCCACCGTTCAAATTGTATGCAATTTTATACTCTGTTGGAGTCCATTTTGCATGAAGTGTTATGTTACTTTTTGGGATATAGCCTGTTTCAATTTTAAGCTCTCCAATGTACCAGCCACAGAAATCGTAGCCTTCTGGGGCTGGTGGTTCAGGTAAATGGGAAACAGAGATACTTTCTCCCTGATTTATGACTGCAGATACAGGGGATTTACCTTTTTCATTTATGTACCTGATTGAATAAACAAAATTGCCGTTTGGAAGTACTGTTTCGCCATTTTTGGCAAAAATTTTGAAATAATCGATATCTTCATCCTCGAGATAGGCTTCAAAATTGTTTTCAGTTTGATAGGCTTTGTCTTCATTGTCGTTACGGTTTGAAGCACTTCCGCCTCCTTCTCCGTAATTGTAATATTTTCCTAAGTCTTCTTCTATTTCTTTTGGACTTGAGCTTCCCACGGCAACTGAATAGAACATTTCTGAACTGGTGTTTAAATCACCGCTTACTGTTGCACCGCTGAATGCCAGTAAGTATGGTTTTGTATTTCCAAAAGACGGAACATAGATTGTTTTTGTTTCGCCATGAGGAACTGTAAAAAACTGGCTGTTCCCGTCAGGATATATTGCAAAACCATTTAGAGCCGAATTTGAGTTATGTTCAGTATTTTTTGCTGCAATTGTTATCGGTAAAAGACCTTTATAAAATCTAAGAGGAACAAAATCCACCCATTTTTGACCGGTTGCGGCATTTGTGACAGTGATGTTTATTCCTGTATCTATATAGGCATCCTGGATTAAACCGTATTTCACGTTTAATTTTATAGTTTTTGTAGCACCTGGCTTCATTGTTGAAATACTTACGCCTGCGAGATTTGTATCGTCGCTCGAAGTAATCGAAAGTTTTGAATCGGAATTAAAAGCTCCTATAGAACAAGTAGAAGGATTACTTTTTACATTTCCAATATTTGTTATGGTGAGTGTTATCGGGTAAGTTTTATAGTCGTTTCCATAAAGATAACCGTCATCTTTTTCTTCTTCTGGGATTTTTCCGGTAATTTTAAGACAATATTGACCTTCTGAAGAAAGAGGAATTGTTCCCATATTACTTCCTGAATTTTCAATTACTATGTCAGGAACAACAATCAAAGAATTTTCACTGGTATTTACAAAAATAGTCTGTATGTCGCCTTTAACTGGGGCGATAAGTTTTACAGTTCCATCTGTTGAAGATTTTGTTTCATTTTCAAATGATGTGTATTTTTCAGATTTTTGCGTAATTTTCAAATTTTCAATTTTTATCGAATTTGTTGCTCGGCTTACAGATTCTTCAAAACCAACAAGTTTCATTGTGTATTCAAGATTTGCGCCACCTTTTCTGAAATAAGGAATGGCTCCTATTTGTATAACTGAAGCTGATTTTTTTTGAAAAGTCCCCAGGGATTGAACCGATAAGCTATCTTCATTGGAGGTAACATTTTTATATTCAGAAGAAAAATTTCCGGATTTGTATTCGACAATCTTAAAATCATCTATTACATAAATATTGCCATTATCCATTCTTTGCCAGGTTCCCCAAAAAAACTGGTTAATTTTAGCTTTTGTGACTGAAGGAGAAATCGCAGGGGTATTATTTGGATTATCAGTTGAAGGCTTATCCGTGTTTTCAGAGTCTCCGGAATTGTTTTCCGAAGAATTTTCAGATGAAGAATTTGATTTTTTTATTACGATAGAAAATTTTTCTGTAACTTCGTTAGCTCCTTCAGAATAACTTATCGTTACTGTAATTGTTCCTGCTTCTTTCAGTGTTGTTCCATTTTTTAAGTCCAAAGTCCAGTTATTAATCATTTTCTGAGAGTTGTCGCTGTATTTTGCGTATATTAAAAGACCTTCAGAGGAAAAATTTTCACCAACAGTATATTCAGTTTTATGTGGCAGGGATTTTATGGAAAGGCCTATTGGTTTTACTTCGGATTTGTCGTTTGCTTCAACAGTTGCCATGCAGGAAGAAAGTAAGCCTGAACAGAAAAACATCAGTACTAAAAAAAATATTGAAATTACAAATGACTCCTTTGTTGAATTATATTTTCTGCTTTTCATAGATGCCTCCATTTGCTTTAATGAACTAGTTTTGATGTACGGAAAAAAGTAAAATTGATCAGTAAATTACCCTAATCAAGGTAATAATATTATAACCTATACTCTAATAACTGTCAAAAATCCCACTAATTACGCTAAAACGGGTATTCTTCTTAATTATGGGATTCAAAGAATACTTAAGGGACGAAATGGAATACCAGGGACTGACAACTAAGGAACTTAGCGAGCGTTCAGGCGTAAGTAAACGAACAATCGATAATTACCTTATGGCGAATCCTCAGGAACCAAGCGTTTCAAATGCCTATAAAATTGCCCGTGCCCTAAAAGTTTCTATTGAATACCTTCTGACTGGTGAAGAATACACTGGAAATATCACTCTGACCGGGCCTCTGCTGGAATTTCTGGAAAACTATCAGGCTCTTCCTGCAGAATTTCAAAATATCATTGAAAATCTAGTGAAAAAGCTTTCTGAGCGATAGAGAGTTTAAACATATCCTTTTTTACCTCCTTACAAGTAATTTTAACGGGGGCGTTACGGGGGTGTCCCCCGTTTGAAGGGGTAGCGGAAAAGACCGGAGCGAACGGTGGTTGAGCTTGTCGAAACCACCGTGAGTGAGGACTTGGGAGCGCAGGGGGAGACTTCCCCCTCCTTTTTTCTTTCAATAAAGCTTTGTGCTCCTCTCCCACGATAGAAAATATAATCTGTAGTTATTCCCAATGCACGGGAATGAAATTATCCAGACGCCTTGAAAAAAAGTGCAAAAATAAGAGGCGGATAAAGGCAGTAGAAAGAGCGGGCAGATAAAAAAGCGAAAAGAAGGCGCAGATAAAAATTGCCGACTTTTTAACAAATTAAGAAGAAAAATTTGCATTCATTCTTCTTTTCTTCTCTAAATAAAAATTTCACATCTTAAAATTCTCGTGGTATAATAAATCCTATGGGTAATACAAAAGATAATAAAGCCAGATTGGCATCATCACGAATAACCGGCATTTCAATTCCTTTGGGTGCCGTTTGCACAAAAAAAAATACGGTAATCGGTGAGTATACAGTACTTCCGGATTTAGCAAAGTTTTGTAAAAAAGCAGGAATCGGTTTGATTCAGCTTTTACCGGTCAATGATACAGGAATGCAGTCTTCTCCTTACAGCGGACTTTCAGCATTTGCTCTTCATCCAATTTATATAGATTTAAAAGAACTGCCTGAATTCAAGGCACTTTACGAAGCAGATAAAAAATTTGCAAAAAATTACGACTCTTTCGTAAAAGATAATCCTTACGATGCAAAAGTGCGCTACAATTACGAAAAAGTTCTTACCAAAAAAGACGAACTTTTGCGCGCTCTTTATGAAACCACAGAAATCGCAAAAAACGCAGCTGCAGACGCAGAACTTGAAAAATGGATCAAGAAAAATCCATGGATTGTAAACTATGCTGTCTACAAATCTTTAAAATACAAATACATGCAGGCAAGCTGGAAAAGCTGGGACGAAAAAGACCAGATTGTTTCAGAAAAAGAAATAAAAGCCCGCTGGACAAAGGCTTCCAATCAGAAAGAAAACCTTTTCTACGCCTGGACTCAGATGAGGGCTGCCGAACAGTTCAAAAAGGCCTGCGACGCTGTAAAAAAAGCGGGAATTCTCTTAAAGGGCGACATGCCTATCCTGATGAACGAAGATTCCTGTGATGCCTGGGCTCTTCCTGGCATTTTTAACCAGAATCTTCGTGCAGGTTCTCCTGTTGA
This sequence comes from uncultured Treponema sp., assembly GCA_946186185.1. Classification (GTDB taxonomy): domain Bacteria; phylum Spirochaetota; class Spirochaetia; order Treponematales; family Treponemataceae; genus Treponema_D. The sequence continues at coordinate 59,756 of CAMHMJ010000008.1, read as the reverse complement.
TAACGAAAATCCAAGCGGACAGAACTGGGGCTTCCCGACCTATAACTGGGCTTACCTTAAGGAACACGATTATTCCTGGTGGAAGGACCGTCTGAAGTCTGCCGAACAGTATTATTCAGCTTACCGTCTGGACCACATTCTGGGCTTCTTCAGAATCTGGGCAATTCCTACCAGAGATACCACTGCAATTCTTGGACACACAGATCCCTATGTTCCAATGTCCCGCAGATGCCTGAACGCAGCCGGTTTTGATGACGGAAAAATCCGCTGGCTTTCTCAGCCTCATGTTCCAACAGGCGCAATTGAAGATATTACCTGGAATCACGATAGCGCAACAAAAATTCTGGAAAAATTCTGCGACAGAATCGGAAACGAAGAACTCTGGCTTTTTAAGAAGAGCGTTCAGGGAGATAAAGATTTCTACGAATCAGATTTGTCTTCACTTTGCCAGGGAGATGCTGAAGGTCGTGTAAAGAGTGTTTTGAGCAAATACTGGAATGACCGTGCATTAATCGAGATTACGCCTGATAATTTTGTTCCTGTATGGACTTATTCAGATTCAACCTCATGGAAGAGTTTGAACGGGGACGAACAGTGGCGCCTCAAACAGCAGATTGAAAATGCAGAAAACCAGCAGAATAAACTCTGGGAAACTCAGTCTGACGAAATTCTTTCTGCCCTTACAAACAGCGTAAATATGATTCCTTGCGGTGAAGATCTGGGGGCAAACCTTCCTTGTCTTCCATACGTAATGGATAAAAACGGAATTCTTTCACTTCGCGTTTACCGCTGGTGCAGAAAATGGAATATTCAGCCGGAAATGCCTTTTGTTCTCTTTAATGACCTTCCAAAGCTTTCGGTTTGTACTTCTTCTGTACACGATTCTTCTACTCTCCGCCAGTGGTGGGATGAAGACAAGGGTGGAGTTCAGGAATTTGTCCGCACCTATCCTCAGTTCTTTGGAATTGAAGGCTGGGACAACGATGCAAAGCGCCGCCTTGCTGATGAAGGATATAGTCCTGAAAAGGGAGAGGCCTTCCTTAAGGCTCTTGCAACTGCAAACAGCGACTTCTGTATTCACCCTCTCCAGGATTTCCTATCTATGGAGAAAAAATACTGGCTTGAAAACTCAGATGATGAAAGAATAAACATTCCGGGAACTGTTTCGGAATTTAACTGGACATATAGATTGCCTGCTCTTCTTGAAGATATTTCAAAAGATGAAAGTCTTGTTGCAAAAATTAAAGGAATTGCAGATGCTCACAATGGAGGAAAATAATATGGAAATCTCTTACAACGAGTTCCACGTAAGCAAACAGATTCGAGATCTGTGTAATTTTGACGAGAGACTTTACGCTTCCAGCGGAAATGTAATTCTTGCAAATTTAAAAGCAGTCCGCCTTTTTGCGGAAAAATTGAATAAGGTTTTTGATTCCAGAGGACAGAACGATAAAAGAATTTCTGCCGGTTCCCTTAACGCAATGGGACTTATCGACGAAATTTTCCACTATGTTTGTATGCTCTACCGCCGGGACAAGCAGACAGACGCTTTTAAAAGTGTTCTTGCAGAGCTGGATTCTCAGTATACAAAGGCTGAAGTTGATAAGCTTCTTCTGGAATTCTGCGAAGAATTCCCTCCTGTAGAAGTATATCAGGGAAAATTGAGCGCAAAAGAATATCTTGAAAAAACTTGCCTTGATGAAGGAACTGGCCTTACCCGCACAAATCGGGAACAGACTCTGGAAGAGCTTATCATGCTCCACCTTGCAAATGAAAACCCTGCTTTTAAGCCTTTTGCAATCATGTTCAATGATGAAAAGCTTTCCAAGAACAAGCTTTATGAAGCAAGTTGGGCTACAATTCAGAAAACTTTCCAGAATTTGCCAAAATTCGGTCCTTTCAACCACGACCTCATTAATATGCTTCGTGAGCCAATTGTCTTCTCTCCAGAAAGCCTCAAAGGTCAGCTGGACTACATCCGTCAGTACTGGGCAGATTTGCTTGGTGAATGGCTGCGCCGTCTTCTTGCCGGAATTGACACCCTTACAGAAGAAGAAAAAATGTTCTGGAAGGCAGGTCCTATTAACGGTGGCGAAGTAAACATGGAGCCTTACAACTACGACGGTCTTATGAAGGAATATGAACGCTTCAGTCCTGACCGTGACTGGATGCCTTGCGTAGTTTTGATGGCAAAAACCGTTCTTGTATGGCTGGATCAGCTTACAAAGAAATACGAAAGGCCAATTACCCGCCTTGACCAGATTCCGGATGAAGAACTTGATACTCTCCGGGACGAAGGATTTACCGGACTCTGGCTTATTGGTCTCTGGAGCCGTTCAAATGCTTCTAAGCGCATTAAACAGCTTTGCGGAAACCCTGAGGCTGCCGCTTCTGCTTACTCACTTTACGACTATAATATTGCTGAAAATATCGGTGGATGGGATGCCCTTGGAAACCTTAGAACCCGCTTGTGGCAGCGAGGAATCCGTCTTGCTTCAGATATGGTTCCTAACCACACAGGTATGGACAGTCAGTGGGTTGTAAACCGACCGGACCTTTTCGTTCAGCGTCGGGATCCTCCAAGCCCTTCATATACCTTCAACGGCGAAAACCTTTCCTGGGATCCAAATGTTGGTGTCTGGCTTGAAGACCACTACTACAATCATTCAGACTGTTCAGTTGTATTTAAGCGCGTAGATTTCCGCAACGGCGACACCCGCTACATTTACCACGGAAACGACGGAACTGGTATGCCTTGGAACGATACTGCTCAGATTGACTTCTTGAATCCAGAAGCTCGCGAAGCAGTTATGCAGGATATTCTCCATGTTGCCCGAAACTTCCCGATTATCCGTTTTGATGCGGCTATGGTTCTTGCAAAAAAATCAATCCGCCGACTCTGGTATCCTCGTCCGGGAAATGGTGGCGACATCTACTCCCGCTCAGAATATGCGCTCACCGACCAGGAATTTGAGGCTAGAATCCCTAACGAATTCTGGCGTGAAGTTGTAGACCGTGTTGCAAAGGAAGTTCCAGACACATTGCTTTTGGCTGAAGCTTTCTGGATGATGGAAGGCTACTTCGTTCGAACTTTAGGTATGCACCGCGTTTATAACTCGGCATTCATGAACATGCTCAAAAAAGAGGAAAACCAGAAGTACCGCGATTCTGTAAAGAACACCATCAAGTTTGACCCTCAGATTTTGAAGCGATACGTAAACTTCATGAACAACCCTGACGAAGATACAGCGGTTGCTCAGTTCGGAAAGGACGACAAATACTTTGGTGTATGTACTTTGATGGTAACAATGCCTGGACTTCCAATGTTCGGTCATGGACAGATTGAAGGTTACACTGAAAAGTACGGAATGGAGTTTACAAAGGCATACAAAAACGAAACTCCAGATCAGTGGCTTGTAGACCGTCACTGGCGTGAAATTTTCCCTCTCATGAAGAAGCGCTATGTTTTCGCAAACGTAGAAAACTTCCTCTTCTACGATGTATGGGACAATGGTCACGTAAACGAAAATATTTTTGCTTATTCAAACAGCGCAGGAAACGAATATTCTGTTGTTTTCTATAATAACAAGTATGAGCGCGCTCAGGGTTGGATTAAGCAGTCTTGTGAATATGCAGTAAAAATCGGAAGTGGCGACGAACAGCACGTCGAAATGCGCTCTAAGTCAATTTCCGAAGGTTTGAACCTCCACGGTGAAAACAACAAGTTCTGTATTTTCCGCGAGCACAGAAGTGGAATGTGGTTTATCCGCCGAAGCCAGGAAATCTGCGAACGCGGTCTTTACATCGGTTTGAACGGCTTTGAATATCAGGTTTATATGGATATCAAAGAAGTTACTGACGGTGCTGACCACAAGTATCAGATTCTTTGCGACTCACTCCAGGGACGCGGCTGCTACGATTTGGAAGCTGAATGGCAGGAAATCTGCTATCGCGACCTCTACCATCCGTTTGCTTCATTTGCAACCGGAGTAATTCCTGCAGTAAACGGACTTTTGGCTCCTGCTGAAGAAAAACTTTCTGCTGCTAAACTTAAAGAAAAGGCAAAGGAAATCGTTTCCACCTTCGAATCTGCGGCAATCGCATTCTATACAAAGGCAAATGAGTTTGCAGGAGACATAAAGATGCCTGCTCCAGAAAAGCAGTACAAGGCATTCGCTGATTCTTTGGTTCGAATCCTTGGAATCGTTGCTTCTAAGAAGGGAAAACTTTCCGACGACGTAATCGCTGCTCTTTCTAAGGCAAAAGACGCTGATTCATTCCTTGAAACCGCCTTTACAAACAGCGGCGCTCTTCCTATGCTCCTTGTTGCTTACGAAATGGTTAAGGAATACGCAAAGGCTGGTCTTGCAGAACGCTGGGCATTCGCTCGTAAGTTCAACGAGTACTTCCAGAGTGCAGGTGCTGCAAAATGCGATGTCCGCTACGAGCTTTCTAAGATTTTTGTACTTTCCCGCTCAACTGACGCTGCTTTGATGGCAAAGGATGCAAAAGCCGGGGCTTACAAGCTTGTAAAAGCACTTGCCGATGATGATACGGCTCCACTTCTTTCCGGAGCAAACGCATTCAACGGAACAGTATGGTTCAACAAGGAAGTAGTTGAGTCCAGTATTAAGGTTGCCTTTGCTCTGGCACTTCTTGATACTAAGGAAGAAGAAGCAATCCTTAAGGAATTCAAAGCTGTTCTTAAGGCAAAGGAAGATTCCGGCTACAAGTGTGAAGAATTTGTAAAGGTTTTTGCTCCTGCTGAAAAAGCTTCTAAAGCTAAGGCAGCTGGAACTGCAAAGACAGCAAAGGCTTCTGCAAAGTCGGAAAAGTCGGCTTCAAAAGCAAAGTCAAAGAAATAACTTGAATGCCGGTGCTGAAAATAATGATTAAAAACTGGTGTGGACGGAGTTCTGCCGCCAGCCAGTTTTTGTATCTGAAAATCTAAAATCCGGCAAAAGAATAAAAGCCCGTTTTAAGTGAAAGCTTAGAACGGGCTTTTATTCTGGATAACTAGCCTTAATTAATTTAGTGTACTAAAAAGCCCTTTAAGTTCTTCCGGGGTCTTGATAAGAGGGCGGTTCAGCTGAACCGGCTTGAAGGTTTCCCGGATAGATTCCGGCATTTCAGGAACTTCACCCAGTGTGTGGCGAACATATTCTTCAGAAAGGCACGGTGAGTCCCGGGCAATAAGAACCGTTGTAACTCCGTCGGTTTCGCCACGGCCGTTTTTCTTTCGGGAATCGATGGCGGCAAAGGCCCGGGCGGTGTGTCGGTCGGCATAAAGTCCGTATTTTGTAAAAAGCTCTTTTGCGGCCCGGTCAACATCGTTCTTTTCAATTGCCTGAGGATAGATAAAATGCTTCATCATCATGCTGTTTGCCCTGAAAACATTTTCAAGGCGTTCGATGTTTGAAGGCTCCGAAGGATCGGCGCTTTCCCGCTTTTCTAGGGGAACCACGGAATCCAGAAGAATCGGAGAGCCTTTAGCGTCAACGGAAATGTCCTGAGTTGCAGGAATTACAAAGCCGTTCAAGGGAAGGGCAAACTGCCAGGCGTAAAGTCCCGCAACAAGGTTTGAATAGTTTCCCGGTGCAAGGGCATATTCGATGGAACCGCTGATTCGGCTTTTAATTCTGGAAAAGGCGTAAGGATAGAAAAATGCCTGAGGCAGAAGGCGGCCGATATTTGCGGTGTTTGCAACGGTGATACAGTTTTTTTCGATAAAATCCCGGTCTCCAAAAACGGTGCGTACAATCTGGTGGCAGTCCTGCTCAGTTCCGTCAACTTCAACCGGAAGAATATTTCCGCCGTTCCAGATAAAATCCCTTTGATCGATTCCCCGAATTTTTCCCTTTGGATATACGATTACGGCCTTAAGGTGTTTTTTATTTCTCAGTGCAAGGGCAAGGCTGGCGCCAAGTTCACCGGTTGAAACATCCAGAAAGACGGAAGAACCGCCCCGGAGTGTAAGAATTGTTTCGATGCAGGAGGTCAGAAAGGAAAGCCCAAAGTCCCGGTGCATTCCTGTTGGCGTGTGGAAAAGCTCCAGAATATAGAGGTTTTCGTCCAGCTGCCTGATTTCCGGCGAGAATTTAAACGCGTTTGTTGCGATTGTTTCACAGATAATCGGAGAAAATTCATCGTTTATAAATGCGGAAGTAAGGGAACCTGCAATGGAAGAAAATTTTGTTTTTTCGTCCATAAAGAGAATCCAGCGGCGCAGGTCTGCGGTCTGGCAGGGAACATAAAGCCCGCCGTCCTGAGGCATACAGTTCAAAATTGCAGAAGAAAAGTCCGCAGAAGTTCTTTGATTCCTTGTACTGGTGAATTTCATGCACACATTATAGCACGAAAAAACACCGAGGGGAACCCTGACCACATCTTGAATGACACCGTGCTGGTTACTATGGTGTATCTGGACGGCGAATCTGGCTGTATTTGCTAACCAGCCGTGCTCTACTAATCAATCTGGTTACCTTAACTGGTTCATGGAGTTTTTGCATGAACAGAAGGAAACCGACATGATGATGAAAAGCAGTGCGTACAGAATGCTTCCTGCGATGAAGGATGCGTTAGGTCCGGCAATTCCCAGAATACTGCAGTTTACCATTTTGAAGCCGAAGTAAACGAACTGGTACAGACCGTAACTAATCACGATAAAGATTGGGAAAACGATAATCCACTTGAACTTAAATACGGAATTTGGCGGAAGCCGTCCGTGCCAGGCTCCGATGGCCAGGGTAATAAGGAAAATGAGGATGAAAATCGGGTACATAAGTCTGTTAAAGATTGAAATAAGGTAGGTTTCCCGGGCAAAACCGTATTTATCCGCCATCTTTACGAACTTTAACGCTGAATTCAGGCTGATATTGTTAATTCCCTTGGAAATGTCCTTTAAGATTTCAAAGCTGCTGAATTCAATGGGAAGAATTATGAAGCCGTTTTCAAATCTGTTTTCGCCCTTTACCGGAATCGCAGAGTTAATCTTTCCTTCCTGCAGCCGGTCCACGGAGTTCAAAATGATGTACGGAACGGTTTTGATATTTTCTTCGATATCCAGCTGTCTTTTGGTGGAGGCATCAAAAATTGAAGTTGAAATTTCCTTCAGCTTGGCGTATGGAGTGTAGCTTCCGGAAAGATAGTTTCCTTTCTCATCGATGGTGTAGATGCATAAGCCTCGCAGGTATTGAGTAAGGTTCGCTTTTTTTCCGGTGGCGGTAATTCCCTTGATGAAGTAAACGTCGCTGGTTCCATCCTTGTGGTCAATTTTAAAACGGATATTGTGAGAGCTTTCAAAGCTCTGAAGGTTGATGGTTTCATCGGTGAAGAAATACTGTTTTTCAAGCCGGGCTTCCGCAATTTCAAGATAGCGTTCAACATCCGGATCAAGTGCAAGCTTCTTTCCGCTTTCGTACAGGTGTTTGAAAACGTAATATGCGTGAAGGTTATCGTTTTCAAGCAGCGCGCCGTAGCCTTCCAGTTTTTTGGCAAAAATTTCCTGTTCCTCGGTGGTTCCGGCAAACTTTGTTTTGGAAATTTCGTTCCAGGCAGTGGCGGCAACCTGTCTCATTCTTGAATAGTTTACATCTTTTTTATTTGTAAGCCGGATTGCTTCCTGGCACAGAAAATGAGCATTAAAATAATCTTCGTTTTTAAGGCATTCCTCGGCCTGTAAAAGAAGGGCGTAGGGTTCAGAAATAGTCGTTTTTGCGTTTTTGCTCTTTGAAGCCACGGTAAGGTCGATTTTTGAAGGCAGAAGCTCGGTCATATCGATGACGTTGCTTTTAGAAGCTACAGTTTCGATTTTCTTTGCGGCGATTTCTGCCTTGTCCATGATGGAAATTGCGTCCTTGTCCGAAGGATCCAGCTCTACTGCAAGACGGGCGTATTCCCGGGACATTTCGTAGCGTTCGGTTTCGTAAAGATTTCGTGCAAAACGCTTGTATTCTCTGGAAAGCTTAGGCATTTCAATGTAGGCTTCTTTTTTGCGGTTTACTTCCGGAACAACGATTTCAGAAAACAGGGTTAAAACCAAAACAATGCTGAGGGCAGAAAGAAGTATGAACTTGTAGCGGTTTATCATTGCGGCAGAAAAGCGTTCCCGGCTTCCCTGGTAATTTTCTCCAAAGTCGAAGGACCAGCCCAGCACAAAAGAGGTGGAAAGAACGGCAGGAAGAAATTTACAGAAAAATGAAAGGGCAAGGCAGAGCTTGTAATTTTTTACGGTATGGGAAATCAGCTCCGGAATATTTGAGGCGGTAAAGCCTAAAACCAGACTTGCGATGAGAGTAAGAAAAATACAGGTTACGGTAATTATCAAAAGATTCTTGAATTTCATTTTTTTTCTCCCTTTAGAGCTTCAGAATTGCAAAGGCTTACGAGTATTTTTTCTTCCGTACAGCGTTAATAACAATTCCGGTTACTGCAACGATTATTCCGGTTATCAGGTTTAAGAAGGCCAGAGGCAGCTGCACTTCATGAGCCTGAAAGTAGGTAAAGCGCGAAAAATCGTCTCCGTACACAAGAGAACTTAATATTTTTCGAATATGGGTGAAGGCGCTGGTAAAATACAGGGTATTAAATAAAAGCCCTCCCAGCTGAACGAATATTGTGTAGGTAAAGTTTACCATCCGCCACTTGCTCAGTTTAATAAAGAAGTATGGTGTGGAAATTAAAAGCCCGAAGGAGCAGAAGCAGAGCCAGCTGATGTAGCCGTTTTTCCAGGCCCGCTGAGAAGCCTGCTTAAAAATATTCATTACATAGAACATTTTCCACGGAAAGTCACCCATGATTTCCTTGTAAAGGGGGTCTTTAAATGGTTCGTTCACGGTGGAAATATCTGAATTTTTGTCGGTTTTTACAGTCTCTTCATCGCCAAAAAAATGGGGATTTCTGGAATTATAGAGCATCAGCGCCTGAGAAGTTTTTTCTTCCGCATTTTCTTCTGTCAGAAAATAGTAATACCGGTCATCGTAGTTTCTGAAGTAACCGGCACTCAGTTCGTTTTTTCTGGCAATGGTTTCTTCAATTTCAGCAGGAACAAATTTCTTAAGGCTCAGTGCAGCGGGAAGAATAACAAGCCAGCTTAAAAGGCACAGAAAAACATAGGTGAGGGCCGTAGCAACGGGATTTTCAAGATGGCGTATTTTCCAGATCAGGGTAGCAGGAATCATTATCAGAACTGCAATAGGTGCATTTTCCAGTATTGCGTAAAAAATAATTGATTTTGGATACTGGATAGGATTTCCGGCAACCATATTTGTACTGGTAATAAACTGAATTTGTATGAAGGCACCGATAATCAGTCCCAGAATTAAAAGTGCCGTAAAATTAAGCAGCATAGTAAGGGCTTTCTTCATTTTTCCTTCCTCTAATCTAACGATATTATCGGTTTTTTCTGCTGCGATATTTACAAAAAAAGGCTGCCCTTCAAGAAGTAACCCTCCAGGCAGCCTTTCAATTCTATTGTGAATTAGTGTTTTTTGTTTAAGCCGGACTTAACGGACTTAGTCTTTTGCAAACTTTACATTTACAACAAGTGAGCCGGTGTTCGGAGCTTTTGAAGAAGAGCCCGGAAGTTCAACTCCGTCTCCAGCAGAACCGATCTGCTTGAATTCGTTTTCACTGGCAGTTGAGCCGATGGTTCCGACTGCGTTGATGTTTATCTGGGTGTTGTTCTGTGCATTTCCAGTGAACAAACCGTCGTTATCACCAATGTTCATAGACTGACCCTTTGTAAGAAGGGTTCCGCCAGGGAGGTTCGGGTTAATATCACTTGTATTTGTGAAGGAGTTTGTAGCTCCGCCAGCAGGTGCAAGAGTTTTTCCTGCTTCACCTGATGCTTCTGCACCATCTGCGGATACCTTTCTGTCGGCTGGTTTTTTAATTCCCAGATGCTTTACAGGGTCTACAGCGTCAGCCGGAAGAACATCTACACCACCGTCGCCGCAGTCTGTAGCACCAGTTCCGTCCATGCCAACAATGGTTCCTCGAACGGAAGCGACTGCAATCGGGTTTCGTACTGTATAATTGATTCGTCTGTTTTCTGCGTGGTTTACGGTTGAGCGGATTGTTCCGGTGTTAAGATAAACGGAAACATCATCCTTTGAGTCTGAAGCGGCAAGCTGTTCAAGTGTGATTCTTGTGAGTGCCCCCAGCTTCATAACTGATTCCTTGTACTGAATAAGCGCTTCTGATTTAAAACCTGTTGAAATGACTTCGCCTTCGTTAAGAACTGCGTCTTTTGCCAGAGGAACCCAGGCGTCTTTGCGGTTTACTTCAACCTTTCCCGTTACGGAAATAACCTTTGCGGTTTCAGCAAACGCCAGGGCACTTGAAGCTAATGCAAGTGCAAGAACGGTCTTCTTTACCAGATTTAATTTCATTTTAAACCTCCGATTTATCCTAGAATACAAGTATTGCCTTTACAGAAATACTTGTTCTGTTATCCTGTGTTTCTTTTCCAACGAACTGGCTGAAGTTTGCACCCAGCTGAACATCGTTGAAAACTTTGTACATTCCCCCTGCCTGGAACTGAATGCCCTTGTAGCCTTCGTTTTCTTCTTCAAGAGAGAAGGCAACTGCGGTTCCGCCGTTTAAGTAAACTGCCTGTCCGAAGGTTTTTGTAATTCCCAGCTCTGCCTTTACGAGGGAAGAATATTCCGGCTCCTTAGCAGAAAGAAGGGCTGTGCAGGAAGAGAAGCCGCGGAATGCGGAAATGTTTCCGGACTTTCCTGAAGCGTAAACTCCTCCAAGGTTCATAGAAAGAGTATCTGTGAGGTACCAGAAGAAGCTGAGCTCAGAAAGGTTTGAAAGAGATTCAAAGTTTACGCTCTGGAAAACGGTTTTTGCTGAGTAGGAAAGGCTTGAAGCAAGGAAGCCGTTAAGACCCAGGATACCGTACCAGCGGTTGTAGTCGTTGTCATTTGCGTCGATAAAGCCCCAGCCCTGAAGTGAAAGGGTCTGGTTTGCAAAAAGTGACGGGAAGGAAAGGTTCAGGCCGAAAGGAATGTATTTTGGTGCAAGACGGTAAACGGCATTGTCACCGATTGTCCAGGAAGTGCCTTCCGGATTGTTCAGGATTGTGGTTGTGTTTGCGTTCAGAAGACCTGTATATCCGCCGTACAGGGATGTGTTAAAGCGGAGGGTAGAGAACTGAAGCAGAACGCCGTCTGAGTTCTGGGCGAAAACTTTTCCTGTAAGGTCAGAAACACCAAAGCGGCCTGCGCTTACTGCAAATCTTTTTCCGCCGGACAACTTCTGTCTTGCAACAAACTTGAACAGGTTCAAATCAATGGTATTTACCATTTTGTCGCTGGGGAGAGAGTCGTCGTACTTAAACTGGTAAAGTGCTTCTGCAGAAAAATATTTAGAATTATCTTTTGAAAGAGGAACGCTGAGCCAGAGGTTTGCGTTGTCAGTTTCCTTGAGTTTTAAGGCTTCATTATTTTTTCCGATGAAGGAGGTGTCGCTGTAGATTTTTCCACCCCAGTCAAAAGAAAAGGCTGGTGCGGAAAGAAGTGCGATCGCCGTGCAGAAAAGAGCAAAATTCTTAATACGTTTCATTAATTTTCTCCCCTTGAAGCTGTGGAATACCGTTTTTCACCAACTGTGTACATGTTCAGAATATCGGTTCCTGCCGGAATCAGTGAAGGATCGGCGCTGGCTGGAATAACTCTGTCGGTTTTAAACTGTTTATAGGCGTAGCGCGGGTTTCCCTTTGTGATTCTGAAGAACAATCCGCCCTTTATATTCCAGATTTTTGAAAAAATATGAGATGCCTGAAGGTAGTTGATTTTGTCTTCAGGTGTTTTTCCCTTTGGAATAACGCCCTGCTCAAAAACTGCATTAAAGGCTTCTGTTTCATTTGCTGTGTCTGGTACAAGCTCCTGACAAACTGCACTCAAATAGCAAACCTGTCCGAATGTAGCTTCTTTCGCCTGCAAAAAATTTGTGATAAACTCTGCTGTCTGCGAAAAAATACTCGGCATAATTAAGAAAGTAGTTAGAAATAACAAAATTTTCTTCATATTTTACGCTCCAAATATAACAAAGAAATTATAATTCAATAATAAGTAAATGTAAATGGTAGAAAAATGATAGATATTACTTTTGATGTACGGAAGGGAGCCCGGCTGGACGGGTTTCAGATTTTGAAAAAAACTGAACATGTTTTCCATATTAACGACGGAAGCGGTGCCTTTGTAACCCTTGTGGAAGGGAAGAATCGGGCGCTTCTGGTGGATACCTCCTGGGGAATTAAGGATTTGCGTTCCCTTGTGGAAAAGCTGATTTCAGTTCCATATACTGTGGTGAATACCCACGGGCATCCTGACCATTGTTATGGCAATTTTCAGTTTGACGAGGTTCTGGTTCCGGAAAAGGACGTGGATGTTTATGCTCGAATTCAGGATTATTCTTCTTCCAGGGACGAGTTTTTTGCTTCGGAGGAAGAAAAGAAAAAAGCAGAGCCGGGTGTTTATCCGCCCTTGAAAACAGTGAAGGAAGGAGACCGTTTTGATCTGGGGGATCTGCATGTTGCGGCAGTTCCTCTTTACGGCCATACCCACGGTTCTCTGGGCTACATAATAGAAGAAGAAAAGCTTTTGCTCTGCGGAGATTCTGTTACGGTGAATGCCTGGCTTTTTATGAAGGAAAGCCTGAGCCTTGAGGAAGCAAAGTCAAATTACGAAAGGCTTAAGTCCTTTGATTTTGAAAAGGTGCTGGGCTCTCATTCAAAGGTGCTGTGGCCTAAAACTCTTGTGGACTCCCTGATTCAGAATATTCAGAACGTTCTTGAAAGAAAGGTTTTGCCCGATGACATTCACCTTGAAACAATTATGGGCTACAAAACCGCTGCCGTTTTCTGTAATAAAGAACCCGGAAGCTGGATTGTAGTTCCTGAAAATCTTGTGGTATAATTACAGTCAATAAAAAATAAGAGTGGAGATTTATTATGAAAAAAATGCGATTTCTTTATACCACAGTTCTTTTGCTCTGTGCAGCTTTTGCGCTCACAGTTCTTGTTTCCTGCGGTGATAGTTCTAACGGACTTCCAAAGCTTGGAAAAATCAAGGTTACGGAGGAAAGATACTATCAGGCCGAAAAAATGAAGGCTTATACATATATTTATCCTTCTGAAGACCCTTCTGGAAATCCGGTAATGCTTTCTGCGGTTATTACGGTGGGTGACAATGTTACCGAAACAAATCCGGCAAAGGCGCTCATTCTTTATAATCATGCCACAATTTACGGCGCAGATGAATGCCCTTCAAAAAGCGATTTGACTGAGCAGCGGACTATTGCAGGCTACGGCTTTAGCGTTATTACAATTTCTCCGGATTATTACGGCTTTGGTAACACAGAAGACAAGAACCAGGCCTATTGTATCGGCAGCGTGAATGCTCAGGGGGCGGTGGATGCCCTCCTTGCGGCAAAAAAGCTTCTTCCTCACCTTGGTTATTCATACTACGGAAACAAGCTTTTCAATGTGGGATATTCCCAGGGGGGGCAGACGGCCATGGCAGTTGTAAAACTGGTGCGCCAGAAATACCCGGAAATCAATCTTACACGAACCTTTGCCGGAGCCGGTCCATACGACATCACTGCGGTTTATGACGATTTTATTCAGAGCAAAACCTCTGATTTACCGAGTACCGTTGTAAATGTATTCCTTTCATACAACGAATTCTATAACCTTGGAATTAAGAACGAGGAGCTTTTTAAGGGCGAGCTTCTTTTGAACATCGACAGCTGGTTTTTAAGCAAGAAAAAGTCTTTGAATGATATTGAAAGCCTTATTGGCACAAAAGATTTAACTTCCCTTTGTACCGCTGCCGCACTTGATAAAACTTCTGAAATCGGAAAGAAATTTCAGGAGGCATTCAAGAAGGATGCTGTAACACAGGGCTGGACTCCACAGGCAGATGAAAGCATTTATCTTTTCCACTGTAAAAATGACGAAACTGTTCCGGTTTCAACAACAGAAAAGCTGGTGGAGTTTTTGAAAGAGAATGGAGTTGTTGAATCAACTGATGCTAGTCAGGGTGTTTATGTTCACTTTGATGAGACAGCTGGAAAACCATACCACCAGAATGCCGCTGTAACCTTTATAAGTGCTGCTGGTATGCAGCTGATGAAATTATTGATGAGCAACTAACCGCCTGAAAATGGAGAAAAAAAATGGCTGAAAAGCTTCCTATGGATGCCTCGGGCTTTGTAGTTCTGGCAGAATTTATTCCTCAGATTGTGCAGGAAATCCGGTATTATTCCACATTCAATTTTGTGGGTGAGCGGATTGACGGTTATGAGGAGCCCTGTGCGCTTTTGACAAAGGAGGCGGCCAGGGCGCTGAAAACCGTGAGCAACGAAATGCTGGTGCAGGGGTACCGTCTGAAGATTTATGACGCATACCGGCCGGTGAGTGCGGTGTCTCAGTTTAAGCTCTGGGCCATCGAAGACCAGGATGTGCGGATGAAAAGCTATTTTTATCCGGAGCTGGAAAAACAGGATCTGTTCAAGAAGGGATATATTGCCGCAAAGTCCAGCCACAGCCGTGGAAGTACGGTGGATTTGACGCTGCTTGATATGACCACCGGCAAAGAACTGGATATGGGAAGTCCCTTTGACCTTTTCAGCGAAAAATCACACCCGGATTACCGTGGAATCACGGAAGAACAGTTTGAAAACCGGATGCTGCTTCAGAAAGCCATGGTTCGTGGCGGCTTTGAGCCCCTTGACTGCGAGTGGTGGCATTTTACACTGAAGGACGAGCCCTATCCGGACACCTATTTTGAATTCCCGGTGTCGGCAAGCTATTTGAGGAAGGAATAGTTATTCTCCCGCCAGGGGGGGTGGCTTAAAAACTGCGCTTTTTTGCGGGAGGACATTTTTCCGCTAAAAGGCAGTTTACTCTCCCGCCAGGGCCAGAACCGGGTCCAGTTTTGCGGCCCGGGCAGCCGGGTTCAAACCAAAAAATATTCCAACGAAAACTGAAAAAACAAAGGCGATCAGGCAGGCGTTCAGGCTGATTGCAAAGGACTGACCCTTCACATATTCTGAGGCCATACTGATTCCGATTCCTACGATAATTCCAAGAATTCCGCCGATGAGGGAAATTGCTGCGGATTCCACAAGGAACTGCCGCTTGATATCTCCCGGACTTGCGCCCAGAGCCTTACGAATTCCGATTTCCTGCCTTCGTTCCGTAACCGTAACAATCATGATGTTCATAATTCCGATTCCGCCGACTAAAAGGGAAATTGCAGCGATGGCGGAAAGCATGACGCTCATGGTTTTCATGATGGAATCCATCTGGTCAATCATGGACTGCATGGACATTACATTTACTGAATATTGTGTGCCGGTAAGGTTTTCGCAGTAGCTCTGAATTCTTTCCGTAAGGGAGCTTGCCTTATCGGCGCTGGTTGCCTGCACCATAATGGATGTGGCTTCCGGATTCGGCTTGATTTTTTTTGAATAGAAGCCCCGGGGAATATAGGCCGCATTAGAGGTGTTTTCCATTCCGCTGGTCTGTTCTTTTATTACGCCGATAACTTCAAACCTGAAGGAAATTTTGCTTGCGGTAACCAGGATGCTTTTTCCCACGGCGTCTCCGGAAGGGAAGAGGGCATCGGCAAGGGATTTTCCAAGCACTACCTTCTGCATTCCGTAGTAGTCTTCCGTTACATTGAAAAATCGTCCCGCTTCCAGCTCGATTCCGTACATTTCAAGATAGCCGTATTCGATGGCGCTGCAGGTGCTGGAAGAGCTGGTGTCGCCGTAGGAAAGGGTGGCGCTGAGGTTGTTTTTGTACCAGATTTTTTTAATGTCCCGAACATTGTCAAAAAGCTGTTCACGGAAGGCTTCGTCAAATTTAAGGGAAACAGAGTCCCGACGGCGGCGCATAAAGCCGCTGGAAATGCTGACTACATCAAGTCCGGCAGAACCGAAGGTGTTCTGGATTTCCTTGGAAGAGCTGGCTCCAAGACTTGTAATTATGATTACGGAGGCAACACCGATGATTACGCCTAAAAGAGAAAGAAAGGTCCTGGTTTTCTGCCTTCTGAAGTTCTGGAGGGCATTCAAAAAGTCTTCAAACATTCTGCCCTCCTTCTTCGTTAGCCGGGGCGCTGGTTGTGCCTGGGGTAGCAGACTTTCCTTCCGGGGCGCTGGTTGTGTCAGCCGGAGTTTCAGTTGCGCTTGCGGCAGAAGCCCCTTCCTCTGTAAATGGCAGCACCGGTTCCTGGGTCAGGTCTGAATGTATGCTTCCGTCAAAAATGCGGATGCAGCGGTTTGTGCTGGCTCCGATTCCGGGGTCGTGGGTTACGATTACGATAGTGGTTCCCGCCTGATTGATTTCCCGGAAGAGCTTTAGAACCTGAAGACCGGTTTTACTGTCCAGGGCACCTGTCGGTTCGTCTGCCAGAATGATGTCCGGGTTTGTAACCATGGCACGGGCAATTGCAACTCTCTGCTTTTGTCCGCCGGAAAGCTCGTTAGGGCGATGGTTGATGCGGTTTCCCATTTCTACCCGTTCCAGAGCGGCCCGGGCCAGCTTTGCCCGTTCGTTTTTATCGATGCCCTGATAGCGCAGGGGAAGCATTACATTTTCAAGGACCGTCATTCCCGGAAGCAGGTGGTACTGCTGAAAAACAAAGCCGATGGTTTTGTTTCTGAGGGAAGCCAGTTCTTTTTCCGACATTTTTGCCGTTTCTTTTTCGCCGATTTTTACGATTCCGCTGGTAGGGCGGTCAAGGCAGCCGATCATGTTCATGCAGGTGGATTTTCCGGAGCCCGAAGGACCCATTATTGAAACAAATTCGCCGTTTTCTATTGAAAAACTGATTCCCCGCAGGGCGTGAACTTCCGTTTCACCCATTTTGTAGATTTTGCGGACATCCTGCATCATTATGACGGTTTTTGAGTGATTTTCTGTGCTGCTGCCGGAACTGCGGCTGGTTTTGCCGGCGGTTTTCGGGCTTATTTTATCAGCGGTTTTTGAGTTCTGCACGCCTATCTTCCTCCCGGAAAACTACCCGACATTCCGCCCGGAGCGCCCATTCCCGTACCTCGTGTTCCGGAAGCTCCGGCACCGCCCTGGCCCGGGAACTGTCCCTGTCGGGCGCCGGCACCCTGACCGTTTGGACGAACGGTTCCTGAAACCTTAGGAACGCTCTGGGCTTTTAAAACATCCCCTTCCTTTACGGCGCCCTCTGTGATTTTTACATATCCGGAGCCGTAGGGTGCAATTTTTACGCTGATTTTTTCGCCTGACTGGGCAAGTTCTACAAAGGTTTCCTTGTTTTCCCGGCCCACGGCGTAGCGTTCAACAATAAGGTTATCCACCGGGTCCGTAATCTGGATTTTTCCGGTGAAGGAAAAATTCGGTAAGATTTCCGGAGGGTATTTATCGATTCGTACTTCGGCGTTTACTACTGTAGCGCCTCGGCTTGTTACTTCACCGATTGCCGGCCAGCCCACAACATAGCCTTCGACGGTTCCGTTGTATGCAGGGAAGGTAAAAATAACCTTCTGGCCAACCTTGAGCTTTGCAACATCGGTTTCGGCAACTTCAACGTTTGCCTTCAAATAATCTACATTTACCAGAGTTCCAACGGAGTCCTTGGCTTCCATTGAGTCCCCCACGGCTACATCCAGATCTGCGATGATTCCGTCAAAGGTTGCAACTACTTTTCTGTCTTCAATTTTCTGTAAAAGGGAAAGGCGCTGAACCTGCTGAAGCTGAAGCTGTTTTTTTGCTCCGGAAATTCTGGTGGAATCCATATCATAGTCCAGTTTTGCCAGATTGTATTCCTGCTCGGTTGAATCAAGCTGAATGATGATATCGCCTTTTTTTACCTTGTCCCCTTTCTGAACATAAACTCCAAGAACGGTGCCGTCACTCAGGGCCTGAAGGGTCTGTTCTTCGGCGGCGGCAATTGTTCCCGCAATTTCTATGCAGTTTTCGTAGGTTTCGGATTTTACGGTGTAGGTTACCTTCTGATTTTTCTTTGCTTCGCCGATTTTTCTGGCAATTACAAGAGCGGCTATTACCAGTATTACTGCTCCTGCTGAAATCAGCACGATTTTCAATTTTTTACCAATTTTTACTTTTTTCATATTATATCCTGTAATTTTCCTGGTTTTATTCCTGAAGCTCCGAATCCCGGCAGAAAAGAAGCTTTACTTCATTATTATATATCAAAATATCGATGTCGTTTATCAAAAGTTTTATACGGTACAGCTCCCTGTTTGCGTAGGCGTACAGATATTCGCTTTCCGTGATTAACCCGTTATCGAGATTTTTTTTCATATCCTGTGCAAAGGAGATGTACATTTCATAGGATTCTTGATTTGTCTGTTTTGTCCAGTAGAGGTCGCTCAGGCTTCTCTGGCGGTCAATAACGTCTTCTTCGTAGGTGTTCAGGGCCGCCTGAATTTCAATTTCCTCTTCCTGTTCGTTCATCTGGTTCTGCTTCTTTTTTATAGAAAGCTTTCGAAACTTATTGGGATTGATTGAGGCGGTTACCGTGTAAACCGGGCTTTCTCCGTTGGTTGGAATGGAAGTGCCGGCTCCAAGACTCAAGCCGGAAAAAGTCGCCTGAAGACCTGCATCCACTGTGTCACTGGCTTCCTTTTCTTTGTCGGAAGAAGTTTTTGTATCCGAGTTTTTGATTGTATAACCTGCTGAAGCGCTGAGGGTGAAATTTTTGTCGGCTTTACGGCCTAAAGCTGCAATTTCCTGATTCCATTTTGCGCTTTCGATTTTTTTATAGTTTTCTTTATCGAAGGAAAGAATGTTCACTCCTTCAACAACCGGAATTTCCGTTGGTAAAAAATCCTTGGGAAGAGTGCCCGGCTTGAATTCAGCATTGCATTTTGAAGCAAAAACAGCGCAGTCTCGTTCCAGCTTGTGTATTTTGGTTTCTACATTGCGTCTGTCAGAAATAACATCCATTTCTGCTTCTCTATATTTAGTAGAACGGGGGTCGTAGCCCTTTGCCTTGATTTCCTCAAAGTCGATTGTGTCATCGTACATGGACCTTTGTGCAGAAATTATGCTGGAGGAGGTGTCCAGAAGGGAGCGGAGCTGTTTGTAGTAGTTGATTTCTGAAGTAAGGGCATAATCCTGAAGCTTTCTGCGTGCTTCCAGAACCTGACGGTCGGCTTTTTTTAAGTTCAGCTTTCTGGTTAAAAGCGAACCTGAAATTATATCCGCAGAAAGGCTGAATTTTGTGTCGTCAACCTTTGTTTCGTCTTCCTGTCCGGATTTTGTAACTTTGGTTGAAGTTGAAAAGGTTAAATTTGAAGCCTGAGGCACGGTCATTTTAGCATTCGGCTGAAATTTCACGTAGGAATCGTTTTCACTGAAGGTGAAGGTTGCGGTTCCGGAAGAAAGCTGAATGTCGATTCCATTGTCGATGGAAGTGCTTTTTGCGGAAAGGAGTGTCTTTTTTAGTTCCAGAGAAAGCCGTTTAAGTTCGAGATCGTTTGCCAGATAGTCGGAAAGCTGTGGCTCTGCCGCTGCAGAATACAAGAGTCCGCAGGTGAACAAAAGCAGCAGGGGTTTGGTTTTCAGACATTTTTTCATACAGTATATTAACAAAAAACTCTGCGAATGGATACAGAAAAAAATAGAGAAATTGGTAATAGTCAGGGCAGCCGAATTAATTGTTTCCAGGTTAAATTTCGAGTAGTGTAGTTAAATTTTCAAAAGTGGCTCTCAGCGGGAACCCGATATTTCATCAGTAAATATTAATTCGGCTGCCCTGACTGGCTCAGTTCTACTCTGTGCTGCCTGATTCAGTACCAGTGCTGGATTCTGAAGATTCGGTGTTTTCTGTGCTGTCAGAAGCGGCGGAAGTTTCGGAAGCGGCTTTTTCGGCAGAGTTGTCGATGTATGAAAGGCGGATGACTTCGGTTGCGGAGCGGTGGCGGCTCTTTAGGAGAAGGGAAGTGTTGTCCTTCTGGTAAACGTAACCGGAAGAATTGTAGGTTTCAAAACGAGGGTCGGTGCGGAATGCCATGTCGTAGATGTAGATTGACTTGAAGGCTTCGATACCGTTTACAATCATGTAGTGGGTGTTGGAAAGCATAAAGTCAACAAGAATACTGATGGTTCCTGCGTTGTCGTTTATGTAGCTGACTTTTTCTGCACAGGTCCATGCCCATACAGCACCCAGTTTGTCGAAGCTCATGATTACGAAGTGCGGGTAGTAAATGTTGTCGTGAACGATAATCGGGTAGAGTTCCGCAAGGGAGCGGGAATCAAAGGAATCGCTGTTCTTGAGGTACGAGTTAATAATCAGGCGGCCGCCGGCAACACATTCAGCGTTGTTTGTAAGCCGTCCGTAGCGCAGAATTGCGTCTCCTGCGTAAGATGCGTTTACAACCGGCAGGAAGGTTCCTTTTTCTACCATAGTAAGGGTGTTGTCGTCCAGATTACAGCTGGATTCAATCTTTGAAACGCAGGCTTTTGTTGCCGGCACTAACATGTCGGCAAGGGTTTTATTTTTCTGTGAAAGCTCAATCCAGGTGGTAAGAATTCCTGCTGCCTGCATGATTGTAATATCGCTCAAATCACGGCTGGCTGTATTCTGCAAAAGCTTAGCAATTGTCTCTGAACCCGGATGCATGCTCATGTAGTCACTTAAGTTCCTGAGGGTGAATACGTCCAGACTTCCGTTTTCGCTGGCAAGAGTGATTGTGTCGCTGAATTTCTGCATCTGGCGAACCAGGCTTTCGTTCATTTTTGCAAGGTTATTAAAGTACGGAGCAGAGAGATAGGTTCGGTTTCCGTTTTTCTTGAAGTTCTGCGGAACCCCCTCAATTCCTTCCTGATATTTTCCACGGCTTGCCATTACAGCCACGTAGGAAACTGCTTCCATTTCCGTAACGCTGGTGGATTCCGGAGAAATCTGGCTGAAGGTCTGAACAAGGTTGTCCTTCAAGAGCTCAACTGTTTTGGAGTATGCAGTTTCGGTTGCATTCTCCAGGGCGGCTGCCATTGCAAAAGAGAAGCTTCTGGTGTTGTCGTAGTATGCGTAGGAAATTACCGGTTCCTTGTGGTTCAAATGAATGTGTCCGTCTTCAATTTCCGAGGCAGAAAGCTCCCAGGTGTTCTTTTTTGAGTTTATCTGAATCTTTTTGTCCGTAAGGCTTGTGAGGGTAGCGCCACCGGTGAGTGAAAATGGCACCTGAACCGAATTTACGCTTTTCGGGAAAACTGCATCTACATTCAGAAGGGCTTTCGGTGTTTCGTCGCTCATGCTGAAGCGCAGTGTAAGGTTTTCGGTGAACAGGAAGGAGCAGGAGGTAGCAGATTCCTTCTTCCAGGAAAGAAGGGTAACCGGGAACGCTTTTCCGCTCTTCACGATTTTTACGGGATTATCGTCGCTTGTTGAAAAAGAAATTCCGTTAAAACTTGTTGAAAATTTGTTTTTAAGGCGAATTGTGTTGTTATCATCTGTAGATTCTACAAGGGTTATATGGAGGCTGCCGATTTTTTCTGATATAATTGAAGAGTTCTTAAACTGAAGAACAAAAATGCCGATTATAAAAATGGCGTAAACGGCCAGCAGAATTAATGATTTTCTTAATACTTTGGTAAACATCGCCTAAGAGTTTAATCAATGAACCAAGGAATTTCAACTATCTGCAAAGACAAAGATATATAATCGCGAGGATTTATAAAATGAAAATTCGACCTTTCGCTTTTGGAATGCTGCTGATTTTTTTGATTTCAATTTCAGCCTGCGCTTCAACGCCATCTCCTGATTCAGCCGGTGGAGCAGATTCTATAGAAAAAACAGCAAAAAATTCTAAAGAGCCGGAAAAAATTGAACCTCCAAAAACTCCCGATGTAATTTTTGTTGAAAAGCTTCAGTCCGCTCTGGCAAAAGGCGACCTTGAAGGTGCAATCGGTCACTTTGAGACAATCCCGGAAGAATTAAAAGACAATACAGATATGAAAATTCTTCAGGCTTCACTTCTTCTTTCTGCAAACCGCACAAAGGAAGCGGCTGTCATTGCTTCTGAACTGAAGGCAAAGGATCCATCAAATAAAGAGGTGCTTGAGCTGAATGCCCAGATTGCCCTTGCTTCCGGCGACAGTCAGGCTCAGAATGCGGCAATTAAACAGCTCCTTGCGGCTGACCCGAACAATGCGGCTGCAAATATCATTCTGGGAGACCAGCAGCAGATCAAGAAAAAATACAAGCTTGCCCTGAACAACTACAGACGCGCCCTCATAAGCGAGCCGGACAATCACGATGCCCTCTACGGTTATGGAAAAATGTGCTGGTATACAGGGGACATGAAAAGCGCAAAAGAAACCTTCAATAAAATGTATCAGATGGATAAAAATGATACGGTTGCCCTTTCATATCTTGGAAAGCTTTCCGCCGAAGATGAAAATTACAAAAACGCCATTGATTACATTGAAAAGGCAATCAAGCTGGAGCCGAATACCTACGATTTCTTCCTTGATTACGGAAGCTATCTTAGAAATGTGGGCCGTTATGCAGATGCAGAAAAAGCCTGGTCAAAGGCAATTCAGATAGATCCGACCTATTTTCTGGGTTATGCCTACCGCGCGGGCCTTTACGACGAGCAGGACAAGTTCAAGCAGGCTCTTGCAGACTACCATATGGTAGTAAAAACAAATCCTTCCTATTATTTTGCCTACGAGGAAATCGGAATTCTTGAATTCCATGAAAAGAACTGGGCCGTTGCCCGGGCGGCTTTTTCCAAGGCAAACTCCATTAAGAGTCAGAGTGCCTACCAGCTGATGATAATGGCAACCTATATAAAGGAAAATAATCTTTTCGAAGCAAAGAAAATGGCTCAGAATATTATGAAGAACATGAACCGGGAAAGCCTGGACTACAAGATGATTCGTCTTTACCACGACCAGGGACCGGCTAATGCGGAAAATACCATTGCAACCGCCCTGGATAAGGAAACGGACAAAACTAAGCGGGGAAAGATGCTTTTCTACTTTGCCCTTTACTATCAGATGCGGGGTTCAGATGCAGTGGCAAAAGAATATTATTCAAAAGTAACTAAAATGCAGACACCGTTGTTCTTTGAGTATAGACTTGCAGAATGGGCAGAACAGGAGCTTTAGGCTTTGTGCATGGCGCCCGAATCCGTTGCATTTCAAAAAGGACTAAAAGAAGAAACCAGGAATTATAAAATGAAACAGACACAGGTACAGCTTAATCTTAATGGAAGAGAAATCGTGCTTTTGGGAACGGCCCACGTTTCCGACGAAAGCGTAAAGGAAGTCAGCGCCGCAGTGCGTGAAATAAAGCCGGAAGCGGTTTGCGTTGAACTTGACGAAAAGCGCTACGAATCCATTAAAAATCCGGACAAATACGCTCAGCTGGATATTATAAAAGTTCTTAAAAAGAACGAGGGCTTCCTTCTTCTTGCAAACCTGGTTCTGGCTTCTTTCCAGAAAAGAATGGGAAATAATGTTGGTGTAAAACCGGGAGACGAAATGCTTGCGGCAATCAACGTTAGCGAGGAAGAAAACATTCCCTGCGTAATGGTGGATCGTCCCATTCAGGTGACTCTTCGCCGCGCCTGGGCAAAAAACTCTCTGTGGGGAAAAATTAAGCTGGTTTCAGCCCTTTTAGCCAGTGCTTTCAGCAAAGAAGAAATTTCTGAAGAACAGATTGAAGAATTAAAGGACCGCTCTGAAATGGACTCCATGATGAACGAGCTTTCCGAATATCTTCCGGTGGTAAAGGAAGTTTTGATTGACGAGCGTGATAAATACCTTGCTTCAAAAATCTGGGAGTCTAAGGGAAATAAAATCCTTGCGGTTCTTGGTGCGGGACATCTTCCGGGAGTTCAGGCACATCTTGAAAAAATCGCTGCCGCCGCCGAAACCTCAGATACAAGTGAAATTGAAGTTGTTCCTCCAAAAAAAGCCGGGGCTAAAATCCTTGGCTGGATAATTCCGGTTTTAATTGTGCTTGCTATTGCGGCTGGTTTCTATTTTGGCGGCCGTTCAAAGGGCTTTGAAATGCTTGAATCCTGGATTCTGTGGAACGGAAGCCTGAGCGCCATCGGTTCCATTATTGCGGCCGCTCATCCACTTACGATAATTCTTTCGTTTATTGCGGCGCCCCTTACTTCCCTGTGTCCGCTGATTGGTGTTGGAATTGTTACAGGTATTTTCCAGGCATTCATCTGCCGGCCAAAGGTTCGTGACCTTGAAAACCTTGCAGACGATGCCGGAAGCCTTAAAGGCTTTTATAAAAACCGCATTCTGAAGGTTCTTCTTGTATTCTTCCTTTCTTCAATCGGAAGCTCAATCGGAACCTTCGTCAGCGGTGCAGATATTTTTGCTAATCTGCCGTCACTGTTTCACTAATAGCTTAGTTTACAGGAACGTAAACGGAAACTGAGCCGCCGTCGCACCAGAACTGGCCCCATCCGTCAGAGTTGATGGTAACCTTGTCGTACTGAACTCCAAGATAGTCGTAGAACTTCTTGCCGGCCCATTTCTTTCCAACATACATCCACTTGCTTCCCCCTGCGTTGTCAGACATGATGACTGCGCAGCCGGAGCCGCTTCTGTCGCTTACACCTTCCCGGGTCCAGCCTACAATATTGTTGTTGTCAAAGTAGTCGTGCTGGGTTCCGTAAGCGTAGTTCTTTCGTGCCTTGATGAGCTTTTCAAGGTTTGTAACCGGAGCCATGTTGATGTTGTATCCGTTATCTGTATACTGTGCGCCGTAAAGGTCAGCGTAGAATACACATGGATATGCTTCCTGGCGAAGAAGAATGATTGCATAAGCCAACGGCTTGAACCACCAGTTTACAGTTGATTCAAGAGCCTGGCATGGCTGAGTGTCGTGGTTTTCTACGATACTAACAGATTTAAGCGGGTTAGACTTTGTGAGTGTTCCGTTCAAAATTGCACCCATGTCGTAGTTTCCGTTTCCGTAAGAAGCGTTGTAGAAGTTCATGTGCATTGGAGCGTCAAAGAGAGACATACATCCGCCGCTGGCATTGATGAAGTTGTTCAACTTGCCTACATCGTAGTTCCAGTATTCACCAACAGTAAAGAGTTCTTTGCCTGTCTGCTGTCTTACATAGGAAAGCCAGTTGTTAAAGAAGTCGAACTTGATGTGTTTAACGGCATCCATGCGGAATCCGTCTACACCGGTGAAGTTTACATACCATTTTGCCCAGTTTTTAAGTTCCTGAACAACTTCAGGGTGGTTCATGTCAAGGTCGGCATACATAAGGTAGTCGTAGTTACCGTTTTCGCCGTCAACCTGCCAGTCCCAGCTCTTTCCGTCACCGCGGAATTTGAAGATTGCTGATTCGTTCAGGTTCTGAGCCCAGTCTACACCGTCAAAGTGGTACCAGTGCCATTTGAAGTTTGAA
Source organism: uncultured Treponema sp. (assembly GCA_946186185.1). Lineage (GTDB taxonomy): Bacteria > Spirochaetota > Spirochaetia > Treponematales > Treponemataceae > Treponema_D. The sequence continues at coordinate 34,343 of CAMHMJ010000008.1, read as the reverse complement.
TATTTGTTGTTTCTGGCAGAGAAAGTGAAGTTTGTCCATGCTTCGATTCTTGTGTCTCCGCCGTATTCGTAGTTTCGGTTATTGCTTGCAACGCGGACAGCGTCTACCCATTCAGTGTTGTCTGCACCGCCGCGGTGATTGAATACTACATCGCCGTAAATCTGGATGCCCGCATTGTGAGCCGCTTTGATTGCCGCAAGATACTGATCCTTGGTTCCGTACTTTGTTGCAACGGTTCCCTTCTGGTTGAATTCTCCCAGATCGTACATGTCGTAAACGCCGTAGCCTACATCGTAGCCGCCGCCGGTTCCCTTGTATGCAGGCGGAAGCCAGAGGGCAGTAATACCCATGCTTGCAAGGCTTGAAGACTTGCTTTTTACTTCTTTCCAGAGCTTTCCGCCGGCAGGTGTGTACCAGTGGAAGTACTGCATCATGGTACCGTTCTGCGGTGTTGAAGAGCTGCTCTTGGAATACAGAGTGGTATTGAGCTCTTTGAGTTCCTCATTTGATTCTGATTCTGCAGAATCCACAGCACATGAGATGATTAATGAAACACAGGCAGCGGCAAGAAATGCTGCGCCGATTTTCTTTAATGCTTTTATCTCTTTTCCTCCAAATTTTTTCTTCCCCGACTTTTTTATTTTTTTGCAGAATTCCCATTTTCCGCAAAAATTTTTAGACAAATGAGGAGTTTTTAAGAGATGAAAAACTTGAAAGAGGTGTGAAAAATGAGGCTAAAGGTCTTTTTGAATTTTGAAAGGCCACGGAGTATGACGCTTTAGAACTTTTTGTTAAATCCATAATCTTTTCCTAAAAACACGATTTTTGGCTACAAAGTTCCAGAGTCACAAAGCAAGCCAACTTCATTATATTTTGGAATTCTGAATTTGCAAGGAAAATTTTGTGAAGAAATTTTGTGGGAAAAAAACTAATTTAAAAACTTCAAAATCCGTGGTATAATTCAGATTACCAAAAATTTGGAGATTGCGATGAGTGATTTTTCTGGAATTGACCCTTCGATTGCGGCGCTGCTTGATAATATTCAGGATGAAACGGACACTACGGAACATGTAGATATTTCCTCTTTTGATAACGGCGGGGGAAGTAAGTTTTCGCAGGCTGATTTTGAGAAAAAGAACGGCGGAAAGGAAAATCTGACGAATGTGCCTGCGGGACCGAAATCCATTCACAATGTTGATTTGAGCGTAAAGGAATTTCTGCCGGTTGATAAATTTACCAACGATGAGCCTTCAAAGGTGTACGATGACCCGAACTACTATAAAACGGTGCTTACCGGGGAAAATTCTTCGGCTCAACGAGTGCATCAGGTGCTTTCAAAATACCTTACCTGCCAGGATCCAAAGGACAGGGCGGTTTACCGACAGAATATAATTTCGGCATACTGGGAGCTTTTGCGTGGAATGGCGCCTAAGCTTGCAAATCCAAATGTTCCAATGCCAAAACGAATGTTGGCCCGCTTTGGAATTCTTCTTCCTTCCCTTTTCAGGGCTGAACAGAAGGATTTCTTTTCCAAAATGATTGTGGAAAATAAAAATTACCTTCCAATCATGTATGTGGACGAATGGCTGAGCGAAATTGCCAGCGGAAGAATGAACAATTCCATGACCGACGAAAAGCGAACTCCACAGAAGGCAGCAAATCCGGAAGAAGCGGCAATGATGGAGCAGTCACGGCTTCAGCAGCTTCAGTCAAAGAACTCCGGAAAGCTTCAGAGTGCGGAAAACCTTTTGAACATCAAGGAAAATGAGCGTGGAACCCTGGAACGGGAGCTTCAGGGAATGATTGAAGACCTTTGCCAGCACAATACGGCTCTTGGTCTTGAGCCACACATGTGCGAATATACGGAAATCCAGCTGAAGCTTTTTGCCCAGATTTCTGACCGCCTTCACCGCCTTTCCAAGAATAACAAGGAACTGACCCGAGCCCTTAACGACTACAAGGAAGCCAAGGGAATCTACGAAAATGTTGAAAATAAGCTGGCTGCAAACGGGGAAGTTGCGGCTCCGGTAACGGCCAATGCAAACGCAATCAACACCGAGTTTGATACAATCCGCCAGATGGCAAAGATGACCGTTGGCCGTCAGGGAAACCAGTTCCCGCTTTTTACCCGTGAATTTTACCATTGTACCGAGCGTGGAACAGGTACCCGCGAAAATGTGGTTGACCTTCTGCGCTGGGTTGAAGAGCGTGACCCGGGTGCTTTCTGCCGAGTTCACAAGAGCATTCCGAACCGCATTCCGCCTTACGTGCTTTTGATTCCAACCTACGGTGACCGGGGCTTCTGCTGGGAGCCTTTTGACCGCTACAACCGCGTTACAAGCCGTGGCCGAATCGTTGTGCCGATGTATCCGCGGGACCTTAAAATTGCAGTTCTGACCGCCGTTGCGGATTTGAGATGGCAGGTTGCAAAGGAAAAGGCTTCCTACTACTGGATGGAGGAAGGTCTTACCGGTCAGTACTACCAGCACTTTGAACACATGAAGCTGAAGGGTGACCTGAAGGCATATTTTATAGAAGATTATGTTCTGTGGATGACCAAGGAGTCGGAGGGCGTACAGCGTCTTGATAAGGATGTCCGTGGTATTTTCTGGCGAAACATGCCGTTTCCGGAAGAACGCAAGCAGGAGCTTAGAAAGCGAAGCCTTGTTTACAACGAACTTTGTATCAAGGATGCAAACCGCGCAATGAGCGACGGATATTGATATAAAAGCGGGCGTTGCGGGGTGGCGTTTGAACCCCGCTGGGTGGGGTAGGCGAAGACGCTTGCGGCTGAGCCGTAGGGCGGGGCTCCGCCCTGCAAGCATAGTTTGACACCTACTAAATCCTTTTGTTATAATAGGCGTATGGAAGTTTTTCTTGGCATTTCTGCCGCAGATGGTATTGGTGTTGGGTCGGCGTTTATTGTTCCGGACCCGGTAAAACGAGTTATTCCTCAGAATAAAATTCAGCAGAAGGACCTTGAAAAGGGGTGGCAGCGTTTTGAGGACGCAAAAACCATTGTTTCCCAGGATATTTCGGAAAAGCTTGCAAAACTTCCAAATGATAAATCTACTTCCGTACAGCGGGAAATTTTTGAAGCCTACATTCTGATGCTTTCTGACCCGGTTTTTATTCAGGAAGTGCGGGACTACTACGACAAAAATCAGTTTAATATTGAATTTACTATTGAGTTCAAGGCGGAAGAATATGCTTCCCGGCTGCGTAATGCGGGTAACGAATACCTTGCGGAGCGGGCTCAGGACATTACGGATATTTTTGGCCGGGTTCTGAACGAGATGCTGGGAATTCATCCCTTTGACATCAATATGGTTCCGGACGGTTCGGTTATCATTGCCCAGAGCCTTAGTCCGACGGACACGATTATTCTTTCAAAGCGAAAAATTGCGGGACTGGCACTGACGGAAGGCGGTATTTCCAGTCATGTTGTAATTCTTGCCAGAAACTACGGAATTCCAACCCTTGTGGGAATCCACGAAGCCAGCATCAAGCGGAAAATTTCCAACGGCGAAACGGTTATCATCGACTGCGACAGCGGTGAAATTCTGGCGGATCCGGATCAGGAAATTATTGCCGAATACAACCAGAAAATAGCGAAAAACTTAAAAGAGCAGGAAGCCCTTAAGGCCTATCAGACGAAGCCGGCCTGTACCCGGGACGGTGAACGATTCCTTTTGTATGCAAACATCGGTTCCCCGGAGGAAGCAAAGTACGCAAAGGAACAGGGCGCTGACGGAATCGGGCTTTTCAGAACGGAATTTTTGTATATGACCAAGGTGGACAGCTCCCACCACACAACTGCCCGCTCTTTGAATGAGGAAGAGCAGTTTGAAGCCTACAAAATGGTGCTTGAAACCATGGGGGACAAGCCTGTAACTATACGAACCCTGGATGCCGGCGGAGATAAGCTTATCAATGCGGTAGATATTCCTGCCTTTGAGGAAAAAAATCCCCTTATGGGAATGCGGGCGGTTCGCCTGAGCCTTGCCTATCCTCAGGTTTTTAAGACCCAGCTTCGGGCTCTTTACCGGGCCAGCATTTACGGTCACTTAAAAATCATGCTTCCGCTCATTACTTCTACGGAGCAGGTTGAGCAGTGTTTAAGAATCGCCGAAGAGGTTCGGAAGGAACTGAAGGCGGACAATATTCCGTTTGACGACCGGGTTCCAATCGGAATCATGATTGAAACGGCTGCTGCTGCCATTACTTCGGACTGTCTTGCAAAGGTTTGTGATTTCTTTAGTCTTGGAACCAATGACCTGACCCAGTATACCATGGGGGTTGACCGGGAAAACAGCAATGTCAGCGGACTTTACGATGAATTTAATCTTGCGGTTCTTCGCCTGATTTCCATGACCATTACCAATGCAAAGCGGGAAGGAACTCCGGTTTCTGTCTGCGGAGAAATGGCCGGCCGCCAGGAAAGTCTTCTTGTGCTTGCGGGGCTGGGAATCCGTTCTTTAAGTATGAGTCCAAAGCTGATTTCCAAGAGCAAGCAGATTCTTTCGCAGTTTACGGTGGCTGAACTTCAGGCGATTTCATCAAAGCGGTTGAACAAGCTGTAGAATGTGGCAGCGCGGGCGGCTGCGGGCAAATGTGCTGCTGTTTGCGAAGGGGTAGGCACGGCGGTTTGGGTCGTGCTGATGTTGTGTTAGCGAATTTTTATTGAGGGAAAAATGGCAAAGAAAAAGAGAAAGCCGGATTTTTCAAAACCTAAACCGGTTTCTGAAGAAGAAAAAATCATACAGGAAATAGAAAACTCTGATTATGCTGACGGTGCTTCGGGAAGCGCGGGTTCTGCAGAAGGTGCCGGTGCTTTTGATGCTGATGGCGGGATGACCGGCGATGCTGACGGTTCTGACGGAGACGAGTACGGAGCCGACGGAGAAATGGATTACGGCGCTGAGGACGGTGACGGCGATATTTCCGGTGAGTCTGACGGAACTGGTTCTGGTGCCGCCGCCGGTGACGCAGACGCCGATGGTTCTGAAGACGAGGAAGCTGTTGAGGAGCGCCGTAACGGTGTTGCCCGAAAAATGTATTCCGGACTTCCGCTGGTTGTTCTTGCGGGGCGTCCGAATGTAGGAAAATCCACACTTTTCAACCGTTTTATGCAGAGGCGCCTTGCCATTGTTGATCCTACACCGGGCGTTACCCGTGACCCTGTTGAAGGAACTGCCATGATAAACGGAAAACCGGTTCACCTGGTTGATACCGGCGGATACAAGCTTCAGCGGGATGTGGGTACCATGGAAGCGGTTCTTGACGAGCTTGTTGTGGAGCGTTCCCTTGAGATGATTGAAAAAGCCGACGTTGTTCTTCTTCTGCTTGAAGCGGGACAGATTACCGGTGAAGACGAGGAATTCATTCACAAGCTTCGACCATACTGGAACAAGGTTATTGCCGCCGTAAACAAAACAGAAGGCGGAAAGAACGAGAGTGTTGCCTGGAACTACGCAAAGTTCGGTTTTAAGGAGCTTTTCTTTATTTCCGCCGCTCACGGTGACAATATCGGTGACCTGCAGAAGGCACTGGTTTCAAAGTGCGATTTTTCCAATGTTCAGGAAGTAGCCAGAAAGGATATTCCGATTCGTATTGCCATAATCGGAAAGCCGAATACTGGAAAATCTACCCTTACAAACCGGCTTACTCATTCAAATCTTTCTATTGTAAGTAATTATGCCGGAACTACCCGGGACACTGTTGAAGGTTCCTTTGAGTACAACGGCAGAAAATTTGAGGTTCTGGACACGGCGGGAATCCGGCGAAAGGCCAAGGTTCACGAAAACGTTGAATACTATTCCGTAAACCGTGCCATTAAAACTCTTGACCGCTGTGATCTGGTCTTCCTGATGATTGATTCCCAGGAAGGTCTTGCAGAACAGGACAAGAAAATCTGTAATCTTGCCTTTGAGCGGGGAAGGGGAATTATTTTTGTTCTGAACAAATGGGATACCCAGGAGGAGCAGGACAAAAAGGCTTTCAAAAAGCGCAAGGAATGGATAAACATCATGTTCGGCCAGATGGAATTTGCGCCGATTGTGCCTCTTTCTGCGCTGAACGGCAAGGGTGTAAAGGATTTGCTGGATACCGCAATTGAAATGTACGGCCAGCTGAACCGAAAAATCGATACGGCGGCCCTTAATATGGCCCTTAAGGACTGGCTTTTTAAATATCCGCCGCCGGCAAGCAAAACTGCGCATTTTAAAATCCGCTATATGACTCAGAAAAGTGCAAATCCGGTTGTTTTCCTGATTTTTGCAACCCGTCCGGAAGTTGTTCCTGAAACCTATATGACGTATCTTAAAAACCGCGTCCGTGAAGATCTGGGCTTCGATAAGATTCCTGTTCAGTTTGAGATAAAAGCAAGCCGCCAGAAATGGGAAGACAGGTTTGAAAAATGAGAACTTACACAATCGGTGAAGTTGAAGAGCTCTCTGGGGTAAAAGCCCATGTTCTGCGCTACTGGGAAGAAGTGATACCCGGTTTTGTGCCGCAGAAGGATGTGGGTGGCCGGCGTCTCTATACTTTTCACGAAATTGAACTCATCCAGCGCCTGAAATACCTGATTTATGAAAAGAAATTCACGATTGAGGGCGCCCGAAACCAGCTGATTCAGGATGCAGACGCCTTAAACGAAAATTTTGACCTTATGACAGAGATACACAGCCTGAAAAACGAGCTTACCGATTTGTATTTTTACGCAAAGAAAATCGGCGTGTAGTGTATTTTAGCAACATCGTGAAGGGGACGATGCTATGGCAGAAAAATTCTACGAAAAATTCCAGAAAAAAAATACCGTCGCAAAGGCGAAAAATGAGCGAAAAGCCTATAACCGGGAGCGAAACGAATATTTTGAAAAAAAGCGGGAAGGCCGGCTTTCTTCTGACAATAATGGTTCGCGAGGTGCCGGTTCGGAAAATGTGAAGCGTGATTCCGGCTATGGTGCTGCCCGCAAAGATGCCAGTCGCCTTGCTTCTGCTGGTAACGGGGGACGAGGTGGTGCTGAAAATGCGAACCGTGGTGCTGCCCGCGGAGCCGGAGGAGCTTTTACCGGGGGAAAAACCGACGCTTCTGTCTGCAAAACCGAAAAGCTCTTTCTTCTGGAGCGGCTTCCACGGGATGCCCGGGATGTTCTTGAAAATTTCGATAATATCGTTCAGGGAGTGCGCCCTCTAAACAGCCGGCAGTTTGTTCAGCTTCCAAAGGATATACGCGCTTTAAGCCACCTTCTTACGGACGAGCGGGAAAACCGTCGCGCCGGATACATGAATGCCAACGAGGAGCTTTCCGCTTATGTACGCTATTTTACCTGGTGGAACCTTGTTCGCCTTACCCGGGTTTTTGCTTCTTTGGGTGATTCTGAGGGGGATGGCTCACATGGCGGTTCTTCAAAAGGTGGCTCTGCAAAAGGTTCTTCCGGACAGGGCTCCACAGACAGTTCCTGTTTCAATTTAAAGGACGGTGACTACTGCCTTGATATCGGTAGCGGCCCTTTGACGGCGGTTACTGCCCTGTGGTTGAGTCGTCCGGAGCTTCGTGAAAAAAAACTCACCTGGTACTGCCTGGACTTGTCTTCAAGTACCATGGCGCTGGGGGAAGACCTGTATCTTTCTGTTGCTTCAAAAACGCCGCCAAAAAATCCGGACAGCCTTCCCCACTGGAATATTATCCGCGTAAAAGGCGAATGCGGAACGGAAATCAGGAACAGGGTCAGTCTGATTGTTGCTGCAAATATGTTCAACGAGCTTGGACAGAAGGTGCAGGGAAGCGATGCAATTGCGGAGCTTGCAGACAGCCAGCTGGTTCAGCTAAAAAAATATGCAGTGGCTGACAGATGCGGAATTTTTATTGCGGAGCCGGGAATGCCCCAGGCGGCGCATTTTGTGAGCCTTATGAGGGACCGTTTTATTTCAGAGGGCTTTAATGTGGCTAGCCCGTGTCCTCATGCTGCTTCCTGCCCAATGAGCGGATACCACGCCCGTTACGGTGGAAGCACAAAATGGTGTAATTTTGATTTTTCTACGGAAGATGCGCCGTCGCGTCTCTTAAAGCTTTCTAAAGATGCAGGAATTCCAAAGGAGCGGGCTGTAATCAGCTTTGTATTTGCAGCCACGGCTCATGATTCAGCACACCGCCACGCTAAAAGTTCTGCGACTGCAGCAGGTGCTCTTCCTGTCAGAATTGCCAGCGACGCTATCCGTCTTCCGGGAAACAGAACCGGCTTCTATGCCTGCAGTGAAAAGGGGCTTCTGCTTGTGGTAAACTCATCCGGAAAGAAAATAGAAAGCGGAGATCTGCTTGAGCTGGAAATTAAGAACCCTGAAGTCTTTGGTTCAGAAATAAAGCGCGACAAAAAATCTGGCGCAATTGAATTGGGTATATAGTTTTTTTGCCCGCATTCCGCTACCCTCCCGCCAATTTTGTATTGTATTTGCAAACTCGAAGTTAGGGTTAGATAAAACAAAAGCGCAGGATTTTTTCCTGCGCTTTTTTATAGTAGGCTAAGCTTCTTCTTCAAAAATCTTTGCTATCTGTTCCTTGTAGATTTCTGTAAGGCGGTAGCGCATGATTTCCTGCTTTGCGGAAAGCTCAACGCCTACCTCAAACGGTTTTGTGATAAGCGAGAACTTGTTGATTCGCTCGAACATCTTGAAGCCGTTCTTCGGATTAACAAGGGAAGCAACCTCTGATTCGTAGAGCTTCTGGATGTTGTCTGAAACCAGAAGATTTTCGTAGGTATCGTACTGGATTCCGTTTTCTGCAGCGTATCCCTTGATTTCCTCTTCATCAACAAGAAGAAGGGCGCCAAGGTATTTCTGGTCCTGTCCAACAACGACTGCCTGCTTGATGTAGCGGGATTCGTTCAATTTCTGTTCGATCGGTACAGGTTCAACGTTTTCACCACCGCGAAGAACGATTGTATCCTTTTTTCGACCCTTGATAACGATTTCGTCGTGAATTGTCATCATTCCCAGGTCGCCTGTGTCCAGCCAGCCGTCAACGGTCATTACTTTTTCTGTAAGGTCAGGGCGCTTGTAGTAGCCGCGCATTACGGTTCCACCCTTTACCTGGATTGCACCGAACTCACCGCGTTTAAGAACAAAGCCGTCCTCCGGGTCTACGATTCTGGCTTTTACGCCGCGGATTGGAGAGCCCACATTCCCGAAAATCGGGCAGGAAATAGGGCGTACACCGATTACCGGCGCAGTTTCTGTCATTCCGTAGCCTTCTACGATGTTTACGCCGATTGCCCAGAAGAATTCGTCGATATTCTTTGGATAAGCACCGCCACCTGCAACACCGGCGCGGAAGTTTTTACCCAGCATAGCCTTGATTTTGCGGAAAATAATCAGGTTTCCCAGTCCTTTGAGAGGCCATAAAAGAAGCCACGGAATAAAGAACAGGAACCACCAGGCAACGGTGTAGTAGCGTGTAAAGCACGGGTTCTGGTTCAGCATCTTTCTTTGCATGCGGGAGTGGATGATAGCAACTTTTACAAAGAAAGTGAAAAGCGCGTAGGTGAGTCCGCCGGCTTTTCTCATTTTGCGGTAGATTCCGTCGTAAACGGCTTCAAAAACACGCGGAACGGCAGGAAGAAGTACCGGGTTCACCTTCTGAAGGTCAGAAAGGAGAATTGAACCGATTGGTTTTGAATAGCAGATTGTTACTGCCTGAATCAAAATTACATATTCTACAAGTCGTTCAAAAACGTGCCATACCGGAAGAACTGAAAGTGCAATTTCTCCCGGATTAAGGAAGATTCGTTCCTGAAGTTCATCCAGCTGTGTCAAAAAGTTACCGTGTGTGAGCTCAACACCCTTTGGAGTTCCTGTTGTTCCGGAAGTAAAGATGATGCAGGCAAGGTCGTCCCACTGGCCTTTTTCCAGTTCTTCTTCAACCTTTCCCTTGTTTTCGATTCTCCAGGTCTGTCCTTCTTTTAGAAGTGCTTCAAAGCTCTTTACATGAATTTTATTCTTTTCTGCATCTGCCAGAACATCTTCTCCCGGCATGTCAAATGCGACGATTAACTGAAGAGAAGGAAGCTTTTCCCTGATGGAAAGTATTTTTTTAATCTGGGAAGCGTTTTCAGCAACCATGTACTTGCATTCTGTGATTGAAAGAATTGCTTCCAGATCGTTTATTGTTGCGTCACAACCCCGGGGAACATCAATGGCTCCGATGCTCATAATTCCCATGCTTACCTGCTGCCATTCTTTTCTGTTGTCAGAAATAAGGCCGATAAGGTCTCCGCGAACTACACCGTTTGAAAGAAAGCCTGCGCCGGCATCCAGCGCTGTATTATATAATTCCCGGTATGAAACGGGAGCAAAAGTTCCGTCCTTCTGTCGTGTAAGCTGAGCCGCGATTTCTGGAAATTCTGAACTCGTTTTTCTGAGCATTTTTGGGAGTGTCTGTTCCATAAAGTCTCCTTTGGTAACTTTTCGTTTTATGAATGAAGGGGTCTGCAAGACGATATTATTCTAGTATATCCGTTTACCCGTGTAATAGCAAGTTTATGACAAAATTCCGTTTTTTGTCAAGAAAGAAGTGACGCACTTTATGGAGCGGCTTTGGTATTTTTGTGTGTAAATTGGCAGTAAATTGTGTGTACAGTAAATTGTGTGTAAAGTTGCGCCATTTGATTTTTGAGGGTATAATACAGGAATATGGCATATAGTGAAATTCTGTCGTCATTTATTGGAAATTTATTTAAGGGAAGTGAAGAGCGCATTCGTTTTCTTTCGTTAACTGAAGAAATGATGAAGCAGCTGCCTTCGCTTTTTCCGGAAAACGTAATCAAGGTAGATCTTCTCAATGATTTTACGCCGGTAAAGCCATTTGTTGAGCTTCTTTCGATAAATCCGCCCCGTCCGGAAATCATCGATAAAACAGCATATTCCCTGCACCGGGATGTTTTTAAATCCTATTTTGAAAACGGACTGGGAAAAGACAGAATCGACTTAGTAATTGAAGAAGAAATCTTCTATGAAAGAACACGATATCGTGACACAATCGTAAATTTCTTTCACTATTTTTTTGAAGGCGATGTAATCGTTCTGAACTCTCAGGAGTTAAGTCAGGAAGCCATTGAAATTATCAAGACCCTGGAAAAGGTTCCTTTTAATGGCCGCATAATCTTCTGTTTTGATTCGATCAAGGTTGAAGCTTCGCCTAAAAATGTCATTGATTTCTTTGAAGAAGTAAGCACTCGGAAAAACTTTTTTGATATTTCCAACATCAAGGATACCGAGTCCTTAAAGCCGTCTCAGGATGAGTTTTTTGAGGACTTACCGGATTTCGACCTGCTTTATAATTCTTTCAAAAATAACCGGCTTTTCCTTTCGGTGGATCAGAACGTGCGCCTTGCCGACTGGGTTGCTTCCCGCATCGATAAGTTCGGCTACAATTCCTTCCAGGACAGAGCCATTCAGATGGAAAGCGGAATTGCCTATTATCTGGCCGAACAGAATGACGCCGCAACCCTCTGTTTTAACAGCGTCCTTGAGGCTCAGTACGATGACGAAATGAACATTATGGCGCTGATTTATCTTTCCAAGGTAATGTCCGGAAAGAACTCCAACGCCACGGCTTTAAAATACGCAACTCTTGCAATGCAGAAGCTGGCCAGCTCCAAGGATTCACCGCTGTACGCCCTTGCCATGATGATGGAATACATCATCACCGAGCGTTCTGATAACGAGGAAGCGGTAAAGAAATACAAAAAGGTTCTGGAGCTTTTGCGAAAGAACAAGATTACGAACAACTATGTTAAGACCCTGCTTGTAGTTCCGTGGTTTGCGGTTTCCAGTGACCGGTACCGTCCGGAGGTTCTGGAGAATATCGAAGAAGCCTTCCGCCTTGCAAAGGAACTGGACAACAACTTTGTTCTTTCAACTGCCTGCCACTGGCGGGGAATTATTCTTTCTTACGCAGGAGACCCTGACGAAGCTCTGGACTGGTACTTCAAATGTAACGATTTGAGAACCCGCATCGGCGACCTTCTTTCCATGATGAAGATTCGTAACGGTCTTTCCTACGAGGCTCTTTCCCGTGCCGAATACGACGATTCATACGACCTTATCAACAGCTTTATCGGTCGAATCGGGGAAATCAGTGACTACGCAGAGATTTTGAATACCCTCAAAAATGTTGCACACGCTCTTTTCTACGCACGAAAATTCGATGAATCCTATCTGATTTTCCAGAAAATCATTCACTTTATTCATCTGTTTAATCTGGAAGACACAACCTATGATTCCTTCGTTCCTGAGTACAACGACATGCTCATTTACAAAACCATAATCGAGCTTAGCCGCGGGGACCTGATTCGTTCAAAAATTAACTTTGTAAACATAATGCACAACGGTCGTGCCATCAGTCCGATTGAGCAGCCCCTTCTTTCAGTGCTTCAGGCCCTTATTTCCGCAGAAGAAGGCGAGATCGACGATGCGGTTGAGTTTTTTGAGACCGGAATGAAGATGTTCGACGAGGTAGGAAAAAGTCAGGAGCATCGGCTTGTGTTCATGTACTACGAATTTGCCTACCATCTTTCACTTCTGAACAAGAAGGAGCTTTCCGACAAGTACTTTAAGAAGGGTCTTGAAATTGCCCACAAGTTCAAGTTTGCCCATTACACAAAGTTCAAGGAAGATTTAAAGCTGGAGGAATACATTCAGGACGAGATTATGCTTGAGCCTCTGAATGTTAATTTGAATTATCTTGAAGAAAAGGCTGAAAAGGACCGGCTTTTGAATCAGCTTCATGCCAGCCTTCACAACTACCAGTTCTTGAACAGAATCATGGCCTTTGCTTCAAATTCGCCGAACATCAAGACCTTCGTGCATAATGCAATTCAGGCAAGCTTTGACTACACCATGGCGGATGCGATTTTTATTTTTGAACAGACGGATAACGGCTGGAAAAATCTCGCTTCATCCGGCGGTGTAAGTGACTACAAGGAACCGACTCCAACTCTCATGGAAAGCGTGGCCGGAGACAACAGCGAGCAGAGAAGCGGCAAGTTAATCTGGGATGCAACCCTTGAAGCATATAAGGCGAACCTTTCAAAGTTCGAGTTTAAGGGCGGCGTAATCATTTATCCGAACAAGGTAAATCCTTTCAGTACGGAAACCCTGAACATCATGAACATTGCCCTTTCAAATATTCAGGCACATCTTGTAATGCTCAAGCAGAACGAGCACCTGATGTACATTTCTTCTACAGACCAGCTTTCCGGCCTGAAGAACCGCCGTGCCCTGCAGGATTTTATTGTGCTTGAAAACGAGCGCCTTCGCCGTTACAAGACAAAGCGAAAGTTCGTACTACAGGAAACGATTGCCTTTATTGACCTGGATAACTTTAAATTCTATAACGACACCTTCGGCCACGAGGCAGGAGACCTGTTCATTTCAAGCTTTGCAAAGCTGCTTAAAAAGGTTTACCGCCGGGTAGACTTTATTGCCCGCTTTGGCGGTGACGAGTTCATCGTAATTCTTTCGGACGCCTCCTGCACGGAAGCCCAGCGTGTTGCAACCCGACTGTATGACGGTCTGAAGGAAGAAGGCTACTTCATTCCTGAACTTGAAAAAATGCTGAACCAGAGCGTTATCGTTCCTCCTGAAAAGTACCTGAATTTCAGTATGGGGCTCTGTTCAAACTATGATTTTGAAGATACCTCTGACCTTGATATGGTAATGGCAAAAGCAGATGCCGCTTTGTACTATTCAAAAGAGCACGGAAAAGGTAAAGTAACAATCTGGAATGAAATTAAGGATTCCGTTGGGGAAGACGACAAAAATTCCAGAAAGCTTGATTCACAGGGAAGATAGGAACCGATGGGCAAAAAGAAAATTTCTCACGAGCAGATTATAAATGCTTTTTTGTGCTGTTCTTTTGAAAAAAGCGCCGGTTCAACCTCCCTTCAGGATATTGCGGATTATCTGGGAATAAAAAAGGCTTCTCTCTACAACCATTTTACCAGCAAAGAGGAAATGTATGTTTCTGCGGTGGATTACTGCAGAATCAGCCTGGACTCGGTGAATTTTATTTCTGAAGAAGAGCGCAAAAACGATAAAATCTATCTACTTGATATAAAAACCGCATTCAGAAAGCTTTTGAAGCGATATGTGCAGATTTATGAAAGCGACCCGATTTTTCAGGTGTACTGTTTTGTAAACTCAGAAAAGTATTTTTTTGCAAAGGCTGCAAAAATCGTGGACGGGGAAGTTTTTAAGGTAAAAAGCGGAATCATTGAACTTCTGCGGGGTTTTGAGAAAAAAGGTGAAATCAAGCTTCCTGAAAACGATATTTTGCGGGAGCTTGCGGCTAACTTTACCCTGTCATTTATGCAGCAGCTTGATACCTATATTGTAAAGAAAAAAGAAATTGCCCGCCAGAATCCAGACTGCAGCGTGGGAAGTCTGTTCGTTCTTCCCACCGACGAAGAAGCCCTGGAAGCAATCGTAAACCACGCCGACTTCTACCTGGACCTGCTGGAATACAACTAAGTTTAAGTTCAAGTTTCAAAAATAAATAAAAAATTGGCGTAAGCGGGGTTCCTGTTTGAAAAACACTCAGCCACCGCGAAGCGGTACTGCCGTTTTTCAAACAGGGTTCCCGCTGAGAGCCAATTTTTGAGTTGATATTAGAAAACTTGAATTTAAGATTATTTAATGCGCGATTCCGCGTATTTCATCCAGAGTTCTGATTCCTTTCCGCTTCATGTAGGCTTCAAGGCCGTCGATACACTCAATCATTGTCATTGGATTTGCAAAGGTGTTGGTTCCAACCTGAACAAGATGAGCACCCGCCATTACAAATTCAACCACATCCTGCCACTGTGAAACGCCGCCGATGGCGATAATCGGAACCTGCTTTTCTGCAGAAAGGGTGCGGATTGCTTCGTAGAGCTCGTAAATCAGGCGAACGGCGATTGGACGAACGGCTGGTCCGCCAAAGCCCGCCTTAATCTTGTCAAAAACAGGTCGCCCGGTTTCAATGTCGATTGCTACTCCCTGGAAAGAGTTACAGAGGCTGATTGCGTCGGCGCCGGCTTTAATGCAGGCAAGGGCCACTTCGTTCAGTTCCGGAGACTGAGGCGTAAGCTTTACCCAGAGCGGTTTTTTTGTAACAGAGCGGACTGCGCTTACAACCGTAGATGCGGAAGTGCAGCTCATTCCAAAGGCGGCACCACCTGCACTTACATTCGGGCAGGAAATATTCAGTTCGATTACAGGAACATCAGTTTTTTCAAGAAGCTTTGCGCCTTCAACATAGGTTTCAAGGCTTGAGCCGGAAAGATTTGCGATTGTCACTGCATCCAGCTTCATCATTTCCGGAAGTTCGTGTTCAATAAAGTGTGGGATTCCCGGGTTCTGAAGACCGATGGAGTTCATAAGACCGCTTGGAGTTTCCCAGATTCGGATTCCGCTGTTTCCCTGGCGCGGTTCGAGGGTAAGTCCTTTTGAAGAAATGCCGCCCAGACGGTTTACGTCAAAAATCGGTGCGTATTCTGTGCCGAAGCCAAAGGTTCCTGAAGAACCAATCATCGGATTTTTGAATTTTACGCCGTTTACGGTAACGCTCAGGTCCGGGGTTAGGGAAGGTTCCTGTAAGGCGGCAGATGTGCCATTTTTTGGTGCAGAGCCAGTTTGTGCGGTTGAGCCTGCTGCTGCGGCGTTCTGTGCCTGTACACCTGTTTTTATTCGGCTTGGTTCCGGCTTAGGGAAGGATAAAAGCTTTGAATCAAAAACCGGGCCGTCTTTACAGCATCTTAAATTTCCCTGAGCAGTCGGGATTACACAGCCAAGACAAACGCCCACGCCACAGGCCATTCTTGCTTCCATGCTTATCCAGCACTGAACTCCGGCCTGTTCTGCCTGAGTCTTGATGTAGTTAAGCATTGGAGCCGGTCCGCAGGCGTATACTGCGCTGTATCCATTCTGTTTGATTTTTTCGGCGTCGATGGCGGCAGTTATCATGCCTTTTATGCCCACGCTGCCGTCGTCAGTGGTGATGGTAAGGTTTTGGGCTTTAAGACCTTCCAGTCCGTAGGAGCCGCTTTTGAAGCTGGCAATAAAATCGTAGGAGTTTTCCGGAAGGGTTCTGGCAAAGCCTGCAACAGGGGCAACGCCAATTCCGCCTCCACAGATAAGCACTTTTGAGCCGGCTGTTGAACCGTTATTCTTACTTGAGGCGTCAGTTTCTGAAGCAGATGCGTTGGTACTGCCAGTTGCTGCTCCATCACAGCTTGTACCTGGAGCCGGGAATGTGTTTCCCAAAGGTCCCAGAATCTGCACTTTGTCGTCAGCTTCCAGAGAGCAGAGTTCGTTGGTTCCTTTTCCCTTCAGCAGGATAAGAAAAGTAACTTCCACCCCGTGGCTGTTCCTTTCAGCCTGGAATACGCTTATAGGTCGGGCTAGAAGCTGCTGGCTTTTTTCTGAACGGAGCATGTAAAACTGCCCCGGAACAGGAAGCGGCACATTTTTAGTCGTGTTTTCGACTGTTGTTTTGCTGGTACCACTGCTGCAGCAGGAGTTTTCGGTATCTTCAGGGCAAATCTGAAGCTTCAGCCGGTAAACCGAGCCCTTTGGAAAAGCTCCGTCAACTGTCTGGCATAAAGTTACATAGCTTGAAGAGAAAATCGGATATGGGATTCCGCTGCAGTCTGTAAGTGGTGTCATTTGTGTCGCTCCTTCTTATAGTTTCAAATATCGAGTTTTATATGTTTTACATCAAAATTGGCTACCGGTCGCGGCCTGCGGGTCAAAACCGTGCGCTAGCGCACTAAACGCTGTTTGTGGCAAAGGAACCATTTACTTGCCGCTATCGCGGCAGCCACAAACAGAGTTTTTTTGCCCGCATTTCGCTACCCTCCCGCCAATTTTGTATTAATATTTGCAAACTCGATATTCGACCCAATGTTTTTAATATCGCGTTTTGAAATTTATCATCAAAATTGGCTACCAGTCGCGGCCTGCGGGTTTAAATTTTTCTAGTTCCCGGTCAGGTCTTTCTTGCTGAAGAGGGAGGCGCGGGCGGCAGAGTCGGCGATGTCGCTCATGCTTAAGGTGCCGCTTTCACGCTTTTCGGCCAGTTCTTCATCTTTTTTCCAGGCGCACAAAATGCCCCGGCTGGAGTTTACCGTGCCGCCGCATTTTTCAAGGAGGGTGCGGGCAATTTCTGCAGCTCCACCCTGGGCTCCGTAGCCCGGAATCAAAAAGAAAGTTTCAGGATAGCGGTCCCGGAGAATGCGTGCGTCTTCAACCTGGGTTGCGCCAACTACGGCACCAATGGCACCGCAGGTCTGGTCTTTGTAGCAGTCATAGCTTTTTGCCAGTTCTGAATTGATTCTTGCAATTTCGTTGCCAACGCGGTCAAGAAGGAGGCCGCCGGCTTTAAGCTCCTGATGTTCGATGTCCTTCATGCCCGGGTTAGAGGTGCACAAAAGAACGAAGGCGCCTTTTCCACCCTTTTCCGGGGCAGCGTAAGAAGTGAAAGGAGCCAGTGTGTCAAAGCCCATGTATGGATTTATTGTGATAATGTCAGTTTCAAAATCCCCGGTAAAATGAGCCCGGGCGTAAGCGTCTGCAGTGGCGGCAATGTCACCCCGTTTGATGTCGCTTATGGCAATCAGTCCTGATTCACGAACAGCCTTTAAGGTTTCAGCATAAACTTTCATTCCCTTTAAGCCCATTGCTTCGTAGTATGCAACCTGAACCTTGCAGCAGCACGCACTTTTATCGCTTTTGATGCGGCGGATAATTTCCTTATTGTAGGTGAGCACCGCTTCTTCAGCAGAGCCGACAGATTTAATAACTGATTCCGGAAGATAGGACGGATCCGTGTCCAAACCAACGCATAAAGGCCCGTTTTTAGCGGCCAGATTCTGCAATTCCTGCATTTTGTGTACTGTAATCATGCCTATAATATACTGGTAACTTTAAAAAATTGCTATATATTGCAAAAAATGGCAGGTTAAAGATTTTTTTATAATTTTTGGGCGCATCCCCAAAGACATCTTTGTTCCTCTTTTGCGGTTTGCCGGCCAGGCTTACGGCAGCAAAGACCTGGCAGTTTGTCCGTTTTTTTTGTCTTTGGGGTCGGGCCTTCCATACTTCCCTATCCGGTCACCGTCCTCGCCGGAAAAATATTCCGGCTGCGGTCGGTTCAGGCAAGTTGCTTAAAACAACTTGCCTTCAGTATTCCACGCCCTTGCGCGTTTTTTACAGATTATTCTTCTGTATATTCTACAATGGTCCAGCTTGATGGAACAGTAGAGGCAGCTTTGCTTATGTTTTCCCAGTTAGAATAATATTTTACTTTTAGAGTTCCACTTATGGTCTGAGAGAGCCATGATGACATAGAGTAATTATCGAAGTTTTCTGCAAAACATACTAGTTCGTTCAGAGAATTACATTTGTAAAACATTTCTAAATAACAACTAACTGTAAGTGTTTCTGCCGGTAAAAGAGGCCCTTTAGTAAGTGCCTGACAGTTAGAAAACATTTCCGAATAGCAAGCTTCTGCAAGTTCTGTAGCTGGTAATGTTTCAGGTACATTTTCAAGTTTAGTACAATTATAGAACATTTTTTTGTAGCATCCTTTTGCCAGGTATGTAGCCGGAAGTTCTGGAGCGGTAACAAGAGAGGCACAATTATAGAACATAGCTTCATAGCAGGTCTCTGCCAGTTCTTCACCTTCTTTTGTTCCTGCAGGCAGGGCAGGGGCTTTTGTAAGGCTTGTACATGAATCAAACATTCTGTAGTAGCAGTCGATTCCCAGGTGTACGGCATTTAACTCAGGTGCTTCTTCCAAAGAAGTGCATCCTCTGAACATAGCATTGTAGGCTTGGTTCAGAATAATGTCTGCCGGTAATTCAGGGGCACTCTTTAGTGCAGAGCAATTTTCAAACATATTTGCATAACACCAGCTGGCAAGAATTTCTGCAGGAAGTTCAGGTGTGCTTTCAAGTGCGCTGCACTCTTGGAACATACCTTCATAGCAGGAGCTTGCAAGCGTTTCTGCCGGCAAAACAGGTGCCAGGGTAAGCTTTGTGCAGCCTTCAAACATGCTCTTGTAGCAGTTTCCAGAAAGGGTTTCTGCAGGAAGAAGGATTTCTTTTGAGTAAGCGCTGTTGTACGAATCAGTATCGTTTATAAGGTGCTCGTTTCCTTTGAAAAGCTCTTTAAATGCGCTGTTTTCTACTGCTGTTGCGTTGTCGTAATCTTCAGCAACAAGGCTCATTACGTTTCCGTATACATAGCAGTCCTTGTCAAAATTAATGTTCATCAGACCAGTGGCACTTTCAGCTGTGTTTTCTGAGCCCTCTGCAAAGAGACGGATAATTGTGTTTGCATCAGTGAATGAGATTGAAATCTTGTTGTTTACTATGCTTTCCTGGTTAAGAGTGAATTTTGTTTCACCGTCTCCTACGGTGTAATAGAAGGTGCTCCAAGGATTCGAAATTGTAATTGTTGTACTTGCGTTTTTGGTTCGAATCGTAAGTGGAATTGACTTCCATTTTGCGTAGAGCTTGATGTTTCCGTTCATGCCTTTAGTACTTGTAACGGCATCTCCGGAGAGGTCTTCGTTTGTATACCAGCCGTCAAAGGTAAAATCACCGTTGGAGCTTGCAAGATTCGGGAAGGTCTTTTCTTCGTAGTGTGAGTAGCAGCCCGGTGCAGTTTTGTTACGGAGCTTTACAATCTTGTTGTTCAGTACATAGTCGATGGTAAAGCTTTCGAGAGAAGTGATTTCTTCGGTTCCGGTGGTCTTAAGTCCTGAAACAATGTTCAGGTAAGTGATGTGGGAGCCAAGAATTGTAGGCGCTACTTCGCTTCTTGAAGGCAGCTCTGTTGCCGGAAGGGATGAGCTTAACATGAAGTATGCTTTATAAATTCCTTCCGGAAGGTTTTCTGCAGCGAATTTTACAGGTCTGTCTGAAATATCAATTCTCTGTTCTACCGTTGAAGTGGTACCAATTGTTCCGTCTCCTTTTACAGGATAAAGGAATGCAAGAACTGTATCGATTTCATCCGGAACAATCAGCGTAAGCTCAGCAGAGCCTGTGGCGTTCTGGCTTTCTGCGCCGGAACCCGAACCTTCCGAACCGCTGCTACCTGCGCTACTTTCCATTCCGGAAAATTTAAGGATGAAAGAAAGCTTGTTTTCGCTTTCTATATTAATCCATGATTCTACAGAATCCGACCAGATACCGTTATTGTATCTTGCTTCAAGTGTGAATTCCCATTTGCCCCTGGCAACTACAATTTCTGCATCTGAAAGCACCTGGTAAGCGCTTTTTTCGTCAGTTTTTTTCCAGGTGCCGAAGGTCCGCTTGTTTTCTGTTTTTGTACTTCCTTCAAATTCTACACCTTTCAGGGTGAACTCCGTAAAATCTGCCAGGGTAATTTCCGGTTCAGCTGCCCGGGATGAGTTCATTTCCTTTACACTGATTTTTACAACTGCAGTGTTTCCGTTTGAAGAAGCGCTGTCTTTTGTGCTTCCGTTTATATCGGCTGTGTTTTCAAAGTTGCTGCAGGAATAAAGCCCCGTAAGCATCAGGGAGCTCAGCGCAAGCATTATATTTCTAAAAAGTCTTTTCATATCTACCTCTTATGTAAGGCCACTGCCCGTTATTTCTTTATATGGATGGTTGATGAATATATTCTTCCATTAAGAGGGCTATGTACCTCGATAATGTGCTCTGCATCTTTTTTCCAGGTGCTTGTATTAACTGTGATTTTTCCTTCATCTTCAGTTCCGGCTGTTCCAACGGTTACCCATTCATAGTCTGAAGCAGCTTTGTTGTCAATTTCCCAGATAAATGCTGAAGCAGGAAGGTTAAGTTTTGTTTTTACTGAAAGAACATAATCTGAACTGTATTTGCTTTCATGGTAGCAGTCAATTGTGTATTCGTTTGTACCCTGTGTAATTTCAATGCCTGTGGTAATCGGTGTCCACTGAGCGTACAAAACAACATCTTCGTCCGGCATTGTGAAGTCGGTAATTAACCAATTGTTCAGTTCAAGCTTTGTTCCGCTTCCGTCTTTCTTTGTGTTCCAGCCTGCAAAAGTATGGGTTGGGCGGCTTGTAATATCAAGGGTAACATCTTCCTTTGCGCCGAATCTTGTGTTTATTGCTTCCGGAACCGTGATTTTGTCGCCGTCAGCGTTTGCATCAAAGGAAAGAGTGTGTTTGTTTCTATTATAGTAGATTGTGACTGTTGTTTCCGGTTCGTAGCCTTCTGCAGCCGGGTTCTTTTTAGGATCTGCAATAGTTTCCTGCTGGATATTTTCAAGAGGGTAGAAGCCCGGAATTTCTTTTGGTTCAGCCTTTGTAAGTTCCCCCGTGGTGCCCTTCTTTATTTCGCTTGAGTCAAAATCGTAGAAGAATGTTGTTTCTGAGCCGTTTTCCGGTTGCAGATAGTGGTAAACCAGATAAGGTGTGTCTGTTGCAGGCTCCCAGATTGCATACAGGTTAATATGGTCATCTTTAATGGTGTATTTAGCCCCCGGCTGGTAGCCCGTGCCTGTTCCGTCGGCTTTTGTGTTCCATTCCTTAAATGTGTAGCCGTAGCGGGTAAATCTGTTTTCAAGGAGGGTTACTTCTGTGTCTTCATAGTCGAAAATATTGTATTGGCTCTCATTACCGCCGTTTGCTTTGAAGGTGACAAAGTACTGTTCGCGGGTCTCTGTTCCGCCGCCACTTTCACCGCCTTCTCCTTCGCCTCCGGTCTCGCCGCCAGTGCCGCTACCCTGATTTTCACCTTCAGTGATTCCGCCGCCCTGACCTTCGCCTTGTCCTTCAGTTCCAGTGCCCTGGCCTTCTCCGCCAGTCTGGCCGCCGGATTCACCGCCTTCACCCTGTCCGCCGATTCCGCCCTGGTTTTCTCCGCCTTCTCCAGACTCGCCTCCAGTACCAGTTTCACCGCCCTGAGAGCCACCTTCTCCGCTTTCACCGCCTTCCGAGCCGGAATTGCTTTCGTCTTTTACAAAGCTTGCTGAGACTGTAACATCGCTTTTTGGCATGATAAATGTATTTTCTGTAACGGTTACTGAGTTGTCGTTTTTATCTGTTACGATGAAAGTTGACAGCTTGTAGCCTTCATCCGGGTTTGCCTGTAATGTGACTGTTGTTCCTGCCTTGCAGGTTGTGCTGCTGAGTACAACTACAGTTCCGTTTTGAATGCCGTCTTGAACACTAACGATGTAGTACACAGGCTCTGAAGAAGCTGTTGCTTCAGTCTCGCATCCAGTAAAGGTGAATGCAAGTGCAGTGAATAGGACAGCCAGAAGATTCCATCTGACTGCTTTGAAAAAGTCTTTCATCAAGTCCTCCTGAGAGTTGCGAAGAGTCGGTTTTTCGCTAAACCTACCCATTATAACACGGGAACCGAACTTCTGTGAAGTAAAGTTTTTTTTGCGTGGGCGAGCTAATTCCGTGCTAATTCCGTGTAATTCCGTGTAACTTCCGCCCAAAAAATTTGACAATTGGTATTTGTTGGTTGATAATTTACTAGTTAAGGTAACTATAAATTTTTGACTGTCTGGCAGTGAATTTTACTGGCGGTAACAGCGTGGGTTACAATTTTCTACTGGGAGAATTTATGGCTGATAACAAAACTGATGACAGCGATTTTATGAAAAAAGTCGAAATTCTTCAGATGCAGCGGGATTTTTACAAGTCGCTGCTGGATTCTCTTCCGTTCACTGTTTTTGCAAAGAATAAAAAAGGCGAATACGTTTACGCGAACAAGTTCTGCAATGAAATCAACGGTTTTAAAAATGATGAACTGATTGGAAAGACTGACAAAGATATCGTTAAAGAGATAAATCTGGTTGCGGATTTTGCGGAGTCGGACAGGACGGTTCTTGAAGACCGAAAGGGCTTTGCCCGGCTGATGCCGCTTTATATCAATCAGGAATTTGTGTACCAGTATTTGATGAAGGAGCCCCTTAGGGATCCTCAGGGGAATTTTGCGGGAATTACCGGCGCAGTGCTTCCTCAGGAGTACGGAATTCCCCAGAAGCTTTTTGACAACAAGGAAGGCATCCTTTTTGACTACATTCTGGAAAGCGGAAAGATTATTATTCTGCGGGAGCATCCGGATTTTCCAGCTTTTTCCCAGCCGAACCTTACCATTCACAAGCTTTTAAAAAGCGATACCTTTTTTGAGGATACGGGGCGTGTCTTGGATAACGCGGTCAGCCATTCCATCGTAGGGGATGTTCCAATTCACCTGATGGTAAAGCTGTTCGACAAGAACAAGCGGCTTCGCTTCTGCGATTTAACCCTCAGCTGTTTCTTTGACAAGGATAACCGGCCATTCAGGGTTTCCGGAATTCTTACGCCTCTTGAAGAAGAAAAAATTGTGAACGAACAGCTTAAGATAGAAACGGAAAACGCAAAGCGGATGTTTGCCCTGCTGGGGAAGAACCATTTTGATATTGCAATCTATGTTAATTCTGAAAGCAACTATTACTATGTTATTCACGCTGTCCAGGATTTTTCAAAAATCAAGGTAACGGGAACGATAAACGAGCTTTTGCGGGAGCTGATGGGCCGTTTCTGCACAAAGGATGTGGATGTCCTTAAGGGAATGTCAAAGGCGATTTCAAATACCCGCTATTACCCGCGGAACTTCAATCTGCGGAAATTCCGTTTTTCCAATGACAAGGGAAAGCTCAAGTGGAAATCCTACCGCATCGACCGCTTCAGAAAGGAGATGGGAGACGGTTTTATTTTTTCCATCAGCGATGTGAACGATATTGTCCGGGATATTTCTCAGAAGAGCGGGGATGTTGATTACATAAATCTTATCGATATGCTGGCCACGGTAATCGAGTTCAGAAATCTGGAGTCCGGGGAGCATATTTCCCGGGTGCGACAGTTTACAAAAATTCTTTTGAACTTTGTGAACCGGGCCTACGAGAATGTAAACTTTACGGAAGATGAAATTGAAGACATTTCCATCGCTTCCTCCTTCCATGATCTGGGAAAAATTACCATTCCGGACGGCATCATCTTAAAGCCGGGTAAGCTGACGGAAGAAGAATTTGAGGTGATAAAAACTCATACCCTTCGTGGTGCGGAGCTTCTGGAATCCCTGGAAAAGAATGTGAGCGACCGGGTTACCACCTACGCAAAGGTTATCTGTCTTTATCATCACGAGCGCTGGGACGGAAAGGGATACCCTAACGGCCTTAAGGAAGATGAAATTCCGATTGAAGCCCAGGTGGTTGCCCTGGCAGACGTTTTTGACGCCCTTACCAGCGAACGATGTTACAAAAAACCTTATGATTACGATACGGCCTTTGAAATGATATTGAAGGGTGACTGCGGTGTATTTTCGCCAAAGCTGCTGGAATGCTTTAAGAAGGCGCGCCATATAATAGTAGAACATGCAAAATTAAGCCGAAAGGAGCTTATTTAAATTGAGCATAAATGTGAAAGCAGAACAGCTGTTTTCACACAGGAGGATGTTTTATGAAATTAAAAAGGTTGGTTACAGCGGTTGTTGTTTTGTTCTGTACAGTGTCGCTTTTTGCACAGGAAGCTGAGGCTGCAAAGAGTGCTTCAGAAACTGAAGTGACGGCAGAAAAAACTGAAAAATCTCGTAAGGAAAAGAAATCAAAGAAAGCTGAAAAAGCAGAGGCTCCTAAAAAAGAAAAAGCCAGTAAAGCTGAAAAAGCAGACAGAGTTTCGGAGGAAAAAGCTGCTTCTGACGAAGAGGGCTTCCTTGGCGTAAAGAATCTTTCTGTAAGAACGGCTGCGGATCTTGCTTATTATCCAAAGTCTGACTATGTTGCAGGTGGCGATCACTTTGCTCCGGTAACGGGTGCTTTCAGCGGTCTGGAGGCCCGTGTTACAGGCTGGGCTGATTATGTAATTCCAACTCCCCTTGGTGATCACTGGCTTTTGAAAGATGCCAATGTAAAGGTTTCCGGAGGTCTTGAGATTACTCCGATTGCGGCAACTGCAATGCTTCAGGGGTATTTTACTCCGGTTCCGTTCTTTGTTTTGGGCGCAGGTGCTTCCTTTGGTGCCGGCTGGAATCTTGGTCCTGTTGCGGGCTTGAAAATGCTGTGGCAGGAAGACAGGGAATACCGAAGCCTTACCACCTTCAAGAACAATTTCTACGATTTGTGGCTGCAGGGAACCTTCCAGTTTGATACAGGCGCTATCTGGAAAGGCGACTGGACACACGTGCTTCTTCAGGCATCCTACAAAACTTACTATGAAGGACTTACTTTCACTTCAGACGAGGCTGTCTGGACCTGGAAAAATGCTATGAACAAGGCAAACGGCTGGCAGTGGGCAGCCAGTGGAATCATCGCATACCAGATGCCGATTATCGTAAACCGTGCCGGTGTAATTGCAGAGTTTTCCGGACACTATAATTCAAGTGATTACAAGAACTTCTCAAGCTGGGGCGGAAACTTTACTACAATCGACATTAATCCATTTGCACAGTGTGAGCTTACCAAGAACGACAGCCTTACGGCACTTATCTGCTTCCGTGCACGACGCAGCTTTGAAGAAGACCACACAAGCGAAGTTGACGAGCCGTATCTTACCTATTCCGGTAACGAATGGTTCTTCCGCCGGGTAGCCTTCAGCTGGACACATAAGTTTTAATTAGCGTTTTACTGAAGCTTCAGGCTTTGGACGATAACAATTTTTCTTTGCGGGGCAGGCATTTTTTCTAAAAAAAAATTAGAAAAGTGCTTGCCCCTTTGTTTTGTTTTTCACTATATTAACGGTGCACTGTAAAGGAAATCGGGTGCGGATTCTGGCAGACCAATGGGCTGATAAACTGGAAGAATGACAGTCGGTCGGAAACTCCAATTCCTGAGCTGGGCGAGCAGCTGTGATTCGCTTTTGTGCGATAAGTCAGAATGCTTTACTGTGCGCCGGAATTTAGATACGCTAAAATCCGTGCCTTTCGTATGAAACGGCAAACTTTTTGGAAATCACTCATCGCCCTGATTTTCGGAGAATATTATGAAAAGCACAAAGCTTTCTCTTTTTAGCGCAAAATCTGCGCTCCTTTCAATTTTGGTTTTATTTTCAGTAACAGTTGTATTTGTTTCTTGTCAGCAGACTACTGATACAGAAACAGAGTATGTTTATGATGATGTTTTGTTCCAGACAAAATGGGCTGATTCATATACTACTTACAATCCCTATGAAACTTATGATGTTCAGGTTTCTGCAAAATTCGTAGAAACTTCTTCATATGGAAAGCAGACTGGAACTGTTGTTCAGGTAAAGCTTTCTGAAACCTCTGGTTATATTTACTATCAGATTACAGACACATCAAGCTTTACATATTCTGATAAAGAGGCTTCTTCTTATTTGAACAAATGGTATGGAATCTATTATACAGACCTTTCTGTAAATTCAGTAAAAATGTGTGATGCATACCCAGCTTTCGAAACAGCAGATCCAACAACTTACAAGGTCCCAGATTATCACTGTGCTGAAACTCTTGAAGATGCAATAAAGAATATTACTGTTGAAAACAAATATTTTGAAAATACAATTGATTTTGTAAGAGTAAAATAGAATAAATCTGTTTTTAATTATGGCGGCTAATTTTTCTGGCCGCCTTTTTTTATGAAAATATCTTTCGAAACAACTCATGAAAAGAAAAATCTTCTATATCTTAATCTCTCTATTTGTTTCTAGTTTGCAGATTACTGCTCTTTATGCTGAAGAACTTGAGGTGCAGGCATCTGAAAGTCAGGAACTTCCACCCGTTTATACTTATATAGATGTTCCTGTTGTAGAGCAGCGTCAGGTTTATACCGCAGAGGATATTGAGTCAGAACACTTTGAAACTCTTTCAGATATTCTTGAAGGTGCTGGCGTTCAGATTTTAAGCTACGGAACTTACGGACTTGAACAGAAGCCGAGTATCCGGGGATTTACGGATGAAACCGTGCGGGTGGTTGTAGACGGAATTTGTATGAATAATGCCCAGACCGGAACCTTTGACTTTTCAACTATTGATATGAATTCTGTTGAAAAAATTGAGATTGTTCGGGGTGGTTTTACGGAAGGTGTTGAGGATGAAAATGCAGTCGGTGGAGTGGTGTACATTACTACCAGAAAACAGTCTCTCGGACTTCATTTTTTTTCAGATTTCGGACTAAAGACCTTTTTTAATAAAGATACTTCACCTGCATCAATTGATACCTTTATCCAGACTCTTGGTTTTGACGGACGAGTAGCAGAAAATTCCTTCTTAAAGCTGAATGCTAAGGGCGCTTTTGCCCAGAACAGATATTTTTTTGATTATAAAAAGACTGACGGAAGCACCGTTCAGGAAACTCAGGAGCATTCTAAAGTTGTGGATGGAGCCGCTTCCTGTTCCTTCAGCCAGTTTTACGGTTACGGAAACTCTGTAACTCTCAGCGATGATTTTTACTACGGGGATAAAAATTGTCCTGGAAAGATAACCGGTAAAAATTACGGTGAACAGGAGGATTTAAATAATTCAGTTTCATTGAATTTTTATAATCCTGGGATTCACCTTGCTTCCTTAAACGCAACTGTGAATGATGAAACATCGGGTACAAGGGAAATCTCCTGTAACCTTCGGAATATTTTTTTATATGCTCATAACAACCGGAATTACAAGGACAATTATGGTCCGAGTGAACATACCATAAATGATTTTAAATATTCCTGTAGTTCTGATTTTTACGGATGGAAGCATTTTAAGTTTCTTTCAGGAATTTCTCTGGATTGTACACATCTGGATTCCACTAATTCCGGAGAACATTTTCAATTCAGCGGAGTGTTCAAAGAAACTGCAAAAATCTATTTTAATGATATATTTTCAGCAACAATTCCTCTGGGAGTAAAATTCTGCGGAAAGAATGCCGCATTTGTTCCAAAGCTTGGTTTTGCGGCCAAATTCTCCTGGCTTGATGTACTGGTTGACGGCTATAGAATGATTCAATTTCCGAATATGGACGATTTATACTGGGAAGGTTCCGGATACCGGGGAAATCCAGATTTGACCACCGAAAAGGGCTGGGGCGCCGATTTAACCTTTAATGTAAAAAATCCTTTTGTGCCGTTCTCGCTAGAGTTTTTTACCAACTATTACGAAGACAAAATCTGCTGGACAACTGTAAGGCTACCTGACTCTGGTGCCACTCTTACAACTACAGTGAATGCAAAAAAGGCTTTTTATTTTGGAATTGATTTTAGTGCTGAAAGCCATTTTTTTGATGATTTAATAATTCTTAAGGCAAGCGGAGAATATCTGTATAACCGTTTGCTGGATGAAGATGATCCGCTGACTTATGGCAAGCAAATTATGTGGACTCCGGATTTTACAGCCAGCGGAAGCATTCAATTGAATTTGAGCATAGTAGATTTTTCCGTGAGTGCAAACTATGTGGGAAAAAGATATAACTCAAATTTAAATACAAGCTATCTTGAACCTTACTGTCTTATTAATGCAGTGGCAAATCTTAAAATTTGGCGGCATGTAACACCTTATCTGAAGGCAGAGAATATACTGAATGAAAGTTATCAATCTATAGAAAATTATTCCATGCCGGGAGCCAGTTTAACTCTTGGTGTTAAAGCCAAGTGGTAACGACCAGGTTTTTGCGTCAGCAAAAATGCCCCAGATGCTTCTTCTATAAAATGCCTTCTTTACAAATCCTTTGAAAAATATTTTAATTGAACTATGGCAAATATTGTTTTTAAGCGGGAAAATTATATTTCCTGGGACGAATATTTTATGGGGATTGCGACCCTTTCCAGCTTCCGTTCAAAGGATCCGAATACGCAGGTCGGTGCCTGCATTGTAAGCGAAGATAATAAAATCCTTTCCATGGGTTATAACGGGCTTCCAAAGGGCTGCTCTGATGACGAATTTCCCTGGGCCCGGGACGGGGCGCAGCTTGAAACCAAGTATCCCTTTGTGGTTCACTCCGAGTTGAACGCAATTTTGAATTACCGGGGCGGAAGTCTTGAGGGTTCAAAAATGTATGTAACCCTTTTTCCCTGCAACGAATGTGCAAAGGCAATCATTCAGGCCGGAATCAAGGATGTGGTTTATGCGGAAAACAAGTACGACGGAACTCCCAGCGTAGAAGCGTCCAAAAGGCTGTTTAATGCGGCGGGGGTAAGGTACTATCAGTATCAGGGAAGCGGAAGAACGCTGGAAATAAAGGTTTAGGTGAAGAGCGGGCGGTTGCATTTGCCTGGCTGTTGTGTGATTAGCCGGGCGCCTGGTTCTTTGTTGCGGCTGCTTTTCCGGCAAGGTTTGAGAGAGCTTTATAATGAAAAAAAGTATTATAGAAAAACGTGCAATTATAAAAAAAACTCTGATTATAGTTCATTCTATTATAACGGTTACCTTTCTTGCAATTTTTTATACACTGATTTTTAAACTGGACCGGCCTCTGGAGGCTTCTGTTTCAAAAAAAGCAAAACCTTCCTCTCATGTGATTCTCTGCGGTCTTGCGGAAAACGAGCGGAGCCTGATGCGCATTTACGAGGGTGTCCGGGAAAAGGCTCTTGAAGAGAATGTTGTCATTGATGTTTATATTCCCGATTCCCGCTCGGAGTTTTCGGAAAAAGAGGAATTTTCCATTCAGAAGCTTTTGAACTTTGCTTCCTACGCCAATGCGGACGGAATCCTTCTCTGGTGTCCGCCGAGCTACACTTCATCACCGGCTTCCGGAGGGCCGCTGCCTTCAGTTGCACCGTCGCCTTCCGTTCCTTCTCCCACATTTTCTGCCACGGTTCCTCATGTGGGTTCTTCAATAAGCACGGTTATTGAAGAACCGCCTGCTCCGCCAGCTTTTACAAGTCCTTCCCGATTAAAACCGCCGGTTCTTGTTCCTGCGGTAAATAAGTTCGGTGATAAAATTCCTGTCGTAACTCTTGGTTCGTTTTTAGGCGAAGTGCAGAAGGTTTCCCATGTTACTTCGGATTTTTCCGGAGAAGGAAAAAAGTTTGCCCGGCGGATTCTTGATTTGTACAAAAACGACTGCTATGTAATGGTCTTGAATTACTTCAATTCTGGAATTCCTGAATTCCGTGAAATGCAGAAATCCCTTTTTGAGGAGCTGGAAGCAAACGGTGTCCGGGACCTTTTAAATTTTTCCTTTCCGCCTGATTCTGCAAAGATTGAGCTTACCCGGAAGATTGTTGAAGCCCGGGGAAAAAACAAGGTGGTTGTAATCGTTTCCCTTTCCGAGGTGGACACGGTTCAGGCGGCACAGACCATTAACCAGATTCCTGCTGCAAATGTTAATTCCTATTCCCTGAATTCGGATATTCATCTTTTTGGCTTTGGAAAAAGCGATTCGGAGCTTTACTATCTGGAGCAGGGCATTATAGAAGAACTCTTTATGGTTGATTATATTCAGAACGGACGGATTGCCCTGGAAACTCTGCTTGAATACAAAAATAATGGAATTTCTTCCGAAAAAGTGCTGATTCCATTTTTTACTATGAAAAACGAAGGTGGAAAATGAGAAAGCAGGCACGAAAATTAAAACTTTTGTATCTCTATCAGCGCAGGAGCATAAAATCCCGGCTTACCATGACGGTTTTTACTTCCATTATTTTTATGTTCCTGACGATTCTGGTAAACTGGAAAATCAATCTGTATTCAGTTCAGATTGTGGGCGATTCCTATAAATCCAATGTCCTTTTGAACCAGCTTTTCTCTTCGATTGAACGGGGGGAAGAAAGCCTTGATAACTTCGTAAAAACCTTTAATTATGAGGAAGTGGATTTTTTTAATACCTGCAAAAGAAAGGTTCAGAGCGAGCTTGAAAACTGGCCGAACACCCATTCCATGAACGAACTTGCTGAAAAACGGTATGTAATCGCCCAGCTGGTTGACAGCTGGCTTCGGCTTTCTGACCGGGTAATTTCCTGCCGCATTGCGAATACCACCCAGGATTTACGGGAAAACTACGCCCGCACCATTGAATGCTACAATATGCTGGTAAATCAGATTTCTGAATATGAAACCATGATTCTAAGGGATAACAAGAAGAGCTTTGATAAAAACCAGATGATTCTTTCCCGGATTTCCCGGGTGGTGTTTGTCTATTTTTCAATTTCCTTCGTTCTTATTCTGGCAATTCTTTATTTTACCATAACCCAGCTTTTGCAGCCTCTTGAAAATATTTCTGAGACGGCAAATCTGGTGGCAAAACGCAATTTTGATATTCCGCTTTTTAACAGCAATGCCAAGGATGAAATCGGGAATATCTGCCGCGCCTTCGACAGTATGATTATAAGCCTGAACGAGTACATGAATACCATTCTTGAAAAGGCCCGGACGGAAAATGAACTGAAGGAACAGCAGAATGAAATGCTCCGGCTGTATTCGGCGGCAAAAATCAATGCCCTTCAGACCCAGATCAGTCCCCATTTTCTGTTCAATACCCTGAATACGGGTGTACAGCTTGCCATGATGGAGGGTGCCGACAAAACCAGCGAGTTTATCGAACAGCTTGCGGCATTCTTCCGGTACAATATCCGCCCGGAGCATCAGACGGCTACAATTGATGAAGAGCTTATGCTGATTGAGCACTTTGTCTACATTATGAAGGTGCGTTTTGGAAGCCGCCTGGAGTTTGTAAAAAAGGTTCCGGATGAAAAGTTTAATCAGCGTCTTCCTTCCATGACCCTTCAGCCTCTGGTGGAAAACTGCATCAAGCACGGACTTATGAATTCTCAAGGGATGGTGGAACTTTCGGTTCAGCATATTCCGGATTTTATTGAAATCTGCATTTCTGATAACGGAAACGGGTTTGAGCCGGAAATCAGGGAAAAAATACTGAGCAGACTTAGTGGAAATGAAGAAAAAGAAAATGCCTTTGCCCTTCCGGAAAATGAGGAGCATACGGGTATAGGAATAATTAATGTGTTTTCAAGACTCAAGCTGTTCTTCCAGCGCAGCGATATCTTTGATATCCAGAATAAGGAAGAGGGCGGAGCAAAATTTATAATCAGGGTGCCGGACGATGTATTCTATTTTGATAACTGATGATGAACAGATTGTAGTTGATTCACTTTTTTTTATCCTGAACAGGAATTTTGAAGGACAGGTAAAGCTTTATTCTGCCAATTCCGGCGCCGCTGCAATTGACATTGTGACCCGGAACCATATCGATATTATTTTTATGGACATCAACATGCCGGGAATGACGGGGCTTGAAAGCGTTAAGTGCATTCTTAACCTGAATCCCCAGGCGGTGGTGATAATTTTGAGCGCCTTTGATACCTTTCAGTATGCTCAGGAAGCCCTGAATCTTGGTGCCTATAAATATCTTACAAAGCCCATAAACCGGAATGTTGTTGTTCAGACGGTGCGGGCGGCCATGAATACCGTGGATGTCAGAAAAAGCGAAAGCCCGGAAGAGGCGGAGCTCCGACAGAAGCTTGAAAAGATTTCACCGGTGCTGGAAAGCGACTTTTTCTACAGCTGTATTTTTAACCGTTCAAAATCGGTGGATGCCTATACTTTTCTGGACTACTTTAAAATCAAATCGGAAAATTTTGCCCTTTCCTGCATTGAACTTTGCTCAGAAAATGAAAATGAAACCCTGTATCAGAAAATCAAGGATGAGCTTCACCGGGAAACCAAATGTTTTGTAAGCTCCCTGATGATGAACCGGATAATCGTGTTTTTCTGGTTTGACGGCCAGGAGGTAAAGACATATCTTGAAGGCCTTTTCAGTTCCCTTTGTGAGCTTTCGGAAAACCAGATAAAAATCGGAACCAGCGGCGTTTTCAGCGATATTTCAAAAATTGCCGATGTTTACAGGCGCACCCAGGATTTGTTGAGCGGTCACGAGCAGATTTCTTTTCTGGATGAAGCTGCTTCCGGAAAAGCCGCCGTTGAAAATGAAAAAACATCTTTTGAGGAAGAGGCCGATGCAATTCTGGTGCGTCTCTATAACCGCCTGAAAATCGGTGACGGGGCGGGAGTAAGCCTTTCAATTCATTCATATTTTGAGCTTCTTGAAAAGAATTCCGTTGAACTGGAAGCAATTAAGGCCTTTGTGTTTGAAATTCTGGTTAATACAAAAAATGTTCTGGAAGGTCTGGATGAAAATTTTGAAAGCCTTTCCGCTCCGGAAGTCTGGAGAAGCTTAAAATATTCCTCGGATAAAAACTCCGTGCTTGAGTACCTGGAACATATTCTGGGAAAAGCTTCGTTTAAACTCCACGAAGTAAAAAAGAAGAAGAAAAATCCTGTAATTGTGAAGGTTCTTTCTTATCTTGAAGAGCACTTGTCCGAAAGTATTTCTCTTGAACAGGCGGCTTCCTGTGCGGGAGTCAATTCCTTCTATTTGAGTAAGCTGTTCCGGGAAGAAACCGGAGATACCTTTGTGAACTATGTGACGGATAAGCGGCTGGAGATGGGGAAGGGGCTCCTGTCTTCCACCTCACTGAGCGTTAAGGAGATTACTGCGGAAATCGGCTACAATGACCAGAACTATTTTTCAAAGCTGTTTAAGGCAAAGTACGGTATTTCGCCAACAGATTTCAGAAAAATTGACCTGGAGAATTGAGAAAAACTGCAGATGCCGGAGGCAGAAGAACTGTTTTTGGAGTGAATTCTAAGGCTCCGAGGCAGGAAAAAAGCCTGAAAATCTGCATAAAAATTACAAAAAATCTAAAAAAAATGCATAATTTTGCATAAATTTACTTTTTTTTTATAAAACAATTTGATATATTATTTTCTCGGAAAGTGCATTTTGAGCACGTTAAGGAGTAAAAACAATGACAAACGCTTACGTAAACCGTGTATGGGAAGAAGTAAAAGCTAAAAACCCAAACGAACCTGAATTCCTTCAGGCAGTAGAAGAAGTTCTTACAACTCTTGATCCAGTTGTAGATCAGATGCCAGAACTGGAACCAAATGCAATTCTTGAACGTTTGGTAGAACCAGAGCGCGTTATCCAGTTCAGAGTACCTTGGATGGATGATGCTGGAAATTATCACGTAAACCGTGGTTTCCGCGTACAGTATAACTCTGCTATTGGTCCTTACAAAGGAGGTTTGCGTTTTTCTAAGGAAGTAAACCTTTCAGTTCTTAAGTTCCTTGGATTTGAACAGGTTCTTAAAAACTCTCTTACAACACTCCCAATGGGTGGTGGAAAAGGTGGTTCAGACTTCGATCCACACGGAAAATCAGACAAGGAAGTTATGCGCTTCTGCCAGTCTTTCATGACAGAACTTTATCGCCACATTGGTCCAGATACAGACGTTCCAGCTGGTGACAAAAACGTTGGTGGACGCGAAATCGGTTATCTCTT
>CAMHMJ010000007.1 GCA_946186185.1 uncultured Treponema sp. | reverse complement strand
AAGGCGTAAAGCTTTCTTCTGCCCTTAAAACTGTTCGCTCTGCAAAAGACTTCTTTTTTCCAAAAGCTGAAAAGATGGTTGAATATCAGAGAAAGGGACAGGAAATTACTGTAACAGATCCACGCAAAGAAATCGAAGATTTTGTTATCTTTGGTGTACGTGCCTGTGACGCAAAGGGTTTTGAATGCATTGACAATGTTTATATGCACATGACTCCACAGGATTCTTACTATACAAACCGCCGTGAACACGGAACTGTAATTACTCTTGCTTGTAATGAACCGGCAAAAGAATGTTTCTGTTCAAGCTATGGAATTGACTCAAGCCTTTCCAAAGCGGCAGGTGATGTAAGCTGCTGGAATGCAGACGGAAAATATTTCTTTGCAGCAAATACAGACAAAGGTAAGAAGTTCCTCGACGCTGCAAAATCTGTTTTGAAGGATGAAGCAGACAAAGCTGTTGAAAGCCTTAAAAAAGAAATTGCAGATAAGACAGAAAAGCTTCCTTTTGCTCACCTTGACCTTTCAAAACTTGGCGGTGTAAAACCTGACCAGATGATGAAAATCTTCAATTCAAAAATCTGGGATAAGGTTCAGGAACCTTGTCTTGGCTGTGGAACCTGTACTTATGTCTGCCCTACCTGTATGTGTTTCGATGTTCGCGACTTTGATACAGGAAACGGAATCCGTCAGGTTCGCTGCTGGGATTCCTGCATGTACAACGACTTTACTCAGATGGCAGCTGCAAACCCTCGACTTTCTCAGAAAGAGAGAAGCCGCCAGCGCTTTATGCATAAACTTGTTTACTATCCAATGGCACATGAAGGACTTTTCTCTTGTGTTGGATGCGGACGCTGTCTTGAAAGCTGCCCTGTAAACATGAATATCGTAAAGGTTATAAAAATGATACAGGAGGATGCAGATCTGTAGCAGAGGTTTGAGCCTGCCGGATCAACGGAAAAAAGTTGGTTTCGGCAAGCTCAATCAACGCATGGAACTGATAAATGATTATGGAAACAAAAGAATCATTCATTCCTTATGTAGGAAAAATTATTGACATCAAACAGGAAACTCCTGACGTAAAAACCTTCAGCGTAGTTGGTCTTGATGGAAAGAAATTGTTCAACCACATTCCGGGACAGTGTGCAATGCTCATCGTTCCTGGCGTGGGTGAGTCAATGATTTCCATCACTTCTTCTCCTACTCTCGAAACTCACATGGAATTCTCGATCAAAAAATGCGGTGTTGTAACTGAATGGCTCCACAGCGCAGAAGTTGGTCAGCAGATTTGTGTCCGCGGTCCAATCGGAAACGGATTCCCTGTAGATACAAAACTCAAAGGTAAAGATATCCTGGTAATTGCCGGAGGTATCGGAATTGCACCGGTTCATTCTGTAGTAAACTACATGATGGATCACCGTGCAGATTACGGTAAAATTCAGGTAATTTACGGTTCCCGCTCTATGGCTGACCTTGTACGTCTTGAAGAGATGAAGAACGTTTGGATGAAACAGCCAAACTGCTCTATCGACCTCACAATCGACCGTGCAGAAGAAGGCTGGGACGGACACGTTGGTTTTGTTCCTCCATTCGTAACAGAACTTAATCCAGATCCTGGAATGACAGTAATTATGTGTGGACCTCCGATTTTGATTCACCTTTCACTTGATGCATTGAAGAAGCTTGGCTTTAAAGACGAGCAGGTATTCACAACTATGGAAATGCGCATGAAGTGTGGTATCGGAAAATGCGGCCGCTGTAATATTGGAGATAAATTTGTCTGCAAAGACGGTCCTGTATTCAGCTTTGACCAGCTTGGGGAACTTCCTCCAGAATATTAATTTATAGGAGCAAAAAAATGGCTGAAAAAGAAATGGCAACAATTTACATTTTTGGTAAAAAATATGATGTTCCGGCTGAACTGACCATCATGAATGCGATGGAATATGCCGGATACCAGCTTAAACGAGGCTGCGGATGCCGTAACGGTTTCTGTGGAGCCTGCGCTACAATCTACCGCATTAAGGGACAGAACCAGCTGCAGACTTGTCTTGCATGTTCAAAGAAGGTTGAAAACGATATGTATATCGCTACCCTTCCTTTCTTCCCTCTTGTAAAGCAGATTTACGACATCAATAAGATTAAGCCTGAACAGGCTGTAATGATGCAGCTTTACCCTGAGATTTACTCTTGTGTAGGCTGTAACGCCTGTACCCGTGCCTGTCCTCAGGGTCTTAAGACAATGCAGTACATCGCATACGCTCAGCGCGGAGACTTTGCAAAATGTGCAGACCTCTCATTCGACTGTGTAATGTGCGGATGCTGTTCTTCACGCTGTCCAGCAGGAATCAGTCACCCTCAGGTTGCTGAGCTTGCCCGCCGTATTAACGGTAAGTATCTTCAGCCACAGACACAGCACCTTCTTGACCGCGTTGCTGAAATCGACGCAGGTAAATGCGAAGAAGCAATCAAGAAGTTCGTTGAAATGTCTACTGGTGACAAAGAGCAGATAAAGAACTTGTATAATAACAGAGATATTGAAAAATAAGGCGGAGGACGAATATGTACGGAAATTATCTTGATGATGCTGCAAAAATTGTAGCAGAAAAACGCGAAGAAAACCTTAAATTTGAACATGCCCGTCTTACTGCTGAACAGAAAGACGATTTGCTTTTGAAATTCCACCCGGACCGCATCAAGGAACAGTTTACAGAACTTAAAATCGGTCCAAACAAAGGACAGAAGGCTCCAATCGAGCTTGCAGAAATGCTTCAGGCAAAACCACGCCTTGAACCGGAAAAAATTGACCTTAACCACATCGACTATGAATCAGATGTTCTTGTAATCGGAGGTGGCGGTGCCGGAACTTCTGCTGCAATCATGGCAAGCGAAGCAGGAGCAAAAGTTCTCCTGGTAACAAAGCTTCGTGTAGGGGATGCTAACACAATGATGGCTGAAGGTGGTATTCAGGCTGCAGACAAGCCGAACGATTCACCTGCACAGCACTACCTTGACTGTTACGGCGGCGGCCACTTTGACGGAAAACCGGAACTTGTATACACACTTGTAAACAAGGCTCCATCTGTAATCAAATGGCTTAACGACCTTGGTGTTGAATTCGACAAAATGCCAGACGGAACAATGGTTACAACTCATGGTGGCGGAACAAGCCGCAAGCGCATGCACGCATGTAAGGACTACTCCGGTGCTGAAATCATGCGTACACTCCGTGACGAAACCTTCAACCGCGCAGACTCTATCACTGTTGTAGATTTCTCTGCTGCAATCGAACTTATCAAAAATGACAAGGGCGAAGCTTGTGGTGCAGTTCTTATGAACATTGAAACTGGAGAAATCCGCATTGCAAAGGCAAAGGTTGTAATCATTGCAACCGGTGGTGCCGGACGCATGCACTATCAGGGATTCCCAACTTCTAACCACTACGGTGCTACAGCCGACGGTCTTGTAATGGCTTACCGCGCAGGTGCAAAACTCCTTTATCAGGATTCATTGCAGTATCATCCGACTGGAGCTGCTTACCCGACACAGATTCTTGGTAAGCTTGTAACAGAAAAGGTTCGCTCTCTTGGTGCAAAACTTATCAACAAAGACGGTGAAGTTTACATTCACCCTCTTGAAACCCGCGACGTAAACGCTTCCGGTATCATCCGCGAAGTTCGAGAAGGCCGTGGTGTTAAAAACGATGTACAGGATGCTGTATGGCTTGATACTCCGATGATTGAAATGATTCACGGAGAAGGAACAATCCTTAAGTCAATTCCTGCCATGTACAACATGTTCATCAAGTACGGAATCGATATCCGAAAGGAACCAATTCTTGTTTACCCAACACTCCATTATCAGAACGGTGGTGTTGAAATCGACAAGACCTGTCACACAAACGTTGCTAACCTTTTGGTTGCAGGTGAAGCTTCTGGTGGTGTTCACGGTACAAACCGCTTGATGGGTAACTCACTCCTTGACGTAGTTGTATTCGGACGCGAAGCCGGAATCGAAGCCGGAAAAATGTTCAAGAACATCAAGCTTTCAGACAAGATGAACCTTGACCATGTAAAAGCATTCGAAAAAGAACGCGAAGCTGCAAAGATTGCTGGCGACGCTGTATCTCCAAAAGTGCTTCCAACATACCACCACGGTAACCCAGAGTTTGACAAAGAAATTCCAGGAGCAACAAAATAGCATTACTGGGGGCTGTCTAAAAAGAAAAGTTTGCGGTGGTTGAGGTTCTCGAAACCACCAGATATAGTGAAAATGGTCATTTCGACAGGCTCAATGACCGCAGTTACTAAACTTATTAGACAGCCCCTTTACTAAAATATTAAGTAGTCAGAAATTCGAGTTTTTAATCATTTAATTAAAATTGGCGGAAGGGAACGGATTGTGGGGCAAAAATGCTCTGTTTGTGGATGGCGCGAAGCGACATTTTATAGTTCCTATGCCACAAACAGCGCATAGTGCGCTAGCGCACGGTTTTGCAACCACAAAGCCGTGACTGGAAGCTAATTTTAATGCAAACTTCATAAATTTGAAATTATGGGTAATTAATCTAGGTATTTCCCCTATTTTATAACTTTCCAGTCAACATTTCCTTTATTGATAACGCACCGGACACTGCATTTATATTCTCGGGCAGCTTTTGAAAAATACTGTATGTCCATGGCGGCTTCACTCATCAGGTCGTCGGGATGAAAATCAAGAAAAACCTTTTCTTCCTTGCCGCATTCTTCAACGCGACTTAAAGCACCGTTGAGTTTAATAATTGAAGTGACAGTTTTTACAATTTTTTGACCTGCATTCCGCCTCTGTAATTCATTTTGAATGAAACGGAGGACGATTTTTTCAATTTCAATATGGGCTAAATTACATCTGTCAACTGAAGAAATTACGGTTTCTTCAAGAGAATTTTCCTTTACCCAGCGGTAAAATTCCTCAAGGAATATAGAAGCTCTTTTCTTAAAAAAATACAAAAGGGAATTAAAAAAAGGTACAGTCCGTGCCTGATTATACAAAAAACTTACAGCATAACTTAAGTTCTGGGCATTCTTTATATCTTTTTCGCTGAATTTATTTGTTTTAATTACTTTGTAAGGCGGTTCTGGCTGCCACACAAGCCCCAGATTTTGGGCATCATCATTGAGTGTTGTGCCCGGTAAAACTGAAAGGCAGAAGGTTTCAAGATTATTGGGATAAAGAGAAAGGGCATAATCTATACTCTTCTTAAAGCCTTCTAAAGAATCCCCGGGGAGACCGTAAATTAAGTCAAAGCCGAAAACTACTCCGGTTTCATTGAGATAACCGATATTCCGAGAAAATATTTTTTTATCGAAAGAACGGTGAACCAGCCGGAGAACTTCAGAGTCTGCACTTTGAAGTCCAAACTGAAGGGCGCAGTTTACCCTGGTAAAGGCTTTTGCCATTTCCCGGTCTATGAATTCTGCCCGGGCTTCAAAATAAAAGAAAATATCCGGTGCTTTTTTTGAAATCAAATCAAGCATCCTTAAAGCACGCTTTTTATCTGCATTATAGGTGGGATCCAGGACAAAAACCTGTCTTATCTTTTCTTTTGAAAAAAGTTCCAGTTCTTTTTCCAGCCGTTCTTCCGGAAAATAGCGGATTTTCTTTTCCCCTTTCGATTCATAGCAGTAGGAGCATTTAAACGGACAGCCCCGGGCAAGCTCCCAGAGGGCACCGCCGTATTCGGAAAGATTTATCTCTTTTGAAAGGTACGGTGATGGAAGAAGAGCCAGATCCTGAACGGTACCATAATGGATTTTATGTTTTGAGAGGTTATTTTTCTTAAAAGTTATATCTTCAAGAAGAGCCGGAATAATTTCTTCACCCTGACCGGAAACCGCGTAATCAAATTCAGAAAAACTTTGTGGATTACTGGTAACCTCTGGTCCACCAGCAATAGTAATTATATGAGGATAGAGTTTCTTTAATTTGGAGGCAACCTGACAAAGAACTTTCCTGTTCCAGACAAAAACGCTGAAAAGAACAAAATCTGGAACTGTTTTGCTCTGATTCTGGTTATTTTCCATGGAAGAACTGTTTTCTTCTGAAAATGCGGTTAAAATCTTCTTTAAGCAGAAATCTGAAGGATTTTCCACGAGGAAACCTTCTTCTTCCATGCTGCATTTTAAAAGTTTTACTTCAAGCGTGTCTTTCAGGGATGTTTTTTCCCTGATTGAAGAAGAAATGCAGGCAGCTCCCAAAGGAAGAGCCTGAGGAGAAGTTTCGATTAACAGCGTAAAAACAACTGCTTTTTTCACATCAACCGCCAGAATAAGATGTACTAAAAGACTCTATAAACCGAGGAGATTTTTTGCATTTTCATACAGCATTAATTCTTTATCATTTTCAGATAATTTGAGTCTGTTAAACCGCTTTAATTCTTCTTCATGACTCCACATTGGAAAATCTGAACCGAAAAGGAATTTTTCAATCCCGTGAGCAGCAATCATCTGGTCGGCTTTTTCGTATGGCAGCTTCCAGAGAGTGCTTGAGGTGTCAAAGAAAATATTTTTTCCGCAGAGGATTTCAAGAGACTTATCCCATTCTGTGTATCCGCCAAAATGAGCGGCAACTATCTTTAATTTTGGATGCTTTTCTAAAACCCTGAATATGCGCTTTGGTCCGGAAAAATCGTATCTGGCATCTCCTGCGTGAAAAAGGACAATCAGCCCCAGGGAAGAGCATACCTCATAAATATTATCCATCTGTTCACAGTCTGCCTTGAATTTCTGAAAATCAGG
Source organism: uncultured Treponema sp. (assembly GCA_946186185.1). Classification (GTDB taxonomy): domain Bacteria; phylum Spirochaetota; class Spirochaetia; order Treponematales; family Treponemataceae; genus Treponema_D. The sequence goes on along the minus strand of CAMHMJ010000007.1, from coordinate 95,490 downwards.
ATGGAGCTTTATGCCTTTCATTCCTTCATTTTTGATTTTTTTAAGCTCGTTTTCAAAATCAAGAAAATCCGGATGCATTGTTCCAAAACCGATGAATTCAGAATGTTCGTTCATTTCTGACAGAATAAAATTATTTATTGAAGAAACCTGTTTTTCTCCGGTGGCGGCAGAATGAACAACATATTTTGTAACTCCGCATTTTCTTCCGCTTTCAATCAGTTCGGAAGCTGTACCGCTGAAAGCCATGGGAGCGCCGTCATAAAATTCGCTTATTGCTAAGGTTGCTTTTGAAGAAATTTTTTCTGGATAAATATGAGCGTGAAAATCGATAATCATAGGTGTAGTATATCGAAGATAAGCAGGTATTGCAAACCGGAAGCCTCTCTGGATTTCTTTCTGCGTTAGCGCTGTGCAGGGCAGCCCGCAAGGGCTGTTCCGGAGCGAAGCGCAGGAATGAGCGGATAGCGAACCCGGAACATAGCGACCGGCCCGGTGGCGAGCTTTAAGCGAGTCGCCGGGCCGGGAACGCCCTATTTATTCTTTCCAAATGGCTTGGTTATGTACAGAAGCACCGGTGTAATTGTGTAGTCGGCTACAAGGGCGCTTCCAAGTCCGATAATTGAAAGATATCCAAGGCGAACCAGAACGGACATTGTACTGAAAAGGAAGATGAAGAAAAGTCCGCAGAGAATTATTGTGGTCATAATCATGGTCTTTCCGATTTCCCGGTAACTTGCAAGAATTGCTTTTTTGTAGTCGCCGGTAAGTTCCCAGTGGTACTTGATGTGGTTTGTAAAGTGAATTGTGTCGTCTACGGCAATACCAAGAATCATCGGCATAATCATTGCGGTAATCATATCCAGGTTTACTCCAAAGTAGCCCATAACGCCTGCGATTATCACGATTGGAGCAACATTTGGAATCATGGCGATAAAGCCTGTTCGGAAGGACATAAAGGCGATGATAAGAAGCACAAGAATAACGATAAGGGATGTTCCGATGGACTTGATTGAGCCGCGAACCAGTTTTCCGTTCATTACGGCGTACTGCATAACTTCCCCTACTACGCCGCCGTTTGTGGCATCAGGGAAAAGCTCTTTTACCCACTTTTCTACCATATCTACATTCTGAACGCATTCTTCGGCATCGTAGCCGGCCAAATCTACGTGAAGGTAGGCTGCCTTGAAATCTTCGCTTACATAATCGTAAAGGTCTGTGCCTCCGGAAATCTCGTAGAGGAACATAATCTGACTTACTAAATCCTGGTCGTCAGGAATTGAGTAAAATTCCGGCTCATCACCGTTTAAGGTTCGGTTCATTTCCTTAATGACTTTTGTAACGCTTGAAACCCGTTCCTTGCCGTTTGAAATCTTTGTCATGCTCAAAGTTCCAATGCGGCGGGAAAGCTCGTCCATGTTCTTAAGAACCTCTGGATTTTTGATGGCGTCTTCCTCATCGTACTCAATCAGAACATCGTAGCTGTACTGGCTTCCCAGCTGACTTCGGGTAATGTCCATAAGGCGTTTGATATATGGAGTTCGCTCACCCATCATTTCAGAATAGTCCATGTTTACTTTAATTTTGAACATGCCCGGAATACAGGCCGCCATTACAACTGAAGCTACAATTACAGTAATCCATTTTTTTTCAAGGATTGATTTTCCCATGGCTTCTACCCGAAGGTCTGCCTTTGTAGAACCAGCTGTGTCTACAAAACTAGGATCAGGTTCGGTGTCTTTTCCAAAGCTGTACAAACAAGGAAGAAGAATCATGGTGTAGACAAAAACCATAAATACAACGGCAGCAGTGATTGCACCTACCCATCGCATCGGTTTGATTCCCCCGGCAAGGAAGGAAAGCATTCCGCCCATGGTTGTAATTACGGTAAAGAAAAGTGCCCAGCCGGAATCCCGAACTCCCATTACGATGGATTCCTTTCGCTTTCCGGTTTTTCTGAAATAGAGCTTAAAGCTGTTGATGTAGTGGACTGCGTATCCAACTGCAAGAGCCATGGTCAAAAGAACGGTTACCATAATCATTGTGTTGTTTCCGGTAATGTTCAGCCAGGCAGAATAACCCAGAGTTGTAAGGATTGCTCCAACGGTTGCGATTGTAGGAACGATTACTCCCCGAAGGGAACGGATAAACACCACAAGGAAAATCAGCATTACGATAAAACCGATTCCGATTCGGCTGATACACTGCTTGATTGTAGCTTCCGTTTCTTCGTATTCTGTGTAGGAAAGACCTGCCGGTCGGATTATCCATTTATCAGATTTGAACTCGTCGGAGTTGAAAATTTTCATGGCCGGAGGAGCGATTTTTTTCATGGCATCCTCAAGGCCTTCGGAATACTGTTCAAGATTTACGATAAGCCAGGTTTCGGTGGAATCTGCACTTACAAGAACATTTACAAGGGATTCCCGGCTTAAAATAAAATCTTTCTTTTCCTTAAGGGTTTCTGTATCCACAGAGCCGTCAGGATTTCGGGGAACTCCATCTTCAAAGGGACTGGAAACCTCAAAGCCCTCGTCCGTTCCGATTGGGAGGGAAAGCTCCATAAGGGAAGTTATGGTTGAGGCATAGGGAACTTCCTGTAAAAGCCGGTCTCCAAGCTTGTCAATCATTTCAAGGCATTCCGGCGAAAAAACGTCGTCTGCGGTGATATGAGCCATAAGAGTGTCAGTTGAACCGAAAATGCTTTCAAAGTGGTCCTGATTTTTCTTAACTGCATCCCAGTTATCAAACCATTCCTCTTCATTGTTGTCCAGTTTGAGCCGCGGGAGCCCCAGACAACCAATAATCGTAACAATTAAAAGTCCGATGATAAAAGCCCAGCGGTGCTTTACTTCAAAGCGGCCGAACTTTTCAAACCAGTCGTTTATTTTTTTAACCTGCATAAAAACCTCTCTGATGTTATTTCTGATAACACTGTTACCACTACGATAACATCGTTATCAAATATAGCGATAACAGTGTTATCTGTCAAGTAAATTAGATAACATTGTTTTCTTTTTATTGACAAAAATTTGGGTATAAAGATAAAATGAATATTGCGGGTTTGACGGGGAACAATTTGTTTTCGTACTCACCACACAGTCTCACGGAAATCGGGTTATACTCACGGGAAAATATGACAGAATCATCAACTTCAGCTACTGAAACAAAGAAAAAACTTCTGGAAAGCGCAAAAAAAGAATTCCTTGAAAAAGGCTTTATGGGAGCTTCCCTCCGCACCATCGCCGCAAATGCAGGAGTTACCACCGGTGCCATGTATAGGCATTTTAAAGACAAGGATGATTTTTTCTGTACCCTGGTTGATGAGGCAATTGAATTTACTACAAAAACCGTGATGATGGCGGATTCCAGTCATCACCTGGATCTGGATAATCTGATTTCAAAAGAGCATTTTGAGCAGGAACGGGAATCCACCAGCGAGCTTTTAAACTACATGTTTGACAATTTTGATACCTTTACCCTGCTTTTAACAAAGGCGGCTGGAAGCACCCACGAGCATTTTCAGGAAGAAATCTGCGAGTTATACACAAAAAGCTGCAGTGAAACCTTTGACTGGATGTATGAAAATAAAATCGCCCAAAAAAAAGTGGATGACATGACAGTGCATTTTATCGCCTCAACTGTAATCAACGCCTTTGTTGAAATCATAACTCATAAAATGTCTAAGGAAGAAGCCTTTCAGTACATTGAAAATATTGAAGAGTTCACCAGGTACGGAATGATTCACATGATGGGTATTCCATGCTCCCATGATAAATAAAAGAATAATTTTTTAAGAAAACATTTTTTTGTCACGAGGCTTTTTATCCTTACACTAAAAAAATGCGTTTTCTTCCACACAGGACGCTTTGTGTAAAATCTTTATCCGTTTTATAAAATTCAGCTTTCCAAAGGCCCGGCTTCTCACATATTTCAGATTACTGAATTTCGGCAATTTCTTTAATTTCCAGCAGTTTATAAAAGCCTGCATTCCAACAATTTCAAGATTATCAAATCCTTTAAGAGATTCAAGTTCTCTACAGCTCCCAAAGGCTCCAAACATTATAAAGTGAACATTCTTTCCTCCTGTAACTGTTTTTAAAGAGTCACAGCCGTGAAATGCAAATTTCCCGATAATTTCAACAAAATCTGGAACTACAAAGCTATGGGTATCTTTCTGCAAAATTTCTAACAAAATCTTTTTGTCTGGAGAATAAAGGTTCCCTTCATACATCACAGTTTCTATTTCTTCTGGGGCGTGATAAAACTCAAGATAGTCTTTAATTGTTTCAAGAAGTCCGCTTTCCAGGTCTGAATACATTACATAAAGGAAGTTTTTTTTGTAAACTTCTCTGGCCAAAAGCTCAGAATCTTTTCTAAAACAATACTGGTAATAGTCTTCTAAATAGCGGGCATAAAAATCACTGGGACTAATCATTTCTTTCCCTGACATATCATTCAAGGGATAGTCTGAATGTTTTATTTTCTGGAAACTTAAAAATTTCTTAGTAAGCTCATTTTCAATTGTATCCTTCCGTTCAGAAATATAACCTCCCCCATCCTTTATCATTCCTAATTTCCAGTCTATAAACTGAGCAAATTCCCGGGCTAATATGTGAGCTAAATTTCCGAACTCAAAAAGACATACCGGATCATACATTTTAATAACAGGTTTATTTGTTTTACAATCGCAGCAATCAAATTCCGCGCTTTTTGGAGACTCGTGATGTAAATAAAATATAACAGACAAATCTTTCACAAAGCCTTCAATTTTAAAGAACTTTGCATAGAATTCTTCCAGTGTTTTAAAAAATTCTTTCAGTTTATCTTCAAAATAAAATAATTCTTCAGGGAGTTTTACTTCTAAATCCTTCAGCAATGTACAGTTATCAAGAACCAGAAGTTTACTGTGATGACGCTTTGATTTCATACGGGTACCTCCTATTGGTTATTTCAATGTTAATACTTACTGGCGTTTATTTCCTCCCATATTCATAAATATAGCACAAAAAATAGGGAAAGTCTTGCACAGTATATTGTACCCCCTGTGGTCGGCAATTTTGTGAACTTAATTTTCATAAAAAATTAATATCTCCCTTATGTGAATTTAGTTTTACAAATTCAAAAAGATGTACTATGTTTAAGATAGAGGTGGTAAGTGGACTTTTACAGGGTAAATTAATAGAGGGTTATAATATTTAAATCAAGAATGTAGGCTTTTATGGACGATAAAATAATCGATGAACTTGAAGAAAATTATGCGTTTGATTTACGCAGACTGCGTTCAGACGAATTAACTAGATTGCCGTATTTCGTTCGTATAGGAACGTCTGATTGGGACTTTGCAGTAGAACATAATACATTGGTATCATTTAAAAAAGGCTTTCAAGCAATCTTAGAATCAAATTTACCTATTTGGACTATAAGTGGTGACCCTATGTCTGACGTATTAGAAGGATTGTTACGTAAAAAGGGCTATACAAGCTACATTAGCAAGAATTAAGGATTGTTTTTAGACCTTTTTCGTAATAGGCAGTTTTTGCAGGGAGAATTTCCAGAATTATTTTCACCCACCCTGCCAGTCTTAGTTCCTGACTGGGAGGAGTGTGCCTTGCATCCCCGGGCAGGAATGACTACAGCCGCTGGAAACGCTTGAAGCAGAAGATGAACAGTCCTGTGAACAGTCGTTTTTCTGAAGTCTGATTTTTTTCCATTTAAAATTCTGAATCTTAGTATTCTGCAACGGTTGAAGTACTCATTTCCTGCTGAATTACAAGGCCGTTTTTGAAAATTAAAGTTTTCTGAGGCTTCCGAAGGCATTCGTCGTCTTCGTTTTCCGAAGGAATCACCATTTTTACAAAGGCTTCATCATCTCTGGCCTTGTAAAGTTTTGTTCCAGCCGGCACAGCTGAAGGGATATACCGGTTCAGGGCAATGCTGTCTTCTCCGTAGCAATCGGATTCAAAGCCGATTACATAAATGTATTCTGCAATTTCTTTTGAATAGATGTAGTTGGGAAATTTTTCAACCTTGCAGTCCTTGCTTTTGTAATAGGATTTCAGTGCTCCTGGCTGGTAAATCGTTACATTTTTCGGCGGATTTTTTATATTTTCCCTGTATGCGTCGGTCTGCCAGAGCTTATCCGCCTCCTCTGAAGTAACCTCGCTCCATTTGTATTTATTCAGGTAGTTCGGCATGGATTTTACAACTTCCCGGGAAGCAATCCGGTCACCCAGTTCCTGCCAGTAGCCGGGCTCCAGAAACTGAAGGCAGGAAGTAAAGAGAAGATTTGTAAGTATGAGTACAAGTAATACAGAGAATATTTTTTTCATATCAGTCGTAATCTATAAAATAAAAATTGTATCCGTCAAAGCCGCGGTATATTTTTTTTAAAACGCACCATCCGTCTTTATAAATGTCCAGAGTATAGTTTAAATCTGCGTATTCCGGAATGCGTTCAATTTTTATAAGGGAAGTATCGTTTTCTTTTTTGAAGAAATGTGCAGTTTCATCCTCTTTTGAAGGATTTGTGGTCAGGTTTCCGATATCGCCGGCTAAACCAATAATTCCAGAGGCATTTTCATAGGAAGAAGCATCGATTTCTGCCCTGCTCCATTTCTGGGCATTTTTTCCCAGTTGTTTTTCCCAGACAGTAAGGTCGTTGTGGCGGACAGTGGTGGTATCGTAGTTTTTCCAGATTTCAATTGCTTCATCCCGGGAGATTTCAACCCAGTTTATATTATCGTAGGTCTCGGGAAAATCATCCTGAACGGCGCAGGAAGCAACAGATAAAAGAAATATAATTGATAAGGCTGTAAATATTTTTTTCATAAACTCGTAAACTTTATCCGCTGCAGCATATTTTGCAGGTAAGACAGATAATACCATAGTGAAAACAAATGTCAATAAGGTGCCGTTTTTTGTGGTGCCGGGTTTTATAACTGGCGGAAATATCCATTATTCCTTGACAATTTCCGTGTAATTCGCATAATTTGATAATCATTATCAAATTGTAGACAATATGAAAGCAGATTTATCAGTAAAAAAACATTTTACAACCATAATTGTAATTTTTCTCTCTTCATTCTGTTTTGCAAAAACAAAAATCGTAACCACAATCTTTCCGATATATGACTGGGTTCGGGAAATTACGGGTTCAGAGCAAAAAAATGCCGAAATTACTCTTCTTTTAAAGAACGGAGTTGACCTTCACTCTTACCAGCCATCCATCAAAGACATTGCAAAAATAAGCTCAGCCGACATTTTTATTTATGTGGGCGGAGAAAGCGACGAATGGGTTCAAGATGTACTGAAAAATGTAGAAAGCGGCAGCCTGAAAACTATTTGTCTTATGGAGGCTCTTGGAAACAGGGCAAAAGCGGAAGAATCCGTTGAAGGAATGCAGACTGAAGATGATGAAGAAATTGAATACGACGAACACATCTGGCTTTCACTCCAGAACGCAGAGCTTCTTTGCAAAGAAATCTGCCAGAAGCTGTGCCAGGCGGATTCAATCAATGAGCGTATCTACAAGGAAAACTATTCTTCCTACGCCAAAAAGCTTCAGAAGCTTGATTCAGAGTATGAATCAGCAGTTCAAAATGCCGGCACAAATACCCTGCTCTTTGGAGACCGTTTTCCTTTCCGGTACTTAACAGATGACTACGGCTTAAAATATTACGCAGCCTTCAAAGGCTGTTCTGCAGAAAGCGAAGCAAGCTTTGAAAACATTGTTTTTCTTTCCAGAAAATTAGATGAGCTGGGTCTTAAAAGCGTCTGCCAGACCGAAAGTTCAAACGGGAAAATTGCCAGAACCATAATCCAGTCTTCAAATAATAAAAATCCAAATAATAAAAATGCAAAAGTCCTGACTCTGGATTCAATGCAGTCAACCACCACCGGGGACATTAAAAAAGGCGCGACCTACCTTGGGGTTATGCAGAAAAACCTGGAAGTATTAAAGGAAGCATTGAAATGAACGCACTAAAAACTCTATTTGAAACATTCTCACTGTACTTTTCCTACCCCTTTGTAAGATACGCCCTAATCACTGGAACCCTGATTGCCCTCTGCTCATCTCTTTTGGGCGTCACTCTTGTTCTTAAGCGCTTTTCTTTTATCGGGGACGGACTTTCCCATGTTGCATTTGGAGCGATGGCCTTTGCAGCAGTTTTCGGTCTTACAAACAATATGCTCTTAGTTCTTCCGGTTACTGTTCTTTGCGCAATTCTTCTTTTATGCGGATCCGGCATATTTGTCCGAAAGATGAATGGAGACGCCTCCGTTGCAATGATTTCTGTAGGCTCTCTTGCCATAGGCTACCTTCTGATGAATATCTTTAAGCCCTCTTCAAACCTTTCCGGGGATGTGTGCACCATTCTTTTTGGTTCCACCTCGATTTTAACCCTCAGAAAGGAAGAAGTGATTTTGTGCATAGTTTTAAGCCTTTGCGTGCTGGTCTATTTTATTCTGAGCTACAACGCTCTTTTTTCAACCACCTTTGATGAAGAGTTTGCAAAAGCTTCCGGAATAAAAACAAATTTTTACAATCTGATGACGGCAATGGTTATTGCCGTTGTAATCGTTCTTGCAATGAATCTTGTGGGCTCCCTTCTGATATCAGCCCTGATAATCTTTCCTGCGATGACTGCAATGCGGCTTTTTAAGAGCTTTAGGAAAGTTACAGTTGCATCATCAGTGATTTCCGTGGTCTGCACAGTTTTAGGGATGCTGATTTCTATTCTTGCAGGAACGCCGGTGGGCTCAACAATTGTGGCACTTGATATTGGTGTTTTTGTTCTGTGCAGTATAGCAGCAAATTTTTACAGATAGAAATGAACAAGCTCTCGTTCCGCCAACAAGAACACTTTGCGCCACAAAAAAAGAGACGCACGGCCTGGCAAAACCGAACGTCCCTCATATAAAAATAAAATATGACTTCAGAACTGTATAGAAAACATATTTTATAGGAGCCTGATTTATTTAATTGCAATTTTATTTAATTGCGGAAGCAGCCCATGCTTTGCACTGAGCAATTCCCTCTTCATCCGGAGAAAGGTTTATCTGGAGAGGTTCAGCGGCCGCCTTTGAAACTGAAAACAGGTTCGAAGGCTTTATTCCGCAGATTGAAGGTGCACTGTACTGAATTATCAGACTATCAAATTTCATACTTTTCTCTTTTAGTCTAGTTAGCACTTGCTAACCTCATTTGTAAAATACAAATTATATAAAAAAATGTCAAGCGGTTAGACAGTGCTAACTTATTGAAAATTTAACAAATTTGCGCTAAATTTATTTTAAAGACAATTATTGAAGCCGGAGGTTCAATATGCAGATGACATTTATCGGACTTTTACTGCCTTTTTTGGGAACCACATTCGGTTCAGCAACAGTTTTCTTCATGAAAAACAGAATGAACGACAATGTTCAGAGAGCCCTTTTAGGTTTTGCCGGTGGAGTCATGATAGCAGCCGGCGTGTGGTCGCTTTTAATCCCTGCAATGAGCATGTCTGAATCCATGGGACGCCTTGCGTTTATTCCGGCTCTGGTTGGATTCATCCTGGGCGTCGGGTTTCTATTTTTGCTCGATACCATTACCCCTCACCTTCACGCAATGGCTGAAAATCCTGAAGGCTCAAAAACCCTTCAGGGAAAAATCAGCCGAACCATGATGCTTTTCTTTGCAGTCACCCTTCATAATATCCCGGAAGGAATGGCCGTTGGCGTTGTTTTTGCAAGCTTCTTAAACGGAACAAGCACCATCACCGCCGCTGACGCCCTTGCCCTTTCAATAGGAATTGCAATCCAGAACTTTCCGGAAGGCGCCATTATTTCCATGCCTCTTCGAACCGAAGGAAACGGAAAGGGAAAATCCTTTTTGTACGGAACCCTGTCCGGAGCCGTAGAACCGGTGGCCGCAATTCTTACAATTTTACTCACATCCGTGATTCTGCCGTTTCTCCCCTATCTTCTTGCCTTTGCAGCCGGCGCCATGGTCTATGTTGTAGTAGAAGAACTGATTCCGGAAGCCACCCGGGACGAAAAAACGGATATCTGCACCATCGGCTTTGCCCTGGGCTTTGCACTGATGATGGTTCTGGATGTGGCACTGGGGTAAAAGCCGCAAGCAGATTGAATTTCACGTTTTTTTCCATTATATTGAAAATATGAAACGCGTATTCTTCTCAATTTTGTTTATATTTTTCATGGCAGCAGTTTTTTCTCAGGAAGCATTAAAAAGCACGGAAGAAGAATATTATGATTTTCTTTCCCTCTTAGGAATTACAGAACGCCCAACACTAGGTTACAGAACTTTGAGCGATTCAGAGTGGAAGTTCGTTGAACAAACTGATGCTGTTAACAATTTGAATGAAGAAGAACTTCAGTCCTCCCAAACATCTGCCATTTCTACAGAAAATACCCCCCAGAAACATGAAATATCTTCCCTTTCTCACCCCTGGCAGAACAACAGCCTTGGAACAAAATACATCCTCTGGCAGGCAGAAAACCAGAACTCTAACTGGTTTACCCGGGGACTTAACGAAAACCTGAAGATAAAAATCTACGGCCCTGAATGGTATAACAGCTACAACACCGCCGCCCCCTACGGCCAGAACGACGGCGCCCTCTGGCAGGGTCGCGGCTACAACACCTCCCTGACCGCAGGAGCCAGACTGGAAGCCTACGGATTTGAACTGACATTTAAGCCACAGGTAAGTTTTAGCGAGAACAGGGAGTTTGAACTGATGGATAACAGTGCATATTACACAAGTAAATATGCATATACCTGGGGTTATGGAAATGATAAAGGTGCAGACGCACCTCAAAGATTTGGAGATTCAGAGTTCTGGACCTTCGACTGGGGCGATACGGAAGCGCGCTGGTCATGGCATTCCTTTACAATTGGCTTTGGAACTCAGTCAATCTGGCTTGGACCTGCCTGGCTGAATCCTTTACTTCACTCAAATAATGCCCCAACCTATCCGAAATTTGATTTTGGCTTGAGAAAGACAAAAATTGTTTTACCATGGCTCAACTGGTACCTTGGCGATATAGAAGGTCGTTTCTGGATTGGAAAAACAAACGAATCAGAATATTTTGATAATGACAGCTCAAATGACCACAACCAGATCACGGGAATAAGTTTTTCTTATGCACCGTCATTTCTTCCCGGTCTGACACTGGGAATGAATAAAATATGCATGAGTAAATGGGACGATGATGAATATTATAAATATCTGAATCCTTTTTACGATGTAAATGATCTGGAAGATCAGAAACTTTCATTTACGGCTGACTGGGTTTTCACAAAAGTTGGACTTGAAATTTATGGAGAACTTGGTGTTGACGATTATATCCAGGGCTGGCACAGTTATTCAAAAATCGGCAGCGCAATCAGAAATCCTTTCCATACCATGACTTACACATTTGGACTGAAGAAAACTGTTGCATTTAAAAAAGAGGAAAATTTTTACGGAGAACTTCTGTTTGAATGGAATACTACAGAAATGTCACAGGATTTCCAGTTCGAATGGCCATATAACTTCGGTTTTCATCACATAACATCTCAGGGGTACACGAATAAAGGTCAGTGGATTGGTTCAGGAACTGGCTACGGAGGAAACAGCCAGTTTTTAGGCTTTAATCTGTATTATCCAAAAGGAAAATCCCTTATTTTTATATGGAGAAACAATCCTGACAATAATTACATTTACAGTAAAACCATATCTACAACAGCATCAGATAAAGATACATATTACAGATATTATGTTGCTTACAAAGCAAATTTTTGTATTGGAATTATTACCGACCATTTTATAACAAAGAAATTTTGCGTTAAAGGCGGTTTTGTATATAATCTGATATTAAATCCGAATTATAATCCAAGCAAAAAGTTTGAAGACTCCGACATGTACCAGATTCCAGCAAAACTTCATAACTTTAATATACAGCTTGGAGCTAAATATAATTTTTAATTCAGGAGACGGAATATGAAAGAAATAAAAATAGATGAATTAAGAAACCTTCAGTTAGACATAATGCAGTCTATACATGATTTTTGTTCGAAGAATGAAATTCGCTATTCTATAAGCGGAGGAACACTTCTGGGCGCTGTACGACACAAAGGCTATATTCCCTGGGACGATGATATCGATTGTATGATGCCGCGCCCAGACTATGAAAAATTTCTGAGCACATTCAACAAAGATAATAACTCAGGCTTAAAAGTATTTTCAAGCTTTAATGACAGCTATTTTTTTCAGCCTTTTGCAAAAGTGGTAAATACGAAAACTCAATTGATTGAACATGAAGACCGCCCGCAGCCAAATCTTGGCGTTTATGTCGATATCTTTCCAATCGATGGACTTCCAAACAAAGAAGAAGAAAGAGAAAAATATTGGAACATAATTGCTAAAAAAAAGAATTTTTCTACTGTAATCTATTCTAAGTTTAATAAGAATGAAAGAGGAATAAAAAAAATAGTAAGAAAAGTTCTATTCACTTTATTCCGTCCTTTTCCTGCAAACTGGTATGCAAAAAAATTGCACAAAATGGGAATGAAAAATCCTTTTGAAGAAAGTTTGTTTGTTGCAAACTCAATTTTTGGCTACCATAAAAAAGAACAGATGCCAAAAACTATTTTCGATGATTTTATATTATTAGATTTTGAAGACAGAAAATTTTCTGCTGTAAAAGATTATAATACCTATCTTTCAAATCTTTTTGGCGATTATATGCAATTACCACCAAAAGACAAACAAATTTCAAAGCATGATTTTGAAGTATTCTGGAGATAAAAAATGGTACAGCTTACTATAGATTTACCCGAACAATTTTTAGACCAGGAAGTTCGTAATGAATATACAGTTACCAAAGAAAGAAAAGAAATTTGGGCTGTAGAACTGGACCTGCTTTCACAGTTACAGAGGGTTCTGGATAAATACAATCTGAAATATTTTGCTTACGCAGGAACCGCACTGGGGGCTATACGCCACAACGGCTTTATTCCCTGGGATGACGATATAGATTTAATAATGAATCGGGAAGATTTTACTAAACTTTGTAAGGTAGCAAAAAAAGAATTTAAGCATCCATATTTTTTTCAAACAGAAGAAACTGACTTCGGTTGCGTAACAGGCTTAGCAAAACTTCGGAATTCTAATACAACAATGATTTTGCAAAGTCATAAATCAAGAACTTTTTCTTTTAATCAGGGAATGTTTATTGATATCTTTGTATATGACAATATTCCAAATGACCAAAAAGAACGGGAAATATTCTTTGACAAAGTTGAAGTTTTAAAAGCAAAATCCTTAAAATTTAGAAACACCTTTCACTGTGACAAAGCAGAACTTAATACACCAAAAGGCAGAATAAAAAATCTGTGTGAAAAAACTATTAAATTCTTTCACATAAAAAATCCATACTATAAAAAACTATCAAATTTATGTCAGAAATATAACTCACAGCAAACAGAATATGTTGCCGATCTATTCTCCTTTACAAAAGTTCTTATAACAAAGAAAGCCTGGTACAACGAATCTGTTTCTCAGTTTTTTGAATTTTTAAGCATTCCTGTTACTGCTGAATATGAAGAATATCTTTCAGAACACTATGGTAACAACTGGCGAACTCCGAAAGCTCTGCCGCCAGATCATGGTTTTGAGCCCATTATAGATACAAGTAAATCATATAAAACATATAAATTTTAGTATAAAAAGTGTAAAATTTGGATTGGGAAGTAATTTTTTTATGGATATGACATGTTACCAATTACAATTTCATTACCAGAAAACTATCTTGAACCAGAAGAAAGAGCTGGATTTTTAGTTTCAAAAGAGCAAAAAGAACTGTTTGCCGTATTATTAGACTTGCTCTACCAGGTTCAGCAAATATGTGAAAAACATAATATTCAATATTTTGCTGACAGTGGAACTCTTTTAGGAGCTGTACGCCACAAAGGCTTTATTTCCTGGGACGACGATATCGATTTAATGATGACCCGTGAAAATTTCGAAAAGTTTTCTAAGGCTGCAAAAGAAGAATTAAAGGCCCCGTATTTTTTTCAGGACGAGTTTACTGACAAAGGTTCATTGCGTTTTATGGGAAAAATAATGAATCTGAACACAACCTCAATTCTTCTGACAGAAAAAGAAAGAAAATTAAAATTTTCTCAGGGAATATTTTTAGACATAATTTGCTTTGATAACGTTCCTGATAATGAAACAGAAAAACAAGGATTCATTTCTAAAACAGACAAATTACGGGAAAAAGCAAAAAAATTAAATCGTTTGACCTATCGCTATAATCCGGCAGATGATAATTTCTCCCTTAAGAAAGTTCTAAAAGTCTTATTCAAAGTTCTATACGCATTTTTTAACGTTACCAATCCGTGTTTTCTTCACTTAAACAGATATACTCAGAAATATAACAGGAAAAACACAAAGGAGATTAGTTCGGTTCTGTATAAGGGCAAACGAGAACCACCGCAAGCAAAAATCGACTACGACAAAAGTATAAGTTTGCCATTCGAATTTATGTCAATAAATGCACCAAATGGATATGAGAACATTTTAAACAGACAGTATGGACAATGGAAAGTTTTTGAAGTCGGAACTTCGGCTCACGGAAATTTACTAGTCGATACACAAAAAAGCTACAAAGAATATCTTAATTGAACATATCAATACGATTTTTATGCTTACCGCCTAAAAAATCCGTAGTAAGGTATTTTTCAGTAATTTCCTGTGCAAGTTCATAAGAGATAATGCGGGCTCCCATACAAAGAACATTCGCATCATTATGAAGACGGGTAAATTCAGCAGATTTTAAATCTCCGCAAACTGCTGCACGAATTCCCCTGTGTCTGTTTGCAGCCATGCTCATGCCGATACCAGTACCACATATAAGAATTCCTGTATCACAAAGTTTTTGTGTAACGCATTCACACACTTTATCTGCATAAACCGGATAATCAACAGAATCTGCTGTATCGGTTCCCACATTTATAACCTCATGTCCTTTAGAAACAAGATAATCAATCAATTTTGCCTTATACTCAAAGCCTGCGTGATCTGCACCAATTGCAATTTTCATGAAAACAACTCCTCTTCAGAAAAAGACATTAACGCCTTGCAAAGCGGAATATCCTCTTTTCTTGTAATTTTTATGTTATTTGTAAACCCTTTTGAAAAATAAACCGTTTCGCCATAATGGATTAAAACAAGATCTGCGTAAATGAAATCGTGTTTATTTTCAGCTTCTGCCCTTTCATATAGTTTTAACATGGGACCAAACTTGTATGCCTGAGGTGTCTGAATTCGCATAATCTTACTGCGGTCAAGCTGTCGGTTACCATCGGTACCGTTGTCCGTATAAATTACTGTTTCATAGCAGGGAATTGAAAGAGAGGCATTTCCTTTTTCATGAGAAACACGAAGCATATCATCGATGGCGGCTTTTGGAAGAATTGGTCGGGCAGCATCATGAATAATAATAAAATCATCATCATTTAAAACGCCTTTTAAACTGAAAATTCCGTTTCTCGTTGAATCATGACCGGTTTCCCCTCCTTCTACTATTGAAGAAACCTTTGAAATATTATATTCATCAAGAATTTCTTGTAAGTGGGAAATCCAGTCTTTTACACAAACAATTATTATGCTGTCTATCTGCGGGTGTTTCTGAAAATTTTCCAGTGTATGAATAATTACCGGCTTATCATTCAGAGAAAGAAACTGCTTTGGCATTTTTCCACCCATTCTGGAACCAACGCCACCAGCGAGAATTATTGCAACATTTTTCATAAAATAAACTGCCTCCAGTATATCAATTATTTATCAATGTCCAGAAGGGCATCCATAAAAATTTTCATATATTTTTTATCCCAGATTGTAACGCGAAGGAATCCTGCGCTGTCACCCTTTCCGCAGAAAATTAAAATATTCCGTTCCTTTAATTCTGCCGTAATCTGCTCCGCTGTCTTATGCTTTGGAGTAATACAAATAAAACAGCCGTGGGTAGGAATATAAGAGTATTTTGCATCATCCAAAGCCTTCAGAAGGTATTCTTTTCCACCATTGAAAGTAGCCTTTAATTCTGTAATAACCCTGTCAAAGTTATCTACAATTGTTTCCCCAAAAGCAAGTGCCACATTATTAACCGTATAATGAGGCTTGTAATTTTTTATATACTGCACATTTTCTTTTGTAGAAATTACAACACCCATTCTTAAACCAGGCATTGATAGCATTTTTGAAAAAGTACGCAAAATAACAACATTGTCATACTGCTTTAAAAGCTCAAGTGAATGTTTATCATAAAAATAATGATATGCTTCATCGATGATAACCAGAGCATTAACGCTTTTTGCTTTTTCTACAACCTTTCTGATTTCTTCATCAGAATAGGCATTTCCAATCGGCATACTTGGATTTACAAGGGAAACAATTCCTGTTTTCTCATCAATTCTTTCAACAAGTTTATCAATATTGAAGGTATAATCAGGTTCATAATGAATCATCTCTGTATTCATCTGAGACATATCCGCATAAACCTTATACATTCCAAAGGTCGGCGTTACACAAAGAAGAGTTTTTCCAGGTTCTCCGAATACTTTTATAACATAGCCCATTGCAACAACAGACCCATCTGTTAAAGTTACATTTTCATATTCGAGACCAAGGAGTTTTGCGTATTTTGTGGTGAATCTGATTTCCTCAGGATAAAGTGATAAATACTGAGGTGTAATTTTTTTCATAGCTTTTTTAAAAAGCCATTTAGGAAGGCCATCAGGATTTTCGTTCTGGTCAAGACGTATATATGAGCCTCTGTCTTCTGGCTGGTTGGTTCTCAAAAAATCTTTTATTACAGGATCAACATAGTGCATTGCATATTCCCTTCTTGCATAATATAATACCCGTAAATTATATATACTTTTTACATGCATTGCAAATAACAAACAGTTATCTGATATTTTGAATTCGAGGGAAGAATGAATATAGCACTTATTTTTGCTGGCGGATCTGGAACCAGAATGAATAGTAAAGCCCGTCCGAAGCAGTTTTTACAGTTTTTTGGAAAAGAACTCATAATTCATACTCTAGAAAATTTTCAGAATCATCCGGAAATAGATGCGATTACAATAGTTTGCATTGAAGAATGGATTCCGTACTTAAATAAGCTTCTTAAAAAATTCGATATTTCAAAAGTAAAAGCTGTTGTCTCTGGTGGAAAAACTGGTCAAGAATCCATTTACAAGGGTTTGTGTGTAACAAAGGAATATGCAGATGAAAAATCAATTATTCTTGTTCACGATGGTGTACGCCCATTCATTAATGAAGACGTAATTTCAGCTTGTATAAAAAGTGTTAGAGACAATGGTTCTGCAATAACAGTTGTTCCTGCAACAGAAACAATTATTACAACTGAAAATAACAAAATTACTTCCATCACAGACAGAAGTAAATGTCAACTGGCTCGTGCTCCACAATGTTTTTATTTAGGTGAATTACTTGAAACTCATACAAAGGCAATTAACGATGGAAATCTGAATATGATAGATTCAGCTTCTCTTATGAAAGAGTATGGTCATACACTCTACACAGTACCAGGAAATGTTGATAACATCAAAATTACAACACCGGCAGATTTTTATACTTTTAAAGCATTATATGAAGTAAGAGAGAATCAGCAGATTTTTGGACTTTAGTTATGAATAAACAATTAAAACTTGATTTAGAAGAACTCACATCCCAGAAAACATTATTTGAACAGTTTAACAATTCTTCATTTTTTATTACCGGAAGCACAGGGCTTATCGGCTCTCTTATTATAAAGGCTCTTCTTACCTATTCCCGGGTGAATAAAGCGAACATTAAAATATACGCACTATGCCGTTCTGAAGAAAAGTTCAAAAAAGTTTTTTCAGATTTTATTGGCAATGATTTATCTCCAGTTTATGCAGATTTATTATCATTCGATGTAAACAAGATTGACATCGATATAGATTACATAATCCATGGAGCAGCAATTACAACTTCAAAGGATATGGTTGAAAAAGCTGTAGAAACACTTGATATTGCTTATTCAGGTACTAAAACAATTCTGAATCTTGCACATATAAAAAAATGCCGAAGTATTGTCTACCTTTCAAGTATGGAAGTCTATGGAGTTACGGCTCATGATCTGGAATCTGTGACTGAAAAGGATTTGGGCTATATAGATATTCATCAACCTAGAAGCAGTTATTCTGAAGGAAAACGAATCTGTGAATGTCTATGTTCTTGTTATGCCAGTGAATATAATGTTCCAGTAAAATGTGCACGGCTTGCGCAAACCCTTGGAGCAGGAATTGATTATAATGACACAAGAGTCACAGCCATGTTTGCAAGATGTGCTGTAGAAGACAAGGATATTACCTTGAAAACAGCCGGAACAACAAAACGACCAGTAATTTATACTACAGATGCAGTTTCCGGAATTTTAACCATTCTTAAATACGGTGAAAATGGAAGCAGCTATAACGTTGCAAATGAAAATACATTCTCAACAATTAAAGACACAGCTCTTATGATTTCACACGAGATAGCTTCTGATAAAATCAGCGTTATTTTTGATATTCAGGAAAAAAATAATTTTGCACCAGACGTAATTTTAAATCTTTCTTCAGAAAAATTAAAAACTCTAGGCTGGGATGCAAAAATAGGATTAAAGGAAGCCTATTCTCGAATGATTAATTCATTTAGAGAAGAACAGGTTAAATGATTTTTTGAAATAAAATAAGGTTATATAAATGAAACAAAAATCCTTAAAATTGAACGCAATTTTTAATTTCATTAAGTCGTTCATGAATATTATATTTCCAATCATCTCATTTCCATACGCATCCAGAATTCTTTTACCGGAAGGAATTGGAAAAGTAAATTTTGCAAACTCAATTATTGAATATTTTTCCATGATTGCAGTTCTGGGAGTGAATACTTACGCTGCACGAGAAGCGGCAAAAATCAGGGATAATAAAGAGAAATTATCCAAGTTTACAAAGGAAATACTCTTATTCAATTTTATCTCAACAGCTGCAGCCTATCTTCTTTTTATAGCATGCTTTATATTCGTTGATAAACTTGCAGATTATCGTTTGCTTTTGATTGTCTGTTCAACGAAAGTTCTTTTTTTCACGCTGGGAACAAACTGGCTCTTCACCGCAATGGAGGAATTCGGGTATATAACTCTTCGGCATACCCTTTTTCAGGTTATAAGCTTAATTCTTCTTTTTACATTAGTTCACACGAGTGATGACTATCTTATATATGCCGGCATAGGCGTTTTTTCAAATGTTGGTGCAAACATATTTAACTTCATATATGCCAGAAAATTTATTGATATACATCAAAAATCGAAAATCGAATTAAAACAACATGCAAGACCGATATTTACCTTTTTCGGAGTTTCCTGTGCAGGAAAAATCAACAGTGTTCTGGACACAACAATGCTTGGTTTTCTTTCAGGCAATGCTTCTGTCGGTTTTTATTCCGCTGCAATAAAAATTAATACAATGGTTATTGAACTTATAACCTCTACGGTAAGCTCTTTTTTGCCAAGAACTTCATACCTTCTGGAACAGAACAAAGAGGATGAATACACAGCGCTGGTATCCAAAGTTTTAAAAATAACCTGTTTTTTCGCATTTCCGGCGGCCGCAGGCCTTTTTGTATTAAGCAAGCCTCTTATTCTTCTTTTCAGCGGTGAAAAATATCTACCTGCCACAACCACAATGCAGCTTTTAACCCTTATGATTATATCTCAAACAGTAAACAGTTTCTTGAACAATCTGATAATAACGCCACAGAGAAAAGAAAGATTTCTTTTATATGCACAGATAATTGCATTATTTTTAAATATGACCTTAAACTATTTCTTCATTTCAAAATGGGGAGTTTTCGGCGCCGGACTTGCAACTTTAATCGTTGAAACTACACTTCCAATCGTAAAACTTGTACCTTCCTGGAAATATATACGCAGCAAAGACAACTTCCTTTCAATTTTGAAGTCTCTTATTGGAACTTGCCTGATGTTCTTCGCGATATACAAATTATCAGGAATTATTCAGAATCCATTCATTTGTACGATTTTAACAACATTGACAGGCTCAATAATTTTTGCTTTAAGTGAAATCCTTTTAAAAAATGAACCTGCCTTTATTATTCTTGGAATGTTAAAGAGAAAATAAGGGGCAGACATTTTTTTGGAACACAACCCATTCTATAATTTCCGCAATAATCAAAGTTCAATGGCATTCTCTTGAAATTTGCTGTATAATGTAAGCATGTCGGAAAAAATTAAACTTTTTCATGGTTCTAAGAGTGGAATAAATGGAAACATAAAGCCTGTAAGTCGTTCTTTCTGTGATTTTGGACAGGGATTTTATATGGGAACGGAAGAAGAACAGCCGCTAACGCTTATATGTAATTTTCCAGATGCCACTTTTTACACTCTTGAACTTGAAACAGAATGCCTGAACATAAAAGAAATTCCGCTTGATATTGATTGGGCTCTTTTTGTTGCTTTTAACAGAGGTCGTCTTACAGAAAACATAGCTCCTTCTCTGTATAAAAAATATGAACTTTATAAGAATAATATTGACATATTCAAAGGATTTATTGCAAATGACAGAATGTTCGTTGTATTAGACAGATTTTTTGACGGACAGATTACTGACATTGCACTGGTTGAAAGCTTATCTGCATTAAAACTGGGGATTCAATATGTGGCTGTTACCCAAAAAGCCTGTGATGCTATAAAAATTTTAAAAACAGAAAAGCTCTCTACAGAGGCAAAAAAATTCCTTTCCATAAAAAGCGAAGAAAACAGAAAAACAGGAATCTCACTTGCGGATGAAATCTGCAAAAAATACAGACGTGAAGGAAAATACTTTGATGAACTCATTGCAGAATAAAGAGCTTCATACGCTATCAGAATTTGAACGACAGCTTTGTAATATTCAGGGAAAGATGTTTGTTCTTTCAGTAAAAAAAAATTATTCAAGCAGAGAATTTATTGATTTTTTCATGAACAGCAAAACCGCTGCATATTTTGATCTTCCCTTTGACCGTACTCAGTGGCTTGGAGAAGAAAACCTTCTGTGTGATGTTACCGAAGAAAATCCAGAATTAAAAACCGGAGAGACCTATGACATAGATTGTATTTTCTGGATTGGTTACATATACCGATACTGGCACTTTCTAAAGGGACAAACCAGCCGGGAAATAAATGAAATATGCAATGCAGAAACCATGAAAATTCTTTATCCGGCATATCATACTCTTGACTGTAAACAGGCAATCGAACGAATTCTGGAAGCGACCTACATGTAAACAATCCACTGCAAAAAATTACGAATATTTTAATAAAATACATCTCCAGTGGAAAAACTTCTTTCCCTATGCTATTATAAGTGTACGGAGAATTTAAAATGCATATCGCAATAGACTGTACATTTTTTGGACATGAAGAAGCACGGGCAAAAAAGCTTTCTCTTTCAACTTCTTTTTTTACTGCAGACATTTTAGATGCCTTTGTCCGCCTAGGACTTTCTGATAATTTTACTCTTTTTATAAATTACAACCACGAAGAGTTTTTTAAGTCTCGTTTTCCCCAGTACAAGCTTCAGGTTCTCCGAAGCCTTCCCCTTACCCTTGCATACAGGCTTACCGGGGGAAGATTTAAAGGAACCAAATACCTTAAAAAGCTGGGGATTTTCAAACGTAAAACCGCAGGCTTTGACGCAGTCTGGTTTCCATACTGCGTAGATTACACCTTTGTAAAGACTTCCCTTCCTTCCCTCTGCACCGTTCACGACATTTATCCGGTTCACCGCAATGGAAAAGAGGGCTGGTCTTTCATAACGGATAAAAGCTGCGCACTCTCCACAGTTTCAAATTACACAAAAGACGACATCGTAAAAACCTTTACCCTGGACGAAGACCGCGCTTCTTCCATCAAAAAAATTCCCAATTCAATCGTATTTGATGTTTCAAGCAAAAAGGAAACCAGTGCCCTTTCCGGAAAGAAATACATTCTTGATTTGAACGCCTTTATCGAAAAAAAGAATCCCCTCACCCTTTTAAAGGCCTTCAATCTTATAAAAGATAAAACTGACGCAGCGCTGGTTTTCTGCGGCGGCTACAAGGAAGAAGCCGTCTGGAAAGAAATGCAGGATTTTATCGCCCGGAACAGCCTTAAAGACCGGGTACAGCTTCTTTTCCGGGTAACCGACGAAGAGCGAAACTGGCTTTTAACAAATGCCGCCCTTTTTGTAACCCCGTCTTTGTTCGAAGGCTTTGGAAGAACTCCGGTAGAAGCGGCAATCTGTAAAATTCCTGTCATTTCCACAAAGGAAACTTCTTTATATGAAGCAACCATGGGTCTTGCACGCTATGTTGAAAATCCAAAGGATGAAAAAGAACTTGCAGATCTGATTCTGGAAAAGCTTTCGCATCCTGACTCTCCGGAAAAACTTGAAGAAATTTCACAGACCCTCACAAATAACTACAATCCGGAAAATCTTGCCAGACAATATATGGAAATCTTTTCAAGTTTAAGTTAAAATCTAAGGTATGAAATTTACGATTCTTGATTACCTTGAAGAAACTGCACGAAAATACCCTGATAAAACTGCCTTTGCCGATGTTACCACCTCCGTTACCTGGAGCGAATTTGTAAAAAAAGCAAAGGAAAAAGCAATTATAATCTCTGAATATTTTGAACCGGGGCACGCTGTTCCGGTAATGATAGAAAAAAGCGTAAAAACTCTGGAATACTTTTTTGGAGCCCTTTACGCCGGCTGTTTTTATTCCTATTTTGACGCAACCTTCCCGGATGAACGCTTAAATTCCATGATTGAAACCCTGGAAGTAAAGTACATCATCGCAGATAACCGCTTTGAAAAAAAAATTTCGAATCTGAAGGTTACCCCCCTTCTTTTGAAAAACCTAGAAGCGGAAGCGATGCCGGAAGGATGCTCAGACGACACTACAACCGGCGGTACAGCCAGCGGAACTAACAATACAGCTTGCAGCGCCAACAGCACAGGCTTCAAAAAAGTTTATTCCGATACTCGCCGCTCTTCCATCATAGATACGGATGCTGTTTATGCAAACTTTACCTCCGGCTCAACCGGAACTCCAAAAGCCGTGGTGGTTTCTCACCGTTCTGTAATCGACTTTATTTCAGTCTTTACCGAAATTTTCGGAATTACTTCTGAAGATAATATTGCAAACCAGGCACCCTTCGACTTCGATGTTTCCGTAAAGGACATTTTCTCCGGAGTATTTACGGGAGCCACTGTTCACCTGGTTCCAAAAATGTTTTTCTCCTTCCCTACAAAGCTTCTTGACTATCTTGAAGAACGACAGATTACCACCCTTATCTGGGCGGTTTCAGCCCTCTGCATCGTTTCCACCCTCAACGGCTTTGACTACAAGGTTCCTTCAAAATTACGAAAAGTTATGTTTTCCGGGGAAGTAATGCCTTTAAAACAGCTTGAAATCTGGAAACGCTTCCTTCCTGAAGTTGAATACATTAATCTTTACGGACCGACTGAAATTACCTGCAACTGCACCTATTTCAGAATTCCAAAGGACGCGGATTTAAGCGGATACACAAGGGGGATTCCCATGGGTAAGGCTTTCCCGAACGAGCGCATCCTTCTTCTGGACGAAAACGATGCCCTTATTACGGAGCCTGATAAAGAGGGAGAGGTCTGCGTAAGCGGAACCTGCGTTGCCCTGGGCTATTACAACAGCGAAAAAACAAAGGAAGTCTTCATTCAGAATCCTTTGAACCCTCAGACTTTTGAACGAATTTACAGAACCGGCGACCTTGCCTCTCTTGGAAAAGACGGAAACTACTATTATATTGGCCGGAAAGATACCCAGATTAAGCACATGGGACACAGAATCGAGCTGGGGGAAATTGAAAACGCAATTACCCGTCATGAAAACATTACCCGAGCCTGCTGCATTTTCGCTGACAACAAAATCACGGCCTTCTACACCGGAAAAGAAACTGAGAAAAAAGAAATCGTAACCCTTCTTAAGGCGGCTCTTCCTGCCTACATGGTTCCTTCCGATTTCATTTTTGAAAAGGAATTTCCACTTACCAAAAACGGAAAAATCGACAAAAAACTGCTTACGGAGAAGCTTAATGCCAGAAATCAAAACCTCTGCAAAGACTGATTACCTTTCAACCGCAGCCCTGTGCGCTGAAAAATACGGAACCCCGTTCTATCTTCTTGATAAGGATGAAGTTATAAACCGTGTTTCAGAAATAAAACGACGCCTTCCGGAGAATGCAAAGCTGTGCTACGCAATAAAGTCCAATGCTTTTTTAACGGATTTTCTGAAAGATGAAGATATTCTCTTTGAAGTCTGCTCCCCTGGAGAGCTTTCAATCTGTGAAAAATACGGTCTTTCCCCTGAAAAAATCGTATTTTCCGGAGTTGTAAAATCCCTTGAAGATGTAAAACGCGCTTATCTCCTTAAGGTTCACACAATTACCCTGGAATCCCCTTTGCACTGTGAATACCTTTTAAAAACCGTAAAAACTCTTGAAGGAGAAGGAAAAGAACTTCACCAGCAGAATGTAATTCTCCGTCTTACCGGGGGAAATCAGTTCGGAATGAGTGAAAAGGACCTTGAAGAATGCATTACAAAAATTCTCCAGGTTCCTTCCATAAAAATCCGGGGAATTCACTATTTTACTGGCACTCAGAAAAAGTTTAAAACCATACAGGAAGAAATTCCATTTATTGAAGAATACTGCACAAAGCTTGTTTCTAAGTTTTCTCTTGAGGGCCTGGAAATTGAATACGGTGCAGGCCTTCCCTACGAGTATTTTCCCCAGCCTTCAGCCATGGCAAAAGACGATTACTGCGTCCTGGAAGACTTTTCAAAACTCATCGAAAATTCTTCCTTCAATTATGTAATCGAGCTTGGCCGCTATGTTGCTTCACCGTGCGGAAAATATGTTACAAAAATAATGGATGTTAAGGGGGACGAAAAGAACAATTATTGTTTAATTGACGGCGGAATCAACCACATAAACTATTACGGCCAGATGATGGGAATGAAAAATCCTGTAGTTGACCATATACAGCAGAAAACCTCAGGTCTTGAAACCGAAAAGAATTTCACCATTGCAGGATCCCTCTGTACCACTGCCGACATTGTTCTTAGAAAATTACCCCTTTCAAATCCCCAGCCCGGAGACTTACTGGTATTCAACGACATCGGCGCCTACTCAATTACGGAAGGAATTTACCTCTTTTTAAGCCATCCCCTTCCGGCGGTTCTAGCATCAGAAAGCAGTGCCGTTACCGTATTGCGAAAATGTGAAGAAACCTATAAAATAAATTCATAATTTATAAACAGAATTTGGAGATAAAAATGGACGAATTATACAGCATTTTGGAAGAACTCAAGCCGGATGTAGATTTCAAATCAGAAACCGGCCTTATCGATAATGCAATTTTAGACTCATTCGACATCGTTCAGCTCATTACAACCCTTAAAGATACCTTTGATATCGACATTACGCCGGCAGATATCATTCCGGAGAATTTCAATTCCGCAGATGCAATGTGGAAAATGATTGAAAAGCTTCAGTAGTCATGTCATTTGTATCAACAGGCTTCGTTCTCTTTTTTCTCTTAACAGGCGTACTATATTATGCACTTCCACAGAAAGCAAAGTGGATTGTGCTTCTTTCTGCAAGTTATGTTTTTTATGCACTGAACAATTTTAAAGCCTTAATTTTTATTGTTCTTTCTACCCTCATTAGTTTTCTGGTTGCACGAAAACTTCAGGCAATAATTTCAGAGTGTGAAGAAAAACGCGCCCTTACGGAAGACAAGGAAGAACGAAAGCAGATCCGGACAAAATACAACAAAATAAAAAAACGATATGTTACCCTTGGAGTAATCTTAAGCTTTGCAATCCTTGCGGTTTTAAAATATACCAATTTTGTTGTTTTCAACATCAATTCAATTTTTAAAACCCAAATCCGGATGTTCAATCTGATTCTGCCTCTGGGTATTTCCTTCTATACTTTCCAGGTTGTAAGCTATCTTCTGGATGTCTACAACGGAAAATATGAAGCAGAAAAAAATCTTTTTCACTACGCACTTTATGTAAGCTATTTTCCTTCAATTCTTCAGGGCCCTATCAGCCGGTACAACGAATTGAAAGGCCAGTTTTTTGAAACGGAACACCGTTTTTCACTGGAAAATACTCAGTTTGCCATGCAGAGAATTCTCTGGGGTTTCCTTAAAAAGCTTGTAATAGCAGACCGGGCTACAGAGGTTGTAACCTATATTTTTGAAAATCATCAGAACCTGCCCTGGTACATTATGTTTACCGGCCTTCTGTTTTATTCAATTGAACTGTACGCAGATTTTTCCGGCGGTATGGATGTTGTTCTTGGAGTTTCAGAACTCTACGGAATTAAACTTTCAGAAAACTTTCGGCAGCCGTTTTTCAGCCAGTCCATTGGTGAATTCTGGCGGCGATGGCATATCACCCTTGGAACCTGGATGAAGGACTACGTTTTCTATCCCTACAGTCTTTCCCCTTTCTCCACAAATATGGGAAAAAAACTTTCAAAAGTAAACAAAAATCTTGGGAAGCTGGTTCCGGCCTGCATCGGAAACCTTCTGGTGTTCTTTATCGTGGGCGTCTGGCACGGAGCTGAATGGCATTTTGTAATCTACGGTTTGTACAACGGACTTTTAATTGTTCTAGGCATCATTTTTAAGCCGCTTTTTGAAAAACTGGTAAAACTTTTCCGAATCAATGTTCATAGTGCAGCCTGGAAAGTCTTCAGAATCGTAAGAACTTTCCTGCTCGTAAATATTGGCTGGGCATTTGACGACGTAACTGACCTCAAAATGAGTTTTTCAATGCTCAAAAGCCTTTTTACATTTACAAACGGAAGCCTGATTCAAAACTGGCAGTTTAATACCTTCAGCCAGCTGACAATTTATACCGTTGCACTCTTCTCTGTAATCTGGTTCATTGTCAGCATTCTTAAGGAAAAAGGAATTGACGTGCGTCTTTCCATTTCTAAGCTCAAGCTTCCGCTTCGCTGGGCAATTTATCTTGCACTGATTTTAAGCGTGCCTTTCTTCCAGGCTGCAAATATGGTGGGGTTCATCTATGCACAGTTCTAACCACGGTACAAAAATTTCCGGAATCATCAAAGCCGCCGCATTTTGCGTTGTTTTAGTTCTCTGTTCACGGCTGATGACTTTTTTACTCTACCCCTTTTCTTCCCTGAACCAGCGTTTTGTGCGTTACCACAGAATTACCAGAAACATCGACTTTTTAGTTCTGGGAAACTCTCTTGAAAATGATGGCTTTGTTCCTGAAGTGGTTGAAGAGAATTTCGGAGAATACTGCGGACTTCTAGCTCCACAGGGCTCTTACCCGGAAAGCCTTTATTATCTTCTTGTGGATGCAGCCCACACCCATAAAGTAAAGACTGTTGTTGCAGGCTGGGACATAATGCAGAATTTCCAGCTGCCTGCTTATATCTATCCGCACTCAGAAGAACTGTACCGTGAATTCATTCACGACATGAAAGGGAATCCGGAGCTTCAGAAAATCGTATTTAAAAATGTAATGGAGCAGCGCTACACTTCAACCTTCTTTGACTGGTCTTCCTTCCCGGAGAATATAAAAGAAATTCCAAAGGTTATTGCCTCAAGAAAAAAGGTTGTTGATGACAAGACCATGGCTTCTCCGACTCCCATTGACGAAGAAACCCTTAAGACAAACGAAAGATGGAACTATTATGAGGCCGTAAACCGAACCTATGGAACAGAAATTCAGGAAAATGACAAGGCATATTTCCTTAAAATCCAGAATTACTGCCAGAAACACGGAATAGACTTCTACGTAATTTCCTGCCCGATTCCGGAATGTATTTATGAAGTGCACCCGGAATTAAAGGAAGCGGTAAATGTGAGCCGGGAGTTTTTCAAGGAACAGAATATTCCTTACATCGATACAACAGATGAAAAATATTTCCCGGACATTACCCGAAACACCAATTTTTCCGACTGTTTCGGCCACATGACCACACCTTTCAACCAGACCTACACCCAGTACGTTTGTAACTGGATAAAAGACAGACGAAACATAAGCAACTAATTTACAGATTCTTCTGTTTTTCAAGAAGGTAGTCTGTAATCCGCTTTGCGCATTCGCCCTGGTGTTCCCAGCATTCTGCGCGAACGGCATTTCTACCTTCCTGAAGATTTTTGCTTTCAATTGCCTGATTTATTATGCTTCCGATTTTATCAAAATCCTCTTCTTTTAGCTGAAGACCAAGTCTTGGAAGCACCCGGAAAGACCACATCGGTTCAGAAAGCCAGTCTGCATCGTATGGGAGAGTGTCAAAGTTTGTATCTGCATAAATCAGAGGCTTATCAAAAACAAGTGAATAATCAAAGATAATGCCGGAAAAATCTGTGATAAGAAGGTCTGCCTTATCAAGAACTGAAAAGTTATCGTTATCGTAATTCCATTCGATATTCTGATACTTTTCTTCAAGAGGCTTTAAAATATTCTGCTCGCTTACAACTGTCTGAGGATGAGGACGAACAATTACATTAAAGTCAGTTTTAGAAAGGGAATCCAGAAGCTTTTCTCCGTAACGGCTTAAAATTCCGCTTACGCCCCAGCTTGGTGCCACAAGAACAGTTTTCTTGCCGCTATTTTTTTCGCCTGAACCATCAGCAGCATTTGATGCGTCAGCATGTTCACCAGTTCCCAGTGCAGACACATTTGAAGGTTCCCTGTCCGGCAGTTTTGAAGATGCTTTTGACGACTCTTCTGAAAGCCGGGCCTTCATTGCGTCAAGATTTGGAGAACCTACAGTTACAAGCTCTTTTTTTGCAATTGCAGGCCGAAGCTCTTCGATTTTACGAATCAAGTCAATCTGGTTCTGGCCGGTGGTAAGAACAACATCGTAGTAGTCAAGACCGAACATGCGGTAACCTGACAAATCATCAACTGTGTGAGGAACATGAACATAAAGCTTTACGCCCTTACTTCTCTTCCACTGAAGAACCCCAAGTCCCGGGGTTGTAGAAATCACGATATCGGCATTGAGCATATTCAGCCGTGCATAAGGCTTGTTGTTTTCACCAAGATATTCCCCCTTAATATGCTGATATCCGGCGGTTAATGCAGGATCGTCCGGGCTCGCAGTAAGGTAAACCAGATCCACTCCCCGCTTTTCAAACTCGTCGCAGATGGGCTTAAAAACATTCCAGTAACGCTTGTGGTCAGAAAAAATCACAAAGGGAATTTTATCGCTTTCGGTCTTTGAAGCCTTTCCGCCGGAAAGGAAAAACTTTATTTTCATGAATAAAGCCCTGAGTCCGAAGGTTAATGCTGCTGCAAGTCCTATAAAAAGAGAAAAAAGCATACTTCCCGTACCCGGGTCAATGTAAAGTAAAAACATATTATTCATTTTTATCTCCAGAGAGAAGCGGTTCTGCTTCTGTTTTGTATTCAGGCATTTCGTGTTTCCAGTTTTCAGCCTTAAAAATATTATCGTGAACGGTATACCAGTCCGAATCCTTGATTCTGTAGCCGTTATTTACCGTGTTATTTACCGAGTTTGCACCGCTTAAAGAAATAACTGATCGCTCATTTTTTTCTTCAACGGTAAGTTTTTTGATTTCCTTTCCTGTATACGGATTCACCGGATTTTCAATCAGCCCCTCAAAGGCAATGGACGGAACATCAGAGTGAGTCATGTAGGTAAAATCGTCATGAAGCCTGCCTTTGGCATTAAAATCCTTTACCATAAGAACCGGGTTGTAGCTTTCAATGGTTCTTGGAAGGGGGCTTTCATCAAAAGAAGCCTTAACCCGTTCATTTGCGCCATGGTCAGCAACAATGATGATTCTGGTGTTGTCCCAGACGCCGTTTTCCTTTAAGTAGTCAAACCATTTTCCAAGCATTAAATAGCCTGCTGAGTTTACATGGAAAATTTTCTTATTAAACCAGCCGCTGTCTTTCGTGTTCTTCAGTTCAAGTGACGGAGTAAAATCTGGAAGCTGGGTGAAAACCCAGTCATGGGCAATCTCATTATCCATGATGACAAAACAGTTTTCTTCATTATTGAAATTTGTAAGCCGCGGAAGATATTCCAGAATCGAATAATTGTCGATGAAATGGGAAACATCCTGTCCGCCGGCGCCCTTTTCTGCTCCCCAGAATTCCTTGTAATGAATTACCGGACGAAGAATCATGGGGGAAATCTTAAAGAAACTGAACCAGATAAAGTTTCGCTTAATCAGATTGCTTCGGATTGGAATAATCGGGAAATCGTGCTCCTGGTACCACAGACTTGAATAGCGGCCGATACACTGATAAAAGCTGGTATTCGGAAGCTGGTCAAAAGCCTTCGAAACCGGCGGCTTGTCGTAATTCGGGTACGGAGGATCCATAACGGTACACTTGTAGCCGTTGTTTGCAAAAATATTTGCCTGAAGGGAAAGCCCCTCGTTGTGCTTGTCCACCATAGGTAGCTCACGGCGGTGATTCATCTCCCATGGAGTATATTCATAGCCGCCGTAAAGGCACACAGCACCCTGAATTGTCCAGAAGCCGAAGGAAACAGTATTCGGGTATTTTACAAAGCCATCAAACTGGTCGTAAAGTTCAGGACGGTTTTCAAAAACCGGGTCGATTACAAAGCCGGTGGAACGGTCCATCATGATTACAACAACGTTCTTTCCGGTCTTTGAAAGATTTACAATTTTGTCGGTTTCAGTAAGCTGCTCTGAAGGCTTTTCGTATTTTTTGAAAAATGAACCAACCCGTGAAAGGTTGAATACGGAAATCAGCACCACGGAGGCTAAACAGATTGTCGAACAGAGTGTAATTACCCGGTAAAGCTTCCTGTAAAACAGGAAGATTATCAGAGCAGAAACCGCCGCAAGAGTCAGCATGTTTGCAAAAAACTCCGGCTTTGACGGGAAGAAGGTTTTATGCTCGCTGAAGACAACCTCCGGTAAAATTACGCCGTAATTTCCCTGGAAGCAGAAAGCATTTATTACACCCAGAACAAAGCAGGCAAAAAAGCCGAAGGCCATAACTGCCTTCACCTTTTTATTGAAAAGGTAATAGAGGCAGACCGGCCAGAAAACAAAGAAGCCCACCGCCTGTAAAAAGCTGTTGTACAGGAAGTAAAGTGGATTTGCGTAGCCTTCAAGATAGCAGTATTCCTGGGTGGAAGAAACCACCAGCAGGGACGGAATTACGATTCCGCATAAAAACGCAAGGGCAATGGAAGTCTGCCAGAAAACTGAAGCGCTCAGATTTTTTTCTTCAATAATAGATCGGAACATTCCGCCGAAAAATCTTTTAACAAGCTTAATCAGGAAAGAAAGAGAAAGCAGAAGCAGATCCAGAAGAATCAGGATTGTTACTCTTTCAAAGCGCTTTATAAGAAGGTAGACAACGCCGGCCGTAAATACAGCGGCACAGAGTATGTAAAATTTCTTAAGGGGATTTTTAAGCTTGTAAAAAATATGCTTTACAAGGGAAAAAACATTGTTCATGGTCCAGTAAAATACCAGACCCGCAGGAGAACCGTAAAGCAGCACCAGGAAAACCAGTGCCATACCGTACACCTGAAGCTTATCCTTGAACCTGAAGCCCCTGGTATAGATGGCACCTGCCGCAATGTTGATTGCAGTCATCAGAATCGGAAGAACGTTCACTCCGAATTTTCCGATATGGAAAAGGTTGTCCGGCTCCCCCATATTTTTTATAAACAGAAATGATTTATTCTGTAAATCAGGATTTGTTGAAAGGAATTTATAGGCCGCAATAAAGAAGGGAATCTGAATAAGTATACCAAAGGAAGAACGGAGAGCCATCAGCGGGTTATAACCCATAAGGCGGTTATAGGCCGAAAGCATCATGTATCTTTCGTCGCCTTTAAAAGCAAGCTTAATCCGCTGAACACGATACGCCATTTTCTTCTGGGTATCCCGTTCAATCTCCTGCCATTTTTCAGCAACATTATATAATGGAAGACAAAGCAGAGTAATTACAATGCTTACACCTACGATGGAAATACCGGTATTGTTAAAAACCGAATTAAAGACTCTGTAAACCAGTTCAACAATCTGGTACAAAGGATAGATAATTATCGTATACAAAACTGATAACATGGTAAAACTATATCATTTTTTTTTGCACGGTACAACAAGGAATTTTGTTTGTGCCAGATTCAACTTGTTTGCGCCAGATTCTGCAGCATTCCCTGCTTCACAATTCCCTCGCTTACACAATTCCCTCCCTTCCCTTGTAATTTTTCTCCATTTTGAATAGACTAAAACCATGGGATCTTTCTTTTATAATCTGATTATTTACCCGATTTCACAACTTCTTGAATTCTTTTATCAGTTTTTATATGAAGCAACGGACAAGGAAGCGGTTGCCGTAATCGGCTTAAGTTTTGCCGTTACCTTGTGTACCCTTCCGCTTTACATGGTAGCCGAAAGCTGGCAGGAAAAAGAGCGGGAAATTCAAAAAAATATGGCCTTCCGCACAGAGCGCATAAAAAAAGCATTCCGTGGTGATGAGCGCTACATGATGCTTTCTGCCTACAATAAACAGATGGGCTACAATCCCCTTATGGCAGTGCGCTCAGCTCTGGGAATTTTAATTCAGATTCCTTTTTTCCTTGCCGCATACCGTTTTTTGTCTGAGTTGGGAGATTTAAAAGGCGTAAGTTTCTTATTCATCAAAGATTTTGGTGCTCCGGACAATACTTTTTTTATCGGTTCCCTTCCGGTAAACGTTCTTCCTATTGCAATGACACTCATAAACTGCGTCTCCGGCTTTGTTTACTCAAAAGGACATCCCCTCAGAGAAAAGGTTCAGATTTACGCCTTTGCCCTGATATTCCTTGTGGTTCTCTACAATTCACCAGCCGGACTTGTAGTCTACTGGACAATGAATAACATTCTCTCCCTTGTAAAAAATATTTTCTATAAGATTAAAAAGCCTAAGAAAGTTCTCTACATAATTCTCTGCATTTTTGCCGCTTTCTGTCTTATCGCGCCATTTACCCTTCTTGCCACAAAAAAAGGCGCTTTCAGAAAAGCAATATTCCTTGCAGGACTTGTTCTTCCGCTGATACCTTTTGCAGTCATGGGAATAGCAAAATTCCTCGACTCTCACTTTAAATTCCTTGATGAAAATAAAAAAGCACGCTGTCTTCTTTTCTACACGGCCGCCGTTTCACTTACGGTACTTGCCGGCTTTGCAATACCATCAATTATTATTGAAAGCGAAGTGAACAATTACTGCTATGTGGACAGCTATAAATCTCCGTCAGTATTTATCATTTCTACTCTTTTCCAGAGTGCAGGCTTCTTTTTGATGTGGGCAGGAGCAATCTACGCCCTTTTCTCTTCAAGAATAAAAAAAGCCCTGACGGTTATATTCTGCACAATCACTCCCCTTGCAGTTATAAACACCTTCATCTTCGGAGGAAAATACGGTCCTATAGAACCATGGTTTGAGTTCATGCAGCCACAAAATCTTTCTCCGTCAAAGGGACTGTTTCTTTCAAGCACAATTGCAGCGCTTCTTGTATTTTCCCTGGTCATTTTCCTTACGATAAAATTTCCAAAAATCCTTCAGTCACTTCTTGTAATCATTCTTTTGTCAACGGGAGCCCTGGGAATTAAAAACTCCGCAAGAATTCATTCAGAATTCGCAAAAATGAGCGTGCCTTCCTACGACAATGAGCTGGAACCAATCTTCCACCTTTCAAAAACTGAGCCCAATGTAATTTTTATCATGCAGGACAGGTGCTTTTCACCTTTCGTTCCATACGTTTTTGAAGAAATTCCCGGATTAAGCGAGGATTTTGACGGCTTTACTTACTATCCGAACTCAATTTCCATGGGAAAGCTTACCATGATTGGAACTCCTGGCCTTTTCGGAGGATACGATTACACACCTTACAGAATGAACCAGCGGGCAAAGGAAGAGCCGGAGAAAACCCTTCAGGACAAGCACAACGAAGCTCTTCTATCCCTTCCATTAATTTTCACACAAAACGGCTTTACGGCAGAGGTAGCAAACCTTCCCTATGAAAACTACCTTGAACAGCCGGAAAGCAATATGTATTTTGATAATCCGGATTTGAAACGTTACGGAATTGAAGTTGAATCACGGGAAGATTTAAGCGATATTTCCTATATCGTAAAATACAAAGACCACGAAGCAATCCGTCACAACAAGGTGCTGGCCACCTACACCAACTACTGGTACGCCCAGCACAATATGGAAAAAGAGCCTTACATAAGTTCCCTGATTTTCAGGAATTTCTTCTGGTTCTCTCTATTCAAAATGGTTCATCCATCCTTAAGGGGCGTCGTATACCACAGGGATTACTGGATGGCCTACAACAAGTGGGACAACAGCGCCCGGTTTATCGACAACTATTCTGTAATCGATTACCTGCCGGAACTTACAAAAATTGAAGAAGGAAAAGGAAACCTGATTCTCCTTGATAATGAAGCAACTCACGAACCTACACTCCTTCAGGCGCCGGAATTTGATTTCAGGAAAGAAAAGGACATTACAAACCTTGGAAACAGCTTCCTTAAGGAAAACCCGGAATTCAGTACAATGTGCGGAATTTTCAGCCGCCTTAATGATTTTTTTGATTATCTTAAGAAAAACGATGTATATGACAATACAAGAATCATCATTGTGTCAGATCACGGAATGGCCAATGACCTTCACGGAGCGGCACAGGAAGTAATCCAGAACCTTAAGGCATCGGAAAAAATTCCGTTTACAAAAACCCTTTTTGTAGCTTCCCTTCTGGTAAAGGATTTTAATGCCCACGGAAAAATCAAGACCGACCACACCTTTATGACCAACGCGGATGCGCCTTATCTGGCAACTAAGGACATTATCGATAATGCAAAAAGTCCTTTCACCGGAAAGGAACTTGAAGTTCAGAACAAAAACGATTATACAATCCTGAACAATTCCAGGGCACAGAGCACACGAATCAGGAAAGAAAAGACCTTCGATGTAAAAAAAGAAGAATGGTACACCGTAAAGGACAATATCTTCCTGGATGAATGCTGGGACAGACTGAAATAACAGGACATTAGAAAATCGAAAAAGAGATATTCTGGAAACACCGCCTTTTTTCGTAATTTAAAGAAGGTTGTTTCACTTAGCGGGAGTAAAAAATGAAAGTAACTTTAGAAGGAAAAACAATACTCATAACTGGAGCGGCCGGATTTATCGGAAGCTTTCTTACCAAACGGCTTCTTGAAAGTGTAAAGGAAATTAAAATCATCGGAATCGATTCCATCACCGATTATTACGATGTTTCCTTAAAGGAAGAACGCCTTAAAATGCTGGAAGAAACCGCCGCTTCCATAAACCAGAAGGAAAGCGGAAAATCTTCCTTCACCTTTATAAAGGGCGACATTGCCGACAAAGCCTTCATCGACGACATTTTTGCCGAGTACAATCCTTCTGTTGTGGTAAACCTTGCAGCCCAGGCCGGGGTCCGGTATTCAATAACAAACCCGGAAAGTTACATTCATTCAAACATAATCGGCTTTTACAATATTCTTGAAGCCTGCCGCGCTACCATGGGAACGGAAAAGCCTGTGGAGCACCTTGTTTATGCTTCTTCTTCAAGCGTCTACGGCTCCAATAAAAAGGTGCCTTATTCCACTGAAGACAAGGTTGATAACCCGGTTTCCCTTTACGCCGCTACAAAAAAATCCAACGAGCTTTTTGCCCACGCGTACTCAAAGCTGTATAAAATTCCAAGCACGGGCTTACGCTTTTTTACGGTGTACGGACCTATGGGCCGCCCGGACATGGCATATTTTAAGTTCACAAACAAGCTGGTAAAGAGTGAACCGATTCAGATTTACAATATGGGAGACATGTACCGGGATTTTACCTTCGTAAGCGACATTGTAACGGGTATTGTTAATGTAATGCAGAAAACTCCGGAAGAAACCGAAGACGGAGCGCCTTACAAGGTTTACAACATCGGAAACAACAAGCCTTCAAGCCTTATGAACTTTGTTGAAATCCTTGAAAACTGCCTTATAAAAGAAGGCATTATTAAAGAACCTGGAAAGAAAGAGCTGCTTCCGATGCAGCCGGGGGATGTTTACCAGACCTATGCCGATGTTACGGAGCTTGAAAGAGATTTCGGCTTCAAACCTTCAACTACCTTAGAGCAGGGATTAGGCGAATTTGCCAAGTGGTATAAAACATATTATAATAGATAACCATGAAATATGTATATGTTCTGACCTCTACACCAAAGGATTTATATTATGAGCAGTGCCTTATGTCCGTCTGGTCACTAAGACAGCACATGAGGGCTGCAGAAATAATCGTTTTAGTTGACGATAAAACCAAGGCTTCCTTTACGCCGGAAAATAAAAGAGTTGAGCTTTACAAATACGCAAGCCGTATTGTAAGCATAGATTTTGAAGATAAGGTTACGAATGTAGAAAGAAGCCGCCTCATAAAAACTGCAATTCCTGATTATGTTGAAGGCTCTTTTTTGTACATCGACTGCGATACAATCATCTGCGACGATCTTTCAGAAATTGAAAACGAGCCCTTCGCCACCGCAGGTATTCTTGACGCTCACTGCCTTTTAGATGAGCACATTCACAAAAATTACTTTCTTAAAAGAGATAAAAAGCTGGGCTTTAAGGGAACAAAGGAAGCCGGCTTAAACATAAACGGAGGTATCATTCTTGCAAAAGAAGGAGAAGAATCCCGCTCCCTTTTTAAAACCTGGAATGAAGTCTGGAAATATTCTGCTTACAAAAAGCACGACCTTCACGACCAGAGCGCCCTGAACGAAGCAAACTTCAGGACAGGCCTTAAAATGGGTCATCTGGACGGAAAATGGAACTGCCAGGTAAGCCACGGCGGTCTTCAGTTTCTTAAGGAAGCTAAAATCATTCACTATTATTCCAGCGAGTTCAGCGGAAAAAACTATGTTCCTTATTACAAGCTGGCTGATAAAACCCTTCAGAACCGCATAAAGAAAGCCGGCAGCATTCCGGAAGACATACAGAACATGATTTTAGACCCTAAATTTCAGTTCAACTATGTTCACCTGATAAATGACAGAAGAATCGTGGATATAATGCAGTCACCGCTTACATTCACAATCGCTGACATAAAGGCAAAGCTTCCCTTCCTGTTTAAAATAATGGAAGGTCAGGCAGCCTTTTTAAGGTCAATCGGAAAAAAACTGAAGCGATAGGTGGTTTCAGGGCGCCGTTAAATGTTTCAGGGTTCCCTTCGTGGTATCCGGAATTCGCGCCTTATTGACCTTAAAGACAGAAAGTGTTTAAAATATATTGTATAGTAGATATTCTACAATAGAGAGGTAAAGATGCAGGCTTTAATTTTAGCAGCAGGAATGGGAAAAAGACTTGGAAGATACACTAAAAACGCAACAAAGTGTATGGTAAAAGTAAACGGAAAAGCACTTATTGAATATGCTATCGAATCCCTTGTTCAGAACGGAATAAAAAAACTTATAATCGTAGTGGGCTATAAAGGCGATGTTCTTATCGATTTTATAAAAAGCAAGTTCAATGCTTCAAACCTGAATGGCATGGAAATTGAATATATTGAAAACAAGGTTTACGACAAAACCAACAATATCTATTCGCTCTATCTTGCCTGTGACAGGCTGGTTCAGGATGACACAATTCTTCTTGAAAGCGACCTGATTTACAAACCTTCCATCATTAAACAGCTCCTTGAAAGCAAAGATCCGAACCTTGCAGTTGTTTCTCCATTTGAGCCGTGGATGGACGGAACCTGTACCCTTCTTGATGAAAATAACTATATTACAGGCATTCTTGATAAGGCTCACTTTGACTGGCTTCATACAGAAAATTACCACAAGACTGTAAATATTTACAAATTCTCAAAGGACTTCTCAAAGAACTACTATGTACCCTTCCTTGAAGCCTATCAGAAGGCCTTCGGAAAAAATGAATATTACGAGCAGGTTTTAAAGGTTCTTTCCTTCCTTTCTTCTTCAGTTTTGAAGGGACTTAAGGTTTCCGGGGAAGAATGGTACGAAATCGATGACCCGGCAGACCTGGCAATTGCAGAGAACCGTTTTGCTACCGGAAAAGAAAAGCTTACCCGCCTTCAGAAGCGCTACGGCGGATACTGGCGTTTCCCGCAGCTCAAGGACTACTGCTACCTTGTAAACCCATATTTCCCGCCGCAGAAAATGGTTGACGAACTTACGGCAAGCTTTAAAACCCTTTTGACCCAGTATCCAAGCGGCGCTCAGGAACAGAGCATTCTTGCAGGTAAAATCTATAATATTCTTCCGGAAAACATTGTTGTTGGAAACGGAGCCGCAGAGCTCATTGCTTCCCTTGGTGAAAAGCTCACCGGAAAGGTTGTGGTTCCATACCCTACTTTCAACGAATATCCGGAACGATTCAAGAATGCAGAAATCGTTCCTCTTTATACACAGGATAAAGATTTTTCATATACTGCAAAAGACATTCTGGAAACGGTAAAGAAAAGCGGTGCAAAAACAGTTCTTCTTATCAATCCGGATAATCCTTCAGGAAATTTCTTAAAGCAGGAAGAAATGTTCTCGCTCCTTGACGAATTGAAGAACCTGGGAGTTACCCTTTACTTTGATGAAAGCTTCATTGACTTTGCAGAAAAGAACATCCGTTACACACTTTTAAAACAGGATATAATTGAAAAATACCCGAACCTTGTAGTTGTAAAGTCAATCAGCAAGAGCTACGGAGTTCCGGGCCTTCGCCTTGGAATTCTTGCAAGCGCAGATGCAGATTATGTAACTTCAATCAAAAAGACAAATACAATCTGGAACATCAACTCATTTGCAGAATACTACCTTCAGATTTACGAGAAGTACAATTCAGTTTATGCTGCCGCATGTAACTCAATTGCAGATGAAAGAAACCGCTTTATAAAGGAGCTTTCCGGCATTAAAAACCTTAAGGTTTATCCAAGCCAGGCAAATTTCATTCTCTGCAAATTGAGCGGAGATAATTATTCCGATGAGCTTGCAGTTTCCCTGCTTGAAAAAGCAAACGTTTACATTAAAGATTTGACCGGAAAAACCTGCTTTGATGAAAAACGCTACATTCGTCTTGCAATCCGAAACCGGGAAGACAATGACATTCTTATCAATGCTCTCAAAGAATTTATCAAATAATTAAAGGAATAATTTTATGAAAATTGCAGTTGCAGGAACAGGTTATGTAGGACTTTCAAACGCTATCTTACTTTCGCAGCATAACGAAGTAACGGCGGTTGATATCCTTCCGGAGAAAGTGGACTTAATTAACAGCAAAAAATCTCCAATTATCGATAAGGAGATTGAAGAATATCTTCAGACAAAGGACCTGAACCTGACTGCAACTACTGACGGCAAAAATGCGTACAAAGATGCAGACTTCATTGTAATCTCCACGCCAACGAACTACGACCCGGATAAAAATTACTTTGATACTTCAAGCATTGACGCTGTAATGAAGGCAGTAAAGGAAAGCGGCTCAAAGGCAACGGTCGTAATAAAATCCACTGTTCCTGTAGGATACACAGAAAAACTCAGGGAAGAAACCGGCTATAAAAACATGATTTTCAGTCCTGAGTTTTTGCGGGAAGGACACGCCCTTTACGACAATCTTTACCCTTCTAGAATCGTAGTAAGCTATCCGAAGGACGATGAAAGCCTCAAGGAAAAAGCCGAAGTTTTCGCTTCCCTTTTAAAGGAAGGAGCACTGAAACCGGCGGAAGAAATTGAAGTACTTTTCCCACACTGCACCGAAGCCGAAGCAATTAAGCTTTTTGCAAACACATACCTTGCCCTCCGTGTTGCCTTCTTTAACGAACTTGACACATACGCAGAAGTCCGGGGTTTAAGCACAAAGCAGATCATTCAGGGAATCTGTCTGGATCCTAGAATTGGTAATTTTTATAACAACCCGAGCTTTGGTTACGGCGGCTACTGTCTTCCGAAGGACACAAAACAGCTTCTTGCAAACTACAATTCCGTTCCTCAGAACCTTATAAAGGCCATCGTTGACTCAAATTCCACCCGAAAGGATTTTATTGCAGACCAGATAATTGCAAAAAAACCGAAAATCGTGGGAATTTACCGCCTTACCATGAAAGCTAACAGCGATAATTTCCGCCAGAGTTCTATTCAGGGCGTAATGAAACGCATAAAGGCAAAGGGAATTACAGTCGTTGTATACGAACCGACCTACAAGGGCGAAGATTTCTTTAATTCAAAGGTAGTAAAAGATTTTAACGAATTCAAGAAAATCAGCGATGTAATTCTTGCAAACCGCCTTTCAGACGACTTAAACGATGTAAAAGACAAAGTATACACCCGGGATTTATACTCACGGGACTAAGGAATAAAAAATGACAATCGGAATGATTCTTTATAATTTAATTCTGTCACCTCTTGTTCAGCTGATAGAAATTTCCTTCAAGCTTTTTGACAAGCTTTTCGGAAACACGGGAATTTCAATTCTTGGAGTATCTCTCTGCGTAACACTTTTCTGCCTTCCCCTTTACATTGTTGCAGAAAAATGGCAGCAGATAGAACGGGATACACAAAAAAGAATGAAGAGCGGCATTGACCGCATTAAAAAGACCTTCAAGGGTGACGAACAGTACATGATTCTTTCTACTTTTTATAAGCAGAATCATTACCACCCCCTTATGGCCTTAAGATCCAGCTTTGGACTTTTAATTCAGGTTCCTTTCTTTATGGCGGCCTACAGCTGTCTTTCAAAGCTTCCTGCACTAAACGGTGCCCATTTTCTTTTTATCCGGGATATGAGCCGGCCGGATGCACTATTTACAATCGGTTCCTTTCCTGTAAATGTTCTTCCGATTGCAATGACCCTTATAAACATAATCGCCAGTGCAATCTACACAAAAGGATTTTCTTTCAAGGAAAAAGCACCAATCTACGGAATGGCCTTGTTATTCCTTGTAATTTTATATCAGAGTCCGGCAGGTCTTGTACTTTACTGGACCATGAACAATGTTTTCAGCCTGATTAAAAATATTTTCTACAAGCTTAAAAACCCGCTGAAAACCCTGTACATAATCATGTGTGCTTCCGTAATTTTTATGGCGGTATATATTGTATTTATTTATTCAGGCGTAGCAGACTTAAAAAAGAGACTCCCTGCTGCCTTTGCCCTTCTTATTCTCCTTCCCCTTCCTGTTTATATTAAACTTGTTCAGGCATTTATCGACAAGGTTGCATTTGCCCTCAGGGACGACAAAAAGCTTCGTTTTTCACTTTTTGCCCTTTCTTCCCTTGCACTTGCCTTCCTTACAGGACTCGTACTTCCTGAAAACCTGATTCTTTCATCAGTTCAGGAGTTTTCTAACATTGAAAGCTATACTACGCCAACAGCCTTCCTTAAATCCAGCTTCTGGGTTAGTGCCGGTCTCTTTGTTTTCTGGCCTTTCTGTATATATTTCCTGTTCAAGGAAAGAATACAGACCCTGCTTTCATTTTTGTTTACCGCAGGCTTTATTTCAGCCATAATCAACGCCTTTATCTTCAAGGGCAATTACGGCTCCATGGATGCAACATTAAAGTTCATTGATGGTCTTGCTTCCCCTTCAAAAATCTACCTCTTGTTAAATCTTCTCTGTATCTGCGCCATTTTTGCAGGTCTTGCATTTCTTCTTAAATTTAAGAAAGGAACCTGGGGCGTTTACGCAAACGGAATTCTTTTCTTTACAATGGTCATCTTCAGCGTTGTAAATTCCTTTACAATCTCAAAGCAGTACAGGGAATTCAACATCGCGTCCCAGAATCAGGCTTCTGATTCCGGTTTCAGCAAGAAATTTTCCCTTTCCAAAACCGGTAAAAACGTAGTTATCATGATGCTGGACAGAATGGAAAGCGTTAATTTTCTTCAGATTATGGAGGACCAGCAGGATATTAAGGAAAAGTTTGAAGGCTTTACCTTCTATCCGAACACACTTTCCTTTAACGGACACACCCTGATGGGCTCTCCGGGACTTTACGGCGGATACGAATACACTCCAAGGGAAATCAACAGAGTTCCGGAAAAGACTTTGAAGGAAAAGCACAACGAAGCCCTTTTAGTTCTTCCAAAGCTTTTTACTCAGGAAGCGGGATTTGAATCCTATATTGCTGACCTTTCCTGGGGAAACTACAGTTATGTAAGCGACATGAGCTTTGCAAAAAATATGGAAGGCATTCATCCGATGTCACTCATGGGACGATACGCCGGAGACATGAAAAAGGAGCTTTTAAAGGATTCTTCATCTAATGTTTCCTTAAGCCATTTCTTGAACCGAAATCTTTTCTGGGTAAGCCTTTTCCGTGAAGCCCCTGCAATGCTTCGCCCGGTAGTTTACTATAAAGGAACCTGGTGGGAAAACGGAGTTCAGGAAAGCTACAACAGTTTTGCAGACTGGTACAGCGAGCTTCACTATTTACCAACCCTCACCACCCTGGATTCTGAAAAATCAAGTTTTATAATGCTTGCAAACGAAGCTCCTCACTCAAATGAGGATGTTTCAATGTACAATATTCCTCTTTCCGGCAAGCCTTTCCTGAATGAAAACAAGGCTTATATCGTAAATACCGTTACCTGGTACGCAATTTCTTCATGGCTGGACTGGCTCAAGGAAAACGATGTATACGACAACACCAGAATTATTTTTGTAAGCGATCACGGAAACGGAAATAATTCTCTTTCAAAAGAAATGTTCAAAACTGAAAAAATTGACGGATATGCAAAATGCCATTTGAATCCGATTCTTGTAGTAAAGGATTTTAATGAACGGGGCACCCTTAAAATCGACAATACATTTATGTCAAATGCCGATGTTCCGACCCTTGCACTTAAAGGTATTGTTGAAGAGCCAAAAAATCCGTTTACAGGAAACAAAATCCCGTATCTTGATAAAAATGACGGTCTTGAAGTTACCATTGACGACTTATTCGTGCCATATTACTCAAAAAGCGACAAGATTTTTACTGTAAAGGATGATTCCTGGTGGAAGGTCAAAGATAATATTTTTGAAGACTCCAGCTGGGAAAAAGTCACTGAATAAATTATTTTTAAGAGGATTTTATGATTTTACCATTATATATTGACCCGGGAACAGGAAGCATGCTTTTTTCAATTCTCATTGGAGCATGTGCAACCCTCTTCTTTCTTGCAAAGGCCCTCTGGCTTAAAATTAAGCTTTTTCTTTCCGGCGGCAAGGATGCTTCAAAGCTTGAAAAGTCCTACAAAAAATATGTAATTTACTGCGAAGATAAGCGCTACTGGAATCTTTTTAAACCGGTTCTTGACGAATTTGAAAACAGAAAACTGGAGGTGACATACTTTGTTGCCACAGAACAGGATCCCGTTTTTGAAGAAAAATACCAGTTTGTTCATCCGGAAGTTATCGGCGAAGGAAACAAGGCCTTTGCAAAGCTCAACATGCTTTCTGCAGGCTTTGTTCTTATGACAACCCCGGGACTTCAGGTGTACCAGCTTAAAAGAAGCCGGAACGTAAAGCACTATTCCCATATTTTCCATGCCCTGGGTGACCCTACAATGTACCGTCTCTTTGGAATTGACTATTTCGATTCAATTCTCTGTACGGCAGAATACCAGTACTCGGACATCAGAGCCCTGGAAAAGCAGAGAAATCTTCCAGCAAAGGAGCTTTTTACCGTTGGCTGCCCGTACCTTGATGTGTTTAAATCAAAAATCGAGGCGCTGCCGGCTGAAGAAAACCATAAATTTACGGTTCAGGTTTCACCAACCTGGGGAAAATCAGGGCTCTTAAGTCTCTACGGCGAAAAATTACTTACCCCG
The DNA here is from genome assembly GCA_946186185.1 of uncultured Treponema sp. Lineage (GTDB taxonomy): Bacteria > Spirochaetota > Spirochaetia > Treponematales > Treponemataceae > Treponema_D. The sequence goes on along the minus strand of CAMHMJ010000007.1, from coordinate 51,488 downwards.
CTTTCAGAAACTGGCTGGAAAATTATTATCCGTCCTCATCCCCAGTCAAAAATCAGCGAGCAGGAAGTTCTTTCTGCACTGGAAGAAAAATACAAAAGCAATCCAAACATTGAATGGGATTACCAGCGGGACAATATTTATTCCCTTAAGAAAGCAGACATCATGATTACCGATTTTTCAGGAATCATCTGGGACTATACCTTCCTCTGCGACAAGCCGGTTATGTATGCCAATGCAGAAATGGATTTAATGCCATACGACGCCTGGGATCTGGATCATGAAATCTGGCAGTTTTCCACCCTCAAAAAAATCGGCATAAAACTTGAAGAAAAAGACTTTTCTGACATTAAAAATGTAATCCAGAACGCTGCCGACAGCGAAGAATTAAAGTCACTTCGGCACAAGGCCCGGGAAGAAGCCTGGGAATACATCGGTGAATCAGGAAAGCGAACTGTGGACTTTATGGTAAAAACAGTTGAAGGATTTGAAAGTGAAAAAAATAGTAATTAACGGAGATTTTTTCTGCAGGAACCTTACTGGAATTGAAAGATTTGCATACGAGGTATGTAAACGCCTTGATAAAATTGTTGATAAAGATTCAATTTCAATTTATGTTCCGGCAAATGCAAAAAATGTCTGTGAATTTCAGAATATAAAAATCCTTCGCTCAAAAAAAGAATGCAAGGTCTTTCCATTATGGGAGCACGGAACCTTCTCTCGTTTCTTAAAAAAAGAAAAGGCCTTCCCCCTTGATTTTTCCAATGCAACACCTCTTTTTAAGCCTGGAATAGTTTTTATCCACGATATCTATGCAAAAACTCATCCGGAAGATTTTACTTCACGGAAAGACACTTTGATTCGGCTTTATATGTGTACAATGTACAGACACTGTGTCCGCCACGCAAAAAAGATAATTACCGTAAGTGCTTTCAGCAGAAAGGAAATCTGTGAAAATTACAAAATAAGTGAAGATAAAATCAACGTAATCTATAACGGCTGGGAACACTTGAACGATATTCAGGAAGATTCTTCGGTTCTTGATGCGCATCCGGAACTCAAAAAAGGCCAGTTCTTTTTTACTTTAGGAAGCCTTCAGAAACGCAAAAACTTAAAATGGATTTCTGAATACGCTTCAAAACATCCGGAAGATATTTTTGCAATTTCAGGGAAAGCGATTTCGGGAATGGTTTCCGATGATATAGCCGCCCTGCAGACCTTAAAAAATGTAGTTCTTCTAGGATATGTTTCCGACGGTCAGGTAAAAGCCCTGATGAAAAACTGCAGGGCCTTCGTTTTTCCAAGCTACTACGAAGGCTTTGGCATTCCGCCTCTTGAAGCCCTTTCTTGCGGAGCAAAAATCATCATAGGTAACGCTGCCTCTCTTCCAGAGCTGTACGGGAAAACCGCACATTACATTGACTGCAATAACACAGATGTAAGCCTGAATGAACTTTTAGAAGAAGAAACTGAGGATGCGGACGCTATCTTAAAAAAGTATTCCTACGATAACGCCGCCCGGGAACTTAAAAAGCTTCTGGAAGAGTTTTAAGCCATATAGCGGCAGCCGAAAAAAGATTTTTTTCCTGCCTGCCGCTAAACTCCCGCCAACTTTGTATTAACTCGAAGTGTGTGACTCTTTTCAGTTAGAGCCGGATTTTTGCTCCTGCTCCCAGTACGAAGCCCCACTGAACCGGGTATTCGTCTGTGTCAACAAAGTGGTATTTTGTTGAAAAATCTGCATCTGCACAGTTTCCGTTGTTTCCGTATATGCTTCTGTCGTAATTTTCATCGTCAATCATTGTGTAATAGCTGTACATAAAACCAAGATTTGCCGAAAGCTCAAACGGAAGTTTGTATTTGTTGGTAACAGATGAATAAGTTACGCCGCAGTTTGCAATGTGAATCCAGTTATAGGCTCCATCGTGAAGGAAGTATTTCTTAAGTTCATCACGGTTTTTTGTTGAAAGCTCTGAATAAAGTGAAGAACCCGGAACCTGCTGGCTTCCGTAATCAGCACCGTGACGGATAAACTGGTACTGGAAAAAGCCTTTTGTTCCCTTTGTAAACATTGAATCAAGCCGCAGGAAAAATTCATCGCTATTCGGATCCAGGTAATATCCAAGGGACTCCCCGTTATTCATATAAGCTTCCGTAATATAGTGGTCATACCAAGGGGTGTAGTTTACGGCATTATGGGTATAACAGAAAGGTTCAACCTTTGTATAACGGAAGGAAACCGTTGTTGAATTCAGGAATGGAAGAGCCGCTTTGGCACCCACCTGAGCTGCATACATAACACGGGTATTTTTGAGCCAGTTGCTCATTACATTAAGCTCGTCAAGGTACATGGATGCCCAGACGCTTCCAAGTCCCGGGTATTTAAGCTTCAAATCGGCAAAAAGCGACATGTTGTCATAGTCACCGATATGATTCTGATATTCAACATAGAAAACCAGCGGGAACATATAGCCTAAGTCAAAGCGCTTTGGCCATACTACAGTAGAACCTAAATCCAGGTGAACGTATTTCCAGTCAAGGTCAAGCATGTTGATGGAGAAAGCATTCTGGAAAACCCAGGCATCGTCGGTGTGATCTTTTTCCGGGTAGGCTCCTTCAACAATATAGTTCTGGTTCGGATACTCCAGGATACCCACCATGGAAGAAAAATGCAGGAACGGGAAAAGCTCTAAGGTCTGGTCCGCTTCAAAGAAAGGCTGGGCGTTGGCGTTCAGTACAAGGGAAGCACCGTTATCCATTCCGGCCCATTCCTTTCTGCCACGGCCGATTCCAAGGTTTACCTTATTGTCAAAAAGTGAAGAACGAACCTCTGCTTCTGTTCCGCCGGAAATACCGGTTTTCATAGCCCAGCCTTCAAGTCCGCTGGCAGAAAGGTTTGAAAGATAGTAAAACTGTCCTGCCCATGGCTTATGGTATGCGTAAGGAAGATAGCTGTTGTTCTTGTATTTCCGGATGGTGCGGCGCTTAATTTCCGCCTTTCGAACCACATTTCCCTCAGCATCCTTTACATCCAGGTCGACATACATGGGGATTTTGTTGCCATTTTCATCCGTTTCATACTGAGTCTTTCCCTCAGTATCCTTATAAGTCTTGTACTCCCCGTACAAAAAGTCCGATACATCGTCTTCATACCAGTAATATCCGATTAAATATGGTGCATTTTTCTCGTAGCCAACAGCGTCAGTATCGGTGCACTCGTAAAGAGGCATCTTTGAAAGGTCAAAAAAGTTGTGCATGTTGTAGGAAACATACTTTGTAATGTCTCCGGAAAAATCGAAGGACGGAATAATATCGTAGCCCATGGTATTAAAATCGGAGTTATTGTAAACGCCGCCGGAAACTGCCGTTTCAAGAGAAAAATCATATAGGAAAGTAACAGGTAATTTTTCTGATTTATTGGAAATTGCACAGTGACCAAGCCAGTTTTTAAGATCATACTGAGGAACATGATTTTTCTTGAATTCTTCAAAATATTCGTATTCTGTATCAGTAAGCTGATTTTTTTTCTCACAGATTTCATCGATGGCATCAAGAATGCGGCCTAAAGTATATGGCTTTGCAGTTCCAAGGGGAGACAAAAGACCTTTGATTTCATAGTAGTCAAGAACCTGATAAATGTCATCAGTCAAAGGAACTGAATTATTTTTCAGCGCAATCTGAGATTTTCTGGTTTCAGAAACGGACTGTTTTTCGGATAGAGCCTGATTTCCGGAAACGGAACTGGAAACGCCCTGATTTTCAGACACTGTCGGATTTTCGGTTGAAGAGAGCGTTCCCGAAGCTTTTTCCTGGGCAGTCAGAAACCAGCCTGCAGAAAATACAATCAGACAAGCCAGAAATACTTTTTTTGCTGTAACTGTAAAATAATTATTCATATAAAACCCCTGTCATAATGAATTAAAAAAGAGAATATTTTAAGGAAAGATAGCCTTCAAGTCCCTGGGCTGTCTCTCCGATTTCATTTTTATTGTTAAAAATCACAGAATATATGATTCGTGTATCAAAAGAAAATTTATCCGAAAGCACATAGGAAACATCCGTGCAGAAACGGTTCGTATATTCAACCGTGCCCGTAAGATTTTTCGCCCGGGCAATTTTTTCGGCTTCCTCATCACTTATAAGACCCATTTTTCTAAGAACACTGGGATAGTATGCAGAATACTTCTGACCGTCAATTTCAATCTGATTATCAAAAAGGCCGAAGGAATTGGTTCCGTGAGCCACAAAAAGATAGGAAGTTTCTACAGAAAATTTATGAAGCTTTGTATATTTTACACGAAGTTTTGCACCGATTGCGTCCGGTCCAAAAGGGCTTCCAATCCAGGAGCGTATCGGATAAGAACAGTTTGACTGCATGTCGTAACGCTCAGAATAAAGGGACCAGCCGGCGCCCTGCTTTATATAGCAGAAAGGCGTTGTATAGATTCCTTCAAGGGTTCCCGTAAAAAAGCCGTCGTTCCAGCTAAAGGTGCGTTCATAGCCCAGCTGAAGGGCAAAGCTGTCCGGCATGGATTTTCCGTTGGTGCTTCCAAGCTCATTAGGGGGCTGAATTTCATTCTGTGCATAAAGAAGATAAAGACGGGAGTTCTTAAAAGGAGTAAAATCCAGATTAAAGCCCATGTACTGACAGATGTGAGCCTCGCCGTAGAGTTTTTCCTCGGTTTCAGAGCAGTAATCGCTGTCCGACCAGGAGCCGAAGGAATGCATTATCATAAGCGGATTCAGGAACTTCATTTCAAAAGGTCCGTCCACAAAGGTGGCTTCCGTTACTTCCATTCTGAGCCACTTAAAATATGGCCGCACGTTGATGGAATGCATGTAAAGGTATTTATTCGTATTTACTTCAACAACATCAAGATTGTATTTTATTCGTGGAGAGTAAAGATTGAATTTTACAACCCCTTCAGTTTCAAAGGAAGAACTGTATACGCTGGAGCCCATAATGCTTCTTCCTGACTCCATACCGCTTCTGAAAACACTTAAATTGGTTCCCCAGCCCTTTCCCTGATATCCAAGGGTACCGTTTCCATTCCGGGGCCACAGAAAATCAAGGTCGTCTCCAGATGTAACAAGGTTTGAAAAGTTCCCGTCTCCGCTCATTCCCCATAGGCTTTTTCCGATTCCCGGATCTGCGGAAGCAAAGAATGCAGAACCCCAGCCAAGATATACTGGAAAAGTGAGAACCGATGTGGAAGCCGGATTTCTCCAGAATTCTGATGAAGAAATATAGTTGGAGTCCTCGTATGTTATCTCCGGTCTGTTTTCCGGGTGTTCCGGGTCGACTTCAGACCACTTATAGCCTGTGTCACTCCTGTACTCTTCTTTTGAAAGAATATCATAGCTGTCAACGGAATTTTTATGTCCCGTGTAATCCGTAGCAAAGCTCCAGTCCAGGGCATCAGAGGTTTTTCCAAGAAGTGCCGGACTAGCTATGGTTTCAAAACCGAAAAATGCTCCACCCACCTTTACTGTATTTTTCCTTTTTTCAAGCTCCGGGGTAAGGTAAGCCTCAAGCTGTCTGTAAATTTCCTTTGAAGAGTCCGTAAGGGAATCAAAATCCAGAAGTTCAAGATAGAATTTAAGTTCTCCGCCAGTCAAAGGAGCATTAGTTGCAAAAGTACTCATTCCTTTTTCATTGAAAAGCGTAATCAGGGCGTCGTAAACCGGACTTGAGAACGGAATAAGCTGGTTTGAAGAATATACCTGAAAAACCTGTGCACAAAGGGGAAAAAGATTCAAAAAGCACAGAAAAGCAATTACTCTTCTACTTTGCATACGAAACATACTGATAGTTTTAACATTTTTAAGTTTTTTTATCTATAGTTTTTATTCTATATATATGATATAACATTCTTATGAAAATCGCCATCGATATCAGAATGACGGACAGCGGCGGCATCGGCTCCTATCTTTCCGCTCTGCTTCCATATTTTATTAAAGAAAATCAGTGTGTTCTTCTTGGAACAAAAGAACAGCTTGAACCATATAAAACAGAAAATTGCAGGCTCCTTGAATATAACGAAAAATGCTTTTCAATAAAAGAAATGTACTCTTTTCCAAAAAATCTGCTTAAAGAAATCAATGAATGCGACGTGTACTACAGTCCCTACTGCAACATTCCCGGAGGAATAAAAATCCCGGTATTCACCACAATTCACGATGTAGTATTTTTGGATGTTCCGGGGCTTGCAGGAAAGGCGGGAACCTTAATCAGAAAATATTTTTACATGCGAGCCTGTAAAAAATCAAAGGCAGTATTCACAGTATCAAACTTTTCTGCAGAACGAATCCAGTATCATCTGAAAAGGGCTTTAAAAAACACTCCGGTTATCTGCACCTATAACGCCCTTCCCGACTGGTTTAAGGATGAAACAACTAATAAATCCGCCGGCAGCGCTGCCGTTTCAATGGGAGCCGCGAGCCAGCAACCTGCCCCAAAAGACGATGTGATTTTATTCGTAGGAAACATAAAAAAGCACAAGGGCTTAAGCACCCTCCTCACAGCCTTTCTTCAGGCTAAAAAGAAAGGGCTTTCCTCAAAGCTTGTAATCGTTGGAAACAGGGATAACTTCAGGACTGCTGATAATTCCATATTCGAAAAAATTGAAACGGCTCCGGAGGGTTCTGTAATATTTACCGGAAAGGTAAACCAGGAAAAACTAAAGGAGACCTACCAGAAAGCCCGGGTTCTTGTTCAGCCAAGCTTTTACGAAGGCTTTGGAATGCCGCCCCTTGAAGCCCTGAGTCTTGGAACCCATGTAATTTTAAGCGACATTCCGGTTTTCCGGGAAATCTACAAAGACTTTCCGGTAACCTTTTTTGAAACTGGAAATGCATCTTCCCTGGAAGAAAAACTTTTGAAGCTGGATGAAATATGCAGCACAAAGCTTGAAATTCCAGAAATCTATTCTTTTTCAAGAACCTACTCTATCATTCATAAAACCCTGGAGGAAAAATAATGCGCGTTGCAATCGTTCACGACTGGCTTGTAAATTACGGCGGTGCCGAGCTTTTTGTAGAATACCTTCTAAAAATCTACCCGGAAGCAGAAATTTTCACCCTGGTCTATAACAAAAAGAAGATGGGTGAGCATTTTAAAAACTGCACAATTCACACATCCTTCGTTCAGAAAATACCTTTTTCCTCAAAAATCTACACAAAACTTCTTTCCCTTATGCCGGCAGCCTTTGAATCCTTTGATTTTACCGGTTACGATCTTGTAATTTCTTCATCTTCCTGCTGTGCAAAGGGAGTTATCACTCCACCCATGGTTCCTCATGTTGCTTTCATTCACTCTCCAATGCGTTATGCCTGGGACCTTTTCTTTGATTACAGAAAACGAAGCGGCCGCCTGACCAGATTCTTTATGAACCGCCAGATTCCGGCCTTAAGGCTCTGGGACTATGTTTCAAGCCAGCGGGTAGACACCCTCATTGCAAATTCAAAGTTCATTTCCCGACGCATTAAAAAGTTCTGGAACAGAGACGCAAAAGTAATCTACCTCCCGGTGGACACAAGCCGCTTTCATCCTTCAGATACACACCGTGAAGATTTTTATGTTGCCTTCAGCCGATTAGTTCCCTACAAACGAATTGACCTTGCCGTAAGCGCCTGCAAAAAGCTTGGAAAAAAGCTTGTTGTTATCGGCGGCGGAAGCGAAATGGAAAACCTTAAAAAGCTTGCGGGAAAAGATAAAAATATCACTTTCCTTGGCCGGGCACCGGACGATGTTCTTGAAAATCACCTTCAGAGATGCCGCGCCCTTCTTTTCTGTGCCGAGGAAGATTTCGGCTTTGTTCCTCTTGAAGCACAGGCCTGCGGAACCCCTGTAATTGCCTTTGGAAAAGGCGGTGCCCTTGAAACCGTTGTAGACGGAAAAACCGGGCTTTTCTTTGAAAAACAGGAAACAGACAGCCTTGCAGATGCAATCCTTAAGTTCGAAACACTTGATTCAGAAGGAGTTTTCAAAAAAGACGAAATAATTGCCCATGCAAATTCCTTTACTGAAGAAAGATTCATAAGCGAATTTAAAACTACTGTACAAGAAACAATTAAGAAGTTAAAATATTAAGGCTATGACTACAAACGATTTTATAACATATTTCAGAAAAAACTATAAACGGAGAACCAGTTCATTTCTTTCCGGCATAATGATTATGGCTGCGGATGCCGCAATGCTCTTTATGTGCATCGGTCTTTCCTTCTTTATAGCAAACATTATTGACTCAGAAGCCGTAAACTTCAAATCGTTTGTAAACTACAGCTATTATTTCCCCCTGATTTTAATCGTTTACTATGCAGCAGGGCTTTACCCGGGAATTATGGTAAGCCCTTCCGATGAAGTAAGAAAGCTTTCCATCTGTTCAGCCTTCTGTTTCATCGGAATTATTTTGAGCATAATCATACAGAACGGAGACGGCTTCTTTTCCGCCGCTGTTGCAGAACGAATTTTGAAGGATACCTCAAAAAAAGCCGCAATTTTTTCATTCTGTCTTGCCATTCCTTTTACCACAATTTTTCTTCCGGGCTTTCGGGAAGTTGCCCGCCACATTTACGGACACTTTAAGTGGTGGGGTGTTCCAGCCGTTATCTACACTACCGGAAACAGCGCAGACACCGTGATTCAGCGTCTTTTAAAAAGAAAAGCCCTGGGCTACAAGCCTGCAATCATCATTGACAGCACCGCAACAGACTGCTCAATGAAGGACGGAATCCCGGTTTTCCCGGATTCAAAGGAAATTCTTGAAATCATCCGTCATCTTCACATCAAGGTTGCAATTCTCTGCGATTACGAGGGAAACATAAAACCGGTTGCTTCTTACTACAGATATACAATTACCTGTTCAAAGAATCAGGATTCCCTTACCACCTCCCTTCATCTTCGGGACATGGGCGGTATTCTGGCATTCAGCGCAACCCACGAGCTTACAAAAAAATACAATCTGCTTATTAAACGTCTTATCGACATTCTTCTGATTGTAATCTTCCTTCCGGTTCTTATTCCGGTAATGCTGGTTCTTGCCCTTGGAGTTAAACTCACCTCTCCGGGACCGGTTTTCTACGGTCACAAGCGTGTCGGAAAACGGGGTAAAGAAATTAAGTGCTGGAAATTCCGCTCAATGTATAAAAACAGTCAGGAAATGCTGGAAGAAATTCTTCGAACAAATCCAGAAATGAAGGAAGAATGGGAACGGGAACGAAAATTCGTAAATGACCCTCGGGTTACAAAATTCGGGTCTTTCTTAAGGAAGACCAGTCTGGATGAGCTTCCTCAGCTTTTCAACATTCTATCCGGACAGATGAGCTTTGTAGGCCCTCGCCCGGTTACCAGAGACGAAATTGAAAAATACGGAGACAGTGCTGAATATGTACTCAGCGTAACTCCGGGACTTTCCGGCATGTGGCAGATTTCCGGCCGCAGCGATACCGGGTACGAAGAGCGCATAAATCTTGACTCCTTCTATATTCAAAACTGGTCTTTGTGGCTGGATATCTGGATTTTAATCAAGACCGTCTGGGTTGTAATCAATGGAAAAGGTGCTTACTAAAGTGAAAACAGTTTCTTTCAGCAAAAAAAAGCTTATAAGGAGCATTGCAGCAGTTAGCTTTCTTTTTACAACCGCTCTTTCCTATTCTGATTCATATAAAATCAGAAATGTTGATTATGACCTCACCGGAAAAACAAGAAAATACGCACTGCAGACCAAGGTTCCCGTTGATAAAAAGCGCACCTTTAAAGATGAAGACAGCCTCATGGAATACCTTGAGGATTTTAAGGTACGCCTTGAAAATACAAGAGCCTTCGATACAGTTGAAGTGGATTTTTCCCTGAGTGATTCCGCTTCCAGAACTGAGGAAAGTACAGAAAATCCCGGAAGCGCAGATAGTTCTGAAAACAAAACTGGCTTCAACACTGAAGCAGCAGACAGCACGGAAAATCAAGTTGAGGAAGAAAACAAACTTTACTATGTAGACCTTTCTGTCAAAGCAAAAGATTCCCTTCACATTCTGGGTGCGCCATATCCAAAATACGACAGCAACAACGGTTTCCTTTTCAAACTGAAGATGAAGGATACCAACTTCATGGGCTCCCTTGAAACCATGGCAACGGACGTAAACTTCAGTCTTGAACCAGATGATGACGGTTCCACAGATGCAAAATTCGGTTTTGCCATTGATTTTGACATTCCGTTCAAAATGGGGATTTTTGAAACCACCTGGATTAACAGTCATTCCCTTTCATACACAATCGGGGAAAATACGCCTGAATGGAATATGAAAACCGGACTGCAGTTTGAACTTCCATTTCAGAGCTTTTCTGTAAAATTAAAGCTCCTGCAGTCCTTTATCCGCAATCTTGATTACGAAGAAGAAATTGTAAACGGCGAAGAAGTATATTACGGAGACGGAACCTATTTTGTAGAAGAAGGAAATCTTTCCATTCCGATTGTAATTCAGGAAATTACCGACTGGGGAAAAATCTACTATACCCCTTATATTGAAGCAAAGTACAACTGGGATAAGGACGGAATTGTAAACGAAGATTTAATGAGCCCGGTTTTCACAATCGGACAGACGGTTTCCACCTCCCGTGTAAACTGGATCGGAAACTTCAGAAACGGCCTTTCCGTTAGCCTTACGGAAAGCTTTTCCTACAACCTTCAGAAAAGCCACTTTATTCCGGGCTTTGAAGCAGAGCTGAAGGGTTACAAAGCCTTCAAATACGCAGGTCTCTGTACCGACATTTACGCCTTTGCCTACCTGAACGGAAAACAGGCCTTCGGTTCAAGACTGAGAGGTATTAAAGATAAACAGTATTACGACAAGGAAAACTATCCGGAAGACTTTGACAAGCAGGCCTGCGAAAGCCCGGCTGCAATCGTTATGAATTTTGACCTTCCGGTTCACATCTTTACAGCCCGCTGGGACGAAATGACTCTTATTCAGAAGATTCCTGGAATCAGGAAAATTGCAAAATACTTCAATATGGAATTACAGCTTTCGCCTTTTGTAGATGTAGCCCTTTCAAGAAACAGAGCCACAGACCGGGATTTCCATTACAAAGACGGCTTTTATGCAGCCGGAATGGAAGCCCTGATTTATCCGCTAAAGTGGCGCGGAATCGAGGTTCGGGGAAGCTTTGGTGTAGATTTGAGCCAGAAAATGCCGGGATTAAAAGGTCATTTGACTCAGGACTGGCGAAACTCTGACTGGAAAGAAATCTCCATCGGAATCGGACTTCATTACTAGTTTATAATTACCTTAATTTAGTTTTTTATACTTTTTGTGCTTAAAAATTGGCGAAAACGGGGCTCCCCATGCACCAGGATAATTACCTCTGTACTTCCCCTGTTATAACAAGAATCTTTTTTTCTGCATCCAGCCGCCAGTATTCTTCCGGGCTGGAGTCTTTTATTGCGTTGAAAAGAGCCAGGGCAAAAAGCGGGCAGTTATTTCTGAAGGCGCCGTCACCGAATTCATTAAAGCCGCGCCACACGTTGTTTACCTTGCCCCATTCCACAAGATCTTCGTATTCCGAAGCCTCCTGGATCAGTTTTTCAAAGCCGGAATACTCAAATTCAGCATTTCTTTTTGAAACAATCTCATATATTTTGGTAAAACCGGTAAGGGCGCCCAGAGCCACGGAATTCAGAGCCTTCTGCTTTTCATTTTTTGAAAGATAGTATTCCGACAGTCTGAAATATGCGTTCAAAAGCCTGTAATTGGAAGCCCTGTACATCAGGAAAAACTTTTCAAGAGCATCTGGCTTTGTGCTTTCAATTACATTGTTCATGGAATTAAGGAGAGCCGTATCTGTAAAAGCACGGTCAAAACTCAAAATCATAAGAAGGTATTCTTCATACTTTTTCATTTCCTTCTGAGTGTAGGAAATATCGGCAAGAGAATAGAGGATATCGTATTTCTGGTCCGGAACATCAAGAATTGAAGCATATTTGTAGGCCTGAAGGAAAAGTTTTTCGCTGAACTGATATTCACCTTCCAGCTGATAAATTTTTCCCTTTAAATATGAAGCCTCCGGAAACTCCCGGTGATTTTTAATGTATTCAATCAGCTTTTTAGCAGAGCTTTCAAAATAATCGGCTCCAAAAACTTTTAAATACCGGTTAATTATGTCCAGGGCATCGTAATCCTGGCGTTCCTCAAGAACCGGAATGATATCAAACAGGTTGTCCCCCCGCATTTTTACTTCAGCAGGCTTAAAAGAATTCTGAAGCACAGAAACTTCCCAGCTAACCTTGTTTCGTCTGTAGGCTTCTGCCCTTTCCACCAGCTTAAGGCATTCTCCATACTCCTGATTTTCATAGGCAATAACTGCGTCCTGCAGGATTCTTTTGTCAGTAATTATATAATCGGGCTTTACCACAGGTGAAGCAAAACCGCAGAAAGAGATACAAAAGAAAACGGAAAGAATTATGAGATTTTTCATTTTTTTGCCTTAATATGTAAATTGCACAGCTGGGCATTTTACAGTATTAAAATAACTTAAACTAAAGAGAAGACAATTCTTCTTCAAATACTTTATCGGCATCTTTTGCCTGAATTGTTCGTATTATTTCGCCCTTTTTAAAGATAATGGCTTTATCCCCGGCACCGGCTATTCCGATGTCAGCGTGCTTTCCTTCCCCCGGTCCGTTTACGATGCAGCCCATTATGGCAACGGTAATTTCCTTATCCATTGAAAGAAGCCTGTTCTGCCAGCGGTCAACAAAGGAGTGAACATCAAAGCCTTCACGACCGCATCTAGGACAGCTTATTAAAGTAACTCCCCCCTTCCGTAAGCCGCACTCATGTAAAATTTCCCGGCCGGTAATTACTTCATTTTCCGGCGCCGAAGAGAGGCTTACCCGGATTGTACTTCCAATTCCCTCTGAAAGAAGATGAGTAAAGGCTATGGTTGATTTTACAACTCCGGAAATCAAAGGTCCGGCTTCAGTAACACCAATGTGCAAAGGTGAATCATAGCGGCTGGCAAAAGCTTCGTTTGCATCAATTGTTTCCTGAACGGAACTTGCCTTCATGCTGACAACATACTGGTCAAATTTCAGTTCTTCAAAGACCTGACATTCCCGGGCTGCAGTTTCTGCAAGAGCCTCTGCCCGTGAAATCCCGCCTTTTTCAACTTTTTCAGCCAGATCCTTAGGAAGACTTCCTGTGTTTACACCGATTCTGATGGCAGAGCCCTTTTCCCGGCAGGCGTTTACAACTTTTTCTACCCTGTCCCGGCTTCCGATATTGCCGGGATTTATTCTGATGGCGGCTACATCTCCTTTAAGGCATTCAAGGGCCAGCCGATAGTCAAAATGAATGTCTGCCACAAGAGGCATATCTGTATTTTCCTGAATTTTTACCAGAGAAGCTGCACTTTTCATATCAGGAACTGCAAAACGAAGAATATCGCAGCCCAAAAGCTTCAGGGAATTAATCTGCTTAATAATAGATTCAAGCTTTTTGTCATTTTCGCAGACATCGGTTATGCTTTCTTTCCACATGGTCTGAACCGTAACAGGTTCGTTTCCGCCAAGACCAATTCGTTTTATATTTTTGTTTCCACCCAAAAAAACTGTTCGTGGAGTTTTAAATTTCTTTTCCATAAAATTGATTATACTACATAATTAAAAAGTAAAAAAGATTGATTTTCTTCTTGATTTTATTCTGCTAATGATCCGGCAACTTACACCCGGGTTACAGCGCTTATTCGCGCAAAAAACAATTGTAATACGGCGAAAAATCTGTTATAATTATAGAATTATCGTACTACATAAGGAAGTTTTATCAAAATGAAAAAAATTAAAAATACCGCTATACTTTTTTCCCTCATGGGCGCTGTTCTTTTAAGCTCATGTGTTTCAACTCCTGAAAAACCAGCTAAACCAGATGAATCAGACGAATATATAATTGAAGAACCTGAGGTTCAGACAAAGGTAATCCGTGAACCAAAAATGCTTTCTGTACAGAACACAGCAAGTGAAAAAGAAACCGAATTCAAGGATTTATTAAGCAGAATCGAACTGAAAATCGTTTCAACACCGAATACAAAACGACCTGTAATTGCAGGAAACCCTTTTCAGGCTCCGTATGTTATTTCAGTAAAAGACCAGAACGGACCTGTTGCAGATTTCAATGTTACAATTTCATGGCCGGTTTCAAGAAGCAATGATGCAATTACCTATTCTACTGCACAGATGCAGACAGATGCACAGGGAAAAATCGTTTTCCTTCCTGGAATTCCTTCAATTGCAGTAAAGGATAATATTACCTTCTATCCTTCTCCGGTTACTTCTTCACCGGCAATCGTTCAGGCTGCCTACGCAAGCGCTGTAACCGCACCTTATGTTGTAAAATCAAAATACACCGTATATCCGGGGGGAATTCTTTTTGTTTATGACTTCAATGAAAAAGGAAACCCGACAACAAACAACTTCACCCTCCTTCAGATTTTACGAAACTCCGACATCAATGCAGGAAACGCACCTATCAGTGAAGCTTCCTATCTTTCGAAATCATACCAGGAAATTTACAAGGCATGTCTTGATGTAACACAGGGTGAAATCAAAAAGGCAACAAACTTCCTTATCATCGGCTCCTTCAAGTATGCAAAACCAGCTGAAGAATCAGAGACAGGAGCAACTGTAACTCTTGTAGCTGACATAACCTGTCTGGATATGAAAGACGGTTCTGTAAAATACAAAACAACAATTACAGACAGTCAGACTGATAAATCAAAATGGACGGCAGAAACAGCCTGCAAACAGAGCCTTGCTCAGAAGGTTGCAGACTCAATCATCTATGGAATGTAATTCCTGTATAAAAAAATTAATAAGGAACAAAATATGATATACACAGATACCAGAGATTCTAATGTAAAAGTAAACTTTGAAACGGCTGTAATGAACGGAATGAACTCGGCAACAGGCGGTTTATACATTCCTGTAAGCTTTCCACGCCTCTCAGATTCTTTCTTAAATAAAAATCCGGAACCATCCTTCAGAGACATTGCTTTCAATATGGCAAAGCCTTATGTGGAAGGCGAAATCCCGGATGATGACCTTATGCAGATTATCCAGGATGCATATCCTTTCACACCAAAGGTAGTTCCTCTTGATAACAACTCATACATTCTTGAACTTTTCCACGGACCAACCTGCGCCTTCAAGGATTTTGGTGCCCGCTTCATGGCTCGTGTAATGTCATATTTCAACAGAAACGGAAAAGACTCCCTCCATATTCTTGTTGCCACTTCAGGGGATACAGGAAGTGCCGTAGGTTCCGCATTCCACAATGTTCCGGGACTTGACGTAACAATCCTTTACCCGGATGGAAAAATCAGTAAAATCCAGGAAAAACAGCTTTCAACCTTCACCGGCAATGTCCGCGCATTAAAGGTAAAGGGAACCTTTGACGACTGTCAGAAGCTTGTAAAAACTGCATTTACCGACAAAGAGCTGCGGGAAAAATTCCGTCTTTCATCTGCAAACTCAATCAATATTTCACGCCTTCTTCCACAGAGCTTCTACTACATGTACTCTTCCCTTGTTGTACGAAACAGAGCGCCTCTGGACACAAAGCTTGAAGCGCCGTCGATTATTACAATCGTTCCAAGCGGAAACTTTGGAAACCTTACATCCGGACTTATTGCCCGGGAAATGGGTGCTCCAATCAAGGGATTTGTTGCAGCAACAAATACTAACCGAACAATCCCTGACTGGATTGCAACCGGCGAATATAATGCACGACCATCTGTAGAAACCTATGCAAATGCAATGGATGTTGGTGCTCCTTCAAATTACGAACGAATTAAGGCAATGTATTCTCTTGAACAGGTAAAAGAGCTTTTCGCTTCATACTGGCTTGATAACGAGGGAATTAAAAATGCAATTCACGCCTGCAACGAAAAAACAGGCTACATCATTGATCCTCACGGAGCAATCGGATATAAAGCCTGGTCAGATATCAAAAATGGTGAAATGTCCAGTCTTGCAAGCGGAATCTACCACGACTACAGAAAACCTGGTCTTACTCCAAACCTTCCTTCATGGAAGGATGAGGTTATTAACCACAATGCTGTTGGTATCATCCTTGAAACTGCTCATCCTGCAAAATTCGGCGGCATTGTTCAGGAATCCATCGGCCGTGAAAGCCCTATTCCGGAGCGCCTCCAGGAAGTTTTGAACCTCCCTGACAGAGCAATTCCAATGAACAACGACTATAACGAATTCAAAAACTGGCTTGTAAATAACCTGTAGAATCAGATTACAACCAGAGCAAAAAAAAGGCTGTCCGAGAGGACAGCTTTTTTTTTGCTAACAAGGTCAAATAACGAATTATTAAATAATATTTAAAACCAGCGTAAGCGGGGTTCCTGATTGAAAAACACTCAGCCACCGCGAAGCGGTACTGCCGTTTTTCAATCAGGGTTCCCGCTGAGAGCTGGTTTTTAATTTATAATTTTCATAACTCGGTATTTGAACCAGTTAGCTCTTCAATGCTTCAAACACGATATCTGCAAGGAATATAAAGGCTAAAATCCAGGTAATAACCGGAATATCCTTTACTTTTCTTCCGACGCATTTTGCAAGCACATAAGAAATAATACCCCACATAATTCCCTTGGAAATTGAATAAGAGAACGCAAGAGTCATTATTGTAATGTAGGCAGGAATTCCTTCAGTTAAATCCGTAAAATCCAGTTTGACTACAGACTTCATCATAAGATAGCCTACAAAAATAAGTGCCGGTGCAGTTGCAGCAGCAGGAACAAGGCTGAAAACATTCGTAAAGAACAAGGACAGAATAAAAAGAACTGCTGTTACAACGGAAGCAAGACCAGTTCGGGCACCGGCTGCAACTCCGCTTGCTGATTCAATATAGCTTGAAACCGTACTGGTTCCCACGCAGGCACCGGCAACAGTTCCGATGGCATCAGTCAGGAGAGCCTGTTTACAGTTCTGAATATTTCCTTCCTCATCCTTTAGATTTCCCTGTTCTGAAACTCCAAGTAGGGTTCCGATAGTATCAAACATATCTGTAAAAAGGAAAGTAAAGAAAATAATAAAGAATTTTCCAATTGCAAGACCGGAAAAACCTGCCTTATAACCTAAGAAAGCACCGGTTTCCGGATCAAGGTCTGCAGCGTGGAATATTCCGGTGAAATCAAATGCAAAGAAATTCGGACTTGAAGGAAGTGTAAAGGGGTTAAAACCTTCAGGAATCTTTGTTACGCCAAATGGAATTCCAATAAGGGTTGTAATGGCAATACCAATAAGAATCGCTCCCGGATTCTTAAGAATATAGAGAATTATAGTAATTATAAGTCCAATAACCGCAACCAGGGCATTGGAATGGTGAAGATCAAGATTAACAAAGCCGATAAGGGTTCCGGTATCATTGGTGCAGATACCCGCATTAGAAAGACCGATAACGGCAATAAACAGTCCTAAGCCGACTGCAACGGCTGTCTTTATACTGTCCGGAATTGATTTTACAATGGCTTCACGGATTCCAAAAAGTGAAAGAACGATAAAAAGAATACCTTCAAGCAAAACCGCTGTAAGAGCCAGCTGCCACCTTACACCCATTCCAAGAACAACGGTATAGGTAAAAAAGGCATTCATACCAAGTCCAGGGGCAAGAGCAACCGGAAGATTCGCAAGGAAAGCCATAACAAGAGTTGCTAAAGCCGAAGAAATTGCAGTTGCCGTGAATACTGCATTCCAGGAAGGGAGAACGCCTTCCGGAAGCTCCAGACCGCTGCCTGAAATAATACTTGGGTTTACCGCAAGTATGTAGGACATTGCCAGAAAGGTTGTAATACCACCGATAATTTCCTTAGAAACCGTGGTGCCCCTTTCCTGAAGTTTAAATAACTTTTCCATATGGAATCTCCTTATTATTTATTTTCTTTATTTTCTTCAGTTTTTGCGTAGGAATAAAAATCAACGATGGAGCGGCCGTAAACCCTCTGGTCCGTTCTTACAAGAGAGCCGATTTTTTCGCTCATAAAATGCTCTTCCGGCCGGTGAACCATAATCATTCCGCCTTCATTTAAAAGGCCTGCCTGTTCAGCCTTTAGAACAAGCTGTTCATGAAATTTATATGGAAAGGGAGGATCAAAAAAAATATAATCAAAGCTTCGTTTGCATCTCTTTATGAAATATTCAACAGGCATAAAATGGCACTGAATCTTTACACCGCATTCTTTTTCAGCAATGCTTACATTATCTAAAACCGTCTTTACCTTTATTTTATCCTTTTCACAGAGTTCCACATCCGTTGAACCTCTGGAAACGGCTTCAATGGCAATGGTTCCTGAACCGGAAAACAAATCCAGCCAGCTTTTGCCGTCCAGATCTCCAAGAATTGCAAAAACTGATTCACGCATTCTGTCCATTGCAGGTCTGATTACACCGTCAGGACACTTTATAACACGCCCCTTTAATTTTCCACCAGTAATTCTCATAAAAGCCTCTGGTGTAATTATGGCGTAAAATTCGATTTATGTGAACAGTCGGAAAACTTATGTCGGAAAACTTAGTTTCCGTTCAAGAGCCAGTAGATTTCGTCCCGCTCAAGCTTGTTGTTCTGCTTTGCGTAA
This sequence comes from uncultured Treponema sp., assembly GCA_946186185.1. GTDB lineage: Bacteria > Spirochaetota > Spirochaetia > Treponematales > Treponemataceae > Treponema_D. The sequence continues at coordinate 32,857 of CAMHMJ010000007.1, read as the reverse complement.
TCGAAGGCTTTTTTTCCGGAAGCATCGCGGATTGTATAAAGGGCACCGTTATCAAGAAGCAGCTTAATGATTTTTGTTGTTCCTGCATATTCACAGGCATACATTAAAGGAGTTTTTCCTTCATAGAAACGGTTCATTGAAATTCCCCTGTCGATGAAAACCTGAAGCTTTGCAAGCTGGGAAGCATAGTTTCCGCTGTTAGAGGTAATTGCAAGAATGAAGGACTTAAAAATATCGTTTTCAGAGCCGCCGTAAGAAGCAAGCACAGTTTTTAAGATTTCAGGATTTGCAGTATAGCAGGCTGAAAGAAGAAGCGGAGAGCTTCCATACCGGTTTGTGGCATAGATATCTGCACCGTTATCCAGCAGGAGCTTTACAATTTCTACATTATTCTGATAGCGGACTGCAAACATCAGGGCAGACCAGCCTTCGTTATCCTTTAAATTTACATCTGCACCACTTGAAATCAAAGAACGAATTTCCCAGTCGTTTCCGTCTTTCACAGCCCGCATAAGTGCAGTTCTGCCGTTAAAATCCCGTGTATTCGGATTTTTAATTTTTGCAAGTTCAATTGTTTTTATTGAATTATCTACAGGTTTTTCATCTTCAAATTCCGGCTCATAGTCAAAGAGGAATGTCTTTCCGTTTTCAGATAAACCTCCGTTTACACCGGAGTTTTTTCCATACAGACTTTCAATTTCTTTCTGTTTCTTTTCGATATCCACAGAAGTTTTCTTTCCCTGAACCTGGCCGTTATTTGAGTTTTTATCCTTCAAACTATCTTCATTGTTTTCAGAAGAAGAACTCTGCTCTGTTTCGTTCACAACTGAAGTATTTTCCGCTGTATTTTCGGAAGTTTCCTCTGATGCTTCTGTTTTTTCCTGTGAATCAGTCTTATTTTCTCCGTCAGTTTTTCCTTCAAATTTTTCCGACGGAGAATCAGTTTTCTTTTCTTCTTCTGATTTTTTATCAGTCTTCTGCCCTGTTTTTTCGTCACCATCCTCAATTTCTGCAGGAAGTTTTTTATCAGGATTCTTTCTGGCTTCCTCAACTTCAGCATCCAGCTGCTTTTTCATTTCTTCAGTAAGGAGACCTTTTTCTTCAAGATATTTCTGTTTTACAGGAACTGTTTTTAAGGGATCCAGATATTTTTCAAGCCTTTCAAGACTTTTACCGGAAAGGTTTTCAAGGGCGGTTTCATACGCGCATTTTCCTTCCTTATTCGGCTTTAAGAAATCCTTTGTGATTCTTCGCTTTGAACCCCATTTTGAAAGGACATAGGAAATTGTCTTTTCATTTTCATTGGAATATCGGCTGATATAAAACAGGGCATTCTCCCCTTTTTTATTGTTTTTCCTAAGCTTTACGTCGGCACGTACAAGAAGCTTCAGAAATGATACATCCCGTCCAGACTTAATGGCATGCATAAGAAGAGTATCTTTATCTTCACCCAAAAGAGTATTGTTCAGATAGTTATATTTTTTAAAGGCAGCTTTTAATTCCCGTTCACTTCCGGATTCAATTAACGACTGGATTTCCTTAGTCTTTTTTTCACCTAAACCGAATGCAAAAAAAGCAGAACAAAAAACAAAGAGAAAAAGAAAAATTTTCTTATTTATATTCAAGCCAGAAAAAACACAAATTCTCATATTTTAGTATCGGCAGGTTTTACCGGTAATTATAGAAGTTTTTTATTCCATCCTTGGCAAAACAGGAATCCAGTTTTCGGTAACCGACTGGGTCTGGTCTATAAGGCCGGGCTGAATGCCCTTTGCAGTAGTTTCGCACAAAAGATAATCATTATCTTCTACACGGATTTTCGCTCCCGGAATAGCTAAGTTTACTCCATACACCGCATGACTGTATTCACGGCTGATAAAAAGGCAGGTATCAAGGCCCATATTCTGTAAAAGTACACTTACTAGAAGACTTCTTGAATCGCAGTCACTGCCTTCCGAACAGAAGGTGCTTACAAGATCCGTAAAATCCGTTGCCGCTGCGCTCTGGTTATCCCGCTTATAGGGCATATACTGCACCCATTCAAGAAGAAGCTCATTCATCCGTATCATGGGGTTTTCAGGATTTTCCCTTTTGCACTGATTATAAAGTGCTGAATAAATGTCGTTGGAAGCCTTTTTAAGACGGGCCGAGCTTTCACGCCAGATAGCGCGATAATAACGCATCCAGGCCTCCTTCCATTTTTCATTTTCAGCATAAAATTTCAGGACGGAAAACTCAAGCTCAGTAACAAACTGCAGTGCTTCTGAATCATCCCGGTCAAATTCTGTATAAACCGCCGTATTCCCGATATCGGCGCTCTTTTTAATTTTCTGGGAAGCAGGGAAAGCATAGCACGTAAAGATTCCCGGAGAAGCAAGGCTTCCCTTGTCAATGCAGAGAGAATTTAATGTGCTTATGATAAACTGGGCAAGAGCCTGGAAATTTTCTTTTTCAGTGTAGCAAAGAAGAACAAGAAATGCGTCTTTTCCCGGAAGAGGAACGGAAGCTCCCCACCCTTCAAACTCAGACTGGTTTCCCGGAATCTGCATTGTAAACGAAGAAAGCACGCATGGAACATTCCGCCAGGTAAGACGGTCAATATCAGCTTTCCCGTTCAGCCGTTCTACAGTTCTGGTAAAGGCGGCTTCTGAATCAGAAGCGGTATCTTTCAGATAAATCTTTAGAAGAAGAGAAACAGGAACATTCTGATTATAAAAACGATAGCTCATTCCGTCCGGGGTATATTCCGCAACCTGAAAGCCTTCCGGAACATCCAGGGAATAGCCGAAATCCGGATCTGTAAGAGGTTCTGCAAAAACAAAAGAGGCAAAAAACTGGATTATCAGAAAGAAAAGGCAGGCTGATGTGCCACGAGGCTTAAAAAATGAGCGGTCAAAAATCTTCATAGGTAATATTTAACCACAGTAAAAAAACGAGGTCAAGCAGTTACAATTAGCACATAACCAGCACACATAACCAGCAGACTTCTTCCTATTTTAATCAAAATTTACTATAATATAGAAATGCCTAAGTCGCTTTCCATGCTTGCAACGGTGATAAGCTTAAAACCCCAGGGGGAAAATAATTCTTCTGTATGTCTTTTGACACAAACGGAAGGAATCCTATATGCAACCCTCTACGGCGGTCACAAAAGCAGGCTGAAAGGTCTTGTTTCTCCCTGGAATACGGGGGAAGTCTGGCTTTCTCAGGATGCAAAATCTGGGTTTTACAAAATTTCAGATTTCAGTGTAAAAAAATATCACCTGACCTTCAGAGATAGCCTTGCAAAATACTATGCCTCCAGTCTTGCAGCAGAACTTGCACTTTACACAAAATGTGCAGGAAATGCAAAAGAGTTCTGGGCGCTGTTTAACGGCTTTATCGACGGGCTGGATTTTTGCACGGAGGACAGTCAGTGTAAAACTGGGCTGGTCCGTTTTTTATGGAGATTTCTTTCTCTTTCCGGAGTGCAGCCGGATGCAACGGAATGTGCCTGCTGTTCAAAAAAGTTTCTGGAGCAGAATACGGAAGAAGTTCCTTCTGACGGAAACAAAGTTCCTTCCGGCGGAAACAAAGTTCCATCTGACGGGAATACTGTCTGGAATAGAGAACGGAATACAGGCGGGATTACTTACGGGGCTCCCGGCGAAAATGACCAGCGGAAAAATGAAGTTGAGGACAGGAAAAATGGAGCGGAGTTTCTGGTTACGGAAAATCAGTTTTTCTGCGGAGACTGCAAAAAAATTGATGAAAAGACGCTTTTTTTTCTGAACAGAACCGCAATGAGTTATCTCAGCGCAATACAAAATCTTTCTCCAAAGGAAGCCAGAACCTGGCCGGTTACGGAGGAAGCTCTTTCACAGATAGAAGATTTACTTTTCTATCTGATTGAAAATGTGGCCGGAAAAAAATTAAAGACCCTTTCTACAGGAAGAACCTTTTTGTAGAATAAAAGGAAGAGCGGACGGTCAGTTCAGTAACGGAGCTCATTGAGCTTGTTGACCGCTTGCAAAGTTAATTAAAATTGAAAAAAATTATCAGGATATAGATGTGAATTATTACAGTAAAAAACCTCTTTTAGCAAAAGATGTTAATGAGTTATGTACAAAGTATGGAATTTCCCAGCTGGAAGCTTCCATTCTTTTACGGCGCGGAATAAAAAGCGGAGAAGACATTAAATACTTCATTGAAAAAGATTTGAGATTCTGTCACCAGTGCTTCAATTTTTCCAATATGGAAGACGCGGTTGAACGAATCAATCAGGCAGAAGAAGAAGGAGAAAAAGTTCTTATCTTTGGAGACAAGGATGTGGACGGTGTTACCAGCACTGCAATTCTCTATGAATATTTAAAAAGCCGGAACATTGATGTTTCATGGCGCCTTCCGGTGGGAGAAGATGCCTACGGACTTTCAATAGAAGCTGTTGACGATTTTGCAAAGGAATACGGAAGCCTAATTATTACCGTAGACTGCGGAATTTCAAATAACATTGAAATTGCCCATGCAAACGAACTGGGTATCGATGTAATTGTCACCGACCATCACAATCCGCCGGAAAATCTTCCGGATGCAATCGTGATAATCGATCCGAAAACCAGTGATTCCGGCTATCCCTTTATGGACATTTCCGGAGCGGCGGTATCCTACAAGCTTGTAAGCGCCCTGCGTTTTTCCAGAATGGATATTTACGGACAGGATCTGTGCCTTCTTTCTACAAAAAACGAAAACGGAAAAATCACTCTTGAAATGATGAAAACCCGGAATCTTGTAAAAAAAGATTACCTCTGCGTGGAATTTGATTCATATCCGGTTTCTATTTATCAGACAAAGATTGCAGACTTTTTAAAGGGCGAAATGATTCTTGTCTGGAACAAGGAAAAAGAGGAAAACACCTTAAAGGCTCTTTTCGGAAACGGAATTGAATTTCAGCTGGTGGATATGAGGCAGGAAATTTCAAAAAAGTACCCTTCACTTTCACGGATTGATTTACCGGCCTTAAAGCAGAAATCGACCATTGCAAAGTACTCGGAAACAGAGCTTTCTGACCTGGATATATTTTTGAACATTTTTATAACCTATATTGAAAAAAAGCAGGAAGAACTGTTCCCGTCCCTCAAAAAAGACAGCGAAATGGATTTACAGCTTGTGGCTCTGGCAGCCCTTGCTGATATAATGCCATTAAAAAATGAAAACCGGCTTTTTATAAAAAATGCCCTTGAAAAAATGAATCAGGGAATCGTCCGGGACGGCTTAAAGGAGCTTTTTGCCCGTTCAAATTTTTCAAACAAAGAAATTACCTCAACGGATCTTTCCTGGTCAATCGTACCGGTTTTGAATGCAGCAGGCCGACTTGGACAGTCAAACCTTGCTCTTTCCCTTCTTCTTTCTAAGGACCCGGCAGAAAGGGCCGCTTTAAGCGACAAAATTATTGAGTTGAACGAAAAACGGAAAAATCTTGTTACAGAGGGAGAAACACTTACCTTCAAACAGGCAGAAGAAAGCTTTAAGCATTTTAATGAAAAAATCTGCGTTGTAATCGACAAAAAGATTTTCAAGGGTATAACGGGTATTTTAGCCGGAAACATCATGAAAAAATACTCCGTTCCTTCCATCGCCATCACCTTTACGGAAGATGCCTCCGTTGCAGTCGGCTCCATGAGAAGCTGCCGTTCATTAAAATCTACAAAATTCCTGGAACAGTTTGGAAAAGATTTCTTTATCAATTTTGGCGGACACGATGCGGCTGCGGGCTTCAGTTTTGTGGCTTCTAAGACCAGTGAATTCCTTGAAAAAGCAAAATATATTTCCCAGAGTATGAATCTTGAAGACGAAAACCCAACAATTGATGTGGATGCAGAGCTTACTCCGGATTTTCTGGGACCGGAAATTCTTGAAACCGTTGATTTTTTTGAACCCTACGGTGAAGCAAATCCAAAGCTTCTGTTTGTAACAAAAAATATTCAGATTAAGGATGCTTCAATCTGCGGAAAAACAGAAAGGCAGCACTTAAAGCTTCTGTTTGACTGCAAAAAATGCAAATTCCCGGGAATGTTCTGGGGAGAAGCAGAGCGTCTTGGACGGGATTTCCAGAAAGGCGACAGAATCAACATTGTGTACAATGTAAACAAGAATTTTTTTAATGGATCTGTAACACCACAAATGATTTTACAGGAAACGCCTCATACAATATAATATGGACTTATGATGAAAAAAATATTTAAAATTATTACACTTTTGCTTGCCGTTACCTTTACATCCCCTGTTTTTGCCTCAAGCTTTACATTTTCAGAAGAGTTCTATTCCGGCTCCCTGAACTATAACCAGAGTGCAAAACCTGGAGAAGCCCTTACAGCCCGTATTTCCCTTAAGCTTTCAAAAAGCCTTAAGAAAAAAAATAATCTTGATTTCAAGGCAAACCTGATTCTTTTTAATGACGGAAAAAAAATTGAATCTTCACAATTTTACCTTATTTCCGGAAAAAACAAAAAGAGCCAGACCTCAGAATATTTTACCGCCCTTCCTCTTTCAACCTGGCTGGATGCTTCAAAACATTATGAAGCAAAGGTAATCCTTAAGGTAAGTACCCTTGAAGAAAAAAAGATAAGTCTTCCATTCAGCCTTCAAGAAACAAGCTTTAATTCAGAAACCCTTAATCTGAATAAGGACAATACAAATATCAAAACAAACATGAGCGCAGAACGCTTAAGTCAGATTGAAAAGCTGAATGGAATCCTTTACACAATTAATCCGGAGAATGTCTACACCACTAAACCTTTTGTACGCCCTGTAGATTCAGAACGCTATACCGCCTATTTTGGAGACCGAAGAGTCTACAAATATGTTACAGGAAAAAGCGAAACCAGCCTTCACTACGGAAATGACTACGGAGTTCCGGAAGGAACTGAAGTCAGAGCCTGTCAGGACGGAAAAGTTGTAATGGCAGAATTCAGAATTTCAACCGGCTGGTCAGTATGTATCGAACATCTTCCGGGTCTTTATTCATTGTATTACCATCTTTCCAGTCTTTCTGTTGAAGAAGGCGAAATGGTAAAATGCGGAGAAAAGCTGGGACTTTCCGGACAGACCGGACTTGCCACAGGGCCTCACCTTCACTGGGAAGTTCGGCTTAATGCCTGTGCCGTTAAACCTGAATTCTTCATGGAAAATTACATAATGGAAAATGCAGGTTATTCCCGAACCACGGAAAGCTTACCGTCTTCAGTAACAAAAAGCGAATAAAAAACACCGCTTTCGCATCTTGAAAGGTCTACGCTTAAAAACGAAGCGTATTTTGTCTTAAAAAAAAGAGGCCAGGAAGCAAAGCGGGCAATTTTATAAAGTCCCCTTCTTACCGAAGCTCCTTCTCGGGGTGAGTAAAGAATACATTCCCCGTTTTCCATAAAATACGGGTAAAGGTTTGTCCCCTTGTGAAGGGAATTAAAGCCGGATGATTTTTCCATTATTGTGTTCAGCCCTTTTACCCGGTATGGAAAAAAATATTTTTTTGAATCAAAGGTGGCCGTACAGAACTCCAGGGAAAGGTAGGAACCCGGCCAGCTTCTCTCGATAGAAGAAATTTCATTTCCGGAAGTATCAAGAACAGTAATTTTTCCGCTGACCGTATTGCTTTCGTTCTCCGAGGTAGAGCCGTAGACTATAAAGCGAAGGGCTTCGTAAGGGCGGCCTGGTACATATCGCGCACTTGTCATGCAGGAAGAAAGAAAAAGCAGGTGCAGCATAAAAAATGTAAGCAGAAATGAGAAAATTACATTAAAAACTATTATCGAAACGGAAAAGTTATTTTTCACAGAGCTTTAAGAATTCTTCCTCGTTGATTATCTGGATTCCCAGGGTTTTGGCCTTTACATTTTTTGAAGAACCGCTTTCGGTATCATTTGTAACAAGGTAAGAAAGGTCTTTTGTTACGGAAGATTTTACGGCACCGCCCTTTTCCTTAACGATTTTTTCGGCATCCTGCCGTTTCATGGTTTTCATTTCCCCTGTAAAACAGAAGGAAAGTCCTTTCATGGAACCGGAAGAATTTTCTTTAATCTGAATATATTTCTGAGACAAAGAAATAATTTCTTCCCGGTTTTCGTTTAAGCCCTGAATAAAATCCCGGGCGCTTTTTTCTGCAAAACCGTAGATGGAGCATATTTCTTCTTCAGAAAGGGCCAGAATTTTTTCCAGAGTATCATAGCCTTCCTGAATCAGCTTTTCCACCATGGTTTCACCAAAGCCTTCAATGTCAAAGCCGGCAAGGAAAGAAGCAAGACTTAAAAGCCGGTGATTCTGGATCGACGCAAATACTTTTTTTGCCCCCAGAGAAGTTTTTTCATTTTTAATGCTTTCTTCATTCAGAAAAAATGGAACCAGGTCTTCTTCAGAAAGCTCATAAAGTGAAGAAATGCTTTTTACAAGTCCTGCCTTAAACATGTTTTCAAGGAGAGTTTCTCCAAGGTCACGGATATCCGCGCACAAAACCCACTTTGTAATCTGGTGAAAAAGGCGTTTTGAACAAGTTTTTTCAGGACAGTAAAGACGGCTTCCTTCATTTACAAGGGTTGAACCGCAGGTTGAGCAGACTGAAGGAATAACAATTTCTTCTTCGTTTTCAGGATGCTCGTGAATGCAGTTTTCGATTTTTGGAATAATTTCTCCGCGTTTTACAACTACAACCTGACTTCCGATTTTTATGCCCAGATCTTTCATTGTATCCGGATTGGCAAGACTTGCACGGCTTACTTTTGTGCCGTTCAGTTCCACCTCGTCAAAAATTGCAACAGGAGTATAAGTTGCTCCGTTTTCATGCCATTCAACTTCCCGCAGGGTGCTTACCGCTTCTTCCAGGCTGAACTTAAAGGCAATCTGACGGTCAGGTCGGTTTCTTTTTGCATCTTCACTGTCGATTCTGCGCTCTTTTACAACAAGACCGTCAATATCATAATCGAGACTTTTCCGGATATCCATTACATAAACCCGGTAATCAATTACTTCCTGAGGGGTTCTGCATATTTTTAAGGGAACCGTGTTAAAGCCGGCAGATTTTAAGAACTCAAGTTTTCCTTCTTCATCAGAAAAAAAGTTTTTGACCTCCGTAGAAAGGGCATCGTAGGTTATGAGCATCAGGTTTTCAGAACCTTCGCCGTCCTTCCTCTTCATAAGGCCGTTGGCGGCATTCCGGCAGTTTGCTTTATCAGAAAATTTTGTTTTGTGCACAAGGTGAGTCATTATTACTTCACCGCGAATTCCGCCGGTAAAATCAGACTGCTTTCCGTCAATAAAAATTGCAGGAAGAACCCCCTGCATTTTTTTAGCATTGGCCGTTATTTCGTCCCCGATGGAACCGTCTCCACGGGTTACAGCCCGAATTAAAATTCCCTTTTCATACTGAAGCTCAAGGCTTGCTCCGTCCAGCTTGTATTCAACAAAATATTCATCGTAAACATGTTTTTTTGCCCAGGCCAAAAACTGTTCAGGACTTGCAGCCTTTTCCTGACTTCCCATGGGCATCACGTGTTCAATTTTCTTAAAATTTCCGGAATCGGCCCCCACCTTTTGTAAAACAGAATTTTCAGGGTCAAGGGCCTTTAATTCATCCCAGAGCTTATCGAATTCTTCATCACTGATTTCACCTTCCCCGTTGTAATAGGAGGCCTGGTATTTTTTTATCAGTTTTTCAAGCTCTTTAATTCTTTTTATCTGGTCGTTTTTTTTCTGAATATCATCTAATTCTGCTGAATCGAATAAATCTGCCATAAAAACTATTCCTTCACGAAATAGAGCTCAGTAATCACTCTTTCCTCTTCAATTCCCCGTTTTTCAAACTTGGTTTCCGGCCGCCACTCCTGCTTTTCTGCAAAGCCTTCGTATTTGTTTTTTAAACCCGGTGTTGCAGTCAATTCCGGAAGGGCGCATTCTGCATATTCAAGCCAGTCGGTTACAAAATAAAAGTAGCCGCCTTTTGCTAATTTTGAAGCAATCAGATCTGTGTGAGGACGCTGTACAAGTCGTCGTTTATGGTGCTTTTTTTTCTGCCACGGATCCGGAAAGAAGATGTGAAAACCGCTGATACTTTCATCCGGAATCATTTTTTCAAGAACTTCAAGGGCATCGTGTTCAATGATGTATAGATTTTTCAAATCCCGGTTTCTGATTTCACCAAGAAGCTTTCCAACCCCAGGAGTATGAACTTCAATTCCAATATAGTTTATGTTCGGGTTGGCTGCAGCAATTTCGGCAGTGGCCTTTCCCATTCCAAAACCGATTTCGATTACAACCGGATTTGTATTCTGAAAAATATCCACAAGATTAATTTTTTCATCTTTGAAGGGAATACACCAAACCGGTGAAAGCTCGTTATAGTCCCGTTCCTGACTCTGGGTCATTCTGCCCTTTCTTAAAACATAGGTTTTGATTACACGGAAATTTTCCTGCATAAAATCCCCTTAAAAATATTATGAAAGTTGAGTTTATAATTTATTGCAAAATTAGCTCTCAGCGGGAACCTTTTAATTTTCTGCTGAGTCCCGGTCAACATCGGCTTTGGTTCTTGGGGGCATCATACAGATTAAACTTGTGCCCGTTACCACAATACACTTTCTGTACCAGGCAGAACCGCTGTGAGCAGAGAAAATCTTTTTTTCATCCTTCCACTGCTCCCGTATATCTCCATAATAACAGAGGATATTGTCCTTTGTATACACGGCAATCTGTTCCCGATATCGGCCTTTGATATTGGAGATAACTTCCCCGGCTTTAAGGTTAAGAAAATCCTTTGAATAATTTACAGTAATCAGGGAATCAAAGCTGCGTTCCTGGGCGTCAATATATTTTATGTCGTAAAAACCCGTTGGAATTTCCGTATTATAGGGCCCTACAAACTCCGTGCACCCCGCCCACTGTCTTTTATCGTTTGAAAATATTACAGGCTTATCACATTTCCACTGAAAATCAGTATCCCGGTTTAAGATTTCAAGACTCTGGGCACGATGAACATCGCTTGAAGTTTCCACAAAAACACAGAGTCTCTGTGTCGGAAGGCTTTCCTCGTCCGGATATTCCATAATCACATAGGCAGAAGACGCAATTACCTTAGGTTCACTGTCAGAACAGGAAAAAAATGAGAAAAGCACTAAAAAAAGCGGAAGAAAAAACTTGTGGCGCATTTTTTTAGAAGTTGAAAATAAGGTTAATGACGGTAAGATCGCTGGCAGAGAACTGATTTACCAGAGATTCAAATTTTACGTCTACTTTTTTACAGGCATCATCAAGGTAAGAAAGATAGTAAAGTCCAAGGTCGGTACCTTCCTGTCCGTCCGGAAGCTCTCGATAGAAATCGATAAGGGTACGCTTTTTTGTATCGGCAGCCATCTTTGTTTCGATGTTGTCCTTGATTTCCTGGAACTCGTCGTCCTTGTTATAAAGGGTAATCTGAAGGCGTCCCTGCTTACCGATGGAGGTAGAACCGCCTCCCAGCTTCCACTGAACGGAAACGAGAACTCTCTTTTTCTGAAGTTCCTTTACAATCTTTGCCCGGTTTTCCGGATCTATCAGAATTGAGTTTATATCGTCCACTGTAGGGAACATATTTTTTGCTTCTTTTCTGATATTTGCGTTTTCACTGTTTAAGGCAAGCTCCATAACCATTACGGAAATGTATTCTGCAACCTTTGATTTTTCCATATAGGCTGCAAGAAGGTTACGGATTACGATAATCATATCCTGAAAACCTTCAGACTTGTAGAAAAGAGTAATTACATACCAGTTCATAAGGCTCATTCGGTTCATAAACTTTTCACTCATGAGCATATAAACGTTCTTTTCTTCGATGGAGTAATCTTTATTGTCGCGAATTTCCTGCCATACAGGATCAAGAATTTCTTTTCGGGTTGTATTTATTATTGCATCTTTATTTGTAAGAATCTGACGGAGCTGCTTTTCGCTCATCTTCGTGCGTTCATCAATAAGATGGGCAGGATTTTTTCGGTTATAGCTTCTTACACATTCACACTGAAGAATTGCAGAGTAGATTTCACGGTCAAACTGCTTGTACAAAAGAGAGTAAACCACGATTTTTGAAAGATCCATTACTTCCTGTCTGGAAGAAACAAATTCCGGCATGGACATTTCAATCTTAGAAATGTAATCAAGGAGGAGCATACTTTGAATAGACTGTGGGGAAAATTTGTTGAGTGAAATACCATATTCATCAATATTATCTGCCAGACGGAAACGCATAAGACGTTTCTTGTGACTGATAAAGTTTGACGCTCCGTCTTCTGTCAGAATGACTTTTAACGGAAGCTCAAGCATTAATTTTTTGCCGGATGCACACATATCTACTAAATACTCCTGAACTGTTATTATAACCTATATTTCTGCTATTTGCAATGTAATAACTTTTTAATTATAATATAATAATGAAGAAAAACAGTTGTAAAAAATATATTCTCAGTGCACTTCTGATTTTTACAACAGTTTTTTTTGCTTATGCCGCCGACACTCCTTCCGGCAGCACAACAGCCTCTACAAACAGCAGAGGCTATGAAAAATGCGTTCAGCTTTCAAACCTGCTTTCTTCACTTCATGTAAATCACAGAAAAGAAAATATTGTCTTTAATGAAAGCAACATTTTTCCCTATAATATTATCGTCACATTTCCCTCAAATGAACAAAAGAAAATTGAAGGGAACAGCACAGCTGAACTTGCCATTGCACTTAAAACCGAAGATTTTTTTGATAAAAGTGAAATTATAAGCAGGCTCTGCACAAAAATTAAAGAAACTCCGCATGTTCAGAAAATAAATCTGATTTTTACCTACGGTGACGCTTTCAATTATTCAATGCCATCCCTTAAAAGCGGCACGGAAGCCTATACTCAGAATCTTTCTGATGCACTTTCGGTAAATGCGGTAGTTATAAATTTAGCCGGGAAAAACAGAATCATAGGCGGAACAAAAAAATCCTCCTCCCCGACTTACCTTTCAAAGGCCGCCGCCGATGCCTTCCAGAAAAACTCCATGATGTTTGATATTGCGGGTGGCCTTATAACTTTTTTGTATAAAATGGATTTTCTAAAAACTGATGACAGGGCAAATCTTTTTTCTGAAGCGGGAAGCTCCTGTATCTGCGTAAACTTCAGCAGAGAAGAAGAAAATCTGGATAAACTCCCTGCATTTTTTGAAGAGTTCATAAAGGAATATGAAAATCCCTCGGTTTCAGTTTTCGACAGTCATTCAAACCAGATTGCTTTTGAAGGGCTTTCCGCATTTTTCTCTGAAAAGCTCACTCTCCTTCTCTTTATAATTTCAGCAGGACTCAGTCTTTTTGCCCTTTCCGAGCTTTCCTTTTTAAACCGGCAGACAAAAGAACGGCTTACGGAAGATATTTTAAAGCTCTGGTATCTGATACCACTTTCAGTTTTTGTAACAACGATTTCGCTTTTTCTTTCCCAAGCCTTTTCTCTGTTTCTGTACAACGTCTTTTCTGCCAACATTTATATTCAGGTGGCAATAAAACTGCTTTCAGGTTTTACCTTAAGTACCCTGGTTTTTCTTCTGTTTCTTAAATTTCAGGGAATTCTTATTTCAAATGCCTATTCCTATCTTGTAACAATCAGCGGCATTATAAACCTGATTCTTTTTCCAAGTTTAGACCTTTCTCTTTTTTACCTTTTTGCCTTCGAATACATTCTTTTATACCTTTCCCGGCCGGCACGGCACACAGGCCCCCTTCTTTTCTACTTTTTTATGCTTTTTACACCCTTTATTCCCTACGCCGTGCAGCTTATAAAATATTCAAAACCTCAGGCTCTTCAAATTCTGGTCAGAAGTCCCCTTTATTTTAATGTATTCGCTTCCGTAACCCTTCTGCCCTTTGAAATCCAGTGGCTTCGAATTCTTGTTCGCCTTAACGCAAAATGGAAAAAAGCAAGCAAGGGAACCAAAAAGTTCCATGTTCAGAATATCATTACTTTTGGTGCGGCTTTTCTGATATTTCTTGTGATCTCAGTTTTTGCAGACTATCTGATTCCGGAAAAATACAAAAATCCCGGTGTTCTTCAGAAAAAAACATATGTTGAAAGCGGAGAAGCTTCACTGGTAAAGGTCAGAATACAGGACAAACGAAACTACGGAGAAAAAACAAGGATTTTAAACATCGAAACTCCTGAAAATACACGAAGCGTTCACGTTCAGATATGCGGAAAAAAATCAAATCCGGTTCTGTATTCCGACAATGATTTTATTCAGGACAAGGGAAATTATACCGACATATTCCGGCTCCCCCTTTACCCCCCGGAAAACATTACCCTAAGATATATCGCCCGGGAAGACGAGGAAACCACCATAAAAATATTCTGCGAGCTTATCTGTGAAAATGAAGAACACATAAAGCTCATAAAGAAAGAAATTTCAGGAAAGTAAAATGGGAACAGAAAGAACCATTCTTCATGTTGATATGGACGCGTTTTTTGCCTCGGTTGAACAGCACGACCATCCGGAGCTGAAGGGAAAACCCGTAATCGTTGGAGGACGACCGGAAGACAGAAGAAGCGTTGTTTCAACCGCCAGCTACGAAGCCCGCCGCTTTGGGGTACATTCCGCAATGCCTTCAGCTACAGCCCACAGACTCTGTCCCCAGGGGATTTTTATTCACGGAAATATGAAGCGCTACGCCGAGGTTTCTTCCCAAATTATGGAAATTCTCGGTAATTACTCCCCCGACGTTCATCAGATTTCAATTGACGAGGCAAGCATTGATATCACGGGAACGGAGCTTTTATTCGGAAAACCGGAGGAGGTTGCCCTCCGCATTAAAAAAGAAATTCTGGAAGCAACGGGGCTTACGGTATCCGTGGGCATGGCTTCCACAAAATACCTTGCAAAGCTTGCAAGCGAAGTAAATAAGCCAGACGGCTTTTACACAATTCCTGCCGGAAGCGAAGAAGCTTTTATGCTTTCCCTGCCCTTAAAAGATGTCTGGGGAATCGGAGAAAAAACTTTAAAACGGATAAACAGCGCAGGCTTTTATACCACAAGGGACCTCCACAACGTGCCGGAAGAAACCCTGAAAATGGTCTTCGGGGAAAATCTTGGTCTATTTTTGTACAATGTTGTCCGGGGAAAAGAAACCGGAATAATGAACGAACAGCCCCGGGAACATTCCATCAGCAATGAAATAACCTTTCCCTATGATTTAACGGACCTGTACAGCGCGGAAACCGCTCTTTTATCCCTCTCCCAGAGCGTGATGTTCCGCCTGCTTTCAAAAAAACAGTATTCAAAAACCGTAACCGTAAAAATCCGCTTTGACGACTTTCAGACAATTACGGTGCAGGAAACCCTGGAAGATTACATCACCTCAAGCGATGCGCTGTTTGAAAGGGCAAAAGCGCTTTTTGAGAAAAAATATGATGCAGAACGGGGAATCCGACTTCTGGGACTTGGACTTTCCAATGTCAAAGATAAAATCGAAGACGAACAGGGAAGCCTTTTTGATTTTGGAGAAAACAAAAGAAAAGCCGTTGAACAGGCAGTGCTGAAGATAAACTCAAAGCACCCGGAAGCAAAGCTGAAAAAAGCCCGGCTGTTTGAAGGAAACAAGAAATAAAAGGCCGAGTATCAAATTTTTAATTATATCTGAAAACTCAACATTTATTTGAGAGGGGAAAAGTAGCCGGTTTCGTCGCGGCCGCTTCGGTTCATCAGATAGGTTTCAACTTCAACCGGCAGGAATTTTTCGCCAAAGTTTGTCTGAAGGGCTGATACATAGCTGAAGGAATAATTTCCCTGAGGTTCATCCACGATGTCGCTCACAACAGAAGAAAGCCCTTCCTCCCGGAATATGTAATAGCTTTTTCCCTTTGTATTGTTTACAAGATATTCAGTTTCTTCAGAAATTCCATCTTCATTCAGGTAGATTGCACAAAGGATAACTGAATTATTGTTCATGTAGCTTGCAGTTTCTGCAAGGCTGTACTTGTCAAAGCTGTGCTGAGTAACTTTTCCGTCGGTAATGAATATAACAGCCCGCTTTTTAGCCGCATTTACAAGCTCGTTTGTTGCAAGGCGGAAGGCTAAATCAAGGGGAACAATTGAAGAACAGGGAGTTTTTAATGCTTTTGCACTGAAAAGCCGCTCCTTTTCAGGATTTCCCGTATATTCATTTGCAGGAAGAAGGCCGGCGCTTAAAATGCGTAAAACTCCCCTTCCACCCATATCTTTGACAATATCCTTTACGGCGCTTTCCACAAGGGAAAGAGAATTATCGTTCTTCATTGAGAAAGAACGGTCTATAACAAGAGTAATATCGGCATAATCGTTATCGGAGGCAGCTCCCAGGAATTTCAGTTTGCTTACAGGACGCTTATCTTCCGTGATGTAAAAGTTATTTTCCTTAAGGCCGACTATAGAATTTCTGGTACGGCTTTCAACCTTGATGTCCAGCTGGACTTCCGGGAAACGGCTTGCGTCCACCTTTTCAATCTGAACAAAAAGACCACCCACCAGTTCCTGCATTTTTGACATGACATAAACTTCATTAGCCTTAAAATCCGTTACAAGGATATTTCCGTTTACATCCGGAACGGCACTGGTAATCCGGCTTGGGGCATTTCCGGAATTGATATTTTCGTATACTTCCCCGGTTCTGGTATCTATAGAAAGCACCTTATTGGAATCAGAAACCACCAGATAATCCGACCAGACCTTCATGGATTCAGGTCGTTTTAAGGTTCCGTCCAGAACGATGCGGCGTCTGAAGTTACCGGAAAAATCAAATTCATAAATAGAACCTTTTACATCGTCTGAAACAAAAACGGAATCTCCGATAACGGCAATTCCGGTTGGTCCCTTAAGCCCCGGAAAATCTCCCTTTGCATTGGCACCAAAGTAAAAAAGTCCGTTTCCTTCTTTATCGAATACAGAAACCCGTCTGTTACCGTAATCTGTCACATAGAGGTTTCCGCGAAAATCTTCACAGACGTACTGAGGCCCCATCAGTTCCCCGACACCCCGGCCTTTTTTTCCGATGTATTTTATAAAATGACCCTTTCTGTCAAGAACGCACAGTCTGTTTCCCTGAGCTTCCGTAACAAGAATGTTTCCGGAAGAAAGGCGGATCATATCAAGAGGATGGTCAAAGCCGTTTAATGGTCCGGTTATGCGGTCAATTACAGTTCCGTTGATATTAAAAAGCAGAAGTTCGTTGGAGCCGTAACACAAAACCCAGAAGGTGCCGTTGTTGTTCGGAAGCACGCTGACCGGTTCTGAAAAAATAAGGTTCCCGTTGTAAACTCCCGGATAGCTTCCGGCTTCCGTATATACGGTTTCTATGGGGTCATCTTCAAAGGAAAAGCGCCGCTCCTTTACGATTTCAATCTTATTTTTTAATAGAAGTCCGCCCCAGCCAAGGGAAGAACAGCGTTCCCACTCCTGAAGGGCAGTTCCTTCAAGACCGGAATAGTAATACCCCTTTCCAAGCCATTCCAGAATTCTGTTGTCTTCCGGAGTGTAACTCAGGGCTTTTTCAAACTGAAGGATGGAATCGTTGTAGCTTCCGCGGTAAAAAGCCTGAATTCCCCGCCGGAATTCCTCGTATGCAAAGCCTTCATCCGCAGTACGGATATCCTTTGTAACTAAAAGCTCATCTCGAATTTCAGAATTTTGAGAAAAAACTGCACCGGAAGGAGCAAAAAAAATGCTTACACAAAGGAGATATTTACTGCTTTTTTTTACAAGGCTGCATACTTTATTTTTCATGAACTAAAAACCCGCTTCACTTTTTATCTATCTGTCACCGTCAAGCATAACGCCCTTCATATGCTCCATAATCAGGGGATTCTGACCGTCAATCTGTTCTGCCATTTCAAGATAGTGCTTTGCATCCTTGTACAGGCCCATCTTGTAATAGACAAATCCCAGGGAATCAAGGCAGGCTGCGGACTCAGGAGCGTAATCTACGGCACGCTTACAGTATGATAAAGCTTTTCCAAGATCCTTCTCCTGACAGGCAAGAATATAACCGATTCCGTTTAAGGCTGTAACATTATCCGGATCAAGGGAAAGTGCTTTTTCGTAAAATTCCTGGCTTTTTTCTACCTCACTCTGCTCCCAGGCAACAAAGGCAAGAGCCGCATATACACTGGCTGGCTTATAGCCCAACTCCGCAAGCTTTCCCAGCTCAAAGTTGGCAAGACGCTTTCTTCCGGAAACCGCATAAATGAGGGCAAGAATGAACCGGCACTGAAGGACACGCTCATCCTTAGTATCCGAAGAAGCTGAAGTTACAACCTGTTCAAGATACAGAAGGGCATCCTCGTAATGAGAAAGCTTCGTATAGCATAGCCCCAGATAATAGGCTAAATCATTGGAATCTGCCCCGGAATCAGAAGGAAGAGAAAGAAAAAAAGTCAGGGCGTCTGTATATTTTTTGCTTTTGTAATAGCTTATACCTTGAGAAAGCACATTTTCACTCATATTTTTTACCCACCTGTTAAATATGACGCTACTATTTTATACTGAAAAAGAAATACAGTCTATAGTAAGTTCCGGCTCTTTCATCCCGGAACTGTCACAAAAGCGCAGTACGCCTACCCTTCAATTATGGAAGCGCCGTCACTTGAAGTTACTTCGTAGCAGGAAGGATGGAAGCCGAAGATGTGATCATATTCTGCAAGCTTCTGATTGAATTTTTCAACATCACTGTCACGAAGGAATGTATACACACATCGTCCGAAGCCCTTACCCGTTATTCTTCCGCAGGAAACTGGCTCCCGGATATTTTCAAGATTCGGTTCAATTTCAATTACCCGCTTTAAAATCCAGTCGATTTCCGGACAGGAAAGGTCATAGTAATCCCGGAGACTTTCGTAGCTGTGATTTATTGTCCGGGCAAAACGGCTGAAATCATTTTTTTCAAGGGACTTTACGGCTTCAAGAATATCACCGTGCTCCCGCATAACGCATAAAAGCTTACGGCGGGTATCTTCACTTACGACACTAAGCTCCTCGTTGATGTCAGTTACATTGTTTATGTACTGCCAGCCCCCGAATACTCCCGGCTTAGTTTCCTTCATATCACCCAGAATAAGGGCATTTTCCGGTTCAAAGAGGCTTTCCTCGTTCCATAAAGAAATGCGCGGAACCCGAAGGTCTACCAGAAGCATTTTCTTATTTTCAAAAGGAATGTCTATGTGTGCATAGGTATTTTTGTGGTGATCCGTAATGATAAAAGAACCCTTACGGGCAAAAAGAGCCACATTGTTATCAGAGCTGTAATTTTCCTGCTGCAGGAAAAGACGGTTTCCCCGTTCAATTACCTGAAGCACTTCCGGCATGCTCATTGAAGGAGCATAAAGCTGTCTTAAACAGAGGGAGGTTGCGGCTTTTATGGCAGAGGTAATGCCAAAGCCCGCAGAGGGCAGAATCTCAGAATAAATCGTAATGTCGGTTCCGGAAACTTCAAATCCGCCTGAGGCAAAACCATAAAATATGGCTTTTACGGCATTTGCCCACTTATCTTCCTTCTTGAACTTAAGGGAAGTAAGGTTCGCCCGTTTTCTGTCACTCATCTGAACAAAATATACGCGAACCGAAGAATCCTTTCGTTTTGATGCACTTATATATACAGGCAGATTTACTGCCATTGAAAGCGTTTTATCCTTGAAGAACCAGGAATGTTCACCGATTAAGTGAAATCTTCCCGGTGCTTTTACTACAACATCAGGCTTCACTCCGTATTCTTCCTGATGTACTGAAAAAATCTCTTCCATAGAGCTCTAAAACCTCACACGAAACACGAACAACATACAATCGAGTTATTGAGTTTTTTAATTTATATGAATAAAATATTAAATCAATGAATCGAATTTTACAAGTTTTTTATATTATTTTTTCTTCTGTGCTGATTGCCGCTTCTCTGCCGAATAACCTTCTTCACTTTGGTTCTCCGGTTCTGGCATTTCTTGCACTTATTCCGTTTTACTTTGTATACATAAAACAAAACTCATATCTTGAAGCCGGCTTGAATTTTGCCCTTCTGACCTTTTTAACCCAGCTTTTATCAAGCTGGTGGCTGGGATGCTTTAAGGAATTTGCCTTCATCACCCTGTTTTTTACCTGCTTTGGAACCAGTCTTGAAGGCTTTGCGGCAGGGCTTGTACTTTACCTTCCTTTTGCAAAGTCAAAACGCACAAGACCTCTCCGGGAACGAAAAAGCCTTTCTTACACCTCCTTCATTCCTATGCGGAGCCTTTATTTTGCAGCAGTATATGTTTTCTATGAACACATGAAGTCCATCGGCTTTCTGGGATATCCCTGGGGAACCCTTTCCATGGGACTTTACCGCTTTTCCCTTCTGACCCAAATTGCAGACATAACGGGAACCTACGGACTCACCTTTTTTGCTTCATATTTTGCAGCCCTTCTTTCAGAATGCTTTATTACGGCAGTCGAAGAACCGAAGGTTTTGCAGCACCTGGTTGCAAAAAAATACTCCAAAATCAGAAGAAAATATCCTGTGGTACATTCTCTTTCCTCAGGACTTATACTTTTTGCATCCCTCTTTTTACTCAGCCTCCTGTACGGAGCATACAGAGTTCTTGAAAAAAATCCGCCGGTGAAATACCTGGGAACCGTTATGGTTCAGCAGAATAAAGATCCATGGAAACAGAAGGATGACAACGAAACTATCCGGGTAAGCCAGAGACTTACAACCGATAAAATCGAAGAGCTGAAAAACGAAGGAATAAAACCGGATTTAGTAGTCTGGAGTGAAGGCTGCCTCAGATACTCTTTTCCATCCGCAGCGGTTCACTATAAATATGCTCCTTCCGGAAACCACCTTACAGATTTTATAAAGAATACGGGAGTGCCCTTCATCTTCGGAGGCTCCTATGTAATAAATGAAAGCCCGCGGCAGTCCGTTAATGCAACCCTCCTTTTTGACCAGAAGGGAGAATTCCGGGGCTTTTACGGAAAGATGCACCTTGTACCCTTTGCAGAAGTTATTCCCTTTGCCGATATTCCTGCCTTCGCTTCATTCCTGAAAAACAAGCTGCAGCTTCCAACGGGCTGGCATCCGGGAAACCAGTATGTCTACTACGATATAAAAGGAAGTGCCCCGAAAAATAAGGTTATTCCGCCGGTAAGCGTCATCAATCTGAAGGACAGCGCAGAACAGCAGAAAGCAAAGGAAAAGGAACCTCCATTAGTCCGGGTATCAACTCCAATCTGCTATGACGATTCTTTCCCGGATGTGTGTATTCCCATGTTCAAAAACGGAAGCGAGCTTCTGATAAACCTCACCGACGATTCCTGGTCTCAGCAGATAACCTCGGAGTACCAGCATTTTGTTGTCTCAAGCTTCCGGGCGATAGAGCTGAGGACAACCCTTGCCCGCTCAACAAACTCCGGCTACTCCTGCGTAATTTCGCCAAAGGGAGAAATTCTTTTTGACATGCCGCTGTTTGAAGAAAAGGCTGGCTATTATAACATTCCGGTTTACGCCCATAAAAAAACCGTCTATTCAATTCTGGGCTCCTGGCTTCCATGGCTTTTCCGGCTAGTCTTTATTCTGGTGGCCGTAAAAGAATACCTGGAACGGAATATTCCGGAAGAACCCTTAAGCGAACGAAGCCTTAAAAAGAAGCGGAAGAAAAAATAGCCGGCATAAAAAAAGATGCCGCCTTCAGAAAAAAATGCTTGCTTTTTTTGCATATTGTGTTTTATGATAGATAAGATACAAAAAGACGCTATAGATGTGGGAGGAAATTTATGCGTTGTCCATACTGCGGAAGCCTTGACGACAAAGTTGTCGAATCAAGGACAATGGCAAACGGTGAAAGCATAAGACGAAGGCGGGAATGTATTTCCTGCGGGTACCGCTTTACCAGTTACGAACGGGTTGAAGAAAAACCCTTCATGGTCGTAAAGCGGGACGGAAGACGCCAGCCCTTTGATCACTTAAAGCTTGCAAAAGGAATTGAACGGGCCCTGGAAAAACGCTCAATCACCACCACCTCAATAGACAATCTTGTAAACGAAATTGAAGACGATGCAATCATGATGGGAAAATCAGCCCGGGAAATTACAACCTCCGAGCTGGGAGAACTTGTGCTTCATCATCTGTACAAGCTGGATAAGGTTGCATACATCCGTTTTGCCTCGGCCTACAAGCATTTTGAAACCCTTGAAGAGTTTGTAACGGAAATCAAAAACGCAGAAGCAGAAAAAACGGATTCAGATAAATAAAAAAAATAAGTAACAGGAATAAAAAAATGAATGAAACCCCAGTATTTCCGGAATGGAAAAGTTTTTTAGGTTCAAGCAAAGATGAAGAAACAAAAAATTTCATTAAAGCGGTTGTAAAACGCTCCGGCGAAATTGCACCCTACGACAGAAAAAAAATTGAAACGGCTATCGGAAAAGCCATCGTTGCCGTTGAACTTCATCAGGATCCGGAAAAAGCTGAAAAACTCACAGACGACGTAGAAGAGCATCTTCGCATAAAACTTGCGGGTGCCCGGGCTCATTCAATTCCTGCCATAGAAGAAATTCAGGATATCGTTGAAACCGTTCTTATCGAAAACAGCGAGGTTGAGGTTGCAAAAGCCTACATCCTGTACCGCGCAAAGCACGAGGCAATGCGTGACACCAAAAAACTCATGCTGGACATCAATAAAACCATGGACGGCTACCTTGCCCAGAGCGACTGGCGAGTAAACGAAAACGCAAACGTAAACTTCAGTCTTGGAGGCTTAATTCTTCATAACTCGGGGACAATTACCGCAAATTACTGGCTTAACAACATTTACACAAAGGAAATTGCCGACGCACACAAAAAGGCTGCATTTCACCTCCACGACCTTTCCATGTTCTCAGGCTACTGTGCCGGCTGGAGTCTCCGTCAGCTGATTCAGGAAGGACTGGGAGGCGTTCCGGACAAGATCACATCGAAACCTGCAAGTCATCTTTCAACTCTTGTAAACCAGATGGTAAACTTCCTTGGAGTTTTGCAGAATGAATGGGCGGGAGCACAGGCTTTCAGTTCTTTTGACACATATCTGGCTCCGTTTGTAAAAAAAGATAACCTTTCCGAAAAGGAAGTTGAACAGTGCCTTCAGAGCTATGTTTTTGGAATCAATACACCGAGCCGCTGGGGAAGCCAGGCGCCCTTTACAAACATCACCCTGGACTGGGTATGCCCGGATGACCTTAAAAATAAAAAAGCCATTGTAGGCGGAAAGGAGCAGGATTTTACCTACGGCGACTGCCAGAAGGAAATGGACTTAATCAACCGCCTCTTCATAAAAATCATGCTCAAGGGTGACGCAAACGGCCGTGGCTTCGGCTACCCTATTCCAACCTATAACATTACAAAAAACTTTGACTGGGACAGCGAAAACGCACAGCTTCTGTTTGAAATGACAGGACAGTACGGAACCCCATATTTCCAGAACTTCATAAACTCTGACCTGGACCCAAGCGATGTCCGTTCAATGTGCTGCCGCCTCCGCCTTGATAA
Source organism: uncultured Treponema sp. (assembly GCA_946186185.1). Taxonomy (GTDB): domain Bacteria; phylum Spirochaetota; class Spirochaetia; order Treponematales; family Treponemataceae; genus Treponema_D. The sequence goes on along the minus strand of CAMHMJ010000007.1, from coordinate 9,331 downwards.
AAGGGAGCTTAAAAAGCGTGGCGGCGGACTTTTCGGAAGCGACGAGTTTACAGGAAGCCTTGGCGTTGTAACAATCAACCTTCCTCAGATTGGTTACCTTACAAAAACAAAGAAGGATTTCTACGCCCGCCTTGACTACCTTATGGATTTAGCAAAGGAAAGCCTTTCCATAAAACGAAAGGTTATCCAGAAGCTTTACGACGGCGGACTTTTCCCCTACACAAGACGCTACTTAAAGACCCTCAATAACCACTTTAACACAATCGGTCTCTGCGGAATGAACGAATGCTGCCTGAACTTCCTTGGAGTTTCCATTGCAGACCCTAAGGGAAAGGCCTTCACGGAAGAGGTTCTGGACCACATGAGGGAAAAAATGCAGCAGTATCAGGAAGAAACTGGAGAGCTCTTCAACCTTGAAGCAACACCTGCTGAAAGCACCTCTTACCGCCTTGCCCGCCACGACAAGGAGCAGTTCCCGGACATCATCACCAGCGGAACCCGGGACCCATATTACACAAACTCAACCCAGCTTCCGGTAGATTATACTGCCGACATTTTTGAAGCACTGGATCATCAGGAAAGTCTCCAGACCCGCTATACCGGCGGAACAGTATTCCATACCTTTGTAGGAGAACAGATAAAAGACTGGAGGACTACCCGGGACCTTGTAAAAAAAGTTTTCGAAAACTACAAAATACCGTACCTTACAATTTCGCCGGTTTATTCAATCTGTCCGATTCACGGCTATATTTCCGGAGAACACTTTGAATGCCCTAAATGTAAGGAAGAGCGCATAATGGAATTAAAACAGCAGCTTGCTGAACTTGAAGAAGAAAAACAGAAAATTATTTCGAAAAATAATTGACACTGCACAGCATAAAATTTAAATTTATAAACGAAAAGTTTTTGGGAGGAAATTAAAAATGAGAAAAGAGGACAAGTCTCGAAGTCTGGAAGAAGTTCAGGCAGAAATCGAAAAGATTCAGGCAGAACTTAAAGATGTTCACGGAACCGAAACTGAAGTTTACGCCCGAATCGTAGGCTACTACAGAGCCGTAAAAAACTGGAACAAAGGTAAAAAAGACGAGTTCGAGCTCAGAAAAACCTTTGACATTGAAAATTATTCAGATTCAGAGGCAAAAGCAGACTCATACATCTCTGAAAAAAGTGCCGAAACTGCACTTGAAAGCGCTGCCGGAATTTCAGCTGAAAATAACGCAATGGAAGTTTCCTCTGAGGAAAGCTACAGTTACGAGCTTTTCGCAAAGAAAACCTGTCCAAACTGTCCTCCCGTTAAAGATTTTATGAAAAACATTCCTCTTGAAGGAACCTACGTTGATGTAGATACTGACGAAGGCCTTTCAAAAGCTGCATCAAAAGGAGTTTTTGCTTCTCCTACTGTAATCCTTTATGATTCAGACAAGAACGAAATTGCCCGGGGTCACAATGTTGAAGAACTGGAGCTTATTTTCGATAAAATCCTTGTAAAAGCAGAGGCTTACTAAGCCGATGAACGGCAGCGGGGAAAAACAGGAAAGCAGAAAGCAGAAAAAAGACGGAATTCTGATAAAAACAACACTTGTGGATTTTCCGTCTGTGCTTTCCTCTGCATTCTTTCTTCCTGGCTGTAACCTTCGCTGCCCCTACTGCCAGAACAGAGAACTGGTTCTCCCTCTTTTATTGCAGGAACAGGAAAACGAGAATCTTGTTAGTATAGAAGATTTATTCACCCACCTTGAAAGAAGAAAAAACGTGCTTTCGGGGCTAGTCATTTCAGGCGGGGAACCCCTTTTAAACTCCAGGACAAAAGAAATACTTTCCAGGGCAAAGAAACTGGGATATAAAACAAAACTCGACACCAACGGAACCTTCCCTGAAAAGCTTGAAGAAATCTTAGAAAATCCTGAAACAAGGCCAGATTATGTTGCACTGGATGTAAAAACAAGTCCAGAAAAATATTTTGAAATGCTGATTGAATACAGCAGAAATTCAGAACCCCAAAACGATTCTCAGGACAGAATGAAAACCTCCCAGACCAAGGCAGTGAACACTCAGGAAACTGCGATAGCTCAGAACTCAGTCCCGGAAAAATTAAAAACCGCCCTTGCAGAAAAAATAAAAAAATCCATAAAAATCATTTCCGACCTTCCCCCAAAGTCCTACGAAATCCGCACGGTTTTAGTACCCGGAATCACCACAAAAGATGATATAGAAAATATTTCATCTCTTCTGAATAAAGACGCCAGCTGGTACCTTGCACATTTTTCCAACATATCCTGCCTTTCCAAAACTTTCGAAAATCTCCAGCCCTATTCCCGAGAAGAAGAACAGACCCTTCTAGACACAGCCAGAAAAAAAGTTAAAAACACATTTCTAAGATAGATAGTCATAACTTCGAGTTTGTAAATATAATACAAAAATTGGCGTAAACAGGGTTCCCGCTGAGAGCCCATTTTTTTATGGACATTTTATAAAACTCGAAATTATGACTATATTTTTTCATTTTTTCTATTTTCTGCTATTGACATTTTTTTTCGCCTCTGATATATTCTAACACATCTTACGGCGAAATAGCTCAGCTGGTAGAGCACCCGGCTCATATCCGGTAGGTCATAGGTTCAAGCCCTATTTTCGCTAAAGTAATCCTGCAAGATTTTGCAGGATTTTTTTGTTTTAACCTGAGCGCTTACTTTCGTTTCAGATAAAACTACAGAAAAACAGCTTAAACACAAGGCTGTCCAATACCTTTATTTCAAGGAATCAATTATGGAAACATTCAAGGCGCCTTTTAAAGGCCGTTCTCTTTTAAACTGGATAGACTGGGAACCGGAAGAAATTGAAACGCTTTTAAACCTGGCTATTAAGGTAAAGGCAGAAGCTCACAGAGGAGAAGTTCACCAGAGATTTCAGGGAAAGACCATTGCCCTCATTTTCGAAAAACGCTCAACTCGAACAAGAAGTTCTTTTGAAACTGCTTTCGGCGAAGAAGGCGGCCATCCTGTATTTATGTCAACCGACGACATTCAGCTCGGTGGAAAAGAAAGCGTTAAAGACACAGCCCGGGTTCTGGGAAGAATGTTCAGCGCTATTGAATTCCGCGGCTTTAAGCAGGAGCATGTAGAAGAACTTGCAAAATACTCGGGAATCCCTGTAATCAACGGCCTTACAGATTCCTTCCACCCTACTCAGGCTCTGGCTGACATTATGACAATGAAAGAACAGTTCGGAACTTTAAAAGGCTTGAAGTGGGTTTTCTGCGGTGACGGAAGAAACAATGTTGCCCGATCCATGATGCTCATTTCCGCAAAGATGGGAATGGATTTTGCCATCTGGAGTCCTAAAGAACTCTTCCCGGATGAAGAAATTAAGGCAATTTGTGAGCCTTTTGCAAAAAAATCTGGTGCAAAAATTCAAATTAGTGATAAAATGGATGTAATAGAAGGTGCCGATGCTCTTTACACAGACGTGTGGGTTTCAATGGGAGAAGAAGCCTTAAAGGATCAGAGGATAAAACTTCTTTCGCCATATCAGGTAAACAAAGACCTGATGAACAGGACAGGAAAAAAGGAAACCATTTTCCTCCACTGTCTGCCGGCCGTAAAAGGTCAGGAAGTAACGGAAGAAGTTTTTGAAAGTGAAAAAAGCCTTGTCTGGGACGAAGCAGAGAACAGAAAGCACACTATCAAAGCAATTATGCTCGGCATAATTTAATGTAATTTGCAATTTTTCAGGAGAACTTATGAAGAAACTACTTTGTGCCATCGCCATCGCAATTGCAGCAGTAACCGCATCCTTTGCAGTTCCGGTTGCATACAACGAAACCAGTGAAAAAAACTGGTCTGAACTTTCATACATTCAGGTTCCAATCTATAAAATCCTCGATTCAAAAGAGGCCTATATCATCATTTATGCAAAAAATAAAGTTGGCGTAGGAAAAACCGTTATTCCAAAAAAATGGAACAAAAGTTCACCTGAGAACCCAAGAAAGCTTCAGATTCGTGAACTCAAGGCTGGAAAAGTGAAGCCTTTCATGACCGTTATTAAAAAAAGCGGTGAATTCCACAAGGTAATTCTTACAATTCCGGTTGACAAAAAAAACTCAACCTGGGGCGTTGTTGACTACCACAAAAAAGTAGAAGGCAGCGATAAAGACACCCTGGAAGAAATCGAACTTTAATATTTCGTGAAACTTATACTTATAAGTCACTCCCTAAAATAATTTCTTTTTTAAAATACGAAAGAATCAAGTTGTACTGAAAGCATAGCACAACACAAATTCTTTCGTATTTTTTTGCTTCCGCCCCCTTTTCATACCTCATACCTCATACCTCATACTTCACTCCTTCATACTTCCCCCCTTTTTGAATAATTGCTATAATGCCGCTATGAAAGAAATTACAGACGAACAGCTTGCTGCCTTTAAAGATTTTATCCAGAATCATGATTTTTTTTATATCGCAGGTCACAAGGAACCTGACGGAGACTGTATTTCAAGCTGTCTGGGCATAAAAGCAGTTCTTGATTTTTACAACAAGCCATGCCAGCTTCTTTCTGCAGGACCTTTCAAGCGGACAGAAATAAAAGAATACGAAAGTTTTTTCTCAAACGAAATGGATTTTTTAAGCGAAGAGGAAAGAAAACGTACCGGTCTTTTTATTGCCGACTGCTCAGAACTTTCCAGGCTCGGTGACATTGACGGAGATTTTAAAGGTTTGGACACCTTTGTAATAGATCATCACAAAACTTCAGCCTGCCCGGAAAACTCAGTTTCCATTGTAGATCCCTCATCCCCGGCTGCTTCCCTTTTGATTCAGGTGCTTTACGAAAAAACATGCGGAAAGCTCCCGGAAGAAACTGCAAAAATCCTTTATTTTGGAACAATGACGGACACAGGGTTCTTCAGATTTCTTTCCAAAGACGATGCAAATGTTCTGGTTCAGATTTCACGTCTTTTGGAAGCAGGTGCTGACCCAAGAAAAACCTACGACAAAATGACCGGAGGAAAGCCTTACAGCACAAGAAAGCTTTTAGGAATTCTTCTTTCCCGGGCAGAACGCTATCTTGACGGAAAACTTGTTCTTACATATGAAACCATGGAAGACACTCATAAATATGGTCAGGAAGGCCGGGATTCAGACATGCTCTATTCTTCCTTTCTTGCAGTACAGGGAGTTGAAGCAGTGGTATTTTTACGGCAGGAATCAGAAAACAACTGTACCGGCGGCTTAAGAAGCAAAGACAAGGTTGATGTAAGTCTTGTTGCTTCAAGATTCGGTGGCGGCGGACACAAGAATGCCTCAGGTTTAAGCTGCGAGGGACGCCTTGAAAACCTTATCCCCCGGATAGTTAAAGAATTTGCCCGAATTATGTAATTTCGGATTATATAATTTTGAATTTTTTCTCACAGTAAAGCCATCTCAAGTGAATTATTTCCTATTTTTTAATTAAATTTTTGTTATTTTTAAACCGTAAAAATATTAACACGCCTTTTCGGAAAAGATGGCGAAAAAAAAATAAGGAAAAAAGATGAAAAACCAAATTTTTGAAATGGAGGCCCTTCCGGGACTCGTAAAGGAGAGAGTAATTTCAGAAAAACAGGCACTGGATTTCATCGCCAGAGAAATCTTTAATAATCCAAGACTCTATGGAATAAAAAGTACACAGCCGGAACTTTTTGGAGAAATCTATCTCAGGATAGACAAAATCAAGTCATCAATTTTTGCTAACTACAAACAGGATACTTCAGCCTTTAGAACCTACATTATTGGACTTGTACACCTGGTAATTAAGTCGATTTTACGAGATAATAAACGGGAAGTAGAACAACTCAGCACCGTGTGCGATATTCAGGAATCAGAATATGAACATCAGGTAGAAAATTACCGCAGAGAAGAATACGAATACAAGATAATGCATTTTAAGCCATATGATTCCAATCAGTTTGACAGAGCTCCATATGCACCCAAAAACAGAATTTCAGAGCTCCCCGCTTCCCTTTCACCTGCAGCCTATGAAAGCGGAAAAGAACTGACCTCACCTCAAATCAGGACTTCCCCGACTGAACTCAAAGAAACTTCTGAATCAGATAAAATCTTTATTGAAAAAAAACTTGAACGGAAAAAGAAGGTTACCCTGCTCCTTGCCCTGAAATCCAGCTATTATCTTACAGAAGAAAACATTGAAGCAGTTGCAGAATACTGCAATATCGAAAAAGAACGTCTTGAAAATGCCGTAAACACATTAAAAAAGACCCTTTCAAAAAGAATCCAGAATTACGAAAGCTACAAAAGAACCCGGGATTTTTCTTTCTTTCAGCACAGAAAACTTCTTGTCCGGATTATTAAAAACGGGCAGGATGAGAAAGTTCCAGACGCAGACAGGGAACTGTATGAATTTCATACTTCAAAGTGGCTTTTTAAAACCAGCAGGGTAAATGAAAGGGCAAGATATGTATGTCCCACGAACAGGGCAATTGGAGAAATTGTAAATATGAAGGAAAAACAGGTTGGACAGTACCTTTTAAATGCTGAAAGAATTATTGGAAATACAGAGAAAAACAATACTTCAGATTATAAGGAAGATTAAAACCTGTTTACAAAAACTGTTATCATAATTGAAAAAAAAGGCTCATAAAGATATATTTTCATCACTATGAAAATATATCTTGCTACAGGAAACCTGAATAAAAAACGTGAGCTTTCAGAAATACTGGAAGATCACCAGATTGTAATTCCAAAGGATGAAGGCATTCACTTTAATCCGGAGGAAACTGGAACTGATTTTTATGAAAACAGTCTTATAAAAGCAAAAGCACTGTACCAGATTGTAAAACAGCCGGTAATTGCAGACGATTCTGGTATATGTGTTTCCGCCCTCAACGGAAACCCCGGAATATATTCAGCCCGCTATGCCGGCCCCCTCTTCCCTCAGGGAAAGCCGGATAAATCAAAAATAACTCAGGAAGAACAGAACCGGTTTTTAATTCAGGAATTAAACGATGAATTAAAAAATCACCCGGAAAAAACTTCCCTATACACAAAGGAAAACGGATTTTTTAACGGTCCACGCTCTGCCCACTACACCTGTGCCATGGTATTGTACCTTGGTAACGGCCGGGTTTATGTGGTTCAGGAAACCATGGAAGGAACTCTTATAGAAAACATCGAAGAAGCCCGCGGAAACGGAGGCTTTGGCTATGACCCGATTTTCTATCTTCCAGACCTGGGTAAAACCGCCGCAGAGCTTTCCAGCGATGAAAAAAATGCAATCAGTCATCGTGGCAAAGCCATGGGCGCCCTCCTGAAAATGACTGACGATGTTTTAAAACTGTAATGTTTTTTTTGCGAAAGAAATTTTATTTTTCAATATAGAGAAATGGCGTAAGCGGGGTTCCTGCTAAAAAAACCCTCAGCCACCGCGAAGCGATACTGCCGTTTTTTAAGCAGAGTTCCCGCTGAGAGCCATTTTTTTTATTTAAATAAAAAATTCATTTTTTTCCAAAAAAAATTAAAAATTTTATTAAAGTTTTATTAAGTGATGGCCGAAAATAAATATAGAAATGTGGTAATAGGATAAAAATTACTGCATTTCACTTGCAAAAGTGTGTAGATGCAGCCTTGTAAATACATATGCACATTTTTGCAAAATTTCGGGTAACAAGGATGTTACCTTTTACATATTCCAAGGAGGAATACTATGGTCATCAACCACAACATGTCGGCAATCTATGCCAACCGTCAACTCGGTATCACAGGTCTGGGTCTTAACAAAGACATGGAAAAGCTTTCTTCAGGCGAAAGAATCAACCGCGCTGGAGACGATGCTTCAGGTCTTGCAGTATCTGAAAAGATGCGTTCTCAGATCAGAGGTTTGAATCAGGCTTCACAGAATGCTTCAAACGGTATCAGTTTCATCCAGACAACAGAAGGTTACCTTCAGGAAACAACTGACATCATGCAGCGTATCCGTGAACTTGCAGTTCAGTCTTCAAACGGAATTTATTCTGACGAAGACCGCATGCAGATTCAGGTAGAAATCTCTGCTCTGGTATCAGAAGTTGACCGTATCGCAAGTACAGCACAGTTCAACGGTATGAATATGCTTACCGGCCGCTTTGCTCGCCCGACAGGAGAAAACACTGTTACAGCTTCTATGTGGTTCCATATTGGAGCAAACATGGATCAGCGTATGCAGGTATTCATCGGAACAATGTCTTCAACGGCACTTGGAATCCGTGAAATCGGCAACGAAGAGAAAATTTCTCTTTCAACTCCGGAAGATGCCAACCGCGCCATCGGTATTATCGATGAGGGCTTAAAGAAGATTAACAAGCAGCGTGCAGATCTTGGTGCTTACCAGAATCGTATGGAATTCTCTGTAAAGGGATTGAACATTGCCAGCGAAAATCTTCAGGCTTCAGAATCACGAATCCGTGATACTGATATGGCTTCTCAGATGGTAGAGTTTACAAAGAATTCTGTCCTTCAGCAGGCAGGAACAGCAATGCTGGCACAGGCTAATAGCCAGAGCCAGAACGTATTGAGTCTGCTTCGCTAGGGATATCTTGAAATAATTCCCGGATAGAAATATTCGGGATACTCAAGATAATAAAAGAATCTCTTGTCTTTACCTCGATAGTGTACTATAATTCTTGAATGAAACCTTTATGGTTTCGTTCAAGAATGTGCGGTGTCCCCTGCTCTCTTAAGTAAGTCTTAAAATCACCAGCCATTAAATTGTACATTATTTACACGCTTTCAGACGTGGATAAGATCTTTGAAAAATGTGCCGTTCATACTTTGAAACGGCAGAAACGGTAGGTCTAACTTTAAGCTAAACCTACGATTTCTGCCGTCAGGGTCTGAAATTGAAATGGGGGGGCGCAATCCGCATTTCAACCCGCTCAAAGGCAGAAGTGCAGAACACGAAGTTCTGTATTTTTATAATGACATGGAGGGCACAACTATGATTATTAATCACAACATGAGTTCTTTGTATGCAGATCGTGTACTCGGCATTTCTAATGACGGGCTCATGAAAAACATCGAAAAACTCTCTTCCGGCGAACGAATCAATCGCGCTGGTGATGATGCTTCAGGACTTGCAGTATCAGAAAAGATGCGCAGCCAGATTCGTGGATTGAATCAGGCTTCAAGAAACATTGAAAATGGTGTTTCTTTCATTCAGACAACAGAAGGATATCTTCAGGAAACAACAGATATTCTTCAGCGTGTACGCGAACTTGCAGTACAGTCTTCAAACGGTATCTACTCAGACGAAGACCGCATGCAGATTCAGGTAGAAGTATCACAGCTCGTTGCTGAAGTTGACC
>CAMHMJ010000006.1 GCA_946186185.1 uncultured Treponema sp. | reverse complement strand
TGTCTGTCAAACATCGTCTGTCGCTCTGTCGTGCGACGGTGAAAATGAATATATAGCATTCAACAAAAAGTGTCAACACAAATTTTATTTTTTTTTCATTTTTTTTACGAATTTTTGCAAATATAACAAATATTTTAACAAAATTTGGGGAATTGTTGAGTTTTTAAAGCTACAAAGGGCGAAAAACTGGCCGTAAGAGGACAAAAAGTGGAGAATTTCCGGTAAAAAGGCTGAAAAATTGTTAAAAAAAGTGCAGATATAACAATATTTTATTTTAAATGTGTTTTGATTTAACATTTTTTTCGTAAAAAAATTATTATCCAGGGGGTAAATAGAGGACAAAAACAGTGATAATCCCAAATAAAAAAAGCTGCATGACACTAGAATTCACGCAGCTTTAATCTAAAAAAATGTATTTTTCGTTCAGAGAAACTTAATTACTCAGAAGCAGACTCTGATTTTTCGGAATCAGTCTTCTCGGATTCTGGACTTTCTTTAGAATCCGAAGATTTTTTTGCTTCTGCAGCAAGGCTTTCTTCCCTGTTTTTAATCTCTTCGTTGAATTTTATAATCTCAGCAAGAGCAGCAGCAACAGTTTCTTCATCCTTTGATACAGTAGTTCGTTCCCCGGCAAGGAAAATTCCTGCTACATAAGCACCAAGTTTTTCGTACTGAGCATCGCGCTTTGACTCAAACTGTTTTTTTTCAATGCGGATAACGCTTTTATCACTGAAATCCTGAACGGCGCTTCCAGCCTTTCCGAATGCTTTTTTTGTAGAAAGGACAAATTTATCAAATCCGCCTTTCATCTTTTCCTTAAACTCTTCTTTTTCCATTAAAAACGCCTCCTGAATTTTCTATACATTAAATATACTACATTAATACGTTTTTTTACAGAAAATTTTATAATTCATCCACGGAAAAATCTGGTGAGCATTTTCGAGGTTTGTAAGCCATTCTGTGCTGACAGTTTTTGAACCGAGAGCGTCAAAAACAGCGGTAAAATCGTTTATGCTCTGCTTAAAGCGCATCTCTGCGTACTCAGGGAAATCGTCATCCTCAATCATTTTTGCCCAGCCGGAAGACTGAGCCATCAAAAGCTCTTTTGCACCAAGGTTCAAAAGCCGGGCTTTTAAGCCTGTATCATCCGGGAAGCGGTCAGAGAGGTCTACCATTCGCTCAGAAGCCTTGCGGACATAACGCATCATCCAGTTATTTTTACTTGAAAGAAGTTCTTCGCCGTAGCCGAGAGGTGTATTTGAACCATAACAGGGCTTTATTCTCTGAAGGGAATACTGATTTTCAATAAGATTCTTGGCAAGTTCGAAAGAAACACCGAAAGAAGACACTTTTCTGAAAAGATTTTCAATCCAGAACAAGCCTTCTGCCCATTCAGTGCGGAAAGTATCAAGATCAAGAGTCACAAGAAGAGAAACATTTTTTTCATCCGGCAGCAGGGAAGCAGCTGTGTTCAGAAGTTCCGCTTTTTTTGAAAGGAAATCCTCTGCAAACTCAGAAACTTTCTGGCCGGCCTTTTCCTGATTGTAAACTGTTTTTTCATCTTCCGAGCGGGCCCAGTAACGGTAGCCCAAAGAATATCGCGGAGAATCCTTACCAAAATACGGCAAAAGCTCTTTCTGGGAAAGTTCGAAACCTATATCGCGCTTTGTTTCAAGAAAAAGCGGATTATTGGCATAACCTTCGTCTTCATCAAAAATCAAAGAATCCGTGCTGTTGTCGCGACAGAAGGCAACCAGAGAATTTTCAAATCGGGCCGGAGAAAAAATTCCTTTTTCCGGAGTATTTTCTGAAAAAAGGAAACTGCGCGAATCAAGGATAGTATAATTAAACCCGTACTGACGGATAAATGCTTCGGAACCAGGGTAATAGCCAAGTTCAGGAAGCCAGAATCCGTCCGGCACTTCTCCAAAGAATGCCTTGTATGAGAAAAAGCCGGTTTCAATCTGAGCATTAACAACCTCAGGAATATCGTTATAGTGAGGCAAAAATGCATCAGTTCCGCAGGTTGCAAGAAGTTCTATCAAACCTTTTTTGTGAAACTCAAGGAATTTCTTGTTTAATTTTCCTTTACTGCGGGTATAGATTTCCTTTGCTTTCTGATTATACGAAAGACAGCGTCGTACGTTGTCAGTGATTTCTGCAGAATAAGAAGATTTTTCCAGTTCTTTTCGGCCAACTTCGATTCTGTTATCAAGCCATGAAAGATACTGATTCTGAATTTCTGCATCGTCGAAAAGCGTGCAGACTACAGGGGAAAGCACCAGACCAAACTTAAAAGGTACATTCTCATTCTCAAGGCGTTCGCACATATCCAGCAGAGGAAGATAGGTACTGTTCATCGACTCAAAAAAACGATTTAACTGCGGTAAATATTTTTTTGCCTCTGCCCCGCTGTATTTTATATATTCAGAAGTAGATTTTAATACAAGTACAAGTTTTTTTTCTGCCATTTTTTTACCCGCTCGAAATTTTTATGAGAAAGATTCCCTGTGATTTTGATAATGCTGAAGCAAAAGCTCTTCCATTCCGGAAGCCTTTAAAATTGGTGTAATACCAGTAAGCTTTCCAGGTCTGATATTTGCAAGGAAAGGAGAACTTTTTGGCATTTCAAGAATATTTGAAGACGCAAGAATATCGATAATTCCGTCAAGCTTAAACAGAAGATCTACTCGGAAAATCTTTTTTCCCGGAGGCAAAAGAACATACTGCCCGTTATCTTCCCTGGAAATCTGAACATCAAAATATTCGTCAGCCTTCTGCTGGTCTTTTTCACTAAAAGAATTCACCCTGAGCTTCATTTCGCTTACAAATGCGCTTTCAAGGGAAATCTGGTCAGCCTCACTGATATTCCAGTAAATAAACGCCCAGGCAGGATTACGAAGCATAATTTTTACTTCAGTTGAATTATAAGACTTTGGAACAAGTTCCGAAGCAGGAAGTGCAGGAACTTCATCAGAAAAAGTTACTTCAGAATCATCTGAAACAAGATCAGCATCCTGAGCAGCTTCAAGAATTTCCGCAATAAGGAAGCCGCGGTTTAATTTTTCAGGAACATCAATACCGTATTCATCTGCAATTTGAGACAAATCCGAAGATGAAAGAGTTTCCAGGTAAGTACGATTAATAGACCCATGCATCATATCTCTGATTTTCTAAAAAAACGAAGATATAGTCAAGGGGATTTAAAAGAGATGTAAGAAGAACCTGTTAAATAAAAAACACCGCCGGAATTTCGTCTTTCAGAAATCGTAAAGCGGTGTTTTTCATGCTTAAAAAGTTCTAAAACTATTTAAGGCAGGCTGCAATTCTTTCAAGAACCTTTTTGCGGTCCAAAGGTTTGATGATGTAGTTCTTTGCGCCAAGAAGAAGAGATTTCTTTACAAGTTCCTCTTTTCCAAGAGCACTAACCATTACAACCTTTGCGTTCTTGTCAAATGCCATAATCTGCTCAAGAGCGGTAATTCCATCCATACGTGGCATAGTGATGTCCATTGTGACAAGATCAATATTCGGAGCGAGTTCCTTGTACTTATCAACGCCGTCTTTTCCATCAGCTGCTGTGGCAACAACTTCATAGCCTTCGCTGGTAAGAATCTGTCCAAGCTGTTTCGCAACGAACATTGAGTCATCAACTATCATGACTCTGAAATTTGAGCCATCATCCCTAACGCCCTCCGGCGGACGCTCGTTGATTGAAGGAAAATCAGTTACTGTTTTCATATTTATCTCCTAAAATCTATGCACGCTCACGTATTGCTACGTTTACTTCAATTTTTCCACATTCTGTAATAAGAGGAACGATAAGTGCCTCTACATTTTCTGAAGTGCCGCCCAAAGCAGCAATTTCCATCTTCTGTCCAGCAAAAAGAGCCGGTGGTGTAAGGTCGAACTTAAAATTAAGCTCGTGCAATTTTGTTACTGCCTGAGCAGTAATCAGGTTTGCAAGCTCACTGATAGTTGCTTTTGCAAGATCATCAAATTCCTTGAGCTCTTCACCATTCATTCGGCTTGCAATATTCAAGGCAGTTTCCATAGTCATATCAAAAAGAACACGACCTTCAACGTCTCCTGCAAGACCAACAAGAGCTGCAACACCCATTACAGGCATAGCTGTCGACTTCAAGTAAAGGTTTCCTCGTTTTACATCCGCTCCGCCTAAAACTTCCTTCAGAACCCTGTAGGAAGTTTCAACGAAAGGATTAATATACTCTACTCTCATTAATAACTCCTATTTATTGTTTTTTGTACGCTGTAAGCGAACCTACTGAGTTTTCTATAAAGTCCGAGAATTTTTCAATTTCCTCGTTCTCTCCAATTATAAGACAGCCATTACCTTTTAATTTTTCTTCAAAATCGGTAATTACATTCTTCAGGACTGACACATCGATGAAAGAAAGCAAATCCCGGGCGAAAATAATATCCGTCATAGGAAGTGCGTTCGTATGCAGACAGTCATGATATTCAAACATTATACTATCTTTTATTTCTTTTGTAAAAGTATCTTTTCCGGAAGCATTCTTTGAAAGGTACGGAGAAAGCCAGCCGGATGCTTCTCGTTCAGGAACAGTGAGCAAAGGAGCGTTTGATACATTCAGCAAATCGATATCCTGAGCATAAATCCTGATTTTCGAATCCGGATAGCGCTTTGCAAGAACACAGGCAAGACAGTATGTCTCAGTACCCTTTCCGCAGCCCGGATTCCAGACAACAATCTGCTTTGCACTGTTATCAGGCAGGAGATTGTATACAGAATCTGCAAATTCCTTTGTCCACCAGGAATCGGTACAGGTTGACCAGAAGGACTGAAGGAAAAGAGATGCGTCAGAATCTGACTGAATCTGAATCTTGTCCTTTGAGCGTTCCTTTTTCCATTCTTCAAAGCGATGACGAACCCAGCTCTCGTTTATGTCAGAAACATTATATTTCTTGTAATTTTTAAGAGCTTCAACTATGAATTTATAGTTCTGTTCGTCTTCTTTGTTTTCCTGAGAAGCAGGTGCAGAAACCGAAGCGGCAGCAGCCTTTGCAGGTGCAGCTTCAACTTTTACTGCAGCAGAAGGAGCGCTGGCAGAAGCCTTTGGAAGCTTTACGCTGACATTAGCAGCTTTTACCGGCTGAATGGACTGCTGGTTATTTTCAATTGTTTCCTTTGAGAAAATGCGCTCAATATCAAGGAGAATGTAAAGTCTCCTATTGCTTTCAACAACACCGGAAATGTAATTTACATTTACATCACTGAAAAGCGCATGCGGAGGCTGAATAGAGCTCTTCTGAACACCAACAACCTTGTCGATTTTGTCTACGATGATTCCGAAGGTCTGTTCTCCAACGGTAAGAATCAAAAGGTTTTCCAGTGCAGACTTACTCTTTTTTACAACATCGATATTGAAGAAAAGACGCAAATCGAGAATCGGAATAATTTCACCACGAAGGTTATATACTCCGACAACGAAAGGCAGAACATTTGGAACAAAAGTAAAATGTCCTGCTTTTGCAATTTCCTTTACATACATGATATCGATGGCATAATCCTTTCCGGAAAGCGAGAAAGTAACCATCTTAAAATCGATGGTAGCCTGCTGCTTACGAGACTCATCAAGCTCTGAATCATTGGCAATTGAAACTACCGCTGCTGCTTCCGAGTCATCCGATACAAGTATAGAATCAATAGTCATATTACCTCACTACAGAGCACTCTGCTCTAACAAACGCTGAGCCGCTATATCCTGCTTTACGCTAAGATCAAGAAGCTGCGAAACATCAATAATCAAAGAAACGGAACCATCACCAAGGATAGATGCACCGGCGATTCCCGGGGAATTAGTGAACTGGTCGCGCAAAGGCTTAATAACCACGTCTTCCTCTCCAACAAGGGAATCAACCATAATTCCGACTTTTTTATCCTTTGAGCCGACAATTACGATATTACAGTATTCGTCCTGAACGGCATCTTCAATACCAAAGAGGCGTGAAAGACGAAGAACGCTGATAACTTCATTTCTGACATTAAGAACCTCGTAGTTATCGATTGTTTTAATGTCGTTCTGCAGAATTCTCTGGCTCTCAATAACCGAAGCAATCGGGATTGAGTAGATTTCATGTCCGACGCGAACAAGAAGTCCCTGAATAATTGCAAGTGTAAGAGGAAGTCTGATACTGAAGGTAGTTCCAATTCCTTTCTGAGAAGAAACTGTAACTGTTCCGTTCAATTTATCAATCATCGTCTTAACTACATCGAGACCTACACCACGGCCGGAAACATTTGTAATCTTATCTGCAGTAGAGAAGCCCGGAAGGAAGATCAGCTGCTGAGCTTCAGCTTCCGTAAGAACCTTATCCGGATGGATAAGTCCCTTTTCGATAGCCTTTCGTTTAACCTTTTCTGCATCAATTCCGGCACCGTCATCGGCAATATCAATAACGATAAGGTTTCCTTCGTTAGAAGCCTTGAGAAGAACACGACCGATTTCCGGCTTTCCGGCAGCCTTTCGAACTTCCGGAGATTCAACACCGTGGTCAACAGAGTTTCGTACACAGTGCATAATCGGGTCGAGAAGATCTTCTACAACCGATTTATCAAGTTCTGTATCTTCACCTTCAATTACAAGGTCAACTTTCTTGTTCAAATCACGCTGAAGGTCGCGGACAACGCGAGGAAAACGGCTGAAAATCTGGTTGATAGGAACCATTCGGATTTTCATAACGCCTTCCTGGAGTTCAGAAGCGATTCGTCCAAGATTCTGGGTTGAAGAACGGAGCTTGGAAGCAAGATTCTTTAATTCAGTATCATCAGAATCAAATATTTTGTCGATTTCGCCATATTCAGCAATTACGGAAGCACGGATATCCTTTGCATTCTTTCCTTCCTGCAGCTGATCCAGATATGCCGGAAGCTGTTCGAAAAGACGGTGAATCTGTGCCTTAAGCTGACTTTCTGCAGTCTGGAAACGGCCAAGCTCTTCCTGAAGGTTAGCCGCAAGCTGGTTAAAGGCAGCCTTTGTAATTACAGTTTCACTTACAAGGTTCAAAAGATAGTCAATTCGGCGGGAGTCTACGCGGAGAACGGAACTCTGCTGAACTGCGTGAGAACCTTCTTTTTTAGCGTCAGAAGACTCTTTTGGAGCGCTGGCAGCACCAGAAGCAGAAGCCGGTTCAGATACAGCCGGAGCACTTGCCTTTACAGCAGGAGCTGCTTCTTCATGAACAACCGGTTCCGGTTCTCTTCGAGCCACAGCCGGTTCCGGAGTATAAGCTTCTTTTGCAGGAGCTGCAGTTTCGGTTTCGTATGCACTTACGCCGACACCTGCACCACCAGAGGCACTTACAGCACCTTCAATAACCTGAGCATCTGTACAGATAGTTACATCTCCCAGGAAGGCTGTGTCTTCAATTTTATCTGCAGTAGAATCTGAAGCAATGTAATAAAATACATTCTCATAGAATTCATCTTCATACAAGGCATCAAAGTCCGGAACAGTCTTTAAAACACTGCCGAGAGCTTTTAATGCTGCAAATACCTGAATTCCTCCAACGGAATTCATAGGGTTATTTTCATCAAATTTAACGGCAACACGCCATACCTTCTGATTTCCTTCACAGGCAGATTTAAGCTCCATGAATTCAGATTCAGAAAGTTCCGGATATGTAAATGGAGACGGGCCTGAAGCTGCCGGCTGAACAGGAGCAGGTGCAGGCGCTGCCTTAGGAGCAGGCTTTGAAGGACCTGTTCCGCTAGGCGGCTTTGGCTTTGTTTTTGCACCGCCCTTTTCCGGAATATAAGCCTGAAGACGTGAAACAAGCTGATCGATATTTTCCTGATATACCGAACCATTTGCACGCGCTTCCAGCATTGCCTTGATTACGTCGATAGAAGAAAGAAGTACATCCACAACGTCTTCGTCAACAGAAAGCCTGTTGGAACGGATTTCGTCAAGGACATCCTCTACTTTATGAGTAAAACCAGATAACTCCGTCATTTCAACAGTTGCAGAACCACCTTTCAGCGTATGAGCTGCACGGAAGATTTCGTCAACCGCCTCATGATTATTCGGGTCATTTTCAATTACAAGAACATTACTTTCGAGGGTATCAACCTGCTGTTCGGCTTCCGCAAAGAAGTCCTTGAGCAGTTCCTCGTTGTTCGGATCAAGATAGTCGCTCATATTTAAGAATTATATACCGATTTTGCCATATTTCAAGCAAAATTCAAAAGAAAAAGCAAAAATTATTCAGAAGACAAAAATGGCGGGTGGTTATAAATTCTAATATAATTCGGCTATTTTTCTTCAAGAATAGAATAAAATCTGCCGATAAATAGAAAGTACTAGTGTATTCCGGGAGGCATTCATGAAAAACAACAGAAAACTCATTCTAAGAGCCTTTTTTTCAATTATTACATTTTTTAGCTTTAATCCGGTGTTTGCTGAACTCTGTTTTAACGGCCTTGCAGGTGCAAAGGCAGGCTTTGACTCGGACAAGACCTCTGAGGATTTTGATCCGCAGATGAAAATTCAGTCGTTTTTTGCAGGACAGTTCAATATTTCCGACAACTTTATCCTTCACGGAGAATTTTCAATCAAAACCAACGATTTAATCGACAATTCAATTTTTAAGGAAACTCCGGCAGCCTTTCAGGTGGACGAGCTTTCCGCAGTAATCAGAAAGCCCTTTGCGGGAACAACAAATTACCTGAGCGCTTTTGTGGGAACCTATGAACCAATCGGGTCAGATATTTTTTTAAGACGGCACTTTGGAATTCAGCCGATTTCTTCAATCATTACTGAAAGCTGGCTTGGAATTGCGGGAAGCGTAATCTACCCTCTTTTTGGAGCGGGAATTTCTGATGTAATTCACTTTGAAAGCCAGCCTGTTGCAACAGGACTTTACGCATATGTAAACCACGAAAAGGACGACAGCTTTGTATTGAATCTTGACGGACGATTTGCCTGCGTATACCGCTATTTCACTCTGGATTTTGCAACTGGACTTGGAAGCCCGCTGAACACAAAGGAGTATGACGACGCCTTCCTTGTAATCGACACCCTTTACTGGAGAGCGGGAATGAATCTCCTTATTGGAAATATGTACACCTCATCCCTTTTTCTTCAGGCGGGAGTTTCTGAGGTTCCGTTTAAAAAATCAGAACAGAACCTTTCAATCCGGGATATTAAAACCTACCTTCTGATTGAACCGCGACTGAATCTTTCAAAGTGCAGAATCGATTTAACGGCCTTCAGCCTTCCGACGGATAAAAAAGACGATGAGGAAGTGTCGGCTTCTGATGACACGGAGCCGGTAAAACAGACAAGCGTAGAAGAATTTATTTTTATTGAAGACACCCTGGGTGTGAGCATAAACGTTCATTCAGATGATCTGTACATTAAAAACCAGAATTTTATGTTCGGAATACAGACTTCCCTTTCTTTCCCGGATAAAGAATTCTACGATTTGAAGGATTTCGATACTCTGTTTGATGATTATACAATCTGCCTGACGCCGTACCTTCAGACAAAGATTTTTAACGGCGAGCTTCATACCCTGCTTAAGTGCCGCATTACCGATTTTATGAATGACAAATGGTATAACGGACTGAACTTCAGCATCGGGTATAAAGCACAGTTCTAAAATTATAAAGGCGAAGATTGAGTTTGATACCACCAATTTTGAATTAATTTAGCAAACTCAACCTTCACCCTAATAGCTTAGAACACCAGTTTTGAGAGGCGGTCACAGGCTTCCTTTACGTCTTCCTGATGACCGAAAGAACTGAAACGGATGAAGCTTTCGCCGGCAGGACCGAAGCCGCTTCCCGGAGTTGTTACAACATTTGCTTCATTCAGGATTTTATCAAAAACATCCCAGCTTTTTCTTCCGGTAAACTTTGCCCAGACATAAGGGCTGTTTCCGGTATAGTAAACTTCAACGCCGGCTTTCTTAAAGTTTTCACCGCGAAGAGTTTCTGAAATTTTGTCACCGTTTACAAGGTAATAATCGATTACATCCTTCATAGCTTTAAGGCCTTCCGGCTCAAGGCAGGCAATTCCGCCGGCCTGTGCTACGTTTGAAGCACCGTTGAACAGAGTTGTCATAACCCGGTTCCAGTCACGGTTTACGCTGGTTCCGTCAGCAAATTTGAGCTCTTTTGGTACGATGGACCAGCCGAGGCGGACACCGGTAAAGCCGGCAGGTTTACTGAAGGAATTGATTTCAATTGAACAGGTGCGGCTTCCTTCAATTTCGAAAATTGTTTTTGGAAGAGAAGCGTCCCGGATAAACTCACGGTATGCGGCATCGTAGATAATGATGCAGCCGTTGGCATTTGCAAAATCAACAAGAGTTTTAAGCTGCTCTTTTGTTGCGCAGGCACCGGTCGGATTGTTTGGAGAGCAGAAATAAATCAGACTGTTCTTCTTGATTTTTGAAAGGTCCGGGAAAAAGCTGTTTTCCGGAGTACAAGGCATATATGTAACACCTTTGTAACCGCTTCCGTTGTTCTTGCCGGCTGCTCCAACAATTACTGAACCGTCAACATAAACCGGATAGGCAGGATCCTGAACGGCGATTTTTACTTTTGAACCGAAAAGGGTCTGAATTCTGGCGATATCGCACTTTGCTCCGTCTGAAATGAATACTTCATCGGCTTCTGCCATTCCCTTGTACCAGACTTCTGCAATTTTCTTTCTGAGGTCTGTGTTACCCTGCTCGTCTCCGTAGCCGGAATAACCTTCTTTTGTTGAAAGAGCCATTGAATAATCGGCCATTGCCTTTGCAATGAAAACCGGCAGAGGCTCAGTTGTATTTCCTATTCCAAGGCTGATGATTTTTGCCTGTGGATTCTTTTCCTGATATTCACGGCGGCGGCGAGCCACTTCCGGAAACAAATAACCAGCTGTTAAATTTGTAAAACCTGTATTTCTCTTAATCATAGTGGCTTGATATTAGCACAAACAGAAAAGATGGGCAAATGGTAGAAGAACTGCATGGTAGAAGAACTGCATGGTAGAAGAGCAGCGGGAGACTCCGATTTGTCAGTTAGACACAGTGTCTGCCGGCTTCGCACCGCAGTTTACGGAAGATAGTCGGTGTTCACGTTTTTTAAGGAATCGAAGAGGTGCTGTTTTTTCTTTATATCGCCGTCGGTTATAAGGGCGATTTTTTTCCGGGCATCTTTACGGGTGCTGTTGTCCTGGAAATTACAGGTGCAGGTCCAGCCGTAAAAACCGTTTTCCTTTGCGTGCTCTATGATTTCCGATTCAAAAGCGTAATAAAGAGGACGGATTACGGTCACCGGATATTTTTCGTACTTCAGGGAGGGAATCATGGTGGAAAGCTCACCTTTGTGAAGGGCATTCATTAAAAGAGTTTCAAGAACATCGTCTGCATGGTGCCCCAGGGCGATTTTATTATAGCCGTTTTCCATTGCAAAATTATTCAGTTCAGTGCGGCGCTGGGTTGAACACCAGAAGCAGTTCATTTTCTTGCCTTCCTTTAAGCGCTCCTGAACATCAATTTTGATGACTTTTAACGGCACCTTCCATTCATCAAAGAGGCGGACGATATTTTCAGGTAAAGGGCCGGAAAACTCGGTCTGAATATTTAAGGCAAGGTATTCAAAGCGGGAATCCGGACGGCGAACACGGTTTGAAAAATATTCTATCAGCGCAGTTGAATCCTTTCCCCCGGAAGCACCGATTAAAATCCGGTCTCCGTCCTGAATGAGATTGTAGTCGTAGATTGCCTTGTCGATTATGGAAAAAAGCCTGTTTTTCTTCATTTTATTTTGATAAATAAGTGCCGCTTATAACGGAAACATTTGAAAGCGCCCTGTAGGCTTCTTCATTCTGTTCGTTTATGCCGCCGGAAACGATGAACCGGACTTCCGGAAAAGGAGATGCAAGATTTTTCAGCATAACAGCTCCCCCTGAGGCTTCGGCAGGAAAGAACTTTAGGAGGGAAAAACCGTACTGGCGGGCAACCTCGATTTCTGAAGGAGTTACGACGCCGGGATAAAAGGGCATTTTTCTGAGCTTTGCCCAGCGTACGGTTTTGGGATTAAAACCCGGAGAAACCAGAAAGTCGGCGCCGGATTTTTTTGCGCGAAGGGCGATTTTTGGATTTGTTACGGTGGCGGCTCCCACACGAATCTGTGGAACCTGCTTTTTTACTTCCCGGATACAGTCATCGATATCGGAATACAGGTTTTCATTTCTGTAGGCGATTTCCATTACAAGAACACCTTTCTGAACAAGGCTACGGGCAAGTTCCACGGCTTTATCCTTCTCTGTAAAAGTACAGACTGGAAGGACCTTCTGAGAAATCAAAAAATCATCGCATTCTTTCTGATATTTATGCACAATAAATCCTCTTTTTTATCAGCGGTCACAGCTGGAACTATCGCTGAATCCGGCCGCTTCCGTTTCCTTTTGCCAGGGCTAAAACTTCTTCTTTTGTTGAAAGATTATAGTCTCCGTGAATGGAATGCTTTAAGCAGCCGGCAGCCGCTGCAAAATCAAGAGCTTCCCCTTCAGAAAATTCTGCTTTTCCGGAAGAAAGAGCCCTGGAAAAGGAATCCCCGGAGGAAAGGGCATAAATCAGGCCCGCTGCAAAGGAATCTCCTGCCCCTACCCGCTCCACGATATTCTGAATTTCGTAGCGGGTGCTTTCATAAAAGCCCTCTTTTCCGTCCAGAAAGCAGGTCCAGAAGTTGATATCGGCGCTTACGCTGTGGCGGAAGGTTACGGCAACATATTTTACATTGGGAAACTCTTTTTTTACATTTTTACAGAGCACCTTGTAGCTTTCTGAGGGGGTATTTCTGTTTTCAAGGGGAATATTCAGGCAGTTCTGAACATCTTCCTCGTTTGCAATAAGGACATCGGCATAGGAAGAAAGCTCCCGCATAACTTCAGAAGCAGTTTTTCCCCATTTCCAGAGTTTTTTTCTATAGTTCAGGTCAAGGCTGATACGGACTCCCCTCTTTTTTGCCTCTTCAAAAGCGCGTTTAGTGCAGAGGGCTGTATTTTCTGAAATTGCAGGAGTTACTCCGGAGATATGAAGCCACTGGGCATCTTCAAAAATTGAATCCCAGTCGTATTCATCCGGCTTTGCAAGTGAAAAAACGCTGTTTTCCCGGTCGTAGATAACATTACTGGGTCTCTGGCAGGCGCCGTTTTCAAGAAAATAAAGTCCAAGGCGGCCCTCTTTTTGAACAGCTTCCACAGAAACTCCGTAATACCGGAGGGAAGAAAGGGCTGCCTCTCCAAGGGGATTCGAAGGAAGAGCCGTAACAAAACGAGTATCTTTTTTGAATTTAGAAAGGCTGACGGCAACATTGGCTTCACTTCCGCCAAAAACGGCATTCAGCGAAGGAGACTGAAAAAAACGCTCCTTTCCAAAGGGCTTTAAACGGAGCATCAGCTCACCAAAAAGAACAATTTTACCCATAGAGTTAGAATACAGGAAAAGCCCGAAATTCTCAAGAAATAAGTGACGCTTTACAGGTCTTACGCATTATAGTTATTTTCCATCAAAAAAAAATTGGCTACCGGTCGCGTCCTGCAGGTCAAAACCGCACGCTAGCGTGCTAAACGCTGTTTGTGGCAAGGGAACCCATTAAATGCCGCTTAAGCGGCAGCCACAAACAGATTTTTTTTGCCTGCATTCCGCTACCCTACCGCCAATTTTTTTTTACTGCAATGTTCATAATGCGGAAGACCTGAAAAATCTAAAAATACAAAATTGCCGCATTTATTCTTCTACACTTCCAGAATTGACGCTTTGTAGGCCTGCTTGTTTTCGTACATGATTTTGTCGGCCCGCTTAAAGACGGAATCGGCATCGCTGTCCTGAGCGGAATCATAAACTGCCATTCCGGCAGCCATTGAAAAGCGCTCCCAGGGCTCGGCTTCAGTCTTGAGGGCACAGCCTTTTACGGTGGCGTTCAGGGCTTCCAGAAGTTCTTCCCGGAAGTTGTAGTCAACCTTTTCAAGGATTACGACGAATTCATCGCCGCCGATTCTGAAAACAGGAGAATGAGTGTAAATCGTACAGATGATTGAACAGGAGCCGGTTATGTAAATATTTCCCTTTTCGTGACCGTATTCGTCATTTATCTTCTTCAGGGAATTAAGGTCTATCATGACAAGGGCAAATTTTGCCTTACCGGACTTGATTTTTTCGTTTAAGCCCTGAACAGCAAGGTCGTAGGCAGCCTTATTCTTAACATGGGTAAGGGCATCCTGAAAGGCAATTTCCCCCAGTTTTTCAGTGCTCTGCTTAAGATCCGAAATTTTAGATTCAGCTTCCACTATATTTTTTGCGTAGTTTCTTATATCCCCGGACATCTGGGTTACGACATCTGAAAGGGATTCAACCTCGTTGGCGGTGTGAATGTCCGGCTGATTATAGACAAGCCGGCTTGGATCATTCTGTCCGTGGCTGGTTTCTGCAAATTCAACGACGCTGTGCTCAAGCTGTTCAATGGGCAGGGTTATATTGAACTTTGACCAGAATATAAAGATGAAAGAAAACAGAAGACCAATCAGAATTATTAATGCAATATTTCCGAAGGTGTGGCGCCATAGAGTGCGGTAAATCTCATGAACGGAAATATCGGCGGCAAGTACGGTAAAGGTGTTTCCGTCGCTGGTGGTAAGAGGAAGCATTGCCGTATAATCCGTTCCCCAGACGGTGGATTCGCTGTCCTTTGCAAAGGTAATTTTTCCAGGATTTTTCATGGCATCCACGAAGGTTTGGACGATTTCCGGGGAAAAATCATCGAAAACATCCCCAAGAAGGTTCTGTTCATCGTAGTGAATTTCCCTTTCATCCCTTGTCATTCCGGTCATTACGGTAAAGCAGGTGTGCTCTTTCTGAACATCCAGGGGCGTAATTATGTAAAGATAGTGCAGGCTTCCGGTATCAAGCATATCGTTCATAAGAGCCTGGACTTCATCGTAGTTTTCTGAAGGCTTACCGCTTACAGTACATTTGTATAAATCGTCTGTGTCGATTTTATATTCGATATGATGAAGGATATCTGAAAGGTAATTGTTATAGCGTTCGTAAAGGGCCCGGTAAAATGAAATGTAATTTACGATACTCAGGACAACGCAGAGAGAAAGAATAAATGAAAGACAGCCGATTGAAATGCTTCGGTTTAAGGGTTTTTTGTACTTTTTCATTTTTATAGATCCAATATTGTGGTATTTACTTTTCCGCTCCAAAATTGGCTCTCAGCGGGAACCCTGTTTGAAAAACGGCAGTACCGCTTCGCGGTGGCTGAATGTTTTTCCTAACGGGTAGTCACGAGTCGCTCCACAAGTGCCAATGCAAGCATTGTCATTTGCTCCGCTTTGTCGTGCCTTCAAAACAGGAACCCCGCTTACGCCAATTTTGAACTGAAATTTTAATACAACATTTCATCTATAATTTTAGGCTCAGACAGGTGCAAATGCAAGATTTTTTTACTATAATGCGCTTATGAAGAAGATTGCAATTGTTACAGGGGCATCCAGCGGAATGGGACGGGATTTTGCCCTGCTTTTAAGTGAATTTGTCAAGGTTGACGAAATCTGGGTACTGGCACGGCGCATACAGAAGCTGAAGGCACTTGCCGGTGAAATCGAAGAAAAATCCGGAATTCATACAAGAGCAATTGAAATTGATCTTTCGGGACGAAGCGGAGTAAGCGCCTTTGGGACACTGCTTGAATGCGAGCGCATTTTGTGCCAGTCAGCAGGGGCATCAAGAGCAGCGGGGTCTTTTGGGTCTGTAAACTCGACCGGCACTTCCAGCTCATCCACGGAATCCGGGGTATCCGGCGAAAACGGCTCCACAGGCTTTGAAATTTCCCTTTTAGTGAACAATGCAGGCTTTGGAACCTACGGAACCTTTGAAGAAACGGACATCCAGAAGGAACTGGACATGATTGACCTGAATGTTACAAGCCTTACGGGAATCACGGGGTACGCCCTCCCGTACATGAACAAAGGAAGCATTCTGATAAACACGGCCAGCCTTGCGTCTTTTTTACCCCTTGGAAACTTTGCAGTTTACGGAGCAACGAAGGCCTACGTTCTGAGTTTTTCAATGGCACTTGCGGCAGAACTGAAGGAAAAAGGCGTAAAGGTGTGCGCCCTTTGTCCGGGGCCGGTTTTAACTGAATTTGCAAATGTGGCAAGTAACGGAGCCAGAAAAATCGTGAAAAACGGAGAAGACTGCACAAAGGTTGTGCGCCACTGCCTTAAAAACGCCGTAAAAGGACGGAAATACGCAATCTATGCACTTAAATGGAAGTTTAAGGCATTTGCAAGCCGCTTTGTAGACCGGTACCTTGGAGCCTGGTTCACTTACAAATACTGCAAAAGACCCAACGGCACAAACGGGGTTGTATAAAACTGTTCCCGAAAACGAAGGGGCAGAATAGACGGCAATTCTTCCCGAAATCTGTGAAATCCGATATATTTTCTAACCATGAAAGTTTTTTGTGCAGACATCGGGACAACCTCACTGAAGACGGCGCTTATTGACCAGGACGGTAAAGTGCTTGATTCCCAGAGGGTTGTTTTTTTTGAGGAAGAGCAGGCTTCGCTCACTGGCGAATCGGGGACAGCCTCTTCAGACCCCGGAACTACAAAAACAGCCCCGGATAAAAAAAATCTTTCTGACAAAAAGTGGATTTCCCGGGAGTGGGAAAAGGCATTTTATTCTTCATTCGAAAAAATCTGCAAGAAAAACAGCATAAAACCGGATGCAGTCTGCATTTCCGGGAACGGACCAACCCTGGTTTCTGAAGAAGGCTGCACCCTTTTGTGGAATGAAAAAACTGGCTCCGGGACAGCAGAATCAGGGCTTACAAAAAACACTTCAGAAGCCTGTTCTGGAGACGGGACTGAAAAACAGAGTGATGTAACTTCAGGCAGCGAAAACACAAAACCCTCCCCTTCTATTTTTATACCGCGGCTTAAGCTGTTCCGGGAAAAATATCCGGAAGAATTTAGCAGAACCACAACGATTTTCAGCGGGCCGGAATACCTGGTGTGGCGCCTTACAGGGGAAAAAGGAACCGTCCTTCCGGAAGAAAAGTTCCTTCCGGCTTACTGGACGGAAGAGGCACTGAAAAACGCGGGCTTTTCTGAAGAAGAAATAAAAAAACTCCCTCTCTTCGTCAAACTGGGAAAAATTGCGGGATTTATGAAGGACGACACCGCTTACGAAAAGGCGGCTCCTTTTTGTGACACAAATGCTTTGGAAGAAAAAAACGCGGATTTTTTGAAGGACGGCCCGGCAGGCTTTACGGCAAGCGAGGACGGCATTCCGGTGATTTACGGAGGGCCGGATTTTGTAATGGCTTTAATCGGAACCGGAACCCTTGAAGAGGGAAAAATCTGCGACCGTTCGGGCTCCAGCGAGGGAATTAACCTGTGTTCTTCCAGACCGGTTTTTGCACCGGGGGTCCGTACTCTCCCTTCCGTTATTCCGGGGCTGTGGAATCTTTCTGTTGTAATAGAAGAAAGCGGAAGTCTTCTGGATAATTTTAAGGCGGAAATCGAAAAGCTATCCGGCTCAGCCTTCAGCTACGAGCAGATTATCGCCTATGCCTACAGTGACAAAAACAGCCAGGGCTATTTTACCCTGAAAACAATTGATGAAAATGTCCGGAACGCAGTTTTTACCCTTAAAGAAACCGCCGGAAAAAACGGTCTTCCAGTGGAAGAATACATGACGGTTACCGGGGGACAGGCAAAAAACGACCTTTACTTAAGGCGAAAAGCACTGGACGTGAAAACCGAACTCTGTGTTCTTGAAAATCCGGATGCAGAGCTTACAGGAGACGCTGCCCTTGCTCTGGTTAGCCTGAAAGCCTTTCCGGACCTTGTAACGGCTTCCAGAAAACTTGTCAGAATAAAGAAACGCTACGGGCTGAACGAAAGCTTTAATCCGGAAATGAAGATTTACCGCATACCGGAAAAGCTTTCCGCCATCATTTTTGATATTGATTCAACTCTTTACACCTCGGAGGCCTACGCCATCGAACAGGTGGATGTTCAGATCCGTTCGATTGCCGCAAAAAAAGGAATCAGCGTACGGGAAGCAAGAAACATAATCAGTGAATACCGCCGGAACTGGAAAAATGAGCACCAGGGAAAGAAAATAAGCCTTGGAAACACCCTGCTGCATTTTGGAGTATCAATAGAAGAATCCATAGAAATGAGGAAGACCCTTTTGGAACCGGAAAAGTTCCTGAAGCGGGATGAAAAACTCATTCACGCCCTGGAAAAACTTTCTGAAAAATACAAGATGATCTGCGTAACAAACAATCCGGTGCTTCCTGCCAGACGAACCCTTGAAGCCATCGGAATATCGGACTTTTTTCCGGAAATTATCGGCCTTGATACCTGCAAAAAATCGAAGCCCGCAAGAGAGCCCTTTGAACTGGCTGCCAGAAAACTCGGCGTTTCCTTCAGCGAAATCTTAAGCATAGGCGACCGCTACGACATGGACATTTCCCTTCCCCTGGAAATGGGCATGGGAGGACTGCTTGTTGGAAGCGTACAGGATGTATGGAGGCTGCCGGAAACACTGGAAGCAGGAATGAACCAGGGGCTTGGGACGGAGCCCCATAAGAAGGGGGTGTGCCGAAAACGCGCTGATTGAGCTTGTCGAAATCAAGCGTTTGAGGCCAGGGGGTCCAAAGGCGCGAAGCAGGCTTTCCCCCGCAAAACCGGTGGCGCCATGCATTTTTGACAACCCCAAAATCTGTGCTATATTAAATCTTGTGAAAACTTTGAATCAAAACTGGGCATTGAATATCCGCACCAATAAGATTGAGCCTTGTCAGGGAGAGGCTTTGTCCGTATTTCCAACAATCGTGAATACAAACGACTACTCGGTCTGGTGCAAGCGGTGCCGGCGCTGGGAAAAAATCATGGCTTTCGCAAATAACCGCCTTCAAAGCCAGTGCGGCCATGTATACAACGGCCCTTTTATTGCGGACAAATCCGTTGTTACCTACGGCTATAACATTATCCAGAAGGAAAACCTGTATAAATTCAAAATCAAGAACATTTTTGAGTCCACCAATACCCGCAAAACCTACGAAAACGAGTACGAACTTAATTTTTTAACGAAACGGTTCTACAGAAACGGGAAAACCATTATCAATTCGGAAGATGTGAACGTGGGACTCTGCCCTTCCGTATCAGAAATCATCGAAGGAAATATTTCGGAAAAATACCAGTCGATTTACGGTATAAAACCCACGGTTGCTTCAAAACTCCGGGGCTTTCAGCGTCTTGTGGGCTACATGCTCTGCCCCTTCAATGTGAACTTTTACCAGATCTGCCAGCACTGGGGCCTGAATCCTTACGACAAGGATTTTACTTCCCTTTCTTCCGGAAACTCCCCTTCCGCAGAAAACGAAATGTTTGAATGTTTAGGCATTAAGCCTACAAAAACCCTCCGGAAGCTCTATCAGGAAAAGCCCTACAGCGTTGTCTGCTACGCATTTTTACACGACCTGGGAATAAACGATGTAAACCTGCTTCAGAAGGGCTGCACGGAAAGTCTTTACGCCTTTATAAAGCCCCTGATGATTTCCTTTGTGGGGGGAGATGTTTTTTACAACCACCGGGAAAGTCTTAAAAGCTTCTGCACGGACGTTCTGGAAGCAAGCCACAATAATCAGAAGGCACTCTATAACTGCATTGAACGCACCGCCCGCTACCATGAAGACAGCGCCATTCCGAAGTACATTATAACCGACGCCATCGACCTGTACCTCACCTGCCGGGAACACCTTCTGCCCCGGGAAAAGCTGGACATCATGCACGAAGGCTTTAATGTGTACACTCACGATTTTCTGGTTCACAGGATGCACACCCTGAATCTGGAGGGCGGAGACGGAAGGAAAACCTACCGGGAAGAAAATATCATTTTTGAGATTGAAAGCAAATTCCTGGACCTGGAATACAAGTGCGGAGAAAACTTTAAGAAGATCAAAACCGCTTCCGGGGAAGATGAATACATGAAGGTAGAAGACAAGGACCGATACTGCTTCTATGTTGCAAAAAACAGCGTTGAGCTTCGGCAGATTGGGGCGGACATGAAAAACTGCGTCGGCAGTTACAGTTCCTCCGTTCAGAACAGAAGGTGCACCATCGTTTACGCAAAATACAGGGAACAGACAAAAATCTGCATTGAAGTAACACCGAACTTTTCTATCCGTCAGTCCCTGGGTCCCTGCAACAAGCCTTTAGCCGGCGACGACCTTGAAGCCTACCACGAATGGTGCGAGGCAAAGCACATTCAGTTTACAAAGGCTTTCAAGATTCACGTGGCACCGTAGATGAGATAGAACTGATTTCGAGAAATGTAATATCCACTAAAAAATTGGCTACCGGTTCGCGTCCTGCGGGTCAAAACCGCGCACTAGTGCGCTAAACGCTGCTTGTGGCAAAGGAACTCATTAATTGCCGCTAAAGCGGCAGCCACAAGCAGAGTTTTTTTGCCCGCATTCCGCTACCCTCCCGCCAATTTTTTACTTGTATTCATAAGTTCGAAATCAGCTCTAGCTCAAAAAAAGCGGTGCACCTCGGATGAAGTGCACCGCCCCTATATAACGTTGCGCCGTTCAGACCTCAAAGCCTGAGCGGACTTTCAGTTTTTATGCATTCTTGTCAGAATTCTTGTCTGCGTTTTTTGCATTCTTGTCGCCTTCAGACTGGCCTTTTACGATTTTTTCGATAACGTTGCGGTTATCAAGAAGGTCGCCGATAGACTGGTTGTGATGAATGCGGGTAATTACGTTTGCAAAAAGTCCTGAAACATCAGTTGAGATGTACCATTCCTTCTTCAAAAGCTCTTCGTGGTAAACGGCATTTGTACCGATTACGCGGTAGAACAAGCCCTGTTTGTAAGCATCATCGAAAAGCTCGATTGCGTTTCCGGTAAAGAACGGAAGGCTGATTGCAGCGATTACCTTTGTAGCTCCGTTTTCTTTAAGGAAGCTCATAGCCTTGAGGAGGGTTCCACCGGTTCCAAGCATATCGTCTGCAAGGAAGGCAACCTTTCCCTTTACGTCACCAAGAAGCTTTACGCTCTTGATGTTTGTGTCCTTTGCGTTCTGAGTTACAACGGAGTAATCGCGCTCCTTGTAAATCATTGCAAGAGGAAGCTTGAGGCCGGAAGCGTAGAATTTATTTCTGTCGATGGCACCAGTATCCGGAGAAACAACAACCATGTCCTCAGTTTTTCCTGTGAGGTCAACGATTTTTCCCAGTTCGCGGATAATCTGGTAGCTTGCGTGAAGATTTTCAAGATTGATTGTATTGAATGCGTTTACGATTTCACGGCTGTGAATGTCCAGAGTGATAATGCGGGTTACGCCCAGCATTTCGTAGATGTGACCGAGCATTGCGGCTGCAAGACCTTCGCGGCCCTTTTTCTTGTGCTGGCGGCTGTATGGATAAACCGGAACAACAAGAGTAATGCTTTTTACACCAGCCTGTCGTACTGAATCAATAGTGTTCAAAAGACACATAAGGTGGTCATTTACAGAAAGTGAAAGCTTGTTTTTTCCACCGTTAAGACTGATTACCTCGTGATTTTCAACATCCTGGAAGATATAGATGTCTTTTCCACGGATTGATTCATTGATTTCTGTTTTGAACTCGCCATTGGCAAAGTAGGTGAAAGTTGCATCTACTTTGAATGAAGGAATGCGGTAAACATCCGTCGGCTTCCTTACGATTAAATCCGAAGACTCCAAATCATTTTTGTAGTTAATGTCCCGTATCAGCTGTGTTTTTTCTACAGCGTACTTCTTGGCTACAGCATCGTTCTTTAATGTGAACCGGTGCTTATACATGTGCTTCAAATGAGTGATTACAGCATCTGCAAAGGACTCTCCACCCGGGCATGCTATAACCGCTAAGTCAGTTGGCTCAGAATATGGCATTTTCAAAACCTCTTAAATTAAGTTAACTTTACGAAGATACTAACATTTTTTACGGTTTATTTCAATTTGTTGCCATTGATTATTACAAAGGATTATAAGAATTTTAGCGCGGCTGTTCTATTAACCTAAAACTAAACTTCCGTCCTTGTGAAGGATTATTTTTCCGCTGGCATAAGCTTCATGGTTCACGCCAAAAAGCACCTTCTGTCCTTCTTTCAAAGGCACTTCCATATCCTCTTCAGAAAGATTCAGGCAGACTGTAACAGTCTGTTTTCCGTCATCGCTGGTTCGTTCAAAGCATACCTGCTCCTTATTTTCATAGGAAAGGTACTGGATTTTTTCAGCCCTCAGGGCAGGATATGTATTTCTAAGGGCAATAATTTTCTTTACATTTGCAAAGATTTCCTGCTTTTCCTTTAGTTCAAGCTCGTGCCAGGGCATCGGGCGCCTGATATAAGGTCCCTTTTCCCCTTCAACGGCAATTTCTGTTCCATAGAAAATACAGGGAGTTCCCTCCATGCTCATCAGGAGTACAAGCTTCTGGTAGAACTCGTCCATATTCTTGCAGGCATTGATTGCCCGGCCCGTATCATGGGTATCAAGGAAGTTAAAAAGAGCCGTATTGGTCTGTCTGAAATAAAGAGAATAAACATTGTCCATCTCGTGGGAAAGCTCCCCGGAATGTGCAAAGATTTTTCCCATCGCAATCATGAAAGGATAATTCATCACCGAATGGTATTCGTCGCCGCAAAGCCACTGAAGGCTGTCCGTCCAGATTTCTCCAAGAAGGAACAGGTCCTTTTTTTCAGCACAGAGCTTACGGTGCAGAACCTTTATAAAATCGTGGGAAACCTCGTTTGCAACGTCAAAACGGATAGCATCCACATCCCAGTCCTTTACCCAGCGGCTGCAGATGTCCGTAAAATACTTCTGAACCTCAGGATTATTGGTGTTAAGCTTTGGCATTGCCGTTACAAAGTCAAAAGAAAAATACCGTCCGTCTGAGGTATCCCCTTCAACTCCTTTCAGCGGGAACTTGTTTACAAAGAACCAGTCCTTGTATTTTGATTTTTCCCCATTTTCAACAACATCCAGCCAGATCGGGAAGTCGTTTCCGGAATGATTGAACACCGCGTCAATCATGATGCGGATGCCCCGCTTGTGAGCCTCACGAACAAGAGTCCGCATGTCCTCATCGGTACCAAAATCCGGATCAATCAGAGAATAGTCTTCAATATTATATTTGTGGTTCGAACAGGACTTAAAAATCGGGGTAAAATAAATTCCGGAAATTCCAAGGTCTTTCAAGTAATCCAGCTTGCTTGTAACCCCCGGAAGGTCACCGCCAAAAAAGTCGTGCCACTGCATGTCAGAAACATCGTCCCATTCCCGGTTTTTAAGACGCTTCGGAAAGTTTCCTGCGGAACAGAAGCGGTCCGGCATAATCTGATACCAGATTGTATCCTTAACCCAGGACGGAACGCTTACAACATCCGCCGGATTCAGCCAGGCATTTTTATATTGGAGGAAAAGATCCGGATTTGCTTCAAACTGGGAAGGAAGGGCAAAATCATTTTCAAAAAGCAGGTAAGTTTCCTGTTTGCCGCACTCATCTTTTCCGTGAAGCTCAAAATAATATTCCGTGCGCTTGTACGGCGGCTTTACGGTACAGCTCCAGATAATATGATATTTCAGGGAAAAGGCTTTTTCCATCTTAACCCGGCCGCCTCTCCAGGGACCGTCTTCAGTTTTTCTGAAGCTTGCAGGGTCATGCCAGATTACATAAACCTCATCAATGTCGCAGGCTGTTTTTATATTAAGGCACAGAGTATCCTTATCCAGAGCATAAGAATCCGTAAAGGCACATCTGTGAGAAATTGCAGAAAAGTTCATATTGTTCCCCCTTTTTTTGCATTATAGCACAACTTTTGATAGAATTCTTGCATAATTATGGCAGATTTATAGCACAAAACTACTAGAACGAATATTGAGTTTTGAAGATTCTACCACAAAATTGGCTCTCAGCGGGAACCCTGATTGGAAAACGGCAGTACCGCTTCGCGGTGGCTGAGTGTTTTCCAATCAGGAACCCCGCTTACGCCAATTTTTACTAAGTTTGCAAACTCGCTATTCATTCCCGGAGGCATAAAAACCAAGCAGAGTTTTTTTGCCCGCCTGCCGCTACCCTCCCGCCAATTTTAAATCATATTTGCAAACTCGAGATTAGGGCTACCAGATAAAACCCCGCTTACGCCAATTTTTACTAAGTTTGCAAACTCAACATTCGTTCCCGAGAGCTTAAAAAGTCGAAAAAAAATTCGGGAATTCTGTTCTCAAAAAAAGGGGAATGTGATATTTTAAGGGCAGGAAATAAAGAGAGTAAAAAAATGAAAGTCAGAAAGTTTTTCACATCACGATTCAGGACTGTTCCTGAACTTTTCAGCATTCTTCTGCTGTTTATAAGCTGTGCCACAACAAAAAAAGTTGTCTACAACATTCCTTCCACCCTTAACGAAGAAGGCTATGTTCTTTCCTATCCGGAATTCTATAATGAAGACACGGAACGCATTTTTTCAAATCAGGATTCCTACATCTTCTTAAGGCTTTATAATCCAAAATACACGGTAATTTCTTCCGGCGCCGTTCTTCAGGCAGGGCTGAATACAGTAGACAGAAACCCCTTCAAGGGAACTCACATTGCAATCGGCTTCGACCTTACGGACAATTTCTACGGACTTACCCTTTACGCAGATCCGAACTTCAAAATCGAAAAATGCTCCGATATTTCAACAAATGAATACATGATGACCTGCGATCCGAAAACTTCCCTTCAGACCACCTTTGCAGTTAAGGTAACCAGCGAAGAAAGACAGGCCATAAAAATGATGGTAAAGGAATACCTTCAGCAGGCAAACCTTTTATACGATGTTTCCCGTAACTTTCCGATTGCCGCCGACACAATCCACAGAAAAGTGTCTATAACCCATAAAACTCAGAGAACCTACAAGCGCGCCCTCCGGGAACAGAAAATGCGCGACACCTTCAGAGTTCAGTCAAATCCCTCAAAATTCGTATGTTCCACAGTGGTAGGACACATTCTGGATACATCCGTTCCAAAAATCCACGAATATTTTATTCAGAACAACCTGGATTTTAACTTTATGACGCCTTCTGACATGACCCAGATTCCGGACAGCCAGCCCCTTTTCACCTCAACCTGGAACGAATACATTCCGACTTCGCTGCGCTTTGGAAAAGAGCACCCGGAAATGGCACGATACCTTTCAAAGGATTCAAGCCTTCAGGCTAAGAACTAAGAGAGCCTGTATTAAATCTATTCCGAGTTCTGTGCTTCAGAGTCCGAAGCGACCACTTCAAGCGCCCGTTTTTTTTCAAGGCGGCTTTTTACGATGTCAAAAAGCTGGGAAATCAAAATTGCGGTAAACATAATTACACAGCCCATGCCCTCCCGGAAAGTCAAACGCTCGTGAAGAACAATTGCCGCAGAAAGAACGGCAAAAACTGATTCCATGCACATAATCAGGGAAGCGATGGTTGCTTCACAGTATTTCTGACCCACAATCTGAAGGGTGTAGGCAATTCCGCAGCTCATAATTCCGGAGTAAAGGATTGCGCCCCCCGCCGCCTTAATCGAAGACCACTCCGGCTTCTCAAAAATGAACATAAGAACGCAGGTAATGATTCCGGAAGTAAAAAACTCAACGCAGGAAAGCTTTACCCCATCGCATTTTGGCGAAAACTTTTCTATCAGCAGAATCTGAGCACAGAAGAAAATGGAACAGATAAAGGTAAGAATATCTCCTTTGTTCAGAGAACCAAAGCTGTTTGTCTTAAATGAAAGAAAGTAAAGCCCCGTAAATCCAAGAAGCACACAAATCCAGGTTACAAAGGGGTATTTCTTATGAAGAAAGAGGACTCCCGCAACAGGAACAAAGAACATGTAAGAAGCAGTAATGAAGGCAATTTTTCCGGCAGTTGAATAATAAAAAGCAAACTGCTGAAAGTTTGTGGCAAAACAGACAATGACTCCCAGAATAATGCCGTAAATGACAGTTTTTCTGTTCCGGATTTTAAAATCTGCTTTTTCCTGCCGGCTCATTCCTTTTTTTGCGTGCATATCCCTGAGCAGAACAATGGGAAGCAGAAACAAGGAACCAAGAATTGTCCTGACACCCATAAAAGTAAAGGCGTCTACATTTTCAACCCCAAGGCCCTGAGCAACAAAAGAAGAACCCCAGATGATTGCAGTTAAAAGAAGAATTAAAATACCTTTGAATTGAGTTTTGCCAGTCATAGTTAGATATCCTGTTTCGGTGCGAATGCCGGGTTTTATATAGCTTTGCTATAAACTACAAGGGGTGCCTTCTAAATCCGGCACCCCCTGAAAAGTCAATGCGTAAGCACGGGCTTATTTCATGATAAGCATAGACTTATCCTAGTCTGTTGGAGGAAGTAGCAAGCCGCTGCGCGTCTTGCTTACCGAGTTTCGGACAAGCCGAAACTCGCACGCACATTGCTTGAACAAACTACTTGAGATTAATCATAGATGGATCGTAATCTTTTGGAGGCATATAGCCCATAAGTTCAATCAATGTGCTAGGCCAAGAGCTGATTCCAAGGCCGCTGTTGAGCTTTGTGTTGTCGTATTCTCCCTTGTACTCTGGGTCGTAAATGATACCTGGAACTGGGTTCAATGAGTGGCTTGTCTTTGGCTTTGGTTCGCCGTCAGCACCAAGGGCAACTGAACCGTCCTTCTTGTGCTCGTACATATCGTCTGAGTTTCCGTGGTCAGCTGTAAGACAGAGGATACCGCCTGCCTTTTCAATAGCTGCCTTAAGACGACCAAGCTGAAGGTCCATACCTTCCATAGAACATACAACAGCGTTGAATACACCAGTGTGTCCAACCATATCACCGTTAGGGTAGTTCAAGCGGATGTGGTCATATTTTCCGCTTTCGATAGCTTCAATTACCTTGTCAGTAATTTCAGCACACTTCATCCATGGGCGCTGCTCGAATGGAACAACATCAGATGGAACTTCGATATATGTTTCAAGATTCTTGTCGAATTCACCAGGGCGGTTACCGTTGAAGAAGTAAGTAACGTGACCGTATTTCTGAGTTTCAGAAATTGCCATAAGATGAACGCCAGTCTTTGTAAGATATTCACCCATTGTGCGGTCGATGCTTGGTGGGTTTACGAGGAACTGAGCTGGCTTGTGGTTGTCTCCGTCGTATTCCATCATACCTGCATATTCACAAGCTGGGCGGCGTACGCGGTCAAAGTGTGTAAAGTTGTCTTCTTCGAAAGCTGCAGTAATTTCAAGAGAGCGGTCACCGCGGAAGTTAAAGAAGATTACACTGTCGCCGTCAACGATAGGTCCAACAGGTTTTCCGTCTTTTGCAATTACAAACTCATGCATATCCTGGTCGAGAAGGCCTGAGTTTTCCTTGCGGTATGTGTTGATAGCTTCAGTAGCAGAAGCGAACTGGCGTCCGTCAGCAAGAACGTGAGCGTGCCATCCGCGTTCTACCATGCTCCAGTCTGCACCGTAGCGGTCCATTGTGATGTACATACGACCACCACCAGAAGCAATCTGATAGTCTACATCGCTGAACTCAGCAAGGAATTTTTCGAGAGGCTCAAAATATTCAAGAGCAGATGTTGGAGGAACATCACGTCCGTCCAAAAGTGCGTGTACGCGCAAGCGTTTTACACCTTCCTTGTGAGCCTGAGTAATCATAGCCTTAAGGTGGTCAATGTGAGAGTGAACGTTACCGTCAGAAACAAGACCCATAAGGTGGAATGTAGAGTTTTTGTCCTGAACATTCTTTACAAGTTTCTTCCATGTAGCACCTTCAAACATTGTGCCGGATTTAATTGATTCACCAACAAGCTTAGCACCCTGAGCAAAAACGCGTCCACAACCCATAGCGTTGTGTCCTACTTCAGAGTTACCCATATCATCGTCAGTTGGAAGACCAACAGCAGTTCCGTGAGCCTTAAGCTGTGTATGAGGACAGTTCTTTGTGAACCAGTCCAGATACTTCATTTTAGATGCCTTTACAGCATCTCCTTCTTCATATTTTCCATATCCAACGCCGTCCATAATTACCAGGACAACAGGACCTCGTCGACCCTTCCAGTTAGGGTTCTTTTCCAATGCATGCATTGTGTCTGCCATATATACCTCTTTCAGGCGTTTAGTAACGCATTTTTGTAAATATTTCGCCTACAATATAATGAAATGCAGCATTTTTTACAACGAAAATAGAAAAGTTCGAAGCAGTTATACAATCTTCAAAGCGCCGTCCATACCGGTGGCTTCAAATACCTGTCGGCAGAAGTCTGAAGGGCTTTTTATGGAGAAAGAACCGCCCTTTGAAGCCATCAGTTTGTGGGCAATCAAAAGCACTCGAAGTCCTGCGCTGGAAATATATTCAACGGCACTCAGATTCAAAATTATTTCATCTGTAGTTTTTGCAAGTTCCTTGATATGAGCCTCAAGCTGGGGAGATGTATTCGTATCGATTCGTCCTGTAACAGCAATTTCATGGGCTGCTTCTTTGTCTGAAATATTCATGGCTTTACCTCTGAGAGATTTTATCATTTCATTTTTTATCATTTCCGCAAAAATGTCAATTTTCATTTTTAGTAATGAAAATTTCGTGGTATAATCAGTTATATTATTCTAAACAAGGATTTCTTATGAACTGTATAAACTGCCAGTACCCGCTTGCTGATAACTTTTTTTTCTGTCCTATCTGCGGAATGCCTGTTACAAGGCTTAATGAAAATAACGGGCCGGCTGCACAGCCGCCAAAGACACCCCTCGCACATAGTTCAGTTTCAGACCAGAATATTCTGAACAAAGAATTATCCGATACTCTGGCGCCGCATTTAACGACCATCGAAGGCGGCTCCTTCATCATGGGGCAGAATTCTGCAAAAATTACAATTTCTACTTTTGCCCTTGGAACCGTTCCTGTAACCCAGAAGCAGTATCAGGCAGTAATGGGAACAAATCCTTCAAAATTAAAGGGAGACCGGCATCCGGTTGAATGCGTAACCTGGTTCGATGCAATACTTTTCTGCAACAAGCTGAGCCTTTTAAAAAATCTTACCCCGTGTTACACCATCAACAACAGCCCTCACCTTGCAGATATAAAGCAGGACAGCGCCCTCTGGCTGCGCCTTACCTGTAACTTCTATGCAAACGGCTTCCGGCTCCCGACTGAAGCAGAATGGGAATACGCTGCCCGGGACGGAAAACACAACAGCAACTATCTGTACGCCGGAAGCGATAACATCAATGCTGTTGGCTGGTACGGAGAAAACAGCAACATTACCACTCACGATGTTGCCCAGAAGCATGCAAATGCCCTGAACCTCTTTGACATGACCGGTAACGTATACGAATGGTGCTGGGATTTTTCAGGAGATCTTTCAGGCCAGGAGCACGTAAATCCTCACGGACCGACCACGGGGCAAACCCACATAAAGCGCGGCGGAAGCTGGATTGACGACACTGACTTATGCTCCGTAACCTTCCGGAGTGCCAGCGCCCCAATCGGAAAAAGCTCAAGTCTGGG
Source organism: uncultured Treponema sp. (assembly GCA_946186185.1). Classification (GTDB taxonomy): domain Bacteria; phylum Spirochaetota; class Spirochaetia; order Treponematales; family Treponemataceae; genus Treponema_D. The sequence goes on along the minus strand of CAMHMJ010000006.1, from coordinate 79,345 downwards.
CTTCAGAGTTGCCCGCTCAATTCTGGGCCCAACACAATAACGGACGAACGAAATCCGTCCCCCGGGCTCAAGAGCTATTTACTAAGAAAACTCAGTATTTTATAATGCGGGAGATATTAAATTTGTTATGGCGAATATAGAGTTTTAAAATCCGTATTCAAAATTGGCGTAAGCGGGGTTCCTGATTGAAAAACACTCAGCCACCGCGAAGCGGTACTGCCGTTTTTCAATCAGGGTTCCCGCTGAGAGCCAATTTTGAAGCAAGACTTATAAAACTCAATATTCACACAGGAGATCTGTATGACAGCTTACATCATTTCGGGAGCAGCAGCTCTCATCATCGCTTTTGTTATTGTTACCTACAACAGCCTTATCCGTCTCAGAAACAAGGTAAAAGAGGCCTTCGCCACAATGGATGTCTATCTTAAAAAAAGATTTGACCTCATTCCAAACCTGGTTTCAACAGTAAAGGGGTATACAAAACACGAAGCAGAAACCCTGGAAAAGGTAATTCAGGCACGCAATTCCGGACTTCATTCTTCAAACTCAGAAAAAATTGAAGATGAAAAAGCAATTTCCGGCGCAATCAAAAGCATTTTTGCACTGGCAGAAAATTACCCGGAGCTTAAGGCAAGCGAAAACTTCCAGAACCTTCAGAATCAGCTTGAAACCGTTGAAGTTGACATTGCGAATTCAAGAAAATACTACAATGCCGTTGTAAAACAGTACAACGACAAGTGCCAGATGTTTCCTTCGAACCTCATCGCCCTTATCTTCCACTTCAAGGAAGAAAACATGTACAGCGTAGATGACGCAAGCGAAAGAAACAACGTAAAAGTTGAATTCTAACCAGCGGCACAAGTGGTTAAAATGATGAAAAAATCAAAGACTCTTTTCTCGGCGCTGTTTTTTCTGACAGCGCTTTTTGCGGGTACACAGGCCTTTGCAGATGAAGGCGGCTACTACATCAAAAATTTTGACGTTCAGAGCCGTCTTTCAAAAAACAATGAAATTACGGTTACGGAAACCATCGATGTGTTCTTTACGGAAGAACGTCACGGAATTTACCGTTTTCTTCCCGACTCAACAGCCTTTCCGTACGAAATTGAAGACTGCGAAGGGGATTTAAAAAAACTGAACATTTTTCAGAGACTGGAGCTGAAATTCAATAATGTTCTTGTTTTAGAGTACCCTCTCATAAATGAACTCCTTGACATTGATGACCCCTGCGATGTTTATACAGAAAATGGCTGTACGGTTTTCAAAATCGGAAGTGCCGGCAAATATATATCCGGCGACAAGCAGTATGTGATTACATACAAAATCACCATTCCGGACGACCGCTTTCCCTACAGAGACCTGCTTTACCATTCAATTTTAGGACCTTCCTGGAATGTTCCGATTGAAAAATTCACCTTCTGCATGGATTTTGAAGAACCGATTTACGATACCTCAAATTTTATCCTTCACTCAGGTAAAGCCGGCAGCCACGGAAACAACCTGAATGTCGAGTACACCATTACACCATCAAGAGTTTACGGTCATGTAGAAAACATCGAACCAAACTGTGCCATTACCTTTTACTCACCACTTCCGGAGGGCTACTACGAAAACGAATGGAAAAACGGCCGTTCAAAGGTTCTTCTGTACATTCTTTCATTTCTTACGATTATTTCTTCCGCTATTTTCATTATAGCGGCACTGAAAACGGACCGTGAAAAACCGGTTCAGACCGTTGAATTTTATCCGCCGGAAGGCATTTCTGCTTCTGAAGTAGGCTATATCATTGACGGAAAGGTTGATAACGAAGACCTTTTCTGCCTGATTCCCTATTTTGCACAGCAGGGAAACCTGCAGATAATCGAGGTACCTAAAAAAAACAACCCGCAGAAGATTGACCACATAGAATTAAAACAGTTGAAAGGTCTTTATCCAAATGCTCCAAAATATCAGCAGACGATTTTCAAAGCCCTTTTCCGCTACGGAAAAACAGTAAATCTGGACAAGCTGGGGGTAGAATTCGGCGAAAAAATGAAGAAAGCCAAGTCCGAGCTGAAAAAGGAGTTTGACGGCGACAAAGAGCTCTATGCCGGAGAATTCACGGCTTTCTTAGCCTATGTTGTTCCTTCTGTTCTTTCAGCATTTTTCTATTTTAACAACACCGCTTCCGGCATTGATAACTATCTTGCGGTCTTCCCGCCGATAGTAAACATTTTCTGCGGCTGGTGCCTGAACAAATTTTCAAAGGCAAAGCTTTTTAAGAAATTTGCAATCGTAAAAACCTTTGTCTTCCTTGCAGTAGAACTCTTTGTTTCCTACTTTTTTGTTGCCGATTCCTGTCTGGATCCTAACCTTAACTGGGTCCTTACAATGATTACCCTTCTTGTTCCAATCGCAGCCGTCATTCTTTCTCCGTACTGCGTTCATATGACGGACTACAACAGGGAAGTTACAGGAAAGCTCCTTGGCTTAAAGGAGTTCATTAAGCTTGCAGAAGTTCCAAAGCTGAAGGAGCTTATTGCAACCGATGCCTCTTACTTTTTCAATGTACTTCCCTATGCCATGGTTTTCCGCCTTACAGGTCGCTGGGCAAAGCACTTTACCGACATCAACATTCCAAAGCCTTTGTGGTACAACGGAACGGACACAATCTTCCAGTCAATGTTCTTTGCAAATTACTTTGACAGGAAGGTTCACGCAGCCTTCGGAAAAGCAAATTTCTCGTCAAATGTTGCGAATATCGCCGCAACACTGGCTTCAGCTGCTTCCAGCGGTGGCGGCGGCAGCTCAGGCGGAGGCTCCGGCGGTGGTGGCGGCGGCAGCTGGTAGAAACCTTTCCAATTACCTGCAACCAGGTCAAATATCGAGTTTGCAAATGCAATACAAAAATTGGCGTAAGCGGGGTTCCTGTTTGGAAGGCGCGACAAAGCGGAGCAAATGACAATGCTTGCATTGGCACTTGTGAAGCGACTCGTGACGGCCCTTTGGGCAAAACACTCAGCCACCGCAAAGCGGAACTGCCGTTTTCCAATCAGGGGTCCCGCTGAGAGCCAATTTTGTAATTGTAGATTTCATAAAACCCGATATTCGAACTAAGAACAGTAAAATTCCTTTTCAATTATCGAAAGCACCTCTTTTTCCTCCGGGGAAAAGAGATGTGTTTCGGCTTCTTCAAAATCCAGGTAAAAAGAAGAGCCGGAATTACGGCATTTCATTACCGGAACATAGTCCGTTATTTTCTTTTCAAAGCGGAACCATGCCGCAAGATAGATAAACTTACCGTTGCCTGAACCTGTACCAGCACCTGCGCCCGAAGTATAAAACTCCTTATCGCAGAAAGGAGCGTACATTTCAATATGGCGGAATTCCACAGTTTCTTTTTCAGCGCCCCTGTTCAAATCCAAAACAGCCTTAAACATTTCGTAGGCCTTTGAAAGAGCGTTTTCATCCTCTTCAACTGCCTTAGATGAAGGAAATTTAAAGGCCCTGTAGGCATTAAGCACAGCCGTGCGTCTTTCTTCTTCTGATTCTAAAAGGGATTCTTTAAGGCGCTTCTGGGAAAGAGCTGCATTTCCGTTCTTTTTATTAAGACGGTTCAGATTCAGGCGCCGGTTCTTTTCATCAGCCTTTGAAAACTTTTCCAGCTTTTTAGAGAAATTAATCAACGCACTTGAAATATTTGTGCCTTCTTCCATAAGTTAAACTTCCGGATCGGACGGTGTCTCGTTTGCGGGCTCCTCTGTTTCAGTCTCATTTGCAGGCTCTACGGGTTCAAGCCCGTCGGGTTCCAGAAGTTCAAGACTGTCCTGAGACTCGTCGGAATCTTCATACAGGGAAGACTCTTCCTTCTTCAGAATTACAATGGTTATATCGTCAGTTTTTGGAACACTGTCTGTAAAGTTTTCCAGCTCGTAAATCAGGTTCTCCATGATTTTTGCAGCGCCATACTCCGCATTTTTTGAAACCACATCAAGAACCCGCTGCAAACCGAAAGCTTCCATATTTTCGTTCATGGATTCCGTAAGACCGTCAGTGTACAGAATAAGGATGTCGCCGTTTTCTGCAGTAAAACTGGTTTCCGGGAAGGAAACATCAATTCCCAGTAAACCGATTGCCCCGTAATGCTTCTGAGTTCCGCTGTATTTCACTTCAGCCGCGCTCTTATTTTTCTTAGAATACAGAACAGGATGAGGGTGTCCGGCATTTGCAAACTGAACCAGACAGGAATCCTTGTCATCGGGCTCAGAGATTTTCAAGAGAAGCCCCGTAAGATAATTGTCGATTGTTCCTTTTTCGTGATTGATGCGGTAATTAATCGAAAGCAGCATTTCCGAAACAGAGCTTTTTCGCTTAAGCCCCCGTTCAAAAGAGGAAGCAATTATATTTTTTGCAAGCATTGTAACAAGGCTGGCAGAAAGGCCGTGGCCGGAAACATCAAAAAGGGAAAATCCCGTAAGTTCTTCGTCCTTAAAATAATAGTCGTAGAGGTCGCCGGAAACGTTGGAAAGGGGATTGTAGGAAATGGCCATATCCCAGCCCTTGAATTTCTTGTTTGGAGACGGGAAATATTTTCTCTGAACAATGGCCGCCATTTCCAGATCCTGATTTGCACGGAAAATCTCTTTTGCAAGATTTTCGTTGGCAATGGTCAGATTTTTTGTCTGAAGGTCAACCTCTTTTTTAAGCTGAGTAGTAAGGTATTCGTTGCTCTTTACCAGGCGCTCAAAACGAACGGCAAAAACGATTACAAAAAGGAAGATTTCGATAATCCATCCAAACATTGAAACAAAAGGAATTGCAGGTATTCGGATTATTACCCTAAGAATGTAATCCAGTCCAAAGGAGAAACCAAGAGGAACAATTCCATAAAGCAGAAGCCGCGCATTATGCTTCATTTCTGGCCGGCGGAAAGAATAAAGAATCAGGATGAATGCATAAAAAATTTCCAGGGCACTTACTGCAAGCATAAATGAAGTAAGCTTCATTAAGGCGGTGTAGGACTGAATGAAAAAAGTCAGAAAAATTTTAATCACCAAAAGGGTGTGCCGGATTATTTTTGAAAGGGTTATCTCTTTGCAGTCCAGAAAATTAAAGTGAAAATTCACATAATGATAGACAAGAATATAAACTGAACAGCACAGGAAGAGCTTTGTAAAAATGTTGTACGGAATATTCAGGAACTCATAAATAGGAACGCTTCCTGCAAAAAAGAAAGAAACGAACATCGCCGTAAATAAGTTCAGAATGGCAAAGGATATGTACTCTTTTTTTTCTTTCCTTGCAAAATAGAAAATCATAAAAACAACAAAGGTTGCAACAAGAAGCCCCGCAAAAAACAGATAAACAAAGGAATTCCAGAAATTGATTTTATGCTCAGTCTGAGTAATATCCTTCATCTCGGAAATAAAAATCTTTCCGGAAAAGGAGCTTTTTCCGTGGCAGTAAACCTTAAAGCAGATTGTATTGTTCCCACCGTAATTCAAAAGGGTGTCAGGAACCGGGTACTGATGACTCACATAGAATGAACTTATGGAAATCGGCGGAAACAAACCATAAAGACCTACCATGGCTCCATTCACATAGGCAATCTCCGCAAAGTGAATATAGGAGATAAGACAGCCAAGGGTGTGCCCGCGGTAATTTTCCGGAACAACAAAATCCGCCTTAACCAGGGCATAGCCTTCTTTTTTGCCCATGGCCCTGTACAGGTTCATATTTTTTGTATCTTCAAGCTTTTTAAAACGCTCCGGGCAGGCAAGAACCTGACTTATGTCTTCGGAAGGAGAAATTTCGCACCAGTAAAGGCTTTTGCTTAAATCAATTCGGGGAAGAAGTGGCGGCGGGCCGAACCTTTTTCCGGAAGCGGAATCAGGCTGTCCTCCCTGGGGCATGCCGGAAGGAATCCCAGATGGAGGGCCATAGTTACCTTCACGGCGAGGCTGGGCAGTTGCTCCGGATGTTGCATCCGCCCCCCCCTGAGGCTGAGCCGAAATTGCTGCCAGCAGAAGAGAAGTAAAAATTAAAACAGAAAAGAAAAGTTTACGCCTCATAAACCTCACATAAAACTTTTCTTATTATACCACATGTTTTCAGATTATAAAGAAATAATTTTTCTGTTGGCGGAAGTCCGAAAATGCCGGCGAATACCGCCTCTCATCCGACCCACTACTTTCCGGTAAACTCAGTGTAGGCGTAGGCATTATGGAAGTGAATGGACTCCTCATTTTCGCATTCCACGGAAAACCATTTAAACGGCTTTTTCACCGGGAAGGAGCGCAAAAACAGGTAAACCTCACGCACAACATCTTCGACAAAGCGGGGATTTTCGTAAGCCTGCTCAGTTACAAACTTTTCGTCCTTCCTCTTGAGAACCGAGTAAAGTGGACTGGAAGCGCATTTTTCAATTCCTTCAATTATGTCTTCAATCCAGAAAAAGTCAGAGTACAAAAGCTTTACCCGAACCGTTCCCCGCTGGTTATGGGCACCGTGCTCGCTGATTGCCTTGCTGCAGGGACAGAGCGTGGTAATTGGAACATCGATGTTCACAAAAAACTTCTTCTCCCCTTCCCCTACTGTGGCTTCATAAGAGCAGCGGTATTCCATAATTCCTTCACTCTCGCTCACCGGCGCTTTTTTTGTCACAAAATAGGGAAAGCTGATTTTTCCGTAGGCTTCCTGGGCTTCCAGTTTAGCCCGGATCTCTTCAAGCATCTCAAGGAAGTGCTGCATGGTGATATCTGAATGATATTTGTGAAAAACCTGAATAAAGCGGCTCATGTGGGTTCCCTTAAAATTGTGGGGAAGATTCACATAAAGGTCAACAGAGGCCGTGGTAGCCTGAACCTTCTGATTTTTATCCAGAACGGTTACCGGATAGCGGACGCCCCGAACCCCAACCTTATCAAGAGGAATTTTTCTTGTATCTTCTTCATTCTGAATATCACGCATTACAGAGTCCTTTCTGCAGCCTCAAGGGTGTTAAACATCAGCATGCTGATTGTCATCGGGCCTACTCCCCCCGGAACCGGTGTGATGTAGCCTGCGACCTCCTGAAGGTCTGCAAAGTCACAGTCACCTTCCAGATGGAAGCCGGACTTTTTGGTTGAATCAGGAATGCGGTTTACACCAACATCGATTACTACGGCACCCGGCTTTACCATATCCTTTGTAACGGTATGAGGACGGCCGGCTGCGGCAACGATGATGTCTGCCTGGCGGGTAATTTCTGCCATGTTTTTTGTTCCGGTGTGACAGATTGTAACTGTACAGTTTGTGTCCTTTCTGGCAAGCAGAAGGGAAACGGGTTTTCCGACGATATTGCTTCGTCCGATTACAACGGCATGCTTTCCGCTGGTTTCAATCCCCATTTTTTTAAGCAGCACGATGATTCCATGTGGTGTACACGGAAGATAAGCCTTCTTTCCGATTACAAGATTTCCCACATTCACAGGATGGAAACCGTCCACATCCTTTTCCGGATTGATTGCAAGAAGCACCTTTTCTTCGTTGATGTGCTTTGGAAGAGGAAGCTGCACCAGAATTCCGTGAACCGCCTTGTCGTTGTTCAAATCGTCAATAATCTTTAAGAGCTCTTCCTCTGTGGTGTGCTCCGGAAGATGAAGGCTTCGGTCAGTCATTCCAACCTCAGCAAGTGCCTTCTGCTTTCCCGTAACGTATGAAACGCTGGCCGGGTTTTCACCGACTAAAATTACTGCAAGACAGGGAGAAACTCCCTTTTCCTTCAATGCGGCAACCTTTGCTGCCACATCCTCACGAACTTCCTTTGCGATTGCTTTTCCGTCAATTAAAACTGCACTCATATGTTACCTTCCTGCAAGCTGCATTGTTTATTGTAAAAATATCCTAAAAAATGTATATTCTTCTAACGCTATTATAAAAAATTACGAGGAAAAATGAAACGCTTTTTAATTTTAATTGCACTTATTACCTGCTTTTCTGCGCCTTTTTTTGCAGAAAACGATACACCTGAAGACGATATCACACAAAATTTCGTATATGAAATGAACGGAAAAGGTGACCAGTATATAAAAATCGGAATCTTTGCAAACTTCCCCCTGAACTTTGGAAACCCTTTTTCAGGAGGCCAGCTTTACACGGGAGGAGCCGCTGAACTGGGATACCACAGATTTATTTCCAGCACCCTCACTTTAGGAATGGATTTAATGGTAGGCTACAACCCGACCATCGGAAGCAACAGCCTTACCATCGTTCCGGTAACCTTCGGAATCACCTGGCAGCCGACTCTGGGAAAATTTGAATTCCCGATTCATGTAGGCGGCGGTTTTGCCTTTGAAACCTGCCAGAACAAAAAATATTTCCCGAGTCCGGCTTTAAAGTTTGAAGCAGGCTCTTTCTTCCGTCTGAACGAAAGCTGGTCTTTCGGCCTTACAGGAAATTACCTTTACCTTCCTGAATGGGCAAAGGTTGATGACGAAATCGAATACGACGCAGGCTCCTTTGCACAGGTTTCAGCTTCTGTAAGATACCATTTCTAATTTTTTAATTCATGAGGAATAAAATGCTTTTTTGTAAAAGAACAAACATAGATAAAAAAACAAACGGGAAAACCGGCGGCTCTGCAAAATCAGGTCATATTTACCGGGGCTCTGCCCTCACTTCACTGTTTTCTGCTTCACTTCTGCTTTCTACACTGCTTACCGGCTGCTTTGACCCGGTTTTCTCAAGCATCAGAAAGGAAGTAGAACTTGAAGAAGCGGACATTTCCGGCTTTATAAACTCCATCGTGCGCTTTACGAACACAGACGAAGAAAGCGGCACTGAAAAAGAATACCTTTACCTTCAGAACGGACGCATCTACTTTAAGGAAATAAGCGACGAAAACGGCGGCCTTACAAAGAATGCAAAAAACAAGGGCTGGACACACGATTCAAGCTTTAAAGATTCTCTGAAGTACAATTTTGACGATTCTGAATACTCAGGCTATTACACCCACCGGCTTGCTGCTGACGACAAATACATCTACGCCCTGGCCTACACACCGGTTTACAACGAAACATATAGCCGTAACGAACCTAAGGACATTCACCTCTACTGCTCTTCAAAGGTTAAAGGAGAATGGGAAGAAGTTACTGCCGTAAGCAAGGCAATTGAAAACTATATTTCGCACCTGAAGAACACAAACTTTATGATGGACGCAAGCATCCAGCTTTTCTGTACAAACAGCCCTAACAAAAAGCACCGGAAAGCCTTCATCAGAATCGGAGGCGGAAGTCCCTACTACAGCAGCCAGAGTTCAAACTACGAGCAGAACTACGGCGTACAGGAAACAGGAAACTACGGAATCATTCCGTTAAATGGCCCACACACAGATGTAAACACTCCGGTACCATTCGGAACCAACGGAGCAACCCACAAAACCCTTTCTGCAGTTTACTTTGAAGACGGCGACGGGGATGAAACAAACAACGTTCACTTCTTTAACACATCTGCCAGCGATACAAACGAAACAAGAAATGACGAAGCAACCTATGTTTACTACGGAAGCGACGAAACCCTGAAAAGCTTTGCAGTAAGTGACTATGTAGACAATCTGAGCAACACCGTAACTGTATTACATTCAGTCTATAATACAACAGAAGGAAAAACCTCTACTAATGATGTTTCCGGAGTAAACAGAATTGATGCCGCAGTCAACAGTCTTTCCATGCACGACTCTGACGGAACAACGGTAAAAACGGTTTCTGCTCCTGATGACGTGATTAAGGAAACTACAGGTGCCGGAGGCGACATCATTTCCCTCTGCGTTACAAAAACTTCAGTTTTAATCGGAACTGATCAATACGGCGTATACCGGGCAATGCTGACCGACGGAAAACCTACCGAAAAAACAAAGGATTTTGACAACAATGCCTCAACAATCATGACAAAGCCGTACATCGTGCGGGTACTCCTTTGCACAGACCCGTCAATCGGCGAGGAAGAAGAAGGAAGCGCCCTCTACGGAGCAATGGATTTCCATTACACCCAGAGCACCGCCAGCGCCGACTACGACAATGTAGGCCTCTGGTCTTATTACCATTCCCGCGGCAACTGGAACCGGGAATAGAAGGAAAGTATATCACGGAACGCGCCCGGCAGGTGCCGATACGCGTTTATTGTTGAAATAAAACTGCTTTTTCTATAGAATAACGCCGTGAATATTTTTAGTTCCTTGTTGCAGCTTATCGGAAGCCTTGGTTTCCTGCTCTACGGTATGCACCTTATGAGCGACGGCGTCCAGAAAAGCGCAGGAGAAAAACTTCAGCGAGCCCTTGCAAAACTCACCGGAAATCCCGTCATGGGAATTTTAACCGGTTTATTGATAACCATGATTATTCAGTCTTCCGGGGCTACAACGGTCATGGTAATCACCTTTATCAATGCAGGGCTTTTGACCCTCGCTCAGTCAGTCGGTGTAATTTTTGGTGCCAACATCGGAACTACAATCACGGCCTGGATCGTTTCCCTCTTCGGTTTCAACTTTAAGATTTCAGCCTTTGCCATCCCGATTTTCGGACTGGGCTTTTTCCTGGCACTTCCTAAAAAATCAAGATTTAAGAACTTAGGCGAAGCCATAATGGGTTTTGGCCTTCTTTTCCTTGGATTAAGCGGTCTTTCTGATGTGTTCAGCTTTGACGCTTCAAACCTGACCTTTCTTACAAAAATGCAGAGCTGGGGAATCGGCTCGGTAATCATCAGCGTTCTTATCGGTATTGCAATAACGGCACTGATGCATTCATCTTCTGCTTTCGGCGCCATCGTAATCACCATGGCATACAACAACCTGATTACCTGGGAAACGGCCTGTGCCATGACCCTGGGAAGCAACATCGGTTCTACAATCGACGCAGTTCTGGCGGGCTTTGGTTCCTGCGCAGACGCGAGACGAAGTGCCCTTATTCACGTAATCTTTAATATTTTTGGTACCACCCTTGCCCTTATTTTCTTTACCCCATTTATTTCATTTATACAGTGGATTACACCGGGCAAGAACATCGCAATACAGCTTTCAATGCTCCATACGGTTTTCAAAACCCTGAACACTATTGTTCTTCTGCCGTTCTCAAAACAGCTGGTTGCCCTTACAAAATTCCTTATCAAAGACGACAAAAATGCTGCGCTCAAAAATTATCACCTAGAATTCCAGGATTCAGTGGGAAAAGAAAGCATTGCAATGCATGTTATCCGGGTAGAAAAAGAAATTGCCGATATGACAGATGTTGTAACAAATATGTTTGACCGCCTTCAGATTGGCTTTACAAAAAGAGATACAAAGTTCATTGACGAACACATGGAAAGCCTGGAAGATGCAGAAAACTACTGCGACCAGATGCACGAACAGATTGTAAAATATATCGTAAGCTGCCAGCACCTTCCGATGACGGACAACCAGAGAACAAACCTTTCAATAATGCTCCAGGTAATAGAATACCTTGAAGCAATGACGGACGAATGCTTTGCAGCCGGTATGCTCCTTCAGAAAAGCATCGAAAAGAAGATGAAATTCCCGGAAGAAGACATGGAACACCTGATTCCTTATGTAGAGCTGGCCCGACAGTTCCTGCAGTTCATCCGCATAAACATCAACAAGCACTTAGACAGCGCAAAGCTTGAACTGGCTCAGGAGCTAGAAGACCAGATTGACCTTTTCAGAAAGAACCTGAAGAAAATCGCAAGAAAGCGTCTTGAAAGCGGCGCCGACGTAAAAGCCGAGCTCTTATACCTTGACCTTATCCGCCAGATTGAAAAAATCGGTGACAACGCCTTCAGCATTTCAAGCCTCCTGGCTCAGACGGTGTAGAGTTTCGATAAATCAAAAATTGAAAGCCCCGGCCGGGCGCGGGTATGGAAGGGGTTGCCGGAGGCAAGGCGGAGCGGCTGTCTGACAGGATAAGCTGTCGCATGGTTGCATCGCACCTTCGGACAACAGGCTCAACCACTGTAAAAAATGCTTTACAGACAGCCGCGGAGACCGAGCGTGAGCGGGCCCCTGGAACACCCGTAGGAAAACCAGCCGCCCCCTGTTTTTTTTCTATTATTCGCCCTTTCTTGTACAGAATCAAAAAAATCACTAAAATAGCCTCACTATGATAAAGATTCTTAAAGCAAACGAGATTGACGGAAGCTGGTTTACGGGCCGGAACTTTACTGACACGGACCAGGTTGTAAAAACCGTCATAAAAGATGTAATCGAAAACGGTGATGAGGCGCTTAAACGATACGCCCAGAAATTTGATGTAAGCTCTCCTGCTTCTTTTTTAATTCCTGAAGAAGAGCTTAAAAACGCATGCGAAAAACTCAAAAAAGAACATCCGGAAACCTACGATGCACTCTGCTATTCTCACGAACTGGCTTTGAAATTTGCCACACGGCAGAAAGAATCTTTCGACAATTTTGAAATGGAGCTCACCCCGGGACTTTTTACCGGTCAGAAGACGATTCCTGTGGAACGGGCAGGCGTTTATGTTCCTGCAGGACGATTTCCGCTCCTTTCGACGGTTGTAATGACGGTAACTCCTGCAAAAGCCGCAGGGGTTGATGAAATAGTTATGTGTACTCCGCCTCGCGTTCACCCGGATGACAGGTCTGCCGCTGAAAAAGCAGGTCTTGGTCTTCCAGGAAAGGCATTCACCGGCGGAAAGCCTTATGCCGACGAAGGAATTATGGCGGCGGCATGGATTTGCGGCTGTAAAAAGGTATATGCCTGCGGCGGAAGTCAGGCCATTGCGGCTATGGCATACGGAACGGAAAGTATTCCGGAAGCCAGCGTAATCGTTGGACCTGGAAACAGATTTGTTGCAGCGGCAAAAAAGGAAGTCTACGGAAAGGTGGGAATCGAAATGATTGCTGGACCTACCGAAGTCTTTATTATCGCAGACGATTCTGCAAATCCGGCATGGGTTGCCGCAGATTTGCTTGCACAGGCAGAACACGATGTAGTAGCACAGCCGGTAATGGTCTGCACAAACGAAGCTTTTGCTAAAAAAGTAAGCGAAGAAATCGAAAAGCAGCTTTTAACTCTTTCTACTGCACAGACAGCCCGGGCTTCCATAGACAGTCAGGGACTTATCATTATCGCTGACTCCTACGAACAGGCTGCAGAGCTTGCAAACAGGAAGGCTCCGGAACACCTGGAGCTTGCAATGGAAGAAGGAAAAGAGCGGGACAAAATCGAAAAGCTGGTAAGAAATTACGGTTCTCTCTTTATCGGCCACAACAGCGCAGAAGTTTTTGGAGATTATGCAGCAGGTCTGAACCACACCCTTCCTACAAGCGGAGCTGCCCGTTACAGCGGAGGATTAAGCGTAAGGGTATTTTTAAAAACTGTTACAACCCTCCGGGCTGACAAGGGCTCTGAAGGAATGAAAAAATCTGCCGTTGCAGCAGGAGCTCTGGGAGATGCAGAAGGTCTTGCAGCACACGCAAGAGCCGCCAGAATCCGGCTGGGTGAATAGACTTCAGCTCTGGACTTCTGAATTATATTTATATTAGTAAAAATGTCGGGAGGGTGCAGCATAAATGCTGGCGAAATGCGGGCTCCTCCCCAGTTCGAAACTTAAGGAAAAAAAATGTATTTACTCGTTATTAAGCAGCTTGTAATCATGCTGATAATTGCCGCAAGCAGTTTTGGAATTACAAAGGCGTTTAAATTCGGAAAAACGGAACAGCAGTATGTAAGCAAAATGCTTCTTCTGTACATCAATCCGTGCCTGATTTTGAGCCACTTTGACCTTGATTTTGACATTGGAAAGCTGAAGAGCTTTGGCTTTGTTTTTGCGCTTTCCCTTTCAGCACATGTTATAATGGCGCTTATTGCATTCATTTTTATCAGAACAAGGAAGGAAAAAGCAGTGGCTGCCGCCAACACCCGTTCGCAGTCTTCTGAAAGCGGAACTTCCCCGAAAGAGCACTGTTCTTCCCCGGAAGCCGACAGTTCTGCCGCCACTTCAAGCATCGAATCCGGTTCTTCAGCCGGTGAACTTGCTTTAAAGCAGAAATCCCTGGATGTCATCGACAAAATGTCCATTGTTCTTTCAAACTGCGGCTTTATCGGAATTCCTTTAATAAGCGGCGTTCTTGGAGAAGAAGGCGTTTTCTACCTTCTTGCCTACATCACAACCTTCAATATTGCAGTCTGGACCTACGGATATTTTCTGATGGCGGGACGGGTAAAACTGGTAAAAATCCTTACAAACCCAAACATCATTTCCGTTGTTCTGGGAATTGTGATCTTCTGCCTGCCCTTCAGGCTTCCGGATGTGCTTTCAAAACCCGTAAAACTGGTAGGTTCAATGAACACCGCCATGGCCATGATTCTTCTTGGAATGCTCTTTGCAAATTTCAAAAAGACTCAGAATACCGGCTACACAAAACGCCTTATCCGGGTTGCCTTTGTAAAATATATTCTTGAAGCACTGGCAGTTTTTGCCCTGGTGTTCGGGGTTTACAATCTGTTCCCGACGGTTCAGGATATCCGGCTCATCTGCTATGTTGTCTTTATCGCAAGCCTGTGTCCGGCTGCCATGAGCGTTTCCAGCATGGCAGTAATTTTTAATAAGGATGAATCCTATTCAGCCCTGATCTGCATGACAACAAGCGTTCTCTGCGTGCTCTTCCTTCCACTTTCCGTGGGTCTTGCAGAACTTGCATTCTGATTTTATATTATAGAACGAGGTAATTATGAGAATTACAAAACTTGGTGAAGAAATTTTACGAAAGGTTGCAGAACCTGTAAAACCTGAAGAAATAAACGATGAACTCCGGGCATTTCTGGACGAAATGTTTGACGCAATGATTGAAGCAGACGGAGTTGGACTTGCCGGCCCACAGGCAGGAATTTCAAAACGACTTTTTGTTGTTATTGCCGACGATGATGTCCGCCGCGTTTTCATAAATCCGCAGATTATCCAGACTTCACAGGAAATGTGCGACTACGATGAAGGCTGTTTAAGCATTCCTCAGGTTTACGAAACAATCCAACGCCCTGCAAAGGTAACTGTTCAGGCTCTGAATGAAAAAGGAAAGCCTTTTACCCTTGAAGCTGACGGTCTTCTTGCAAGAATCATTCAGCACGAAAACGACCACCTGGACGGAAAGCTTTTCATTGACCGGGGCGACCCGGAATTCGCAAAAAAAACCGAAGAGCAGTTCAAAAAGCGGGCCGAGCGGGCTGAACAGAAGAAAAAGGAAAAAGAAGCCAAAGAACGCCGAATTGCCGCCAAAATCGCCGCTAAAGAAGCTAAGAAAAATAAGTAAACTCGAAGTAAATAACCGTAATTTCGAGTTTGAAAAAACTAGTATAAAATTGGCGTAAGCGGGGTTCCTGTTTGGAAGGCACGACAAAGCGGAGCAAATGACAATGCTTGCATTGGCACTTGTGGAGCGACTCGTGA
Organism: uncultured Treponema sp.; assembly: GCA_946186185.1. GTDB lineage: Bacteria > Spirochaetota > Spirochaetia > Treponematales > Treponemataceae > Treponema_D. The sequence goes on along the minus strand of CAMHMJ010000006.1, from coordinate 63,932 downwards.
CTACCCGTTAGGAAAAACACTCAGCCACCGCGAAGCGGTACTGCCGTTTTTTCAAACAGGGTTCCCGCTGAGAGCCAATTTTTTAATTAAGACTTATAAAACTCGAAATTAAGTTTATTAATATGGAGGCCCTATGATTAATGTTCTTTATGCAGGAAGCCCGGAGGCATCTGCAAAAACCTTGGAAATTCTCATAAAAAACTCTAATTCAGAGCCTTCCACGGCTTTCAGAATCTGCGGTGTTCTTACAAATGCACCTTCCGTGCAGGGACGCCACAAAACTCCGGTACCAACCCCGGTTGAAACTCTTGCACAAAGCTATAATATTCCGGTTTTTAACCCGGAACATCTTGATACACCAGCCCGGGAAGCCGTTGCTGCCGTAAAGCCAGATATCTTAGTCTGTTTTGCCTACGGACACATTTTCGGACCGAGATTCATGGCGCTATTTAAATTCGGCGGAATTAACCTGCACCCTTCCCGTCTTCCAGAATACAGGGGCTGCACTCCGGTAAACGCCGCAATCCTAAACAGAAACGAAACAACGGCTTTTTCAATCCAGAAGGTAAGTCCAAAAATGGATGAAGGAAACCTTTTGAGTCAGGAAGAAGTAAAGCTTTCCGGCAAAGAAACAGCCTTCTCTCTATTGAACGACGCTGCAGCATGGGGCGGAGAAGAATTAACCCGCATACTTACAGACCTTTCAAAAACCATGAACCTGCCGGAAGGAAAAGTTCAGGAAGGGAATGCCAGCTACACCTCAATGATAAAAAAAGAGGACGCCCGCCTGAACTGGAGGGAAAGTGCCCTTGAAATCGATGCAAAGGTTCGGGGCTATTTTTCAAATCCCTGCGCATGGACGCAAAACAGCGAAGGCACCTTAAAAATTCTTGAAGGCCTTCCGGTAACTGAAGAAGAAGCACTTTCCCTCATAAACGGCGCACCTGCAGCACAAAAAATTGAGGAAGAAAAACGCAGCGCCAGAACACCTGGCAGAGTAAGCGCCTTCGTAAAGGGAAAAGGAATCCTTATTGAGTGCGGAACAGGCTTTTACGCCATAACCCGCCTTCAGAAGCAGGGAAAAAATGAAATGGATTACAAGTCCTTCATGAACGGTTCCCGAAACTTCATCGGCTCTGTTTTAGACTAAGATGTTCTGCCCCGCAGGATGTTCTGTGACACAGCATACTGCGAGCATTGCGAACAATCCTGAAAAATGCTAATATAGGGCTATGGATATCAAGAATAAATTCAAGCCTTCCCGCATTAGTTTTCATGAAATTTTAGAAAAACTCCAGACAAGCACTCTTGCCCTGGTTTTAACAGTCGTAACTGCAATTATCCTTATGACATGTGCCTGCCTCGCCGTGTTCTTTATTCACGTCCGTGGCCCGGAAGAAGTAATGGTTCCGGATGTAAAGGGAAAAGCACTTACTGACGCTTTGATTGAAATGCAGAACAAGGAACTTTATCCTAAAATCACCCTCCGATATTCAGAAAATCCGGGAGATGAAGGCACAATTCTTGACCAGACACCGGGTGCCGGTTCAATCGTAAAAGGTTACAGCCGGGTTTCCCTTGTTGTAAGCCGCGGTGTAATTGTAGACAAGGTTGAAAATTACATCGGAATGAACTATGACGAGCTTAAACTCAAGCTGCAGACACTCTTTGCGGGTTCTGTAAAACCTCTCATCGTTCTTGCAAACCCTGAATACAAGGCCGATGTAAGCGATGCAGGAACAATTCTTGAACAGGATCCGGAAGAAGGAACTGAGATTTCTGAGCCGATTACATTAAAGCTTGTAGTAAGCCGCGGACCTAACTTTGACAACACAAGAGTACCTTTCTTAAAGGGCGCTTCTGTAAACGATATGCTTCAGACAATTTCAAGAAGCAGAATCATTTTTGATTTTGAAAGCCACACCGCTTCCGGTTCAGAAAAAGCAGGAACTGTTGTAGGCCAGCAGGAATTCGAAGGAGAATTCATCAAGAACTACACCCGAATGAGCGTTGAATTCGCCTTCCCTGCAAAGGATCCAAAGGAAACTGACGTTTACGGCATCTTCCGCTCTGATGTAACAGATTATCCATATCCTGTTCCAATGCGCGTGGATGTTACAACTGAAGAAGAAGGAACCTACACACTTCTCTCATTCAACCACACAGGTGGAAGCGTAAGCATTCCTTACAAGGTTCCAAAGAATTCTACACTTACACTTTATGTTGTAGACAAGGCAGTAAACAAAATTTCAGTTCACTGATTTTTTTAGGGAAAGTTTCTTATGGTAAAATCCCTTATCTGTCTTACCCTCACCTGTCAGACACTCAAAGAAAATGCAGAGCTCTGCGAACGGTACGCAAAATATGTTGACATTGCAGAGCTGAGGGTAGATTTTCTTACAGAAGACGAGCAGCTTGAAGTAAGAAAATTCCCGTCCATGATAAGAATTCCATGTATTCTTTCAATCCGGCGGCTTGCAGACGGCGGAAAGTTCAATTCAAGTGAATTTTCCCGCACTGCCCTTTTTGCCCGGGCTCTTGCTTTTGCAGACAGAAATCCATCCAAGAACTTTGCCTATGTTGATTTTGAAGACGACTTTCACATTCCGGGACTTGAAGACGCAGCCCTTGCCTTCGGCGTAAAAATCATCAGAAGCCTCTATCATCTTGAAGGACCGCTGACAAATATTCGTGAGCACTGTTATTCCATGCGGAAAACCGGCTACGAAATTCCAAAGATCGTGCAGACCCCACACACTCTTTCCGATGTAACCAACCTTTTTAAGGAAGGAGAACGGTTCAACGATTTTGAACACATTCTTACAGCAACGGGAACCCTGGGAATTCCTTCCAGAATTTTAAGCGCAAAGCTGAACTCCTGCATCACCTACACTTCTCCAAAGGAAACTGCCGGAAACCTTATCAGCTCCGGACTATTAGACCCGGTTACCCTGAATGAAATCTATAATTTCCGGGCAATAAATGAAGATACGGACATTTTTGCCATAACTGGAAATCCCCTCCGCTCTTCAAATTCAATTCTTCTTCAGAACGCAGGCTTCCGCTCCCACGGAATGAACAAGGTCTTTATTCCCCTTCACTCCACTTCCATTGCAGAAAGCCTTCAGTTTGCAGAGAACGTCGGGATTCAGGGACTTTCCATCGCCTATCCGTTTAACAAAGAAATTCTGTACAACATAGAGGAGCTGGACAGTGAAGCGGCAGAAATCAATTCTGCCAACACAATTATCAGGAAAAACACCCGCTGGGTCTGCTATCAGACCGCGGTTTACGGTTTCCATCAGGCCTTCACCCAGTTCATCGGATTCCAGAAGCTTCACAAACGAAAGGTGGCAATAATTGGAGCCGGTGCTGCCGCCGCCGCAATCGCCTATGTAATAAAGCTGATGGGGGGAAAGGCCTGCATCTTTAACCGCAATCAGGTGAACGCCAAGCTTCTTGGGGACAGATTCGGTTTTCCCTGCGCGCCTCTGGGAATCGAAAGCGTAACCTTACTGGAAAAATATTCGGACATCATTATTCAGACAACAAATGTGGGAATGAACAACCACGACGAGCCTTCAAAGGAAAATAATCCCATCTGGTTCTATACCTTCAAGGGACATGAAACAGTTTTTGACATCGTCTACTCCCCGGAACAGACTGCACTCATGAAGGTTGCGCTGAACGTGGGCTGCAAGGTTTCAAACGGTCTTCAGATGCTTAAATATCAGAGTTACAGGCAGTTCAAACATTTTACCGGAGAAGACTACGAAAGCTCCAACCTGACAAATAAATTATACAGATAAAAAAGTGTCTGCGGCAGAGGAAATCCTTAAGGCAGATTTTAATGATAAAACTTATACTTGAAAGAGGAATAAAATGGCACAGTTATCACAGAAAGAACAGAAGGAGCTTGCAGCCTGCACTGCAATCGATACCCTTGTTGAAAAAGGTCTTATTTTCAGCGGAATGAAAATCGGACTTGGAACCGGCTCTACAGCCCTTCCTGCCGTAAAACGCCTGAGCGAATACATCGCTGATGGTCGTCTTAAGGACATTAAGGCGGTTGCAACCAGCTTCCAGACTGAAAATGCCTGCATCGACTGGGGAGTTCCGGTTTACTCCTTCAGAGACAGAGTAATTGACGGAACCCTTGATCTTGCCATTGACGGCGCAGACGAAATCGACGAAGAATCGAACCTCATAAAGGGAGGCGGAGCTGCTCTTTTGCGTGAAAAAATCGTTGCCTACAATTCTAAGATTTTTGTAATCGTTGCAGACAGCTCAAAAGCCGTAAAAACCCTGGGCACAAAGTTCCCGCTCCCTGTAGAAATCATTCCGGAAGCCTATGTTCCGATTAAGAAAGCCCTTGAAAAAACCGGCGCAAAGGTTATAATCCGCGAGGGTGTCAGAAAATGCGGCCCTGTAATCACCGACAACGGAAACCAGATTATCGACCTTCTGTGGGAAAAACCTGTTAATCCAAAGGAATACGAGGATTTTATTAACAGCATCACGGGTGTTGTAGAAGCCGGTTTCTTCACAAAAAACACACCGAAAGCCTTTATCGCAAAGGAAGACGGAACCGTAGAAATCCGCGGATTTTAATATTTGAAAGCCGGATTTTATTGGCAGGAGTTTTACAGATGTTTCCACCATTTTCTCAGGAAGAAGCAGAGGAAGTCTGCAAAAAGCTTGCCGACTTCCTTGATGACGGCACAGTCCGCCTCTTACTTTCCGGAAAAGAAAGCCGGGAAAGAAGCGGAAACGGCATCATGCTGGGCGCCCTGACGGGTTTTCTTCCTGACGGCAGAAAATGCATTATCGTTACGGTGTCAGGAATTTCAAGGTACCTGGAGTTTTCCAAAGATTTTTACGAAAAAATAAAGGAAGACCCGCTTTTTAAAGGTGCAGATTTTTATTACGCCGAACCTATAGTTTCCCAGAAGGAAATAAACGCTGCCCTGGATGAAAACGACAGGGAAATTCATGTATTAACCGAAAAAATAAACGCCCTCAAGGAAAGCCGCCGCCTGAAAAGCGGAAAATACCAGAACATGGGAGAAGAAGAACGGGAGCTGGCTCAAAAACGCCTTTCATTAACTTCGGAATCCTTAAAAAAAGTCTATTCACTTTACAATTTTAAGACTATTTCCGGCCATACCATTTCACTGAATCAAATTATGAAAGGAAAAGCCTGGACGGTGATTAAAAATACGGACTCCGGCATTTCAAGCGCTTCCGACGCCAGGCAGGTTTTCCTGAGCAGCGAAGTTAAGTTTACTCAAGACGGGACTTCAGCCACTTCTCCGGCTTTTAAAACTCCAGAAACAAAGCTTCCTCCAACGGGAACCGGGGACTGTGCTGCCCCAAAGCTTCTTCAGAAAGCCTTCAGCCTGAACCTGAACATTCAGAGCATGGCAGAAATTTACTACGGAAAAGAAAATGCAAACAGGACTCCTCTGAAAACCTACCCGCCCTGCGACGAACGCTGTGGCCTGATTCTTCCTTCCATGCTGGGACTGGAAATTCTTTACCGGGATAGGGACATAGTGGTCATCAACAAACAGAGCGGCCTTTTGAGCGTACCGGGAAGGACTTCGGACAAACAGGACTGCGTTACCTCCCGGCTCAAAAAGCTCTTTCCGGAATGTATAGAGCAGCCTGCCGTTCACCGCCTGGATATGGAAACCAGCGGAATTATGGTTTTAGCCCTCACCAGAGAAGCCCACCGGGAATTAAACCGTCAGTTTGAAAACCGGGAAACCTGCAAGGAATACGAAGCCCTGCTGGACGCACGAGTCCGTCCAGGGACAGACGGCAGAGCGAACAACTGCACTTTGGAGCAACCCCTGAATTGCGCCGAATCAGCCGGGAATTCAGCAGAAACGGAACACGGCACCCAGAAACTACCTCAGGAGCAGGACAAGACCGGTTTTAATTCAATAAATTCCTCCGGCATCCCGGACCACGGCACCATGGAGCTTTACTTCCGGGTTGACCTTGAAAACAGGCCTCATCAGATCTGGGACGAGGTTTACGGTAAAAAGGCTGTAACAGAGTTTATAAAAATCGAAAAAACAAAGGACGAGGTTTACATCGCCCCGGACGGAGAAACAGTTCCCGTAATCCGCATGAGGTTCATTCCCCACACCGGAAGAACCCACCAGCTTCGGCTTGCAAGCGCAGATTCTCACGGTCTGAACCATCCCATAATCGGCGACACCCTGTACGGAAGCTGCAAAGAGGGAGAACGGCTTCTGCTCCACGCAACACTTTTAAGCTTCACCCACCCGGTAACAAAAGAGCGCATGACCTTTGAAAGCCGGGCACCGTTTTAACAGGTCCGGAAAACACAAAACTCCCGCAGACAAATTATCGCTTAAAGCCGCCCGCTGCTTACAGTTTTAATTCTTTTCGCTCAGGTCGATAAAGGCAAGGCTTACATTCTGCAGGCCGTCGCTTCTCATGGAAACCTTGATGATAACCGAAACCTGCTTGGTTACAGAGTTCTCTCCGCCTTCTGCCGGAACCTTTACGGTAAAGGTGGAACGGTACTCCTCTCTTCCGGAAACCAGGAATTCTTTCATGAGTTTTAGTTTTTCCGCCTGCTCTTCCCTGTCAAAAATTGAGAAAGGATTATCGTGCATTCGTACCCTGAACTCCCCGGGCTGGCAGCCAAAAATCCGGGCACATTTTTCATTCAGATAGGAAATTGAAATATTATCGCTCACCCGGTCGTAAACCGCAGAAATTATTCCGCAGGGAACAGTTTCCATAATTCCCGCAAGCTGCTCGGAAAGGGTGGTATTCAGTTCAAGAAGGTGCATTCTGAAATCAATATTATCTACCGCAAGGAAGAAAATATCGCTGGTGACGGTTTTAGTCAGGTGCCGGATCCGCATTCTGAGCCAGAAGGGCTTCTGTCCCGGATAAATCGGATTACACTTTACTTCACAGAAAGAAGGGCGCCCCAGTCTTGAAGCCTCAGAAAGATTTGTAAGGAAAACGGAACGGCTTGCCCAGTCCATGCGGTTCAAAAGATTCTGCTGAACCCCAGAATAATCCGCCCTGGTAGTTCCCAGCTCCTCAAAATACTGGTCATTTAAGCGGAGGGCTTCAACCGTCGCTCCAGTCCATTCAATAATCGCAGCTCCGCCCACAAAGCTGTTGAATAAAAGCGTAGTCTGCACAGTTGCATCAAGATAGTCCAGGGGCTTATCATTATCCGAGCCAAGAACGGCATCTTCCGCCTGAACCACAGGTATGGTTTCCAGAAGCTTTTCGTATTCCTCCGGCGGCATCGGCTTTGCAAAGTAATAGCCCTGCATATTGAAACAGCCGATGCTCTTTAAATATTCGGCCTGCTCCTTGGTTTCAATTCCCTCGGCAATTACCGGAAGACGAAGCCAGTTTGCCATCCTGACAACGGAGCTCAGAATATTTCCGCTTTTTGAAGCCCCGTTTTCTGAAGTAACCGGATTATTGTTCTCGTCCAGAATAAACTTCATGTCAAGCTTCAGAACATCAACCGGAACGTCTTTTAAGGTGTTCAAAGATGAATAACCGGAACCAAAATCGTCCATTTCGATTACAAAACCGGCCTTCTGAAGTTCCTTAACCACATTTATCAAAAGCCGCGGATTTTCCATGTAGGCAGACTCGGTAATTTCAAGCCGCAGATCCTTTGGATTCAGGGAATATTTTTCAAGAAGACTTTTAAAATGGGAAACCACATCCTTGTTGTTGATGTCCCGTCGTGAAATATTCACCGAAACCGGAACCGGATTCAAGCCCTTGTCAATCCATTCCTTAACCAGAGAACAGGTTTTATCCCACACATATTCGTCAAGCCGGGAAATAAAGCCGTTGTATTCAAAAACAGGAACGAATTTTGAAGGCGGAATAAGCCCCTTCTTGGGATGATGCCAGCGGACAAGTGCCTCAGCCCCAGTAAGCACATCCTCCGAATAATCGTACTGCGGCTGCATCCACACCTTAAAGTCCCCGTTCTCAAGGGCTTCCACCATGTCACTGATAAGCTCCTGCTCTTCCTTTAGAGCGGAACTCATTTCTTCTGTGTAAACCGCGTATTTTTTTGAAAAATCACCTTTAAGGCTCAAAAGAGCAAGATGGGAATTCTGAATAAATAAATTGATGTTTATTTTATCTGAGGTAACGCTTTCTATGTCAAAAATACCCAGCCGGACATTAAAATAAAAATCCGGGTAAAAAGAAGAAAGGTAATCCGAATAGTAGGCACAAAACTCGTCGTAGTTCAGGTTGCCTTTTTGCACGCATATAATAAAATGGTCGGCCCTGATTCTTCCGGCACATTCTCCCGGTTTTAGCCGCTTTTTTATTTCAGTTCCGATTATATTTAAAAGCTTGTCTCCGCCGGAAAAACCGTAAAGCTCATTGAATACCTTAAAACGGTCAATATCAAAGTGACAGATTATATATTGTTTTTGAGGAACCGTGCCATCCGCTGCACCAGAACCGCCGCCATCCGCTGAGGAACAATAGTTTTCCGTTAGAAGTTTTTCCGCCTGCTCCTTAAAGCCATCAAGCGTTGAAAGGCCGCTCTTTTCATCATGCTTTGTAAAACGCTTTGCTTCCTCCGCAATTTCAATTTCCACGGCCGCAAGCTTCTGATGCAGTGAATAATATTTATGCCTCAAATTTTCAAGCTTATGAAGAAGAATCTGGGGACGGGTTACATTTTCAATGATGTCGTCCACCTGGCTTTCATATAGAAGAATCTGCTGGCTTTCTGAAAGCTGCTCGGAAACTACAATGGTAGGAAGGTCAAGAAGACGGGTGGCTTTAAGGCTTTCATCATTTGCAAAATTCTCGTCGAGAATCAGGAAAATGAAGCGCCCCTGATTTTTCAGCTTTACGTTCTCAAATCCGTCAGGAGTGGAAAAAATAACTTCGTAGATATCGGTAATCTGCTTATCAGAAAAAACTTTTTGTAAAAAATCTGAATTGTAAACCAGAAGCAAAGCTGAATTTCCCATAAACACCTCGAAAATAAACTACGATATTATACCACGAGTTTTCAGTTCTTGAAACTTAATTATTTAAATGATAACTTATAATTGCTGGTGATAGACGTTGTCGATTCAGCAGTTCTCTGGAGAGTCTCTGCAATGACGCAGGGCGCCGAAGGGTTAAAGCTTCAAACCCGGAATTATTCCGGCGCGAAACCGATATCTCAGGCAAATGGACAGGGTAAATAAAAAAAGTCTGTTCGACTCTTTGGAGAGCCCTAAGCATAGCCTTACGGGCTCTTATTTTTTCTTCTCTAAGGATTAAATCATGTTCGACACAATTCTTGGAAAAATCGATGATATCGTATGGGGTCTCCCAACAATCATCCTCATTCTTGTTACAGGTCTCATCCTGACAATCAAACTTAAAGGCCTTCAGTTCAGAAAGCTCGGTCTTGCATTACAATCAATCTTCAAAAAAAACGAAGGTAACGTAGACGGAGAAGTTTCAAGCTTCGGTGCTCTCTGTACAGCTCTCTCTGCAACAATCGGAACCGGAAACATCGTCGGAGTTGCAACTGCAATTTCTGCCGGCGGACCTGGAGCGCTCTTCTGGATGTGGATTGCAGCTCTTCTTGGAATCGCAACAAAATTCGCAGAATGTATGCTTTCCGTAAAATATCGTGAAGTAAAAGCAGACGGTACAATTTTAGGCGGACCTTTCTACACAATCGAAAAAGGTATGAAAGAAAGAACCGGTAAAAACTTCAAGTGGCTTGCAGTTCTTTTTGCAATTTTCGGTGTTGCAGCAGGTCTTCTTGGTATCGGAACCATGACACAGATCAACGGTATCACCTCTGCCGTAAACAATGCCTTTGACCCGGAAAACGCACACATCATGTTCTCAATCGGAACCAACTCATATTCTTACGCAACAGTAATCGCAGGCATCATCGTTACAGTTTGTGCAGCCCTTGTAATCATCGGAGGTCTTAAACGAATCTCTAAGGTTGCTCAGGTTATCGTTCCTTTCATGGCAATCATCTACGTATTCCTTGGAATTACCGTAATCGTAATGAACGCAACCCTGATTCCACAGGCTTTCGCAGCAATCATCAAGAGCGCCTTCGGCTTTAAGGCTGTAGCAGGCGGTGCAATGGGCTTCACATTAAAGGCAATGACAGACGCAATGCAGAAGGGTGTTGCCCGAGGTATCTTCAGTAACGAAGCAGGTCTCGGTTCTGCCGCTATCGCCGCATCTTCAGCAAAGGTTGAAGAACCGGTTGCTCAGGGGCTTGTTTCAATGACAGGAACCTTCATCGACACAATCATCGTTTGTACAATGACCGGTCTTGCAATCGTAATCGCCTTCTTTACAGGAAGCGACGCAGCTGGAATCGGAGATCTCAAGGGCGTTGCAATCACTTCAACTGCCTTCTCAAAGGTTCTGGGCGGTGACGGTCACTCTGTTCAGTTTCTCCTGATGCTCTGTCTTATCTTCTTTGCTTTCACTACAATCCTGGGCTGGGACTACTACTCAGAACGCTGTCTTGAATACCTTTCAAACGGAAAAATGAAGCTGGTAATGATTTACAGAATTCTCTACATCGTTGCAGTATTCATCGGACCTTACATGACAATCAGCGCTGTATGGACAATCGCCGACATCACAAACGGTCTTATGGCAATTCCAAACTGTATCGCCCTCATCGTATTGAGCGGCATCGCAGCAAAAGAAACCAACTCATATTTTGACCGCCATCCGGAACTCTAGTTTCAAGGATAATATATAATTTTTCTCCCGGGGGACATTCAGTCTTCCGGGATTTTTTTGGACCCGCAGGACGCGACCGTAAGCCATTTTTTTTCTAACTATTACTATAATGCGGGAGCCCTGATATTTTTATGGGATTATCCGTTTCATTATCCGTTTCATTCTTGAGAGTTTCGTAAAAATTCACTAAAATACTCCTATGCGAGGGGCAACAAAACTTTTTTCCAGAACCGGGATTTTAATCCTTACAATTTCAGCTGCATTTCTCATTTTTTCCTGCCAGAAGGATGATTCTGCGGCAGGCACGGACGGAGAAATAGTTCTTGAAAATGCAGCATCCCTTACAGAAGAACTGGAAATCCCAAGCCAGATGTGGCACCAGACCAATAAAAAAATCTGCGTGCTCTACGGCTACGGCTACAACGACGAAGATTTCATCCAGAATATGAACCAACGTCTTTATTCCAGGTTCGGCAGCGCGGAAGAAGGCGGACTTATCATGAACTTACGGTTCCCGGAGGATTTTAAGCGGGGCTCCAAGGTATTTATCACAACGCTTCAGGATTTGCTTTCGAACGTAGACCTTCAGGGACTGATTCTCATCGGCGCTCCGGAAGGAACCCATATTGCCATTGCCCGGATGCAGGACTCCTGGGGCGGAAGCCTTCCCTTCCCGGTTTTTGCACTTTTCCCCCAGGACGACGTTCTTGGAATCGAGGATTCTTCGGATTTTGTGCTGGACAAGGCTCAGAAAGCAGAAATAAATGGAATCATCACAGAGGAAGAACAGAGTTATGTGCACGAGGTTCCTTCAATTCTTGAAAACTGCGCATCCTTTATCGCCTGTTCAGATTCACCCTTTGAAAAAAATGCAAAGCTTTACGAAATTGTCCGAAAAATCTGCCGGGACTTAAAAATCGAGCGTTACTCCGACCCGGATACTTCACTTATCTCCATAAATCACTTTGTACTGGAATAGCCGCGGATGAACAGTTTAAAACAGATTTCTCCGGGATTATTCGGAAGCGAAAGGGCACTTCACTCCCTTGCAGAAAAAATCGAGGTAAAGCTTCTTGTTATCTCTGACAGCCACGGAAACTCCCCGCTTTTAAAATACATCATAAAGAATTACTCAAAGGAGTGTGACGCCCTGGTTTTTGCCGGAGACGGAGCCTGCGATCTTATCTCGATTATGGAAGAAGCGAAGACCTCTAAGGAATTAAAAAGCGCTCTTCCTTCCGTGATTGCCTTCGTCCGGGGAAACAACGACCCCTATCAGTATTTTATAGAAGCTTCGGACTCATCCCTTACTGAGAAAATGCACGAACACAGGCTTTTTTTTCAGAAAAATAAAGCCGCATTTTCTTCAATTCCCATTCCCCGGGAAACAGTCTTTACTGCCGCCGGAAAAAGCATCCTGGTTCTTCACGGACATGAACAGGGAGTCTACTATTCAGACCAGGCCCTGACCGAGTACGCCCACAAAAAAAACTGTCAGATTGCAATCCACGGGCACACCCATGTTCCCACGGAACACGTTTTTTCTGTATACACAATGAATCCGGGCAGCATCTCCCTTCCGCGAATGATGACAAAACAGGGCTTTGCCTACACCTTCATCCGCCCGGATGTAACCTACACCCGCTTCTTCGGCCTTGAAGACAGAAAAAACATGACATTTTCGCCGTATAATCCGGAAACGCTGATGTACTAGAGCAGGACGTGCCCCCTTAATACCAGTTATCCCCAAAGACAAAGCCGGAATAGTCGTGACCAGGATAAACAAGGGTTTCAGGCTTTATGATTTTCTGCAAAGCGGTAAGGCTTCTTGCCATTTTTGCGTCGCTTCCGTCCTTCAAATCCGTGCGGCCATAGGAATGATAGAAAACAGTATCCCCGGAAACAAGCATTTTTTCTGTTTCGTTATAGAGGCAGCATGAGCCTTCAGTATGTCCAGGAGTCAAAAGTATTTTCCAAAGGGAAAGGATATTTTCAAGGCCGCTTAAAGTCCTGTAGTCTGCGCTGTCCTCAGCTTCCATGGCAGAAAGAAAATCATTATTCGTTCTAAGCTCTTCAAAGGCCGGAAGTTCAGATAACTTTTTACCGTCTTCAAGATAGCCGTCCGCCTTCGGTAAACCGGAGAGAGAAGCTTTTACAAATTCGTAAATAGATGGTTCGTCATTAAAATCGTCCTGTTCGTAAATAGCGGAAGGACCTATCATTTTTTCATCGGCCTTGTGAATCAGGATTTTTGTGTATGGAAAGGCGTTTTTTATGGGGCGGATTCCGGCAACATGATCAAAATGTCCGTGGGTAAGAACCGTAAAAACCGGAATAAGATTTTTATCCTTCAAAAACTGGACAAAAGCCTTGTCGTCTCCGGTGTACTCGCTGCAATCAGGATCTACAATCATCACGGTATTCTTAAAAAGCCGGATAATCCAGGTATTTACACCGAAAATACCGGTGGGAATGCGGTGTATTTTTTCCATACAATCTCCATAAAAAAAGCCGCCAATCTAGATATACACGAACGCATGAGTATTATAACTTCAATTTCAAAATTGGCTACCGGTCGCGTTCTGCGGGTCAAAATCGCATGCTAGCATGCTAAACGCTGCTTGTGGCAAGGGAACCTATAAATTGCCGCTATCGCGGCAACCACAAGCAGAGTTTTTTTGCCCGCATTTCGCTACCCTACCGCCAATTTTGAATTAGTCTCAGCATACTCAGCATTCGTCCTGATAGAAGGCGGCTTTTCTAAAATAAGTAGAAAATGCTTAGTTTGAGCTCAGGTTGTGAGGGGTTGCGAAGGGCTCGTTGTTGGCAGCGGCTTTTTCTGCTGCGCGGTAAGCTGCTTCGTCCTCTGCTGACTGAGCGTCCATTTCTTCTGTTACCTGTGATTCTGCGTTCTCGTCAGCTTCTGTGCCGGCTTCGTCTTCTGCCTTCTGCTTTGAATAGCTTACGGCAAGCTTTCTTCCGCGGTAATCGTAGCCGTCAAGAGCGGCAATTGCTTTTTCTGCATCTTCTGCAAAAAGCTGAACGAAAGAATAATTTGCAAGAACACGGATATCACCGATTCTGTCGCGCTCAAGGCCGCCTACGCTGATCAAAAGACCTACAAGGTCACGAGGGAATACACGGCGGTTTCTTCCGATGCTGATAAATATTGTTGCGGCAACTTCTGGGTCAATCTGTACGCGCGGTCGTGGAGTTCTTTCTTCTGTTGTTTCATTGAACTGTTTTCTTTCGCGTCCAGCAGGTCTTTCATTCTGAAAGCGGCCCTTTGTTTCCTGGAAATTTCTTCTCTGTGAGCGGTATCCGCCACGGTAATGCTTCTGTGCTTCTTTAACGAGATAAGCAGCTACATACATTCTGAGGGAAAAAGGAACATTTTTCTTGAAAACTTTTTTAACGTCATCAAGAATTTCAGGATTTTCCTGATTCTTTACTTTGTAAACTGCATCCTCAAGGAAAGATGCTACCTGTTCCAAATCGATGTCTGAATTACGATTGTACATAAAAAACTCCTAAAATGCAGGTCAAGCCGTCCTAAACAGCCGCCTCGAAAAGTTAACAGATTTTTGCTGAAAAAACCGAACCCGTCTTCTGAAAGCCTGAACGTAATAACAATGACTCCAGAGACTCAGGAACTACTGTATATGCTAGCAAAATCCATTTTTTATTTTGGGACTTCAAATCAGAAAGGCACTTACCTAACAACTCCGTACCTATTCCAAGTCCTCTGAATTTTTCTGAAACGTAGAAGCCTGTAATAACCACAGTATCTGCGCTTCTTTCTGATACAGGCGAAACCGTTATAAAACCGGCAAATTCATTGGATAAAGTATAAGAAACAAAACCGCTTTGAGCTTCAGAAGGAAATAATAAAAACCATTTTTTCCACAAATCTCTAACAGCGGCGTCAATCTCATACGGCCAGTTTTTTTCATAATCGTCCGCACTGTCTAAAACTGACGAAATAAAACCGGAATCTTCATTTTTATAAGGGAAAAACTCAAAATCGTCCAGAAGAACATAATCCGTATCTTCAATTTCAATATCAAGTTTTTCAAGACCCCAGACTTCGCAGAGTGAATTGTACCAGTCATCCACAAAAAGGCGCATTTTCTTGTTCTTAAAAAGATTCCATCTGCGCTCGATAACCGGATAATTTTTTAATTCATCTTTAAAATTCCTGAACACCCCCCTTCCTGAATGAAGTACATTTAAAAGCGATTCCCGGGCAAGAGGATTATGAAGGTTTATTGAAAATTCCTCCATAAGCCCAAAACCGTCGGCACTGTTCCAGGACGGAAGCGAATAAAAACGCTCATCATCAGGAGTATTTTCCCTGGCAGAAACAAGACAAGCCTTTTCTGCATCTACAAGAAAACTTTCCTCCTGATTTTCCAGTGCCTGAATAATCGCTTCCAGAAGCACTTCTGTAAGCTTAAAATTCATTTTATTTTTCAAGTTCAGAACGTTTAGAAACGATTCTGCTTACAAGACCATAACTGATTGCTTCATCAGCAGAAAGCCAGTAATCTCTGTCTGTATCCTGCTCAACCTTAGAAAGCTCCTGTCCGGTTGCGTCCGCAATAATCTTATTGATGGAAGCCTTTGTTTTTGCCATTTCCTTTGCGTGAATTTCAATATCTGTGGCAACACCCCTCATTCCGCTCATAGGCTGATGAATCAGATAGCGGCTGTTTGGAAGAGCAAGGCGCTTATCCTTATCAACTGCAAGAAGAATAAGAGCGGCTGCACTTGCAATAAGTCCCATTCCCACAAGAATTACAGGGCAGCTTACAAAACGAATCATATCGAAAATTGCAAAACCGGCATCAACGTCTCCGCCAGGAGAATCAATAAACATATAAACCGGCTTCTTTGCATCATCAGCTTCAAGAAGCAGAAGCTGTTTTACGATTTTATCAGCAAGTTCCTTATTTACTTCACCGGACAAAAGAATCTGGCGAGTTTTCAAAAATTTTTCAGAAAGCGAATCCTGCATTTCAGGAGCTTTTTTTTCTTCTTTGTCTTCACATACAACAGACGAACAGATGTTTTTCATGTTTTCCACCATACCTAGAGATTTCACTTCGATTGTAAAAGGCCGACAAAACAAAAATTCAGCCTGCCTTAAATATACTAAAAGAAGCGTTTATTTTCAATTAAATATAGCACGGTTTTTGAAATTCAACAGAAAATTATACGACCGATTTAAGTCAGAAAGGTCTTCCGCAATACAAAAAAAATGACTTTCGTTATCCTCCTGCAGACAAAAATCCCCCCTTGAATTTCTCCATAAAAGTTACTAAAATACCGTGAATGACATTTTTACATTTTATGTCATTCTGTTTAAAAAAGAGGGTTCTATGTATTCTACCATTCCGCAGCTTCTGTTTGAAAAGGCAAAAGAGCTTCCTAATGCGCCGGCTCAGTTCTACAAAACTCAGAGCAGAACCTTTCTTCCCGTTACTTACATGGAGCTTCTTCAGAATTCCCTCTATTTTGCAGCAGGTCTTCTAGAAAACGGAACCCTTCCAAAAGAAAATGTTGCCCTGATCAGCGATAACCGAAAAGAATGGCTTACCGCAAGCATCGGCATTATGGCACTTTCCTGCGCCGACATTCCACGGGGAAGTGAAGCAACCGTAAAAGATTTATCCTACATTCTTTCCTTTGCAGACTGCAAAACCGCCGTTCTTGAAAACGGCGTTGCCTTCAAAAAAATTGAAAAATGCCTTCCGGAGCTCCCACTTTTAAAAACCGTAATAATGCTGGATAATTCCAAGCAGAAAAGTGCCGCCTTTTCAGAAAAAGAAATTCAAATCCTGTCCTACGACGAAATAATAGAAAAAGGAAAAATATACAGAAGTGACCGGCCGGGCGTTGTGGAATCCCTTTTGATGGACGGAACGGAAAACGATACCGCCACAATAATTTTCACCTCTGGAACAACCGGTACTCCCAAAGGTGTAGAGCTGACACACAAAAACTTTCTCTGCCAGACAAAGGAAATCGGCTTCAGGCTGCGTTTGAAAGCCGGAGACAAGGCCTTAAGCGTCCTTCCGGTATGGCACGTTTACGAAAGGGAAATCGAATACTACCTGCTTTACACAGGAGCTTCCATCTGCTATTCAAAACCGGTTTTAAGCATGATTTTAGACGATTTTCAGAAGATTTCCCCGGAATTCATGGCCTGCGTTCCCCGGGTATGGGACGGACTTGCAAAACAGATTCAAAAGAGGATCGTTCACGGAAGCAAACGACACACCTGCTTCTATGCCCTCACCGTAAAAACTTCAAAATGGCTCTACCTTCTTGAAAACATCCTTCACTCCCGCACCCTGAGGTTCAAGAAAACCTCGTTTATCAAAAAAGCCTTTTCAAAGCTGCTTTATATACCAGTTTTCTTTTTACTGCCTTTCCGTCTTCTTGGAGAACATTTCTATTTCAGGAAAATCCGAAGTTTCTTTGGGGGCCACTTTAAGCTGGGAATGTCCGGCGGCGGCGGACTTGCCCTTCAGGTTGACCACTTTTACAACTCCATCGGTATAAAGCTTCTTGAAGGCTACGGACTTACCGAAACCGCTCCAATCTGCTGCATGCGAAACAAAAAAAGCATTGTTCCGGGAACCATCGGAAAAATAATGACAACCTACTGTCAGGCAAAGGTTTTGCGGCTTTCCGACATTAACTCCGGTGCAGATATTTCAAGTCTCACAGAATGCGCACCCGGCGAAAAAGGCGTTTTATTCATCAAGGGTGAAAACGTAATGAAGGGTTACTACAAGCAGCCGGAACTGACAGAGCAGTTCGTAAGGGAGGGCTGGTTTAACACGGGAGACATCGTAATCCGGACAATCAATGATGAAATCATCGTAAAAGGCCGAAGCAAGGATACCATCGTCCTCCGCTCCGGAGAAAATGTTGAACCCTTCCCTATTGAATGCAAACTTCAGGAATCGGAATACATCGCCCAGGCAGTGGTTCTCGGCCAGGATAAAAATGCACTGGGTGCCCTGATTATTCCGTCCCGGGACGCTCTTCTTGAATGGGCAAAACAGAACGGAGCTCTTGAAAAAGCGGAAACTAAAACAGGAATGGCCGGGGGAACCGGTTTATCTGCAAAAGACGGCGGGCTGGCGGGAAAAATTGCAGAAGCCGGAAGATTTGCTGAGGCCGCAAAAAACTACATCGCAAGCAATATTCCCGGGAAAAAGAAGGAAGATGAGTACGAGCTTCTCCTGGCTTCAGAAAAAACCAGAACTCTTTTCTTCAGTGAAATTGAGCGCCTTGTAACAGTAAAAAACGGCTTTAAGCCCTACGAAAAAATCGGACACATTGCACTTCTTGAAAAGCCCTTTGAGGTTGGAGTTGAGCTTTCCGCAAAACAGGATCTGGTCCGCTGGAAAATCCGGGAAATCTACAGGAGTCAGATAGAAGAAATGTTCGAGGAATAACAGCCTTAATATCGGGTTTTATATTCTGTCTCAAAACTGACTTCCGGTCGCGTGCTGCGGGCAAAACCGCGCGCCTGCGCTAACTGCTAACCTGCGCTAACTGCGCTTTTCCTCAACCAAAAAAAATGCTAAAATCCTTCTATGAACGAAACTTCTCTTTTTGACAACAAATCTTCTGATAAAACAGTATACATTATTGACTCCTACGGTCTGATTTTCCGGTGCTATTTTGCATTTATTTCCCGCCCCCTCTCAAACTCCAGCGGCGAAAATATAAGCGCCCTCTTTGGATTTTTCAGAAACCTTCACTATGTAATCGAACACTACAAGCCTTCCTATATTTTTGCGGCAATGGATTCAAAGACAAAAACCTTCCGCCATGAAATGTACCCGGAATACAAGGCCACCCGAAACAAAACTCCGGAGGACCTCCACGCCCAGATTCCATGGATTGAAGAAGTCCTTGAAGTCCTGGGAATTCCTGTTCTTCAGTGCGACGGCTACGAAGCAGACGACATCATCGCTACCGTTGCAAAAAAATGTGAAACAGAAGGCCGGGAATGCAGAATCCTAAGCGGTGACAAGGACTTAATGCAGCTTGTAACAGACAGAACAAATATCCTGAAGCCGGAAAACGGCGGCGGCTGGAAAATCTGCAAAACCGAAGGCGTAAAGGCTGAATGGGGCGTTGAACCGGCTCAGCTTTTAGACCTGCTTTCCCTCTACGGAGACACTGCGGATAATATTCCGGGAGTAAAAGGCGTTGGAACAAAAACTGCCGCAAAGCTGTTGAATGATTACAAGGATCTGGATGGCATTTACGCCCACATCGATGAAATAAAGGGCGCAATGCAGAAAAAGCTTCTGGAGGGAAAAGAAAGCGCCTATTTTTCAAGAAAGCTTGTTCTTTTGAACTCTGAAGTTCCCTGCAGCGAAATTGACAAGGCACTTTCTTCACCCAACAGCTTCAATTTTTCAAAAGCAGCAGAAATGTTAAAAAAATACCAGGCATTTCAGGTTGCAAAAAGCTTTGCTGAATGTGCAGTAAATGCCGGAGAAATTACAGGTACAGATAACGGCACTGCTCCACAGGCAGAGGACTCATTCTCAAAAGAAAGTGCCGCCGCCGGGAAGGGGCTTTCCGGCACAGAGAGCAGTTCTGCGGCAAAAACAGAAAGTTCTTCCACAAAGGAAGCTTCCGCTTCAAAAACAGCTTCCCCAGCTTCTTCTGCCTCTGACTTTTCAGTAGCTGAAGCTGAAACTGAAGCCGAAGAATACCGGGAGCCTGTTCAAAACCAGGGAGATTACAAGGCTGTAACTAACCTTGAAGAATTAAAAGCCTTTGTTGATTCAGCACTTAAACTGAAAAAAGCCGCTTTTGACACGGAAACCACGGGCCTTGACCCATTAAATTCAGAAATTGCGGGCTTCAGCCTTTCTGTTCAGAAGGGAAAAGGAATCTACGTTCCCCTTTATTCAACAAACATGTTTGAAAGCATGGACTTCATCAGCAAAGACGATGCCTTAAAAGAAGTTGCACGCATTTTTTCAAACCCGGAAATGACAGTTGCCCTTCACAACGGAAAGTTCGACCTTAAGGTTCTGTTTCACGCAGGACTTTCCTTTGAGAATGGAAATGGCGGCGAAAACGGAAAACCTTCCTGCCAGATTTTTGACACAATGGTAGCTTCCTGGCTTTTAAATCCGGAGCGTACCGGAAAAAATTCCTACAGCCTTGAATATGTGGCAGAAACGGTTCTTTACCTTAAGGGAACGGAGTTCTCAGAAATTGTCCCGAAAGGCCAGACCTTCGCTGACATTGAAATTGAAAAGGCTGCTCCCTACGCAGCAGAAGATGCAGACTTCACCTTCCAGCTGGCTGAAGTCTTAAGCGAAAAACTGAAAAACAAGGGACTTTACCAGCTTTTCACAGAGCTCGAAATGAAGGTTCTTCCTATTCTCTTCAAGATGGAAGTAACCGGCATTCACTTAGATTCAAAAGCCCTTAACGACTATAACCTTGAGCTTACAGAAAGCATAATGGAATCTGAAAAAGCCCTTTACCGTGAAGTTGGACATGAGTTTAATATTGCAAGTCCAAAGCAGCTTCAGACCATTTTGTTTGAGGAACGGGGGCTAAAACCAAGCAAGAAAACAAAAACCGGATATTCAACGGATACGGATGTTCTGGAAGAGCTTTCCGCCTATGACCCGGTTCCGCGGATGATTCTGGAATACCGGGAAAGTGCAAAGCTGAAGTCCACCTATGTTGAAACTCTCCCACAAATGTGCGATAAAGATATGAGAATTCATACGGAATTTGTTCAGACTGGAACTGCCACCGGCCGCCTTTCAAGCCGGGAGCCAAACCTTCAGAATATTCCGGTACGAAGCGAAGCCGGCCGAAAAATCAGAAGTGCCTTTACAGCCCCGGAAGGAAAGGTTTTAATTTCCGCCGACTATTCTCAGATTGAACTTGTTGTCCTTGCTCACTTAAGCCAGGACGAAACCATGATGGCGTCCTTTATAAACGGAACAGACGTTCACAAGGCAACCGCCGCCCTGATTTACGGAGTAAGCCCTGAAGAAGTAACCCCGGAAATGAGGCGAACTGCAAAAACCATAAACTTCGGCGTAATCTACGGAATGAGCGCCTTCCGCCTTGCCAATGACCTTGGAATTCCCCGAAGGGAAGCCGCCGCCTTCATCGAAAACTACGACAGGCTCTATTCGAAAATTACTCAGTTTAAAACAGAAACAATCTGCAAGGCCGAAGAATCCGGCTTTGTACAGACGATTTTTGGCAGAAAACGGGCAATTCCAAACATACTCAGCCGGAACAAGGTTGAAAAAGCCGCCGCAGAACGAATCGCAATAAATACTCCGGTACAGGGAAGCGCTGCCGACATCGTAAAAAAAGCCATGATCCAGGTGGAAGAAGCCCTTACCCT
Organism: uncultured Treponema sp.; assembly: GCA_946186185.1. GTDB lineage: Bacteria > Spirochaetota > Spirochaetia > Treponematales > Treponemataceae > Treponema_D. Next base: position 42,739 of record CAMHMJ010000006.1, on the reverse strand, counting down.
TGCCGGAGACGGTGCAAAGCTTCTTCTTCAGGTTCACGACGAGCTGATTGTAGAATGCCCTGACGATGAAAAAGTGATTCAGAAAACAATAGCAGTAATCCGTGAAAAAATGGAAAATGCCGTAACGCTTTCCGTTCCGCTTAAAGTCAGCGTGGAATACGGAAAAAGCTGGGGACTCTTCCATTAAGGGAAGTCTTGGGGATATCAGATTTACCCCGGACCGGCAGATACAACACTGGAGGAAAAATGGAAAAAGACAGCTTTAAAAAAACATATATTGACTTCATAAACGACTCTCCGGAACCTGTTGTAATCTGCATAACCGGAAAAATGGCTGCCGGGAAAAACTATGTTTCCTCCATTTTTGAAACGGCGGAGTTCAGAATATTATGCGGTTTTAACCGTGAGTTTATCTCTCTGGATGCCGACATTCTTGTTCACAAAGCCATAGACAGCCTCTCCGATGAAATAGCCCGGGCATTCAGCAGGGAAGCCGCAGAAAAAGGAATTTCAATCCTTACGCCGGAAGGGAAAATTGACAGGCGTGCATTAGGAAGCCTGATTTTTCCGGAACCGGAATTATTAAAAAGGCAGGAAGACCTGGTTTACCCAAAAGTAATTCAGATGACGGAAGACTTTATTGAAGAAAACAGGCACAAAAACATAATTTTAAATGCCACGGTTCTTTATAAAACCCCGGAACTTCTGAACAAATGCAGCCTTATTGTGTTTTGCGATGCCCCGTACCTTAAACGGCTTTTCAGGGCAAAAAAACGAGACGGTATGCCCTTCAAAAAAATACTGGAACGGTTTGAGACTCAAAAAGAGCTTTCAGTCGAATACGAAAAATCGGGAATTCCGGTTTTACGCATCAATAATTCCGGCACAAAGCCTCAGCTGGTAAGAAAAATACTTCGGAAACTGAGCACTGTCAGAGATAATTAATTTTTCTCCTGTAACTCATCGGCACTCCGTTTCTTCCCCGACGATTGTTTTCTAGTCCAGCTCCTCACCCCTGCAGTTGGTGCAGACAATGCAGTTTTTACCCCGCTTTTTTGCTTCTTCCATTGCGGCTTTTGACCTTGCAAAAAGAGATTCAAAGGTGTCCCCTACCCTGTCCGGTTCAGAAATTCCGATGCTCACGGTAACAGGGAACTGAGAAAAACTCCTGAAAGTCTTTTCCAGCTTTTCATTGAAAGAAAATGCCCGCCTTGAGCTGGTAAAATGAGTGTTGGCACCAGGCATGTAGATTAAAAACTGGTCATTTCCATAGCGGCAGACAAAGTCCGGAGTTCTGAAACCGAAATGAATACAGCTTACCACATCCCGTAAAATTTCATCCCCGGATTCAAGAGTTTCCTCTTCCTTAAGGGTAAGAAAATCATCCAGATCCAGAAAAAGCATGCAGCCGGTCTTACCAACAATAAGATTTTTTCGAACCAGGCGCTTAAATGTCAAATAGGTCAGAACGTCAAGCTCAGGATCCTTATTCTGCTCTCCGTCGATGAGTTTTAAAAGACGAAGTTCCCGGACACGCATTACAACCAGGTAGCGGTTCAGAATACTTCCGGAAGAAAACAGAAGAACTGAATAAAAAACATCCCGATAGGAAATTTCATTCTTTTTCAGCCAGAGACTCAGGGCACAGAAAATACAGAGACTTACAAAAGAAGGAAGAATAATTCTTTCCGCATAATCGATAAAAAGAATCAGATAGAAAAAAAGTACAATGCAGTAAATGACACCATAATTTTCACGCTTTAACCAGACATCAGAATAAATGGCCAGGGTATGGGTAAAAATTATGGAAAAATACATCAGAAAAAATACCAGAAAGCGGCTTTTTTTTCCGAACTGATTAAGCAGAAACAGAACGATTAAAGGTAAACCAAAAGAAATCAGCTGAACTATTAGAAATTTTACGTTGAGTTCGGAACCAAAAACCCGGGAATACAGAAACAGCACGAAGGCAAAAAGCATCTGAAATATGCAGACAAGCCGGAGAACCTCAAGGTTTGTCCTGCATATTTCATTTTTCAAGCCCTTCATATCATTTCTGAGAGACTTTATTTTCCCATAACCAAACGTAAATAAATTCATACATTAATTATGGGATAGGAATGTTATTTTAGCAAGTTTTTTAACTCATCCACAATGCGGGCAAACTCATCCAGAGCATCCTGAACCGGCTTTGTCTGGGACATATCCACACCGGCAACACAAAGGCTTTCGATGGGATAGCGGGAACCGCCTGATTTCAGGAACTTGAAATAATCTTCCTTTTCTTTTTCTCCGCCCTTTGTAACCCGTTTTGCAAGGGCAAGGCTTGCAGAGATTCCTGTTGCATATTTGTAAACATAGAAGGCGCTGTAAAAATGAGGAATTCTCAGGCCCTCAAGATCACTGTTTTCTTCAAAGTGCATTTCCGGTCCAAAGTACAGTTCAAGAAGCTCCCGGTAAATCTTACGGATTGTCTCTGTTGTAAGGGGAGTTCCCTCTTCTACAGCCTGATGACATTTCAGTTCAAACTCCGCAAACATAGTCTGCCGGTGAAGGGTTGCAAGAATATCGTCAGCCCGCATTGAAAGAAGGAATTTCTTCATATCCTCTGAGTCAGAATTCTTCAAAAGATATTCGAACACCAGCTCTTCATTGAAGGTTGAAGCAACTTCTGCTTCAAAAATGGTGTAATCGTAGCTCATAAAGGGATTTGAATGAACTGAATACCAGGAGTGCATGCTGTGTCCGCCCTCGTGTGCCATGGTAAATACATCCCGGATATCTTCCTCGTCGTAATTCAAAAGAATGTACGGATCTCCCACATAGGCACCGCTGGAGAAGGCACCGCTTCTCTTTCCCTGATTTTCATAGCGGTCAACCCAGCCGTTCTGCAAACCGGAACAGAGCCGGTCAGTATATTCCTTTCCAAGAGGACTCAGGGCCTTCCGGCAGATTTCTACCGCCTCGTCATAGGTAGTTTTTACCTTCACGGATTTAGTAAGAGGAACATATACATCGTAATGGCGAAGCTCTTCAACTCCAAGCACCTTTTTCTTTAAGGAATAATATTCGTGAAGCTTAGGAAGATTTTTGTGAACACATTCAATTAAATTTGTATAAACAGAAACCGGGACCTTATCTCCGTAAAGTGCACGCTGAACGCAGGAATCGTAGCCCCGGGCTCTTGTAATAAAAACATCCTGATTTACGTTTCCGGCATAAAGAGCGGCAATGGTGTTCTGATTTTCAGCAAATTTGTCGTAAAATTTTGTATAAGCCTCTTTTCGGACATTGCGGTCAGGATTTTTTAAGAGGGTTGAAAAGGTTGTCTGGGTAAGCTGCACATTTTCGCCATCAGCCAGAACCTGACCGAAAACCTTGTTCATATCCACATTTGTAAGCTGGCTGAAAACATTAGAAGTTACATCGCTGACATTAGCCTGAAGGGACAAAATCCGCTCCTCTTTTTCTGAAAGTATGTATTTTTTCTTGTACAGAAGCTTTTCGATGAAAATCCTGTAATCAGAAAACTCTGGTAAAACACACCACTGGCTGATTTTGTCATCTGGAATTGCCTGAAGCTCCGGCTCAAAGAAGCTGGTTTTCTCCATTGCATCAGTGTAAGCCATCAGAACCCGACCGTGCATTTCAGAAGCCTTTGAATCTCCTTCATCTGCAGAATGCATAAGTGAAGCGTAATGATAGCAGGTTTCAAGGGTAAGCAGCAGTTTTTCATAAGCGCCGAAGGCTTCAAGGAGCGTATCCTTAGATTCACCAAGCCGTCCTTTATAGGAAGCAGCCTTTTCTGCCAGAGAAGAAAGAAGTTTTAAATCCTTTTCCCAGTCTTCGTAAGCTTTGTACAATCCCTGAAGATTCCATTTATCAGTTTCTTTTACATCTTTTCGTAAAGGTATAGTTTTTGCCATGATTCTTTCCTTATAACATTCACAAATTATTCTTCAATTTCAAAATGAAACAGCTTTTCCATCTGCTTTTTCAGGGCTTCCATATCCTTGTGGTACGGTGCCGTAAAGGTAAGGCGCTCCCCGGTAACAGGATGATTAAAGCTGATTTTATACGCATGAAGGGCAAGTCTTGCAAGCAGAGGCCGCTCCTCGTATTCATTTCCCCGCCAGCTGCGTTTGATTTCACTAAGATATATTGGCTTTAAGTTTCCGCTGTAAAGAGGGTCGCAGACAATAGGAAAACCGCTTTCCGCAAGATGAACTCTGATCTGGTGAGTTCTTCCCGTCTTCGGCTTTGCTTCAATCCAGGTATAAAGGGAACCGCCTCCCAGAACCCGGAAGCTTGTAAAGGATTCCTTACCGATTTTTTTGTTTACAACAGTTCTGTGGCGGGCGTCTCCGTCCGGTAAAAGAGGAAGATCTACAGAAAGCTTTTCCCACATGGGCTTTCCCCGGACAATGCAGTGATAGGTCTTTTCTACCTTTCTTTCTTCAAACTGCATTGAAAGGTTCTTGTGAGCCTCAACAGTGCGGGCATAGATAATTATTCCGGAAGTATCCTTATCGATTCTGTGAACCGCATAGAGTTTTCCAAATTCTTCAGATGCCTCAAGATCCAGCCGGGGAGCCTCAAGGTCGTATCTGTCCTGGGCAATCAGAAGCCCGCTTTTTTTATTTAAAACAACAACATCGTTATCCGAATAAACAACAGTATAATCAGGAATTTTCTTCATGGGTTCATTATAGCAGAAAAAACCGGGTGTTGATAGTCACCGGAAAGAAGAGCCTGTTACCGAACTGGGCTTCCGCATTATCGGCTATCCGCCGCAACCTGCCCGTTGAATTACCGAAAAATTACCGGAGAACCCCGCTCTGAACGTATTTTAATCTGACTGTTACAATGCGCCTCTGGCTCTGGTCTTCCACCACAAACAGCATATTCTTCCATTTAAAGATTTCGCCGCTGGAAGGAAGATAACCGAACTGTTCGATAAGCCAGCCTCCAAGGGTCATAAAGTATTCAGATTCAAGTCCCAGCTTGAAAAACTCGTTTATATCGTCTAAAAGAAGCTCTCCCGGAACAATAAACTCTCCGGCCCCCGCAAGCTTTATTCTTGATTCAGGTGAAACATGTTCATTTTTTTCTTCCGTAATTCGGCCGAACACAACACGAAGAATATCGTCCATTGTAACAACGCCGCTAAGGCTTCCCTGCTCATCAAGGGCTACCGCAAACTCCGTGCGCTGTTTCTTAAACTGACTTAAAAGCTCAAGAGCCGTAAAGGTTTCCGGAACAAACATAACTCCGTTCATTACGGCCGCCGCATATCCTACGCCCGTCTGAACTTCACTTCCGCTGAGGAGAACCGCCTTATAATGAATAACTCCCACGATGCTTTCAGGATTTTTCTCGTAAACCGCAAGCATTTTAAGCCCGGTCTCATTGAATTTCCGGACAACATCTTCCTTTGTTGCACCCAGATACACGGACTGAACAAAGGATCGGTGCTTCATAATGTCGTGAACATTCAAATCGTTGAACTTAAAAATCTTATTGAGCATTACGCTCTCATCTTTTTCTATTGTTCCTTCCTTAGTACCGACTTCAAAAAGAGCGGCCAGTTCCTCCTCCGTTACCAGAGTTTCGTCCGTTTTCCAGATTTTTTGAGCAAGGCGGGCCGTTCCCTTTGACACAAGAGAAAAAAGCCAGACAACCGGATAGAAAACTTTTTCAAGAACATACAGGGGAACAGCAGATTTCAGCATCACCTTTTCAGGCTTAATGCTGGCCTTGGTTTTAGGAACTATCTGTCCGAAGGTGGTTACGAAAAAAGTGATAAGAGCCGTTGCAATTCCGACCCCGCCCTTTCCGGCAAGCTCAAGGGCAAGGGCCGTAGCAAGGGCACTGGAAAGAGTATTCATCAGGTTCGTACCGATTAAAATAACCGTTAAAAGCTCGTCGATATTCTTTTTTAATTTTGCAGCAACCCTGGCATTTTTTCTCTTTTCGGAAACCAGCTGACGCATTTTTATCTTTGAAACAGAAAGGAAGGCCGTTTCACTTCCGGCAAAAAAAGCAACCAGACGGACTATAAAAATGAGGACAAGAAGTGTTACATAGGTCTTTACACTGTTCATTCCTCACCGCCTGAGTTTTCATTTTCTGTAATATCGCTTTTTCGCTCGATTCTGACAGTTTTTATCCGCCGCTTATGAATATCTTCTACAGTAAAAACTATATCTTCATAGGTAATGCTGTCGTAGGGCATTGCAAGACGCCCCAGACGCTCAATAATCCAGCCACCAAGGGTCTCGTTTACATCGGAAGTCAGTTCAACGCCAACAAGCTCCTTTATATCCTTTAAGAGGGTTGTTCCGTCCAGAGTAAAGCAGTTTTTATCCTGAATATCGGAAGCCGAAGCAGGATTTCGCCAGGGAGTTGAGCTTTCCTTCTTTCCAAAAATCTGACGAACAATATCTTCCTTGGTAATTACCCCGTCCGTTCCGGAATATTCATCGATTACGATTGCCATTGATTCATTCCGCTCCCGGAACATATGCTGAACGGAAGAAATCTTTTTTGTTCCCGGAATAAACAGCGGCGAACGCATTACCGCCTGAATATTAAAGGTTTCCGGCTTATACTTTAATAAATCCTTTAAATACAAAATCCCCTGGATATCATCAAGATTTTCTCCGTAAACCGGAAAGTAGGAAAAACGGGTTCTCTGGGCAATCTCCAGAACCTCTGCATAGCTTGCCGTATCCTTCAGTGCAATAATTGCAGGCCGGGGAATCATAATACTCTGGGCTTCAAGATCCGAAAACTTGAACACCCTGCTCATCATGGCATCTTCACCCTTTTCAAGAACTCCGGTTTCCGCCCCTGCATCGATAAAGGAACGGATATCCTCCTGGGTATAGGACTTTTTATTTTTTTCAATCTTAATTCCCATTATACGAAGGGCAATTCTGCTCACAAAGGTGAACACATACACAACCGGATGAAGAAGCTTTACCACCCCGGACACAAAAAGGGAAAGATGATAGGCAATGGCATCCGGATTCCGGGTAGAGAGGGTCTTCGGGGTGATTTCCCCAAACACCAGAAGAAAAATCGTAACCACAAAGGTTGCAATTCCCACTCCTTTTTCCCCGAAGAGCCGGATAGCACAGGCAGTAACAATCGAAGACAGCAGAATGTTTACAAGATCATTTGCAACTAAGAGAGTGTTGATTAAAAGCTCCTTTTTATCCAGAAGCTTTCCCGCCCTCATGGCCCGCTTGTCCTTATCATCCCGCAGGATTCGAAGGCGGAGCTTATTCATTGCAAGAAAAGAGGATTCAGAAATTGAGAATAAAGTTGATAAAAGAAGCAGGATTACCGAAGAAATCAATAATCCTGCCAAAGATAAGCCTTTCAATTTTCTAAAACAGTGTAATTCTATTTTTCGTTTGCAGAGGCCGCTTCTACCGCAGCCTTATTTGATTCCATTTCAGCAAGATAGCTTTTTAAGGTCTCTGCATACTGACTTTCAGGATCTGCGTCAATTGCAGCCTGAAGAACCAGAGCAATTTTATCGTACTGAGCATTTCCGCTGGAAAGAAGAACCTGGGCAGAATAGAACAGAAGAGTCTGTTTTTCCTCGCCGGAAAGACGGTTATCTTCTGAATATTTCTGGAACACCTGAGCACCTTCATCAAATTTTCGCTCATTGATTTTTTCATAAGCTTCTACTGAAGCGCAGGTCATAACATATTTTGAAGCGGAACCGGAAATATTGTTCTTGTCCGCATTCATTGCTTCTTTCCAGAGGGCAACCATTGAAGGCTGAACCATTTCTTCAACTGAACCGTAAATTTCATCGTAAGCAGCCATTCTTTCAGGAACAGTTCCCTTTCTGGCTTTTTTTAAGAGTGCGTTAAAATCTTCAACAGTTCCGATTTCAAGATAAAGACAGCCCTTGTAACCGCTTACAGAAGTATCAAGATAGTCAAATTTTACCTGAGTAATGTAAAAGCCTTCTTTTGAAAGAATGATTGCACAAGGAGTGTCACGAACGGCATACATATCTGCATAGGCAAACTTTGTCTTCAATGCCTGCTGCTGGGCTTCAAGTGCTTTCTGCTCTTTTCCCGTCAGGCCTTCAAGGCTTTTTCCCATGATTTCCTGAATATTTGTGAAGTCAAAATGAACGCATACAAAATCTTCAGAAACAGCCTTTGTAAACTCACTTGTTTCCGTCAAAAGCTTAACACCGTCAGCGGTGGAATCATCATCGTACATTGAATTAACAAAAAGCACGATGCTTTTATTGTGACCCTTTGCTGCTTTTTTTGCCTCATCGAAATCTGTGTACCAGCCGTTTGAATTCTTCTTTGAAGAACAAGCGCTGAGCACGAGTGACAGAACACAGATTAAAGCTGCTGCAATTCCAGTAATTTTATTTTTTTTCATAGTTTTCATCCTGTTTAGTCCAAATTTCAAGTTTTATAATTTTAACTCCAAAACTGGCTCTCAGCAGGAACCCTGTTTTGAAAAACGGCAGTACCGCTTCGCGGTGGCTGAATGTTTTGCCCAAAGGGCCGTCACGAGTCGCTTCACAAGTGCCAATGCAAGCATTGTCATTTGCTCCGCTTTGTCACGCCTTCAAAACAGGAACCCCCGCTTACGCCAGTTTTGAATTACTATTAGCAAACTTGATATTCGCCCTATTTAAAATATCGAACTCCGGCACGGAATACGTTTTCGCAGGAATTTTCGCTCGGATTATCCAGAGGATTTCCTGCAACGTTCTTGATTAAGTCAAGGCTTGCACCGTTCATGTCAGTTCCAATTGTTCGCTCGCTGTGTCCCATCTTTCCAAGAACACGGCCGTCCGGGCTGGTAATACCTTCGATTGCAAAGATAGAACCGTTCGGATTATCCGGCTCGCTGATTGCAGGCACGCCATTTTCATCAACGTACTGTGTAAATACCTGTCCGTTTTCGAAAAGCCGTTTTCCAGTTGCTTCATCACATACAAAGCGTCCTTCACCATGGCTGATTGGAACAAGATGGATTCTGGAATCGATTACAGAAGGATCCATAGCCCACGGACTTGCAGCACTTACAAGACGGGTTCGAACAACGCGGCTGATATGGCGGCCGATTTTGTTGTATGTAAGGGTCGGCATGTCACCTGTCATGTCACGGAACTCGCCGTACATAGCAAGACCAGTTTTTACAAGTGCCTGGAAACCGTTACAGATACCAAGAACAAGACCGTCCCGGTTCTTCAAAAGACGCATGATTTCTTCAGAAACACGGCCTTCCCGGAGACAGTTTGCAATGAACTTAGCAGAACCGTCCGGTTCATCACCGGCACTGAAACCACCTGCAAGGGCAAGAATTTGGGCTTCCTTCAGTTCCTTTTCAAAGGCTGCAAGGGATGCTTCAAGCATTGCTGGAGTTTTGTTTGCAAGAACCACGGTTCTTGTTTCTGCACCGGCAAGATTGAAAGCACGGGCCATATCGATTTCACAGTTTGTTCCCGGGAATACAGGAATAACAACCCGAGGCTTCTTTGTAATATTGGCAAATACCGGATTCTTTCTTACTTCGCTCAGAGACTTATGAACACCAAGAGCAAACTCAGGAAGGGCCGGCTGTTCTTTTGCACCGCTTACTGGAGGGAATACAACGGAAAGCTTTTCTTCCCAGGTCTTTTCTGCTTCACTGAGTGAAATCTTTGCACCCGGAATGTTTTCTGCACAAATGTCGATTTCAGCTTCAGAAATTGTCTGTCCAATCTTGAAGCAGGTTCCGTCAACGAAATCTGCCAGGTTCACGCCTTTTCCGGCCTCAACAATGATTGAACCGTAGAGAGGTGTAAAGAGATCCTTTACAGAATAAACGCCGTCAGCCTTGTAGCCCCGGGCAGTTGCTGAATATGGAACATTTTCGATTTTTACACCGATTCTGTTACCCATTGCCATTTTTGTAACGGCTTCTGCAATACCACCGGCTTTTACCGGATACATTGCACTGATTTTTCCTTCAGCATTCAAAGAATAGAGCTTTTCAGCATTCTTCATGAATACAGAGAAATCAGGAGCAAGAGTTTCTGAATATGGAACAGTTACAAGGTAAACATCGTTTCCTGCTTTTTTGAAGGAACCGCTTGTAACATTTTTTACGTCGTCGTGGGTTACGGCAAAGGAAACCAGGGTATGAGGTACATTGATTTCCTCAAAGGTTCCGGACATAGAGTCCTTTCCGCCGATACTTGCACAGCCAGTCTTTACCTGAGCATCAATTGAACCCAAAAGGGCTGCAGCAGGGTAACCCCAGGTCTTTTCGCTTACAGCGCGACCAAAGAATTCCTGGAAACTTAAGCGGCAGGAAGAAGCCTTTCCACCCATACAGGTAATATTTGCAAGAGAAGAAAGAACTGAAACTTCAGCTCCGTGCCATGGAGACCACTGGCCGATACGAGGATCAAAGCCGTGAGCCATAAAGCTTACGGTACTGGTTTCAAGAGGAGTTTCAACCGGAACCTTTGCACACATACCTGCTTCAGGAGTGCACTGATATTTGCCTCCGTAAGGGAAAAGAACAGAAGCAGAACCGATTGAGCCGTCAAAACGCTCTCCCAGACCACGCTGAGAACAGCAGGCAAGGTCGTTCATATTTGTAAGCCATGCTTTTTTAAGAACATCGCTGTTCTTTCCGCCGGCTAAAACTTCTTTTACAGAATCAAGCGGATTTACAAGAGGGCTTTCCTCCTGTTTTGCAGGACTTTCGATAAGAGCATCTGCTTCGTGATGTGCTCCGGCTGCATCAAGGAATTCACGGCCGATGTCAACGATTACCTTTCCGCGCCACTTCATAACAAGGCGGTTAGAATCAGTTACATCAGCAACCTTTACAGCCTGAAGGTTTTCTTTTTCAGCTTCCTTGATGAACTTTTCTGCGTCTTCCTTGCGGACAACAACTGCCATTCGTTCCTGACTTTCAGAAATTGCAAGTTCAGTACCGTTCAGGCCTTCATATTTTTTTGGAACTGAATCAAGATTGATATCAAGTCCAGGAGCAAGTTCACCAACAGCAACTGAAACACCGCCTGCACCAAAGTCGTTACAGCGGCGAATCATAAGGCTTACTTCCTTCTTTCTGAAGAGTCTCTGAATTTTTCTTTCTTCAACTGCGTTACCCTTCTGAACTTCAGCAGCAGCAGTTGTTACCGATTTTTCAGTATGAACCTTAGATGAACCGGTTGCACCACCGATACCGTCGCGTCCTGTACCACCGCCAAGGAGAACAATTACGTCACCCGGCTCAGGGCGTTCGCGCATTACAATATTTTCAGGAGCAGCTGCAATTACAGCACCAAGCTCCATTCGTTTTGCCATATATCCAGGGTGATAGATTTCACTTACCTGGCCGGTTGTAAGACCAATCTGGTTTCCGTATGAAGAAAAGCCCTGTGCTGCTTCACGGCAGATTTTAATCTGAGGAAGCTTACCCTTTCGTGTTGCACTGAGAGGAACAGTCGGATCTGCTGCACCGGTAACGCGCATACTCTGGTAAACCCAGCTTCGTCCGCTAAGAGGGTCGCGAATAGCACCACCGATACAGGTAGCGGCACCACCAAATGGTTCAATTTCTGTAGGATGGTTATGAGTTTCGTTTTTGAACATTAAAAGCCAGCGTTCTGTAGAATCACAAGGCTTCCCGTCTTTATCATGTGTATAATGAACGTCCATGTAAATTGAGCAGGCATTGTTTTCCTCGCTCACTTCAAGGTCATCCAGTTTTCCGTGTTTTCTAAGATATTTGATACAGATAACAGCCATATCCATAAGGCATACTGGCTTGTCCTTTCTTCCTGCATACATTTCTGTACGCATATCTGTATAATTTTCAAGTGATTTTTTGATTTCTGCGGCGTAAGGGCCGTCCTCAATCTTAATATTCTTGAGTTCAGTAAGGAAGGTTGTGTGACGGCAGTGGTCTGACCAGTAAGTATCAAGAACGCGGATTTCTGTTTCTGTCGGATCCCGCTTTTCACCGATAAAATAGTCCTGAAGGAACTTGATGTCAGCCTTATCCATTGCAAGGCCCATCTTCTGACGGTATGCTTCAAGAGCAGCTTCGTCCCAGCCGATAAAGCCTTCTACAACCGGAATATCTCCAGGGTTTTCAGACTTAATTTCCAGAGTTTCAGGAACACTTGAATCCGTAAGACGGCTGTCTACAGGGTTTACAAGATAATTCTGAATCTTTGCAACATCGTCAGCGCTAAGCTTACCCTTCAAAATTACCATTTTTGCACATCGAACACGAGGCGCTTCCGTTCCAACCTTGCATGTACTTGAAAGATCTGCACGCAAAAGAGTCAGACACTGTTCTGCACTGTCGGCTCTCTGATCGTACTGACCCGGAAGGTATTCCCAGACGATAACCGTCTCGTCAGATGCAATGTCCACCTTATCGTAGTAAACAAAGTCGCTCTGGGGTTCACTAAAAATGCGGGTTGCACTGGCTTTTCCAACTGCCTCCCCAACATTTTCAACATCATAGCGGTTCAAGTAACGAACTCCGGTCACACCCGAAATTCCCAAAAAATTCTTAAAACTCGAAAAATAACTTGAAGCCTCGTTTTCAAAACCCGGCTTTCTTTCTACATATAAACGAAACATTCAACTATTATAAAGATATTCCGTGGCATTTTCAATTGTTTTCAGGGAACTTCGTTCACCGCAACCTATTCCGCCAGAATCCGCTTAAATACTTCGTAATTTTCTTTATCATCCCTGCAGTAAACAGCAAACTCAACGGTTTCAAAACCATAATTTCTTATAAGGGAGGCAAAAATTTTCGCCACGATTTCCGGAGGATTACAGAAGGCTCCGCAGCCAAAGGCTCCAAGAATAAGAATCTCTGCTCCCGCCATATCGCAAACATCCAGAATTCTTTTAATTCGCTTTGTCATAAGACTTTCATAATTCTCTGGAATTTGATCCTTCCATAATTCCGGAGCAGCACTCACAATAACATCCGTTAAAAACCAGTCATTTTCGTCCATCAGAACCGGAGCTGATTCATCTGTTTTAAAAACTGTTACATCAGGAACATAAATTACATCATCAGTTCCCATGTCGTCATTCAGGCCTGCTTCAAAATCCCTCTTATGCTTTTCGTAAAATTCTTCTCTTCTGGCATTGATACACGGATAAAGGGTTGAAGTCCTGCACATACTCTCTTCCTGAGCACCAGCATGCCAGGGTGCGCCGCCCACAGAATGACAGTTTGCAAAATCAAGACAGCAGATTCGTTTGCCTTTGTACTTAGATGCCGCCTGATATGTTCGTTCCTCAGAAACGCAAATCTTCATTGCCTCGTTTGTCCTTCGCATAACACCATCCTTAAAAAACGAAGAAACATCAGTATCCGCTTCATAAATCACGCATTCATTCTTTATCGAATTTAAAACAGAAGCTTTCAGGGAATTAATCTTGCAACACAAATCCTGAGTGTCATTCATTACGCGTTCATTCAACGCTCTGTAATCAATTTTATTCATATATAAAGTATAGCACCAAAAGGCAGTCTTTCACAGGAAACATCGGCCCTTTCAAGACAAAAAAAATCCGGTCAGAATTACCTCCAGCCGGATTCCTTTATTCTGCCGGGAATTTATATTATCCGCAGCAATTTATTCCAGTTATTACGGATTTACAGTTGCTTCGTAAGCAGTTGTCATTTTTCCGTCAGCACCCTTTACAAGCTCAAGCATTACTGCAGACTTTACAGGATCTCTGTGAGCATCGAAAGTCAAATGACCTGTTACATAATCACCGTCAGTTGCTTCAAATGCATCGCGTACCTTTGAAACATCTGTTGTTCCTGCTTTTACAATAGCATCCTTCAGCATATAAACTGCATCGTATCCGAGAGCAGCAAATGAGTTTGGAGCCTTTCCATATTTGTCATTGAATGAAGTAACAAACTTCTGAACAGCTTCTTCTGTAGAGTCAGCTGCATAGTGGTTTGAATAATATCCGTTCAAAACTTCATCACCGGCATTGTCTGTAAGACCGTCCCATCCGTCTGCACCAACGATCGGGCAGTTGATTCCCTGTGCACGAAGCTGTTTTGCAATCAAAGCTACAGTTCCGTAGTAATCAGGAAGGTAAACGATGTCCGGATTAGCGCTCTTAATCTTTGTAAGCTGTGCATTAAAATCCTTGTCACCAGTTGCGTAAGATTCAACTGCAACTACTTCGCCTCCATTTTCAGCAAAAGCTTTCTTGAAGTTGTCTGTAAGACCTACTGAATAATCGTTTCCGATATCGTAAAGGATTCCTGCCTTTTTGCAGCCAAGGTTATTTGCAGCAAATTTTCCACCTACTGTTCCCTGGAAAGGATCGATAAAGCAGGCACGGAAAATGTAATTTCCTGCGTCAGTAATTGAATAAGCAGTAGCTGCAGGAGCAATCTGCAAAACTTTACCAGCCTGGCTCAATGTTGTAATAGCCTGTGTACAGCCACTTGTCAATGAACCAATGATGATTTTAACACCATCTTTTGTTGTAAGCTTTTTGAAAGCGTTTACAGTCTTATCTGGAGAGCCTTCATCGTCTTCGCAAACGAACTCAATTTTCTTTCCATTGATACCACCGGCAGCGTTGATTTCTTCAACAGCAAGGTCAATTCCGTTTTTACATTCAACACCATAAACTGCAACAGCTCCAGAAAGAGGTGCAATTCCACCGATTTTTACAGTGTCACCTTCAGTTTTTGAACATGAAAATGCCAAAAGAGCAAGGGAAGCACATGCAAGACCAAAAATCTTTTTCATAATATCCTCCAAAATATATGCGCACGGATTTATCCGGTCACAAGCCTTTGATTTTCCTCTGTGAAAAGTGTAAAAGCAAATCACATGATTAAGTTTATAATATCCAATTTAAGAAATTTAGTAAATTACATTAAAATAAAAAAAACCGCCCCAGCAATAGTGGAGCGGTTAACAAACCTTAGTAAGACTTATTACTCAGCAGCTGGTGCTTCAGCAGCAGCCTCAGGCTTTGCAGCTTTTGCTTTGTTTTTCAATGCTGCATTGCAGTACTTACAGATTTTAATTGTCTGTCCATCAACAGACTGTTCATAAAGAACCTTGATGCTATCTTTTTTGCAGATTGCACAAGTTCCTCTTCCATGACTAGGCAAGCTTCGGATTCCAGATCCACGATGGTTCTTTGACATAAACTACTCCTTATCTGCCTTAGCAGCTTCTTTTTTAGCAGCCGGCTTTTTTGCCTTTGCTTTTGGTTCTTCTTCTGCAGTATTTTCTGCATCAAGCTTATAATCTACAAGCTCAAGAATTACCATATCAGCAGCATCGCCCTGTCGATAACCAAGTTTAAGAACGCGTGTGTATCCACCGTTTCTTTCTTTCATACGAGGACCGATTTCTGTAAACAATTTATTAAGGATTTTTTCATCCTGAATAAATTTCGCAGCTTCGCGGCGGTTGTGTACAGAATCAACCTTGCTTCGTGTAATCAATTTTTCAGCAGCTTTTCTAACTTCAAGTGCCTTTGATTTAGTAGTTGTAATTCTCTCAAATCTAAAGAGTGAAGTTACCATGTTACGTGACATTGCACGACGATGAGCTGTTGTTCTTGAAAGCGGATTAAAACCATTTCTATGATTCATCTGTTTCTTCCTTCTGCTTTGTTAAATTAACAGCACTCTTCAAATGACTGTAATCTGTCATACCGAGTGTAAGACGCCATTCCTGAAGTTTTTCCTTGATTTCTGCAAGGCTCTTCTTACCAAAGTTTCTTGTTTTGGCAAGGTCATCTTCTGTCTTCTTTGTCAATTCACCGATTGTGTGGATATTCGCATTCTTCAAGCAGTTCGAAGAGCGAACTGAAAGCTCAAGTTCTTCAACTGGAGTATTAAGGATTTCCTTAATTCTAGCATCGTCTTCATCGCTTTCATCACTACCGATGACATCATCATCATTAAAGTTTACAAAAATTGAAAAATGATCTCTTGCAATTTTCGCAGCTTCACCTAATGCATTTTCTGGTGAAATTGTTCCGTCAGTCCAAATCTCAAGAACGAGCTTATCGTAGTCATTTCTCTGACCAACGCGGCATGGTTCAATCGAATATTTTACCTTTGGAACTGGAGTAAATATTGCATCGATCGGGATAGTTCCCAATACTTCAATATAGTGCTCATTTACTTCAGCTGGAACATAGCCTCTTCCCAGATCAATCTGCATTTCAATCTCAAGTTTAGCTCCTTCCATCATAGTGAAAAGAAGCATATCCTTGGTCATTACTTCTACCTGATTTTCTCTGGCAAGATCCTGACTCTTCACCTCTCCTGGACCTTCAAATTCGTAAAGTATAGTTTCCTGCTCTACGTCATTAAGGAGTCGCAATCGGATCTGTTTCAAACTATTGATTATTTCCAGAGTATCTTCAGAAACATTTGGAATTGCTTCAAATTCACTGGAAATAACGTGAGGAACACCGTCAGCATCATAGGAAGTAACACGAATAGAAGTAACTGCGTATCCCTGAATAGAAGAAAGCAAAACGCGGCGCAATGTATTACCTACAGTTGTACCAAATCCTGTTTCAAATGGGCTAGCTGTAAACTTTCCGTAATTCGGATTAGTCTCAAGATGCTCAAATGTAATACCCTTAGGTTTCTTAAAACCTTTAAGCAGATTTTTGCGAGCCATCAGAACTCCTTTACTAAGAACAAAAAATATTGCCCTTTAACTTCATTATTAACTAAAGTTAATACTAGTCTGCCCTTTATCCGGCAAACTGGATTCCCAACACCTTAAACCGATTCAAAACTACATACGACGAGTTTTGCGAGGGCGGCATCCATTATGAGGAATTGGAGTTACATCATGAATAGATTTAACTTTAAGCCCCATAGCGCCGAGAGAACGGATAGCATTTTCGCGTCCCATTCCAGGTCCCTTTATAAAAACGTGTACTTCGCGCAAACCGTAGCTTGCTGCTTTCTGAACAGCTGTTTCAGCAACAGTCTGTGCAGCAAATGGAGTTGATTTTTTAGCTCCACGGAATCCAAGTCCACCTGAAGAAGCCCATGAAATCGCATTACCCTTCAAGTCTGTAATTGTAACGATAGTATTATTAAACGTAGCCTGAATGTAAACATTACCTTCGTATACGCTTTTCTTTTCCTTTCGCTTTTTAGCTGTAGCCATTAGTTTCCTCCGCCTTAAGCCTTCTTCTTATTAGCAACAGTCTTCTTCTTACCTTTGCGGGTACGAGCATTAGTACGAGTTCTCTGTCCACGTACTGGAAGACCTCTCTTGTGTCTAAGACCGCGATAGCAGCCAATATCCATCAAGCGCTTAAGATTAAGACCGATTTCTGAGCGGAGACGGCCTTCTACCTTGAAATTCTTTTCAATGATATCACGGATTGTAGCAAGCTGTTCCTGTGTAAGATCGTTAGCCATCATCATTGGATCAAGCTTTCCTTCTTCACAGATTTTTGCTGCTGCAGAACGACCGATACCATAAATGTAAGTTAAAGCAACACATAAGTGTTTGTTTGGGATATCAACTCCCGATATTCGAGCCATCTGTTACTCCTTAACCCTGTCTCTGCTTGTGTTTAGGATTTGTGCAAACGATACGAACAATACCGTTTCTTTTAATTACCTTACACTTATCGCAGATAGGCTTTACACTGGTTCGTACTTTCATGAAAGACCCCCTGAGAATTTGTATTTCACCGAATCTTAGCACCTCGCAATGAGAGACAATTCGGTGAACGATACTATATACAAATTCTCAATCTTTTTCTACTACTTTTCACAAAATTCTAAAGATTTCGTGATCTAATTTTACCCTTCTTTGTAAGTCCGTCCTGATGATGCATTTTAAGAAGAGCTTCTATCTGACTCATCGTATCCAAATCAACACCTACCATGATGATAAGTGAGGTTCCACCCATCAACATTGAAATTGACTGAGGGAATCCAAAAAGATTCTGCACAATAGTTGGTACAATTGCTATAAATGCAAGGAACAATGAACCAGGTAATACTAACCGGTTCAATATTTTCTGAAGATATTCTTCAGTTTTGTCAATTCTTACTCCAGGGATAGAACCACCGTTTTCCCGGATATTCTTTGCGATTTCTGTAGGGTTCAGTGTTACCTGAGTGTAGAAGTATGCAAAGAAAACGATAAGAACTACAAGTAAAATATTGTACCAGATACCGTTCGGTGTAAGAATAGCAGATAATCTAGCTACCCACCTTGCAGAGTTCTGGTTATTTCCAATCATAGATACAAGCTGAAGTGGCAATGTAAGAACAGAAGAAGCGAAGATCAACGGAATTACGTTAGACGGGTTTACTTTGAAAGGAATGTAAGTGTTCTGTCCACCATACATTTTTCTTCCAACAACACGCTTTGCATAATGTACCGGAATCTTTCGTTCTCCAGATTCTTCATATACTACAAGAGCGATGATAGCAATGAACATGATAAGAACTACGATAACGAAAACCAGCTGGATTTCGCCATCAGCAACTTTCTTAACAAGTTCAACAATAGCATTAGGAAGACGAGCAACGATACCGGCAAAAATCATCATTGAGATACCATTTCCGATACCGTTAGCAGTAATCTGATCTCCAAGCCAAACTGTTACCATAGAACCTGTAGTTACAGTCAACATTGCAAGAATGTTAAACTTCCATCTTGGATCAATCATAATACAGCCAGGAATACTGCCGGCGTAAACTGTTACAGCATAGGACTGAATAATACAAACCAATACGGTTCCAACTCTAATCCACTGAGTCATTTTACGCTGACCACCGTTTTCCTGAACTGCACGTTTCAGCGATGGGAAAATAATCACAGCAAGCTGCATAATAATCTGTGTAGAAATGTAAGGCATAACTCCCAACATGAAAATTGAGAAGTTAGAGAATGCACCACCTACAAAGAAGTCCATATAACTTGCAAACGCATTTTTATTCTGGCTTGCCAAGTCATTAAAGTAACTGAACAGCACATTTGCATCGATTCCTGGAATTGTAAGAACACTACCAAGTCGGAACACTGCAAGAATAAGCAATGTAAACAGCAGACGGCCGCGAAGTTCCTTTACTTTAAACATATTCACAATTGGATTGCTTGCCATGTTGTAACTCCGTCACCTACTTTTTTTCTTCAGCTTTTTCAGAGACAATAGTTACTGTACCGCCAGCTTTTTCAATTTTAGCTTTAGCAGATGCAGATACTTTATCAGCTACAACTGTAAGTTTCTTTGTGATTTCACCATCACCAAGGATCTTTACAAGTGTATCATTTGTCTTTGAAATGAAGCCTTTTGTCTTCAAAGATTCTTTGTCTACAGTTTCACCGTTTTCAAACTTATCTTCAAGAACGCTTACATTGATGCAAACATATTCTTTCTTGAAAGGATAGTTAGAAAATCCGCGGATAGCAACGCGTCTGTAAAGTGGCATCTGACCACCTTCAAAACCTACGTATACTTTTCCACCAGAACGTGACTGCTGACCTTTGTTACCTTTACCAGCTGTAGTTCCGAGTCCTGAAGAAGAACCACGACCTACACGCTTTGGCTTTTTATTAGCACCCTGTGGAGCACTAAGAATTGGATTATAATCTGACATTATTTTACCTCCTCTACAGTTACAAGGTGTTCAACAGCAGCTACCATTCCTTTGATAGCGTCTGTTTCTTCATGGATTACAGAAGAATTAATCTTCTTCAAACCGAGACTGCGAACAGTTGCAACTTTGGCAGGCTTCTGTCCGATTGTACTTTTTACAAGTGTAACCTTAATTTTTTTAGCCTTTGCCATCATTTAACCCCACAACTCGTCAAGTGTCTTTCCGCGTCCAGCAGCGATTTTCTTTGCATCCATAAGATTTTCGATTGCATTGAAAGTTGCGCGAACTACGTTTACAGAAGAACTTGAACCCAATGATTTGGAAATAATATCAGTTGCTCCAACAGCATCCATTACTGCACGAACAGCACCACCGGCTTTGATACCAGTACCCGAACAAGCAGGCTTAAGAAGAACTGAAGAGCTCTTGTATTTTCCAATAATTTCATGAGGAATTGTACCGTTTTTCATTGGCATATTAACCAAATTTCTCTTTGCACGGTCAACACTCTTTTTAATAGCTTCAGATACATCATTAGCTTTACCAAATCCGTATCCTACACGACCTTTCTGATCACCAACAACAGTGAGTGCTGCAAAAGACATTCGGCGTCCACCTTTTACAGTCTTTGCAGTTCTGTTAAGAGTTACGAGTTTTTCAACAAACTCTTTTTCTCTTGGTTCTTTATCAAATTTATTCTGGCGTTCCATCAGCGACTCCTAGAATTCAATCCCGGCTTTGCGGGCACCATCAGCAAGGGCTTTTACAACACCATGGTAAAGATAACCGTTTCGGTCGAAAACCACTTTTGTGATTTTCTTATCTTTAAGACGTGCACCTAAAGCTTCTCCGAGCTTTGCAGCACCTTCAGTATTAGGCTTGATAGCTGCAAATTCTTTTTCCATTGTGGAAATAGAAGCAAGAGTTTTACCCTCGTCATCATTAATTACCTGTACTGAAAGGTTCTTGTTAGAACGTGTAACTGTCATACGTGGACGGTCAGCAGTTCCGTATACACTCTTACGAATGTGAACCTTTCTGTGCAATCTCTTTCTGTCTTTATCATTCAGTTTCTTAAACATAGCGATCCACCTTATTTAACACCAGTCTTTCCGACTTTACGTCTGATAACTTCATTATCGTAGCGGATACCCTTTCCTTTGTAAGGTTCAGGTTTGCGCAGTTTACGAATCTGAGCACTGAATTCACCAACCTGCTGTTTGTCAGCACCAGTAATCGTTACCTTACCCTGTGCATCAGCAGTTACTGTAAGACCTTCAGGAATCGCAGCAAAGAAGTCGTTTGAATAACCAAGGTTCAACATAAGAGTTTTACCCTGAACTTCAGCACGATATCCTACACCAGTAATTACAAGAGTCTTTGTAAAGCCAGTTGAAACACCAACAACCATATTGTGAATAAGATTTCTGTAAAGACCGTGATCAGCATTAGACTGTTTTGTATCGTTAGTTCTTTCAACGATAACTTCAGTTCCTTTTACTTCAATCTTTACATTGTTGCTGAAATCCTGCTTCAATTCGCCCTTTGGACCTTTTACAGTAACAAGATTGTTTGCAACAGTTACTGTAACGCCAGCTGGAATAGTTACAGGAAGTTTACCTAATTTAGACATCTTTTCCTCCCTATTACCAGATTGAGCAAATCAATTCACCGCCAACCATTTTTTCAGCAGCTTTCTTTCCAGTTGTTACACCAGAAGATGTTGAAACGATGATTGTACCGTATCCATTGAATACGCGTGGCAAATCTTTATAGCCAGAATAAACACGGCGACCTGGTGTTGAGATTTTCTTAACACCGTGAATTACCGGGTTATTGCTGTCATCATATTTCAGGATGATGCGGATGATTGATTTTCCTTCTTCCTGAACCTTCTTGAAGTTTTTGATATATCCTTCAGTCTTCATAATCTTTACGATTTCAAGCTTAAGCTTTGAAGCAGGAATATCTACTTTTTCGTGGCGGGCTACAGCCGCATTGCGAACCTTAGTAAGCATATCTGCTACTGGATCTGATGCACTCATATTATTCTCCTACCACTCTACCAACTTGATTTTGTGACGCCTGGTAAAAGGCCTTCACTTGCTAATTTGCGGAAGCAGATACGACACATCTTAAACTTCCTCAAATATCCACGTGGACGTCCGCAAATCTGACAGCGATTATACTGTCTGCTTTCATACTTCTGTTTGCGAGCGGCTTTAATTACTAATGATTTCTTAGCCATGTATCCCTCACTCTACTTACGGAATGGCATATTGAACTTGGTAAGCAAAGATTTTGCTTCAGCATCTGTCTTTGCACTTGTTACGATAGTGATGTTCATTCCGGCAATCTTTGTGATTTTATCAAAATCGATTTCCGGGAAAATCAACTGCTCAGTAACACCAACCGAGAAGTTTCCGTGTCCGTCAAAGCCAGTAGCTTTAATTCCACGGAAGTCCTTGATTCGTGGGAACGCAACGTTAATAAGGCGGTCCAAGAATTCATACATAATTGTTCCGCGCAATGTTACCATTGCTCCTACTTCATTACCCTCACGTAACTTAAAGTTAGCGATACTCTTTTTTGCTCTAGTTTTAACAGCTTTCTGACCTGTAATCTGAGTCAAGTCAGCTACTGCGGCATCAAGGAGTTTCTTATTTGTGAGAGCCTCGCCCACACCCATGCTAACAACGATTTTCTTGATAGCAGGAATCTGCATTGGAGTTGTGTAGTTGAACTCTTTTACCAATGCTGGAGCGATTTCGTCCTTATAGACTTTCTTAAGCCGAGGTACGTAATTAGCCATTACAGTATATCTCCACATTTACGACAAACGCGAACTTTCTTGTCCCCGTCAATCTTGTAACCAATTTTTACAGGACCACCGCATTTTTTACATACGATTCCAACATTTGAAATGTTGAGTGGAGCTTCGATTTCAACGATTCCACCCTGATCCTGCTCACTTCGTTTTCTCATTGCTTTTTTAACAATGTTTACACCAGATACAATTACTGCATCTTTTTTAGTAAGAACGCGAACAACAGTTCCTCTCTTGCCCTTGTCCTTACCAGCAAGAACCTGTACTGTATCGTCTTTACGGATTTTGAATTTCTTTTCCATATCCATTTCTCCTTAAAGAACCTCTGGAGCAAGTGATACGATTTTCATGAAATCCATATCGCGAAGCTCACGAGCAACAGGTCCAAAAATACGCTTTCCCTTAGGGTTCTTGTTATCATCAACGATTACGCAAGCGTTATCATCGAAACGAATGTAAGTTCCATCTGGGCGGCGATATTCTTTTGCCTGACGTACAATTACAGCTTTTTCAATTGTACCCTTTTTGATAGTAGATGTAGGAATAGCATCTTTGATAGCTACTACTACGATGTCGCCAATTCCGGCATAGCGGCGGTGTGAACCACCGAGTACTTTGATACACTGAGCGATCTTAGCACCGGAGTTATCAGCAACTGTCATACATGACTGCATCTGAATCATTTTCTAACCCCTTATACCTTATTTAGCACGTTCTACAATTTCAGCAAGGCGCCAGCACTTATCTTTGCTGAGCGGTCTGCATTCCACGATACGAACTGTGTCACCAATGTGAGCATCGTTGTTTTCATCGTGTGCCATATATTTCTTTGATCGTGTTACATATTTCTTGTAAAGACGGTCCATTTTCTTTGTTGTTACAGTAACAACGATAGTTTTGTCCATCTTGTCACTTGTAACCATACCAACGAAAGAACGTTTTGTTGCCTTTACAGTCTGAACAGTATTTTCTGCCACGGTTCAGCTCCTATTTGTTTTCGCCAGCAATTTCTTTCTGGCGGATAAACGTATTCAAGCGTGCGATTTCTCGGCGCATTGTTCGTTTCTGCAACGGGTTATCTACATGAGATACAACCATCTTGAAACGGAGATCCATGTATTCCTTTTTAAGCGCATCTCTTTTAGCAACTAACTCAGAATAAGACAGTTCATTGTCATTCTTCTTCTTTGATTTCGAATCAGCCATCTTACTCCTCCTTAGTCTTTTGTAGGCTTAAATGCGATTTTTGTTGTAACTGGAAGTTTGCTACCAGCAAGCTCAAGAGCACGCTCTGCAAGCTTCAAATCTACACCAGCAATCTCGAATAAAATCATACCAGGTTTGATAACAGCTGCCCATGATTCTGGAGCACCTTTACCCTTACCCATACGAACCTCGGCAGGTTTCTTAGAAATCGGTTTATCTGGGAAAACACGAATCCAAACCTGTCCTTTACGGTCAAGCTTACGGTTGATAGCAACACGAGCTGCTTCAATTACGCGAGCACTTAACCAAGTTGGCTCCATTGCTACAAGAGCAATATCGCCGAAGTCAATGTTGTTGTCACGGGTAGCATTTCCTTTTTCTCTACCACGCTGCACCTTTCGGTGAATAACTCTTTTAGGACTTAATGGCATACCTTAGCTCCTTGCCTTTGCAGAAGGTTCTGATTTCTCAGCCTTATCTGCACCTTCATTCTTGTCATTTGCACGACGATCACGACGTGGCTTTCTGACAAGCTGTCCTGCATCTTCATTCTGTTCGATGCCATAGTTCATGCCATTGTAAACCCATACTTTGATACCGATTTTTCCGTATGTTGTATGTGCTTCATATGTAGCATAATCAATGTTTGCACGAAGTGTATGAAGTGGAACACGACCTTCTTTGTGTTCTTCTGTACGTGTCATCTCGGCTCCACCAAGACGTCCAGAAAGACGAATCTTGATTCCCTGTGCACCGGCGCGCATTGCATTGCTAACGGACTGCTTCAATGCTTTGCGGTATGAACCACGACCAGAAAGCTGACGACCAATATTCTGAGCAATCAAGCTTGCATTAACGTCTGCACGCTTAACTTCCTTAATCTTGATCTGAACTTTCTTTGTCAGCTGAGACTGAATGTCTGCGCTGATCTTTTCAATGGTTGCACCTTTTACACCAATGATTACACCCGGACGAGCTGTGTGAATCATGATTGTCACACGCTGTGGATGACGTACAATTTCAATTTCAGCAATGTCAGCATTTTTACATTCTGGAAGATCCATAACCATTTTTCTGATTTTGATATCTTCAAGAACTAAATCTGCATATTCACGAGGATCTGCATACCAAACTGACTGCCATGTTTTGTTTACACCTAAGCGTAAACCGATAGGACTTACTTTCTGACCCACTTTATTCCCCCGCCTTTTCGTCTACTACAACAGTAATATGACACATACGTTTCAAAAGCTGATCAGCACGTCCACGAGCACGGAACCAGACTCTCTTAAGTCTTGGACCTTCGTCAATTCTGATTTCTTTAACGTAAAGCATATCCTCATCAAGCTTGCTATTCTGATTCAGTGCATTAGCAATTGCTGATTTAAGAGTTGCACTGATGAGACCAGCACCTTTCTGCGGCATATTAGCAAGAATTGCCATAGCCTTTGTACAAGGCTGCTGATTAACCAATTTAGCTACCGGACGAACCTTAGTCGGCGAAGCGATAAGGAACTTAGAAGTGGCTACATAACCTTTCTTTTCAGCCATAATATCCACCTATTATTTACCAGCCTTAGCTGTTTTATCTGAACCACCATGTCCGTGGAAAGTACGTGTAGGAGCAAACTCGCCGAGCTTATGACCAACGAGGTTCTCTGTGATGTACACCGGAATCCATGATTTGCCATTATATACAGAAATGGTGTTTCCTACCATTTCAGGAATGATTGTTGAGCATCTAGAATATGTTTTGATCATTTTTCTATCTGCTTCTTTGTTCATTGCTATTACCTTTTTGTAAAGGCTTTTCTCTACAAAAGGACCTTTTTTAACCGATCTTGACACTGTTATCTCCTATGCCACTACTTCTTGCGACGTGAAACAATGAAATTGTTAGACGGCTTGCGCTTGTTACGTGTTTTGTAACCTTTACAAGGCTGTCCCCATGGAGTAACAGGGTTACGTCCTTTTCCAGCACCTTCACCACCACCAAGAGGGTGATCTACAGGGTTCATAGCCATACCACGAACAGTAGGGCGGATACCAAGCCAGCGTTTGTGACCAGCTTTTCCAAGCTGAACGTTCATGTGCTCTTCGTTTCCTACAACACCAATAGTAGCATAGCACTTACCATTGATTTTGCGCATTTCGCTTGATGGGAGACGAACGATAACATAATCGCCTTCACGACCAGCAATCATTGCACTGGCACCTGCAGAACGAACAAGCTGTCCACCCTGACCAAGTGTAAGTTCAATGTTATGAATAGTAAATCCGACAGGAATCTTTTCCAATGGAAGTGCATTTCCTACAACTGGAGTTGCATTTTCACCAGACATAATCTTCTGTCCTACCTGCAAACCTTTTGGAGCGATGATGTATCTTTTGTCACCATCAGCATAGAATACCAAAGCAATGTTAGCAGATCTGTTTGGATCGTATTCAATTGTCTTTACAGTTCCTGGAATACCGTGCTTGTTTCTCTTGAAATCAATTTCACGGTAACGTCTTTTATGACCGCCGCCCTGGTGACGTACAGAAATACGACCACCCTGTCCACGACCGCCATTAGACTTCATACCTGACACCAAAGTTTTTTCGGGTCTGTCGGTTGTCAGTTCTTCTCTGACGAGGTCAACACGTCCACGTGTACCCGCAGTTATTGGCTTATATACTTTAAGAGCCATTTTCTTTTCCCCTTAAGTCTAATCGGGATTATACACCCTCGAATGCCTGGATTGTTTCTCCAGCAGCGAGACGTACAATTGCCTTTTTATATGAGCTGGTGCGTCCTGGTTTACCACGAAGACGTTTTACCTTGCCCATAACATTTACTGTAGTGCAGTCAACAACTTTTACATTGAAAAGCTTTGATACTGCTTCTTTTATTTCAGTTTTTGTTGCAGATGGCTGCACGATAAAAACATATTTATTCTGTTCTCTGAGCGCATTAGCCTTTTCTGTAACAACAGGCTCAATAAGAATATCTGCGTAATTCATTATTTAGCCTCCTTGTCTTCAGCATAAAACTCTGTAAGATTTTTTACAGCGCTTTCAAGGATAACAATCTTGCGAGCGTAGAACAAATCGTGAGCTCTGAGACGGTCATATGAAAGGAATGTAAGATTCTTGATGTTGCGTCCAGCCTGCTTGATTTTCTTAGCAGCCTCGATTGCTTTTTCATCCTTGTTCTTTCTTTCCTGTTCACCATCTTTAAGAATCAGAACTGTTCTTTCATCTTTTGCAAAATTATTGAGGATAGCCACAAGATCCTTTGTTTTACCGCTATCAACAGTAAAATCCTCTACTACTGTAAATCTATCGCTCTGAGCCTGCATAGAAAGAATTGATTTCATTGCAACTCTCTTTGCTTTTTTAGGCATTGAGTAGCTGAAATCGCGTGGTTTTGGTCCAAAAATTGTACCACCGCCAACCATGATAGGTGATTTCTTATCACCACGGCGGGCATTACCAGTTCCCTTCTGCTTGTAAGGCTTAGCATTAGATCCATGAACTTCAGCACGACCCTTAGTACAAGCTGTACCTACGCGCTTGTTAGCAAGTTCATTTGTAATGGCATAGTAAATAACTTCATCTTTTACTGGAAGATTGAATACATTTTCATCAAGTGTAATTGTACGCAGTTCTTTTCCAGAAGTTGAATATACTTTCTTTTCCATATCCTAATCTCCTAGTTCTTCTTTACTGCGGACTTCACAATAAGAGTGCAGTCTTTGTTGCCAGGTACGGCACCGCGAACCAAAATTACATTCAGTTCAGGGTCAATTTTAACAATCTTGAGATTCTGTACTGTAACGCGTCTGAAACCCATATGACCAGGAAGCTTGACATTTTTGAAACAATGTCCTGGAGTTGTACAGTTTCCTGTTCCACCCGGTTCTCTGTGGAATTTTGAACCGTGAGTAGCGCGTCCACCATGGAAGCCCCATCTCTTCATAACACCCTGGAATCCTTTACCTTTAGAGGTAGCAGTTACATCCAGGAAGCGAGATCCGTCAAAGAGTTCAAGACCAATTTTGTCTCCAACAGCAACTTCTTTTTCGAAATCGCGGAACTCTTTCAAAGTACGTTTTGGGGAAACGTTTTCTGCGAAGATACCTGCGTATGCTTTGTTTGTCTTGTTAGCCTTCAAATCGTCTACACCAAGAACAACTGCATCATATCCGCAAGTCTCTTTAGTTTTTGTAGCAACAACTGTGTTAGGTTCAACGCGGATCACAGTAACAGGTGTTAAGTTACCGCTTTCGTCGAAGACCTGTGTCATTCCTACTTTTTTAGCAATCAGACCTTTCATTCTGATATCTCCTATTTGAACAAAGTCCCTAAGGAACCTCTGTTCGGTTTATTAGGCCGCCAACCCAGATCCGGAGGGTCCGTACCTTTAACTAACAGTAAAAATTACTGTTTGATTTCAACTGCAACGCCAGCTGGAAGTTCAAGCTTCAACAATGAATTCATAACTTCTTCAGTTGGGTTCAATATGTCAATAAGGCGTTTGTGTGTACGCATTTCGAACTGCTCGCGTGACTTTTTGTTTACGTGAGGTGAGCGAAGTACTGTAACCTTATTGATTCTTGTAGGAAGCGGGATTGGACCTGAAACCTTAGAACCAGCTTTCTGTACGGCAGAAACGATTGCTTTAGCACTGCGATCAATCAGTTCAACATCAAAAGCGCGTAGTCGAACACGAATCTTTGCATTAGCCATTAATTTATCCTCCAAGGATAAAGGCCAGTCTGACCTGATTACTCAGCAGACTGACCTTATCTAAAACTACTGAATAATCTTTGTTACCTGTCCAGAAGCGATTGTACGACCGCCTTCACGGATAGCGAGTTTAAGACCTTCATCCATAGCGATTGGGTGGATAAGTTCACCGATAACTTTTACGTTGTCACCAGGGTTAACCATTTCTACGCCTTCACCAAGCATGATTGTACCAGTTACGTCTGTAGTTCTGAAGTAGAACTGTGGGCGGTAACCATTGCGGAATGAAGAGTGACGTCCACCTTCAGCTTCTGTAAGAACGTAAAGCTGAGCTTCGAACTTTGTATGTGGAGTGATTGAAGCTGGTTTAGCAAGAACCTGACCACGTACTACGTCTTTCTTTTCAACACCACGGAGGAGGATACCTACGTTATCACCTGCGATACCCTGATCAAGTGTCTTCTGGAACATTTCGATACCAGTTACAGTTGAAGCAGCTGTTGGGCGGATACCTACCAATTCAACTGGATCACCCATGTTTACAACACCGCGTTCGATACGTCCTGTTACTACAGTACCACGACCAGAGATTGTAAAGATGTCTTCAATTGGCATCAAGAATGGCTTGTCTTCAGCACGTACTGGATCATCGAACCAAGTATCCATAGCTGTAAGCAATTCTTCGATACATTTTGTGTTTTCTGGGTTAGAAGCTTCGTTCAAAGCTTTGAATGCAGAACCTTTGATGATTGGTGTATCTTCAGAGAAGCCGTACTTTTTGATTGTATCTTTTACGTCTTCTTCTACGAGCATCAACATTTCTTCATCGCCGCCGAGCATATCAACTTTGTTCAAGAATACGATAATCTTTGGTACACCTACCTGACGAGCGAGGAGCAAGTGCTCACGTGTCTGAGGCATAACTGAATCTGGAGCAGATACTACGAGGATAGAACCATCCATCTGAGCAGCACCAGTAATCATGTTCTTAATATAGTCAGCATGTCCTGGACAGTCGATGTGAGCATAGTGTCTCTTGTCTGACTGATATTCCAAGTGACGAGTGTTGATTGTGATACCACGCTCTTTCTCTTCTGGAGCGTTATCAATTTCGTCATACTTAAGAGCCTTATCACCATATTTGTTAGCACAATATGAAGTGATAGCTGCTGAAAGTGTTGTCTTACCATGGTCTACGTGACCAATAGTACCAACGTTCATGTGAGGCTTAGTTCTCTCGAACTTCTCCTTTGCCATGTTTTTCTCCTTGCTGGACTAAATATAGTTACTATCCAGCATACTTATTTTAATGTGTTGCACTTTAAGCCAGAATAAACCCTGCATCACTGATACAGAAATTATTCGCAGACACACTTTGGTTGCATATTTTGAGGATTGATTAGATAGATGAGTGTTTTCGGACAAGAAACTTTAATTGTAGAAAAATGCTTCATCATTTCGGAGCATCTTGGCCTAAAACCACCGATCATCATCAACCGCAGCATTGATAACTGGTCTGGTTCCGAGAGCCTTATCGGACACCTGCCACCAGACTGTCACTTCCACGCTGACACTCTAAAGCAGGGCGCACTATCCTGAAAATCTTTTTATAGATTAACTTTACGGTAATGCAGAAACCATATGTTTCCCGATTTCAAAGAACCCTGCTTAAAAACGCGCAAAATCTGCACATTTTTTAGTTCGTACTTTATACTATTTTTAAAAATAAATTTCAAGTGGTTATAAAATAAAAATAGATAAAAAAACGGCCGCCCCTAAGAGCAGCCGTTTTCTGAAAGGAAGTTATCCTACCATCTGTAATGAGCGAAAGCTTTGTTAGCTTCAGCCATTTTGTGTGTATCTTCCTTTTTCTTATATGCAGTACCAGTATTGTTGAATGCATCAAGAAGTTCAGAAGAAAGAGTGTCAGCCATTCCGTGACCACTTCTATTTCTTGCAGCATCGATAATCCAACGCATTGCAAGTGCTTCACGACGAGCATCGCGGATTTCTACTGGAACCTGATATGTAGCACCACCAACACGGCGTGATTTTACTTCTACTACAGGTTTTACATTATCAAGAGCCTTAAGGAGAACTTCAAGAGGATCCTTGTCAGTCTTTGCCTTAAGTTTGTCCATAGCTTCATAAATGATTGCTGTACAGATTGATTTCTTTCCATCAAGCATCATTCTGTTTACAAACTTTGAAACTACAACACTGTTATATTTTACGTCTGGTGTAATCGGACGATCTACAGACTTCTTATGTCTTCCCATCTTATTCCTCCGTTATTATGCCTTAGGTCTCTTAGCACCGTATTTTGAACGACCGCGTTTACGATCTTCTACACCAAGAGTATCTTTTGTACCACGGATGATATGATAGCGAACACCAGGAAGGTCCTTTACACGACCACCACGGATTAAAACTACAGAGTGTTCCTGAAGGTTGTGACCAATACCAGGAATGTATGCAGTTACTTCAATACCATTTGACAAACGAACACGAGCTACTTTACGAAGAGCAGAGTTCGGTTTTTTTGGAGTTACAGTCATTACACGTGTACAAACACCACGTTTCTGTGGGCAAGACTGAAGTGCGGGAGACTTAGTTCTGTTAGCCACTGACTGACGTCCCTGACGAATTAATTGATTGATTGTAGGCATCGCCTATTCTCCTATTTTGATTCCGGTCAGCACCCCGGAAAATTTTGCTAAATAATGTTCAATTAAAGGTTTAACGATTTTAACGAATTCAAAAAATGAATTCAAGAGTAATGGAAAAGAATTTAAGAGTTTTTAAAATAAAATCTAAAAAAAAAGGCTCTCAGCGGGAACCCTGTTTTGAAAAACGGCAGTACCGCTTCGCGGTGGCTGAATGTTTTTCAAAACAGGAACCCCGCTTACGCCATTTTTTTTAATTATATTATAAACTCTTAATTCCTTTTATAAAAAAAAACGGGCGGTGCCCTGTTTTAGAACACCGCCCTTTCATTAATTAAAAGTAATCATTAAGACTTATTAGTCCTGATCATCACTTTCGTAAACCGGTTCTTCAACACGGTTCATCATCATTTCGTTTTCAATTCGGCGTCGTTCAAGGATTTCTTCCATCTGGATGTCCAGATCACGATCACCATCATCAAAAAGTTTAACGTTCTTGTAATCTTTGATACCAGTTCCGGCAGGAATGATATGTCCGATTGCAACGTTTTCCTTAATTCCGTGAAGTCCGTCTGTTGCTCCGGAAATTGCAGCATTTGTAAGAACGCGGGTTGTTTCCTGGAATGAAGCAGCTGAAATGAAGGAATCTACATTCAAAGCTGCCTTTGTAATACCCTGGAACATCGGGCGTGCAACTGCCGGCTGACCACCTTCTGCAACAACCTTTCGGTTTTCTTCATGGAACTTGTATTTATCAACCTGCTGACCGTAAATAAATTTTGTATCACCTACAGCAACAACTTCTACCTTGCGGAGCATCTGGCGAACGATAACACCGATGTGCTTGTCGTTGATGCTTACACCCTGAGCACGGTAAACGGCCTGGATTTCATCCATAAGGTAATTCTGAAGAGCATTTTCACCAAGAATTGCAAGAATATCACTTGGGTTTGGAGCTCCGTCACAAAGCTGTTCACCAGCTTCAACCTTATCACCGTCACGAACAAGAAGATGCTTTGTTGTTGGAACAAGATGTTCCTGAACCTTACCAAATTCATCCTCAATTTCGATAACACTCTTTGCCTTGTTAATTCCCTTGAATTTAACTGTTCCTGAAATCTTTGCAAGAACACAAGGATTCTTAGGTTTACGAGCTTCGAACAATTCGGTTACACGAGGGATACCACCGGTAATATCGTTTGTCTTAGCAGCTTCTTTTGGAAGTTTTGCAAGAGTATCACCAGCACTGATCTGCTGTTTGTCTTCAACCTGAAGAACGGCACCGGCTGGAAGGTAATAGCTACCAACTTCGTTACCGGCTTCATCAGTAATAAGAATACGAGGCTGTTTAACATCAAGGTGAAGATCCGTAATCTTTCTTTCAATCTTACCAGTCTGAAGGTCAGTTGTTTCAGCAAGTGTTGAACCAACAATTACATCTTCAAAGTGAACGTATCCGTCACTTTCTGCAATGATTGGGTCAGAATACTGATCGAATGTACCGATTGCCTTTCCTGCTTCGAACACATCACCTGCCTTAGCGTGAATGTTAGAACCGTTACTGATTTCTACCTTAATTTCTTTCTTCGTAAGATAGAGAGTATCACCAATAATTACAACTTTTCCTGACTGACTTGCAGTAACTTCTTTTCCGTTGCGAACAAGAAGAACGCTGTCTTTAAGAAGACTTACACCGTCTTCAACTTTAAGAGTGTCACCCTTTTCAATCTTAACTGTATCAAGAACGCGGATAACATTCATAAAGCCCTTACGGGTAAAGAGCCAGCTTCCGTCTTCCATTTCTACGTGGGTACCAGTTACATCCTTGATGATAGCCGGGAAGTTCAAAACGATTCGGTTATCTTCAGTTGTCTTATCAGCAGTACCACCCGAGTGGAAGGTTCGAAGTGTAAGCTGTGTACCAGGCTGACCGATTGACTGAGCTGCAATAATACCAACTGCTTCACCAATTTCAACGATCTTGTTGCGGGCAAGGTTCTGACCGTAACACTTGATACATACACCGTGCTGAGCTTCACAGGTAAGTACAGTGCGGAGCTTTACTTTTTCAACACCGGCATCTTCAATTTTGTGAGCAAGTTCATCTGTAATATAAGAGTTTACATCACAGATAAGTTCACCGGTAATAGGGTGAACAACACGCTCGATTGTGTAGTGACCAACAATTCTTTCAGCAAGATGAACCTTAATTTCATCTCCTTCTTTAATTGCAGCATAGTCAATACCGTTGATTGTTCCACAGTCTTCAACGTTTACAACAACATCCTGAGCAACATCAACAAGACGACGGGTCATGTAACCTGCGTCGGCAGTTTTAAGAGCGGTATCCGAAAGACCTTTTCGTGCACCGTTTGTAGAAATAAAGTACTCGATAACCGAAAGACCTTCCTTAAAGTTTGACTTAATAGGAAGTTCGATAATTTCTCCAGAAGGCTTAGCCATAAGGCCTCGCATAGCTGCAAGCTGAGAAATCTGTTTCTTAGAACCTCGGGCACCAGAAGTAGCCATCATATAGATAGTATTGAAACCATTCTTGTGCTTAGCAAGGTTATCCATCATTATCTTAGTAAGTTCATCGTTAGTTCTTGACCAGATATCGCAGACACGGTTGTAACGTTCATCAGCAGTGATAACACCCTGTGAGTATTCGTTTACAATCTTTTCAACTTCTTTGTTTGCCTTTCCAACCATTTCCTTCTTTTCATCAGGAACAAGGATATCATCCATAGAAAGAGTAGCACCAAAGAAGGTAGCGTTCTTATATCCTACAGACTTGATTGCATCAAGCATCTGGATTGTGAGCCAAGGACCCTGAGTATGATAAACATGCTCAATCATTGCCTTAAGGGCTTTGTCACCCATCTGTTTATTGATGTAAGCAACATCTTCCGGCATTGCTTCATTAAAGCGGAGTGTACCGGCAGTTGTATGAATCAAATCACCAGCTTTGAATGCCTTTTTATCAAATGCGTAGTTTGCACCATCAAAAGAATCCTTTGGAGCTGGAACTTCAATTTCTGCCTGCCAGTCGATTGCACCGCTTTCTGCTGCAAGACGAACTTCATCTGCTGAACAGAAACGACGGCAGTGACCGTCTTTTGGACCGCCCTTTGCACCAGGCTTAATTGAAGTCATATAGTAGATACCAAGAACCATGTCCTGAGAAGGAGCAACGATTGTGTTTCCGTTAGCCGGGTCAAGAAGGTTTCTTGCAGAGAGCATCAAAGTCCAGCATTCCATCTGAGCAGCCTGTGTCAAAGGAACGTGAATAGCCATCTGGTCACCATCGAAGTCGGCGTTGAATGATTTACAAGCAAGCGGGTGAAGCTTAAGTGCTTTTCCTTCAACAAGAACTGGTTCAAATGCAAGAATACCAAGTCGGTGAAGGGTTGGAGCTCGGTTAAGCATTACAGGGTGCTCGCGAACAACTTCGTCAAGAATGCTGAATACTTCAGGAGCTTCTGATTCAACAAGCATTTTTGCCTTTTTGATGTTGAATACGATGTCCTTGTCAACAAGCTTCTTCATGATGAACGGCTTGAAAAGTTCAAGAGCCATTTTTGTTGGAAGACCGCACTGCCAGAGCTTGAGTTCAGGTCCAACAACGATTACAGAACGTCCAGAGTAGTCTACACGCTTACCAAGAAGGTTCTGGCGGAAACGACCCTGCTTACCCTTAAGCATATCAGAGATAGATTTAAGAGGTCTGTTAGAAGCACCCTTTACAACGCGCTTTCTCTTTGAGTTATCGAACAATGCGTCAACAGCTTCCTGGAGCATGCGCTTTTCGTTACGGATGATGATATCCGGAGCGAGAAGTCCCTGAAGTCTCTTAAGACGGTTGTTTCTATTAATTACACGACGATAAAGGTCGTTCAAGTCAGAAGTTGCAAAACGTCCGCCATCAAGCTGAACCATAGGACGAAGCTCAGGAGGGATAACAGGAATTACATCCAGAATCATCCAGCTTGCCTTGTTTCCAGAAGAACGGAAGTTTTCAACGATTTCAATTCGTTTAAGAAGACGCTTATCGGTTTTTGCACCTTTTTCTATCATCTTAGCGCGGAGTTCTGCAGCAAGTGCATCAAGGTCTGTCTGATCAAGCAAAGTCTTGATAGCTTCAGCACCCATATCTGCAGTGAAAGTTTCACCGTAGCGTTCGCGCTTTTCGATATATTCATCTTCTGTAAGAAGCTGCTTTGGTTTAAGTTCAGTGTCGCCCGGATCGATTACGATATATTTTTCGTAATAGAGAACAGAGCGGAGAGCTGCAACCTGAAGATCAAGAAGAAGACCCATTCGGCTTGGAACCGAGCGGTAATACCAGATGTGGCTTACAGGAGCAGCAAGTTCAATGTGTCCGGTTCGTTCACGGCGTACTTTGAAGTGAGTTACTTCAACACCACAGCGGTCACAGATAACACCCTTGTAACGGATTGATTTGAACTTTCCACAGCAACATTCCCACTCTTTTGTGGTTCCGAAAATCTTTTCACAGAAAAGACCGTCTTTCTCCGGACGAAGAGTACGATAGTTAATTGTTTCCGGCTTCTTTACTTCACCGTAAGACCAGGCACGAATAGTGTCTGGAGAAGCCAGCTTTATTTTAAGACTTGAAAAATCCTGAATATCACGCATTTGTGTTCTCCTTATCAAAACCAGATGCAGCTTTATCAATCAATTCCTGATCACGTTCTGTAAGGGCAATCTGTTTACCCTTATCATCATAAATAGTGAAATCAAGACCCAGACCACGAAGTTCCTGTACCATAACGTTGAATGCTTCCGGAACTCCCACCGGTGAAGTAGGATCGCCCTTTACGATAGATTCGTAAATCTTTGAACGACCGTTCATATCATCGGATTTGATTGTCATCATTTCCTGAAGTGTATTTGCGGCACCATAAGCTTCGAGAGCCCAAACTTCCATTTCTCCAAGACGCTGTCCACCGAACTGAGCCTTACCACCAAGTGGCTGCTGAGTTACAAGTGAGTACGGACCTGTAGATCGAGCGTGCATCTTATCATCAACAAGGTGATGAAGCTTCATGAAGTAAATAACACCAACGAAGATTGGGTTTACAAAAGGTTCACCGGTTCGACCGTCATGAACAATCTGCTTTGCATCGCTTGCAAGACCTGCTTCTGCCAGTTTTG
The DNA here is from genome assembly GCA_946186185.1 of uncultured Treponema sp. Classification (GTDB taxonomy): domain Bacteria; phylum Spirochaetota; class Spirochaetia; order Treponematales; family Treponemataceae; genus Treponema_D. Next base: position 6,457 of record CAMHMJ010000006.1, on the reverse strand, counting down.
CAGCAATCTGTTCCTGGCTCGGAGACTGGAATACCGGAGACTCGAAGAACTGGTTCAAATAGCGGCCTGCTACACCAAGTTCAGATTCCATAATCTGACCGATATTCATTCGTGAAGGTACACCAAGAGGGTTCAGACAAACATCAAGTGGAGTACCGTCTTCAAGATACGGCATGTCTTCAATAGGAAGAATACGTGCAACAACACCCTTGTTTCCGTGACGTCCAGCCATCTTATCACCTTCACGGAGCTTACGCTTGTTAGCGATGATAACTTTTACGATTTCTGTTACGCCAGGGCTGAGCTGCTCATCCCCTTCCATACGGTTCATACGCTGAACGTCGATTACTACACCTTCAACTCCGTGTGGAACATGAAGTGAAGAATCACGAACTTCTTTTGCCTTTTCACCGAAGATTGAGTTCAAAAGCTTGAATTCCGGTGTTGTTTCAGTTTCAGACTTTGGAGTTACCTTACCAACAAGAATGTCTCCTGAGCGAACCTTTGCACCGATGCGGATGATACCTTCTGAGTCCAGGTTATCAAGAGCTTTTTCAGCTGTATTTGGAATATCCCGGGTAATGCGCTCGTAACCAAGCTTTGTTTCACGAACTTCTGTCTGGAATTCCTTGATATGAATTGTTGTATACATATCTTCGCGAACAACGCGCTGTGAAATCAAAACAGCGTCCTCATAGTTGTATCCGTTCCACGGAACGAAACCTACAAGAATATTGCGTCCCAGAGCAAGCTCTCCATTGAAAGTTGCAGGACCGTCGGCAAGGACATCGCCTTTTTTAACATGCTGTCCAACTTCAACGATAGGTCGGTTGTGGCTCCATGTATCGTTGTTAGTTCTCTGATATTTAAGAAGCTTGTAATCGTTTACATCTCCAGCACCTGGATCTGTTGGCTTTACCTTGATAAGTTCACTTGAAACGTAAGTTACATCACCTTCGTACTTAGCCTTAACCAGAACACCTGAATCGTAAGCGGTCTTTCTTTCCATACCGGTTCCAACATAAGGAGGCTCCGGGAAAAGAAGAGGAACTGCCTGACGCTGCATGTTACAACCCATGAGGGCACGGTTAGCATCGTCATGCTCAAGGAATGGAATAAGGGAAGCAGAAACGGAAATTACCTGTCGTGGAGAAACGTCGATATACTGAATATCTTTTACGTTTCGTGTTGTATAGTCACCGCGGTGGCGGCAAGAAATCATTTCTGAAGGGAAAGTACCGTCTTCTTTGATACCTTCAACAAGCTGTCCTACAGTGTACTTGTCTTCGTCCATTGCTGAAAGATATTCAACTTCGTTTGTTGCCTTTCCGTCTACAACCTTGCGGTATGGAGCTTCAAGGAATCCGTAGTCGTTAATCTGTGTGTACATAGCAAGAGAAACGATAAGACCGATGTTCGGACCTTCAGGAGTTTCAATTGGACACATGCGTCCGTAGTGAGTATAGTGTACGTCTCGAACTTCGAATCCGGCGCGGTCACGAGAAAGACCACCAGGTCCCAAAGCGTTAAGACGACGTTTATGAGTAAGTTCAGAAAGAGGGTTTACCTGATCCATGAACTGAGAAAGCTGGCTTGAACCGTAGAATTCGCGGATTGCAGCAACGATAGGCTTAATAGAAATAAGTTCCTGAGGTTTCATTGTCTCAGTTTCTTTAAGACCCATTCGTTCCTTAACGATGCGTTCCATTCTGCTGAAAGCAGTTTTAAGAGCGTTTGTAAGAAGCTCTCCTACACATCGGATTCGACGGTTTCCAAGGTGGTCGATATCGTCGAACTGATCCTCACCAATATAAACTTTGATAAGAATCTTCATTGTATTGATGATATCTTCCTTAATAAGAGTGAAGCTGTCTACATTTTCTGTGTATTCAAATTTCTTGTTAAGCTTATAGCGTCCTACACGGCCAAGGTCATAGCGGCGTTCACTGAAGAACATTGAAGTAAGATCCTTCTCTGCAGCTTCAACAGTGATTGGCTCACCTGGCATAAGGATTGAGTAAACTGCTGCAAGTGCATCTTCTTTTGTTGGTTCCATATCAACAGAACCTTCTTTTACGAAGCGCACTTCTTCTCTTTCAAAACAGTTGATGATAATCTGTGAATCAAGAGATTCGTTCTTTTCTTCCTTATCGTTAGGATTTTTCTTTGTGCTGAACTTGATTACGCTGATTTCTTTAATCTTGTTTGCAACAAGTTCATCAATATCATGCGGATGAAGACGAACACCGGCATTGAAAAGTCGTTTTTCTTCTCCATCTTCATCTTTAATTGTAATTGCGCTTGCAAGTACTCTGTCGATCAATGCTTCGCGGGCTTCGAGTGAATCAATAACCTGCACATTTTCTGTAGCATAGAAGCAGCGGATGATTTCTTCACGAGTATTGTATCCAAGAGCGCGGAGGAAAATAGTACCAAGAATCTTCTTTTTGCGGTCAATCTTTGCAAAAATAAGTTCTTTTTTCTGGTCAATTTCGAATTCCAGCCATGAACCACGGTATGGAATGATACGGCTTGAGTAAACACCCTTATCATGCTGGAAAATAACTCCAGGCGAACGGTGAATCTGAGAAACAACTACGCGCTCAGCACCATTGATGATAAAAGTTCCTCTTTCCGTCATGAGAGGAATATCTCCCATGTAGATATCTTTCTGAAGAATCTGACCTGTCTGAAGATAGTTCAAGTCAATGCGAGCCTTGAGCGGAACGGCATAGGTCAAACCTTTCTGTTTGCATTCGAGTTCTGAAAATTTAATGTTAGGATAGTCAAGTTCGTAGTATTCGAACTCAAGCGACAAGTCGCCGTTTGGACTTTCGATTGGGAAAGTTGAAGTAAATACTTCCTGAAGTCCCTGATTTAACGGTTTTTCACCTCTCTTAAGGCGTTCTGCCTGAAGAAAGCTTTCATAAGAAGAAGTCTGGATACCAATCAGATCTGGTACATCCATGAAGTTCTGGATGTCTTTACCGATATACTGACGGTTGATTGTTCGTGTCTTTGCGAACATCATTTCCCCCTGTGTATATAATTCAGTATGAATCCGCTACATGCTGGAAACTCCGCACAGCACGGAAACCCTGATTTGTCTTAAGGGAATTAAGACGATTTTACAAAAATAATTTAAAAGAACAAAAAACTTTTTAAACGCCAAAAACTGCAGGGCGAAAAACACCCTGCAGTTCGTATCTAATGTCTGAACTCCGGTTATGCTGCCGGAGCACCTGCATTATTTCTTAGAAGCTTTACCACCAGCTTCAGTAATCTTTGCGATCATTGCATCAGCATCAGCCTTGCTTACGCCCTCTTTAAGAGTTTTTGGTGCGCCTTCAACCAAAGCTTTTGATTCACCAAGACCAAGACCTGTGATTTCACGAACAGCCTTGATAACATTGATTTTCTTTGCAGCGTCGAAGCTGTCAAGAGTTACTGTAAATTCAGTCTGTTCTTCAGCTGCTGCACCTGCACCTGCTGCTGGAGCTGCTGCTACTGCTACTGCTGCTGTTACACCGAATTTTTCTTCCATTGCTTTTACGAGTTCTGAACATTCAAGAACTGTCATGCTGGAAATTGCATCAAGAATCTGATCTGTTGTTAATGCTGCCATATTGTCTTCCTCACAAATATGTAAATATATTTTTCACCATAAAGGTGCTGCAGTGACTGATTCATACGAACCGTTCTGCAATCTTTACACGGACAGTCGACAGCTATGAAGCCTGACCGTGCTTATTGATTAAAAAATCAATTACTCAGCTGCAGGAGCTTCTGCGGCTGGTGCTTCAGCAGCTGGAGCTGCATCTGCTTTAGGAGCAGGAGCTGCACCGCCCTCTGCTTCTTTCTTTTCTGCGTATGCCTTGATAGTAGCGGCAAGCTGACGAGCTGGACCGTTGATAGCAGACATAAGCATTGCGATAAGTTCTTTCTTTCCAGGAACTTTTGAGTAAGCTTCGATCTTTGCAGCATCGAGAACTTCTTTTTCTACAAGAGCACCTTTTACAGTAAGAACAGGATTGTCTTTTGCGAAATCGAAAAGAGTCTTTGCAACAACATTAGAATCTTCTTTTGTCATTGCGACAACTGTAGGACCTTTAAGATAGTCAGCTACGTTGTCAATTTTCATATCTTCAAATGCGATACGAGCAAAGTTGTTTTTTACAACTTTAAGTACTGCATTCTGAGCGCGGAGCTTCTTGCGGAGGCTTGTGATCTGCTCTACTGTCATTCCACGATAGTCAGCGAAGATGAAGTCATTGTATTCAGCAAATGTTTTCTTTGCTTCTTCAATAGCAGCTGTTTTAGCAGCCTGAACTTTATGTGCCATCATTGCCATAATTATTCACCCTCCTTCATGTCAACCCATACGCCTGGTCCCATTGTTGAGCTGAGTGAAACAGACTGAATGAAGTTTGAAGTAACGCCGTTAGGAGCCTTCTTTCCAACTTCTGCAATAAGGGTATTTACGTTTTCTGCAACTTTTGCAGCGTCCATAGAACTCTTACCAACAGCGATGTGGATTACTCCACCCTTGTCAGCACGATATTCTGTACGACCTTTCTTAAGTTCACCGATAGCGCTTACGATATCAGCTGTAACTGTTCCTGTTTTTGGGTTAGGCATAAGACCTTTGCGTCCCAATACCATACCAAGACGACCTACATCTTTCATCATATCAGGAGTAGCAACTGCAACGTCGAAGTCGAGCCAGCCTCCCTTTACTTTTTCGATGTATTCATCTGAACCAGCGTAAGCTGCACCTGCATCCAAAGCTTCCTGTACGCGGCCAGGCTGACAGAATACCAAAACCTTTTTTTCACCGCGGAACTGGTTAGGGAAAACAAGTGTGTCACGAACTGATGTTGATTTATCAAGTTTAAGTGCAATGTGAGCTTCAACAGTTTCGTCGAAGTTAGCAAGCTTCATATCTTTTACCATGTTGCATGCGTTTTCTACACTGTACTTTTTTGTCAAATCGTATTTTGCAGCGGATGCGCGATATTTCTTTCCATGTTTCATATTAGTGCTCCACCTCTACACCCATACTGCGTGCAGTACCGGCGATGATTTTCTTTGCTGCCTCAAGATCGTTAGCATTAACGTCAGGCATCTTTGTCTTTGCGATTTCTTCAAGATCTTTCTTTGAAAGAGTTCCGACTTTGTCGCGAAGAGGGTTTCCAGAACCCTTCTCAAGCTTCATAGCCTTCTTGATAAGAACGGCTGCCGGAGGAGTCTTAAGAATGAAAGTGTAAGATTTGTCCGCATAAACAGTAAGAACAACAGGAATGATAAGTCCTCTTTCCATGCTCTTAGTTCTGTCATTGAATTCCTGGACAAACTTTGGTGCAGAAACACCATGAGGTCCAAGGGCTGGACCAATCGGTGGAGCCGGTGTTGCAGCTCCTGCTGGACACTGTAACTTGATTACGGCTGTTACCTTTTTTGTTGCCATTTTGATTCTCCTAAATTGGTGTGAGCCTCCATTCAAGGATTGCTCTAACGAAGTGCCTATGTCCAACGGACCTGCGCTTCTCCCAAAAACAGGTAATGCCCGCACTGGCATGCGAGCACCTGAATTGATTTAAATTTAAGCTTTTTCAACCTGATTAAGATTAACTTCAACCGGTGTTGCACGTCCAAAAATCTGAACATTAACACGAAGCTTATCTTTTTCAGCATTAACTTCTTCGATATTACCGCTGAATCCCTTGAAAGGACCGTCTGTGATTTTTACGAAATCTCCAACGTTGCAGTTTGTCTTAACTTTAACAACCTTTTCGCCTTTGATATCGCCGGTTTTCATAAGAAGATTTTTTGCCTCAGCGGAAGAAATCGGACGAGGGCGCTCATTTGGATTTGTTCCAACAAAACCACCTACTCCCTGAATTCTTCGCAATGTAGAACATGTAGCCTTCCAGCCAATTTCCGGAAGATCCATTTCAACCATGATGTAGCCTGGCAGGAATTTGTCTTTTCTTGTTTTTGTTTTTCCGTCTTTTACTTCAACGATTTCTTCAACCGGAACCTTAACGTCTGTAATGATAGAAGAATCAAGTTCACCCTTATCAAGAAGCGCTCTGATTGTACGTTCAATTTTACCTTCATATCCGGTAAAAGACATTAAAATATACCAACTCTTTGCCATATAGCCCTTCTGTTATTTCATTATTGCACGGAATGCTTCTGTGAACCCAAAGTCCAACAGACCAAGAACAATTGCAATTATAACAGTGGAGATAATTACTACTTTTACAGATGAAACAACATCTGCACGTGTCGGCCAGACAACTTTTTTAAGTTCTGCTCTGCTTTCTTTCAAGAACTGACCAAGCTTTGCCATATGTCCTCCATAAAATAAAACCGACAAACAAGTTGCCGGCTTTTTGAAAAATCAGGGCAGGCAGGATTTGAACCCACGACAGGCGGTTTTGGAGACCGCTGC
>CAMHMJ010000005.1 GCA_946186185.1 uncultured Treponema sp. | reverse complement strand
TTTTCCTTATACGCATCCCGGAAATAAACGATTCTGTCAGTAATTTTTCCGTATGGTGAGGCCGGCACCAGAACAAAAGGAACTCGAGCCTTTTCGAAAATTACATTTTTTACTGAGGATGCTTCGTTTCTCGGCTGAGCTTCACTTCCGGAGCCTTCACTCTTCCCTTCCGATACATCGCTTTCAGTTTTATCCCCCACTGCATTTTTTCCGGACACCCGCTGGTACTTCAAAAGTCCCGCCTTGATTTTATATTCAAGAACATGGCGGACAGCCCTTTCAACTTCAGAATTAAAATCAGAATCTTCCAGCATTAAGTCCAGAATCACACGGGCAGAAGAAGCAAAGCGCTTTTCGGAAATCATGATTACATCCACACCGGCCTTCACAGCCATTACAACCGCTTTTTCCGGAGGATAACCGTTTTCGTTCAGGGCCTTCATAAAAATGTCATCGGAAAAAACGATTCCTTCAAAGCCGTAATCCTTCCGCAAAACATCCTTTACCCATTTTTCTGAAAGGCAGGCCGGAGTTTCCGGATCCAGGGCCTTTGTTCGGGCATGGCTCATAAGTACGCAGGAAGCATTTACCGCACCGAAAGCAAATTCCTTAAAAGGAAGGGTGTCGTTCATAAGGCGCTCAAAGCTGTAAGGAAGCTCCGGAAGTCCTGAGTGGGGATCTACATTTGTATTTCCCGGAAAATGCTTTAATACGCAATACACATTCTGATTCTGCATGCCATTTAAGAATACCCGGGAATACAGAAGAACATCGGAAACGGAGCCAAAGCTTCTTCCGTTCAGGAATTTTTCGTTATCGGAAGTTAGAACCTCGCTGACTGGAGCAAGGTTCATATCGAAGCCAAGGGCCTTCATCTCCTTAGCCTGAAGGGTATACAGTTCAAGTGCCTGTTCAAGAGAAAGATTTTCCCTGACCCGCTGACAGGAAGGAAGCGGTCCGTTCACAGTTCTAAGGCGGTTTACAAAGCCACCCTCCTGATCAAGGGTCAGATACGGAGGAACAAGACCTCGCTCTATGTACCAGGCGCGAACAGAGTCAGTAAAACTCATAATTTCTTCTATATTTTCAGCAAGATTATAGGAAAAGAAAATGAAACCGCCGGGAACAAGGGCATCACTGGATTTTTTTACAGCATTTCCGGCAGCACCAAAAGCCAGTTCAGAAACAAAGCCTGTTTCAGACGCTGCTCCCGCATCCGGAAACTCCACAAACTTTTCAAAATCAGGACCAAGGGCGCTGAGTTTTTCAACAGGCTTAAAAACCCGGTTTCCTTCAAGATTTACGATAAAAAGCTCCCGAACCTTATCAACGGGGCTCATAGAGGAAATAAAATTATCCAGAGCCGCCCGCTGGCTTTTTTTTGCAGAATTTATTTCAAGAACTACAGGCACCAGAGACTTTCTGAAACGGATATCCTTTTTATCCTGTACCGGGTCAGAGGATTTTTTACAGGCAGAAAACAGGGAACAAAGTGAAATCAGCGCAAAAAATAACAGATATCGTAATAGATGAAGGTTTTTCATAAATATAATTATAGTAGAAAATGCCTGTTTTTACAAACGTTCCAGGCCGCCTGCGTCCCGGCCCTGAAAAATGCCGTTTTTCTTAAAGTACTGGTTCATGGAATTAAGGACCCGCTTTTTATCTGCCGTCCACAGTGGAGAAACCAGGATTTTTTTGTCTCCGTCGCCGGTAAGCCGGTGCACCACCACATTGTCCGGAAGGCGCACAAGACTTTCTCCCAAAAGCTCAAAATACTCTTCCATTTCTAAAGGCCGCAGCCGCCCTTCCATAAAATCTGTATAAAGCGCAGTGTTTTTAAGCACGTGGAGACAGGCGATTTTGATTCCGTCAGTTCCGCTTTTTACGGCAAAATCAAGGCTTCCAAGCATATCGCTTTTTTCTTCACCGGGAAGACCGTAAATAAGGTGAGTTACAACATGACATTGCGGGATTTCCGTTTTTATCCGGGTAACCGCATTCTTATAATCCTCATTTGAATAAAAGCGCCGGATTTTTTCTCCGGTCTTTTCATTTGAAGTCTGAAGCCCCAGCTCCAGCTGCAAAAAAGCCTTTTCAGAAGCTTCTTTTAAAACCGCAATAATTTCATCAGAAAGGCAGTCCGGTCGGGTTGCAACCGAAAGACCTGCCACCTCCGGACAGGAAAGAGCCTCAAGGTATTTCTGCCGCAGCACAGAAGCCTCGCCGTATGTATTTGAAAAGTTCTGAAAATATGCAAGATACTTACCGTTCTTCCCCCCGCCCTTCGAGGAACCGGTCATCTTTGAAGAAACCAGAGTCTTTGCACGGCTTATCTGCTCCTTCACCGGAAGCATTCCGTTCTGGGCAAAATCCCCGGAACCCCGTTCAGAGCAGAAGATGCACCCGCCAAAGGCCTTAGTTCCGTCCCGGTTCGGACAGGTGGTTCCAGCATCAATGGAAAGCTTATAGACCTTACAGCCGAAGCGTTCCCTGTAAAACTGGGAAGCTGAATAGAAAAAGCCGTTATCAAAAGCCTTGTGGGAAACTCCAGACAAATCATCCTCCGGGCAGCGCGGAATGCAGCCGTTTTACAGATACGAAAATCAAAAGTACATAAAAAAAGGCTGCCTAAAAGACAGCCTTTTGATTCCGGGCAGAATCGAACTGCCGACCGCATGCTTAGAAGGCATGTGCTCTAATCCAGCTGAGCTACGGAACCGTATTTTTGGAATATATCACATTTTGAAGATTTATTCAAGAGTCAGAACTCAGGTTTTTAATTTTTTCTACAAGCTCTTCCCGGCAAAGGTTGAAAGACAGTCAATTTCTCCTCCCTTGCTTAAGCCCTCCGGAATTTCTCCGGTTATACACACATTAACCGTCATTCCCTGCTTTAAGCCTTCCGCCTGACTTTCAGGCACCAGAAGCTCCGAATGAAGAAAATTTTCCGTAACCGAGTGCATGACCACAAACCGGCTTCCATTTTCGTCCGTGACACCAGCGGATTTATAAAAAACAGGGCGCTTAATATTCTCAAGAATTGCCTGATATGTGTGACCGATGCAGGACGCGATGTATGCCTTTTTGTTCTCCGAAGCAAGTTCACCAAGGCGCTTTGCCCGGTCTTTTCTTATTCCCTCCGGCACCTGATTTTTCATGGAAGCGGCAGGGGTTCCCGGACGAGAGCTGAAAGGAAATACATGTACCCAGGAAAAATTACATTCCTGAACCAGCTTACAGGAATCATCAAAATCTTCTTCAGTTTCACCAGGGAAGCCCGTAATTATGTCACAGGCAATGAATGGATTTCCCTTAGACTTTCTCAAATTGCTGCAGACTTCAATGAGCCTTTCCCGGCTGTAAGAACGGGCCATAGTCCTTAATACGCTGTTGCTTCCGCTCTGAACGGAAATATGAAAATGAGGCCGAACCCGCCTGTCCTTTATCACCTCAAGGAAATAGTCATCTATTGTTTCCGGGTAAAGGCTTGAAATTCTGAAGGTGATTTTTTTTGTATTTTTAAGGCACAGCTTCAAAAGATGACCAAAATCGTACTTTTCGCCGTTGTAATCGCCGCGGTACTGGGCAATATTGACCGCCGTAAAAACAACTTCCTCAAGTCCGGCTTTTTCCAGTGCCTGAATGCGGTCAATTATGGTCTGAACATCAAGAGAAATGGATTTTCCCCGGGCAGTATGAATGGTACAGTAGGAACAGGCATTGTTGCAGCCGTCCTGAATCTTTATAGAAGCCCGTGAATGGTTCAAAAATGAGTCTGTAGAAAATGCAAAGGCATCTTCACTCACCTTTGGATTTTCAGAAGGCTTAGCAAACACAGTATCCCGAAGGAAACGGGAAAAAAGGGCTGGATTAAAAGCCTCTGCGGCTTCTACTGCCCCCCCTGCGGTATTCCTTGCATCAGAATCTCCGGCACCGCAGACAGCATCAGCAGCACCCTCCCACTTCTCGCAAGTAAAACGGCCGCTTTTTCGCCATTCAGAAAGAGCCTCCGAAACCTTACCAAGGCGGTTCTTTATAAGTCCCGGAAGGGCGGCAATCCGCTCATCGATTTTATTGATTTCGTCCCTGCTAAGCTGAGCATAACAGCCAGTGACAACAACCGCTGCATTTGGACATTTTTCAAGCACAAGGCGGATAATACGCCGGTCCTTCTGCTCAGCCTTCTGGGTTACAGCGCAGGTATTTATTACGCACAGAAGGCATTTTTCATCCACAGGAGACTTTGCCGTAAAGGGAGTAAGAGAAACTGAAAAGGAAAGATCCGTAAAAAGACGAGCTGCCCCCTCAGACTCAATCTGATTTAAGCGGCACCCGGTTGTTTCAAAATGAACGTCCATTATTTTTACTGCAGCTTTGCAGAAACACGGGTTCGGCCGCGCTCAGCTTCAACGGAAGAAGAGTTCAGGCGCAGAGCCTCTTCATAGGCTTCAACCGACTGCATATAGTTACCTGCCATTTCCCGGGCATATCCAAGACGAATCCACCACTTTTCGATAAGAGGCTCTTTTTTTACCGCCGCAGAAAGTGCAATGTCCGCATGCTGATAGCGTGCCTGCCGGATATAAATTTCACCCATAAAATAGTATGCACTGCCAACGCGGCTTCCGCTTTCCGGCGCACTGGCAACATATTTCTGGAACTGTTCCATTGCACCGTTATTTTTTCCAAGATAATATCTGGCTTCACCGAGGATTTCGATAAGGCGAAGATCGTACGGACTTAATGCAAGACCTTCATTTGCCCGCTGTTCTGCTTCAGAATACTGGCGGTTTCTTACAAGTGCCCAGCACATTACAACATAGGATTCAATTCTGTTTGGATTTTCAGCAATCTCCTGACTGCAGACAGAAATTGCTTCAGCGTATTTTCCGTTCTGATACAAAACAAGGGCATCCTGCTTTAAGCTCTGCGCAGAAACCGGAAGCAATAAAATAGAAGAAATCAATCCAAAAACGAATAACAGTATACTTTTTTTCATACTCGTCCCCTATTCAGCCTTCAGCATAGTACAGCGGCCAGTAAAGGTACTTCCCGGCTCCAGAACCACCTGACTTGAAGTAATGTCCCCGTCCAGAGTACCGGAAGCAGAAACGAAAATCAGTTTTTTTGCAGTTACGTTTCCGTGCACCTTGCCTTTTACAAGTACACGCACCGCATTGATATCTGCGTTCACTTCAGCATCAGTGTCAACTACAAGGTCGCTTGTAGCATCAATCTGCCCGTTCACCTTGCCGCGAATCATAAATGGCTTAACAAATTTAATATTTCCAGTAAACTTAATTCCTTTTTCGATTACGGTATCAAAAGCCTCGTCTTCAATATCAAAAAAATCAGTCTCTTTTACATCAAACATTTTTTCATTTTACAGTTTTTTCAGTTTCTTGACAATGAGGGGGAATCGGGGCTAAAGTCCTTGAGCAAGCTTCTGGACATCTTCTACTGGAAGTCCTTCTGCCTGAGCAATCTGTTCAATAGTCAATATATTCATTTTGAGAAGATTTTTTGCAGCTTCAATTGCTTTTTCGTTTGCTCCTTCTATTAATCCGGCTGCTTTGCCTTTCTGGAGACCTTCATAAAACTTATCACTGTCATGGATATTCAATTTCATGTACTCCGTTTTATTCGCCTCAATTGCTTTTATCTTCTCAATGATTTCATTTATTTTGTCAGTAAAATCATCGTCAGGCGTCAGATTCTTGATATACTTGAGAAAGCCGCGGATTTTTTCATCGCTTTCCTTCTCATACTCACTGGCATTATAGATTACTTTAACGCTCTTGTCACCAAGATTAATCCGCGGATCTTCGGTACAGGTTTCATAGAAGGTGTACACTGGATGGGAAAACTCGGTGCGTATGTAACTATTTAAATCAGAATTTGAAAGATTTTCAGGCAGACTCTGTTTTGCTTCTTCTGAAAGTACATCTTTCTTAAATTCATTTAAGACAAAGGGAAAATCAGTACAGATAAAAAGTATGTAGCTCTCTTTTAAATTCCTGTAATCATTTCCCTTAATCAGCGAATCGCAGTCTATCATAGATTGATAAAAACGACAGCGCTTTCCCAATGCTTCATGTCTGTAAGTCTGAATTTCTATGTCAAAAACTCTATCGGAGTCTTTTACATATACATCAAGGCGAATTCCTTTTCCTGTATAATACGGCATGATTGTTTTTTCCAATTCCGGGTATTCAAGTTTTTCAACTTTTATATGCAGAAGTCTTTCTATCAGCTCCTGACATATTTCCCTGTTTTCCATCACTTTTTTGAACATAAAGTCATCTGTGATGTTCAGTTCTTCGAAAGGTTTAAAATCCATTTTTTTCCTCTGAGAGAAAACAGCTGTGCTGATTTCCTATTTAATGTAATCAACTTTTGTATATACTAGTTATAGGGAAAAAAATGTAAAAAACTGGCGTTTTTTTGACAGGAAAAATTATAATTATTTGTTATAAGTATAAAAAAAAATCATACACGAAGTTGCTGCCAGCTATTTTCACTTTTTCCTTTACAAATGCCCCAGGGGGGGGGTACAATTATATAGTATATTTTAAAGTATTCTAAAATAAGGTCAGCCTAAAATTGCTTTCGCAATTTTTTAACGGCTTCCGATTTATCAGGAAAACGGCACAGACGTTTTCCCTCAGGAGAAAAAGTGATGAAAAATGTAAAAACTCTTGCATGGCTTGTCATGGGCTTTGCATTTGCCTTCAGTTTTGCAGGCTGTTCGGTGGAAGTTGAATCCGGCGAAAAATACTGCAGCGTTATCTTCAATACAAACGGACAGTTTGAAATTCCAAAACAGTCAGTAAAAGAAAACGAAAAAGCTTCTGCACCCCAAGTTCCGGAAATTACGGGTTACGATTTTGACGGCTGGTATCTTGGCTCTGAAAAGTATGATTTTTCAATGCCTGTTACCAAAAACATCGTTCTAAATGCAAAATGGAATCTTCATCAGTATAAAATCATCTACGACCTTTCCGGCGGAACAAACTCCATAAACAATCCAACAACGTATACAATAGAAGACGAAGTCACTTTCGAAGCACCTCGTAAGGAAGGCTCTGATTTTTCAGGCTGGAAATTTGGCAACGCACTCATCACAAAAATTACAAAAGGAAGCACAGGAGACCTTACCCTCACTGCCCTCTGGGATGTGATTTTTTATGAAGTCATTCTGGATGCAGAAAACGGAACAGAAGATAAAACATTCAAAGTAGAACACGGAAAAACTTTTGAAAAACCTGAAAATCCGGAAAAAACAGGCTATGATTTTACAGGATGGGTTTTCGACAGTGAAACATACGATTTTTCAACTCCAGTTACTAAAAGCATAAAACTTACAGCCAGCTGGACTTTGCATGAATACAAAATTACATACGTTCTGAATGAAGGAACTAACGCCGCCTCAAACCCAGCATCATATACAATAGAAGACAAAATCACTTTCGCGGAAGCAAAAAAAGAAAGCTGCACATTCAGCGGCTGGAGTAACGGCTCTTCGATAATTGAAAAAATTGAGGCAGGCACCACCGGCGACCTGATACTCACTGCCATCTGGGATGAAATTCCTGTTTCCGAGGTTATTCTAAATAAGACTAAAATTGAACTTACCGCAGGAGAAACCACAGAACTTTTTGCCACTGTTCTTCCAGAAAATGCACACGATAAAACCATAACCTGGAAAAGCTCTGACACTACAATCGCAACTGTAGAAAACGGAAAAGTAACGGCCCTTAAGAAAGGCAACGCCGTTATAACAGCCACTTCTGGCGGAAAAGAAGCCACCTGCGAAATCACGATAAAACCGGTTCTGTATCAGGTAAAGATCATCGGCGGAAGCGTAAGTTTAACCACTGCTGAAGCCGGGGACAAAATTGAAATCACAGCGGCAGCTGCAGAAACCGGCTATGAGTTTGACAAATGGATTTACACATCTTCAACGGGAACTTCTGCATCATCAATTAATATAGAAGAAAACACCGCAACCAAGACAAGTTTCACAATGCCTGAAAGCAATGTTTCAATCAGCTCTTCATATAAGCTCATAAATTACCAGATTGTGTACAAAAATGTGCCGGAAGAAGTTGAAAACAAAAATCCGCAAAGTTACAACATAACAACCGAAACCTTCACCCTTTTTGAACCTGAACGGGACAAGTTCACCTTTGAAGGCTGGTTCGAAAACGAAAATTTGACCGGAAATGCCGTAGCAAAGATTGAAAAAGGCACAACCGGAAACAAAACCCTCTATGCAAAATGGAAGCCTATTACCTCAGAAGTTGAAGTAAAAGTCAAAAACGATAAATACGGAATCATTTATATGGGAAAAAACAACGACTGTGATATGTATGGTATTCAGTTCGATTCAGAAGAACAGTTTACCTGCACCTGGCTGATTGACGGAAAACCTGCAACGGATTTCAGCTGGGCAAACACAGATGGAAACATCCTGTATATCAATACAAATCTGTTAAAAGAGGGAGAAAGCTACTGTATGTCTGCCTTCAGCATTATAAACGGCATTCCATATTCCTCAGAACAAACAATTAAAAAATAGACCGGAGAAAAATCATGAAAACATTCCTTAAACATATAATTTTCTTATTCGCCATGGCAGCAGGGCTTTCATTTGCCCTCACTTCCTGCGGAAACCTTTTTGAATCCCCAAGTGAAAACAAAAAAGAAAGCCCGACGCAGGAAGGCAGCGTCGCACAAAATTCAAAAAACTGTTTTATAACCCTTTCTGTAAACGAGGCAAATACCCGCTCAGCCCTGCCAGAGCTGACTCTTGAAGATTTCACTTCCTTTACCTTAAGCGGAAAGTTTGACGGAAGCACAGAAACAGACTCCGAAATTCTTGGAACCTACAATAGCTACGATTCTCTGACCCAGGCAAAAATTGCAATCTCGGCCGGAAAATGGACATTCACCCTCTCGGCTAAAAAAGGCGGTGCTGTCTATTCCGGAAAAACCACTGCAACAATTACCGAAGGAGAAAACCCCCTTTCTTTCACGCTGAAGTTAAAATCCATCGCAGAAGAAGAAGGAAAAGGCGATTTTGAAATCCAGGTGAATTTGAGTTCTCCTGAAGTTTCTGAAACCGCAAAAATAACAGCCGAATTATGTACTGTAAACTCAGACGGAACCCCAGGCTCAGTTATTTTCCCGGAAGAAGAACTTACGATTAACACAGAAAAAAGAACAACATACAAAAAATCGCAGATTCAGAACGGAACCTACACTGCCCTATTCAACCTTTACAACGCAGAAGGAACAAAAGTCGGCTCATTCATTGAATACATCGGAATCGCAAAAGACTGCAAAAGCACCTCTTCCATCGGAATTTCAAGCCTTGAATGCTTTACGATTACCTACAATCCGAATGCAGAGGGCGACACGGTAACAGGAATCACAGGCCGTGGAAGCTATTCTCACTATGACGAGGTATCCTTCCCGGAAAACCCGGTACGAAAAGGCTACGATTTTGGCGGCTGGTTTACAGACGAAGGCTGCACGGGAACTAAAGTTACAGGTACCGCCGGTCTGAGCGGAAATCTCACGCTCTACGCAAAATGGACTCTTACAACATATTCAATTACTTATGTGGGAGTACCTGCAGGCATTACAAATCCGAACGAAGCAATTACTTCGTATACGATAAAAAGCGATGATATAAAAATTAAAAACATTTCCGGTGAAGACATCCTCTACTACTGGTACGATGCCGAGACCGACGGAAACAGAGTCACAGAAATTGAAAGCGGGTCCACGGGGAATGTAACACTGTTTGCGAGAGAAATTACTTATGTGGAGCTTAAAACAGGAAAGGAGATTAATGATATATTCAAAAAATCATTGAATGCGGGAGGAGCTATTTCATTTGACAGAAGTGAAACAGCCCCTGAAGAGAATGATACCGTTTTCTATCTGGATATTTCTGAAAGTTCTGTACCGGTATGGTATGACAGTGAGAATAAGATAATTTATTATTATGTGAATAATCATATTTTACGGCTGAATGAAGACAGTTCGGGTATGTTTGAAGGGATGACTTCATTAGAAAATATTACAACATTTGAGTTCAATACTAAATTTGTAAAAAATATGAGCAGTTTTTTCAAAGGTTGTAAGGAACTTAAAATAATTGATGTACGCAGTTTCAATACAAGTGCTGTAACAGATATGAGTTATATGTTCTGTAATTGTACAAAACTTGAATCCCTAGATTTAAAAACTTTCTCTACATATCAAGTAACGAATTTTTATAGTATGTTTCGCGGATGCAGCAGCATAGAATCTCTTGATTTAACTAGTTTTAAAATTACAAATGGCTCAACTATGGATTATATGTTTAGCGGTTGTAATAACCTAAAATCTCTTTATTTAAACCAATTCTATTCATCAAGCAGTTCCAGCACATATGCTATGTTTCAAAATTGTTCAAATCTTGTATCACTAGAATTAAAGTCACTCCGTAGTTATGATGTACATGAAATGTTCTCCGGTTGTAGTTCATTACAATCTCTTGATTTGAAATCATTCAATACAAGTCAAGCAACAAATATGCAATATATGTTCAGAGGTTGTAAATCATTACAATCTCTGAATTTGAAATCATTAAATACAAGTCAAGTAAAAAATATGTCATATATGTTCAGAAATTGCAGTTCATTAGAATCTCTTGACTTAAGCTCATTCAACACAACAAATGTAACAAATATGGCTTTCATGTTCGAAGGCTGCAAAAACCTAAAATCTGTATTAACAAGTTTTGATACTAAGCAAGTTACTACAACAAAATGTATGTTTTCTGGTTGTAAATCTCTTGAAACTCTTGATTTAAGAAAATTTACAATTCGAAAAATAACAGATATGACAGATATGTTTTCAGATTGTGAAAAACTAAAAAAAATATATGTTTCTTCGACCACAAATTGGGTATTAGAATCTATTATGTACAACAACTCTTCTATTCCTGATGGAACGAATATGTTTTCTGGTTGTACTTCTTTAGTGGGCTATCAGGGAACAGTTTATGACTCTAATATGACAAATATAGAGTATGCAAAAATAGACGAAGGGCCAAGCAACCCTGGCTATTTTTCAGTCTATACATTGGACATCTTATCAGGCAGCAATATAAACAATTTATTCCTTCAGACTCTAAATGCCTCAACAGCAACCTCGTTCAAAAAAAGCAGTTCAAAACCAACAAATGCAACCGCATTTTTGGATGAAGAAAAGAAAATTTCTGTCTGGTTTGATGAAGAAACCAAAACAATCTATTACTACCCGGAAGAATCTGCATCAATTAGATTACCTTCAGACTGTTCGTATATGTTTAGAGAAATGAATAATTTAGAGGAAATCGATTTAAGTGACTTCGATGCCAGCAATGTAACAAAAATATCAAATATGTTTGAAGGCTGCACTGCATTAAAATCGCTGACTATCGACGGCCATTACAATAATAAAATTACGAATATTGATGATTTTGTACGAAACTGCAATAACCTTGAATCAATTACATTACAAAGATTCGATTTTGCAAACATACCCGACTATTCTTACCTTAATTTATACGAAAAGAATAAACTGACTCATATTGATTTGAGTAATTCAAAAAACATTGACAAAGTACTAGAAAAAATATTAAGCGCTCCAGCAATTCAATCACTAAATCTCTCAAACTGTTCAGCAAAATATCTATCAGGTACATTTGAATACTCTCTTTTTAACAAAACACTTACATCAATAAATCTGAAGAATTTCGATACAACTAATATTACAAATCTATCCTACATGTTTAGTGGATGTAAAGCACTTACAACAATTAATTTTGAAGGTTTTGATACAAGCGGTGTAACAAACATGAAGGGCATGTTTAAGGGCTGCAGTTCATTATCCTCGATTGACTTAAGTGCTCTTGATACAAGTAAAGTAACCAACATGAATGCTATGTTCTCAAATTGTTCATCCCTCTCCTATATGGATTTAACGAATGTAGATACAACTTCTGTAGAAGACGTAAAATATATGTTTGAAGGAGCAGGCACAACAACTCTTGAAATCAAGGGGCTTGACACAAGCAATATCACAGATATGACTGGAATGTTTGCAAACTGCAATAAACTTGAAACTCTAACTCTTGATGGATTTAATTTTGAAAACGTAAATACATTCGGAGAAAATAAATATAGTAATATGATTGCTCAGTGCGAAAATCTTAAATCTCTGATTTTAAAGAACTCAAAAAGAATTGATATACTTTTAAAAGATTATGTTATCTCGAAAGAAAAAATAACATCGCTTACCTTAAAAAAATGTGATACAAGTGACATTACAGATATGAGCAGAATATTTGAGCATTTCTCTTCATTAAAAGAATTAAATTTATCTGATTTTGATACCAGCAGTGTAACAAATATGAGCTTTATGTTTACGGAATGTTCTTCACTGGAAACTTTAGATTTAGGCATATTTGATACCAGAAATGTAACAGATATGACCTGTATGTTTAAAGGTTGTTCTTCATTGGAAACTTTAGATTTAGGCATATTTGATACCAGCAATGTAACAGATATGAACTGTATGTTTAGCGGTTGTTCTTCACTTAAAACTATTGATATAAGCAATTTTAATACAGGAAAAGTTAAATCTATGGCAGGAATGTTTTTAGAATGCGATAACCTCGAATCCGTAGATTTGAGCACATTAGACACAAGCGATGTTCAATCCATGGAAAGTATGTTTGAACGATGTTCAGACCTCGAAAGCTTAGATTTAAGTACTTTTGATACAAGCAATGTGAAAAACATGAACAGAATGTTCTACGGTTGTAATTCTCTTGAAAACTTAAATCTCAGCAATTTTGATTTTAGAAAAGCATTGAATTCAGAAAATATAAATTCAAACACTCTGCTTTCAGAATGCGGACTACTCAAATCCATTGACCTCAGTAATGCAAAATTCGGCTCAAACATGAGTTATTTTTTGGCAGGTTGTAATGATCTTCAATCAATAAATTTACAAAATTGCGATACAACAGAAGTTACAAATATGAAAAGAATGTTTGCATATTGTTCATGTCTAAATGAAATAGACCTGACAGATTTTAATATAGACAATATAAAATCAACGAACGGAATGTTCGATGACTGTTCTAACCTGCAAACAATCTACACTTCAGAAGATACAGACTGGTCTACCTCAACAGCCCTAACTGACAGTGAAGATATGTTCAATGGATGCGTACATTTGCGCGGCGAAAAAGATACAGTATATGATGAAAACAAAACCGACAAATCTTACGCGCGAGTAGACGGAGGTCCAGACGCACCGGGATACTTCAGTGTAAAATGAGATTAATCAACTTCGGTGTTAGAGCTTTTCTAACACCGAGCCTTTACCTACTCTTTTCTTGTAAAGTATCCAGGATTATCTGTTCCGCCATCGATGTGAGCATAGGTTGCGTTATAATTTGAAGCAGAATAAGTAGTTCCTGCACCGCCAATAAGTTTTTGGTCGTTCTTGAACATACTTGGGCCTTTATCTGACGCAACCACAAAAGAATCAGAAACTTTAATTGTTGTAAGCTCGGTACAACCAGAAAACATACTATCAAATGTTGTCACACTGCTTGTATTAAAACTCGAAACATCAAGTACTGTAAGAGCCTTACAATTATAGAACATATAAGACATAGCTGTCACACTGCTTGTATTAAAACTTGAAACATCAAGTGCTGTAAGAGCATAACAATTATAGAACATAGAAGACATAGTCGTTACACTGCTTGTATTAAAGCTTGAAACATCAATATCCGTTAAGGCATAACAATACTGGAACATGTAAGACATATCGGTTACACCGCTGGTATCAAAGCTTGATAAATCCAACTGTTCAAGAACATTACAATCATAGAACATTTTTTTCATTGAGTTTACTCTTGAAGTATCAAAATCTGTAAAATCAACAGTTTTAAGTTTTTTGCACCCCTTAAACAATTCCTCAAAAGAAATGGAAGGACTGTCCAGCACAGTTTTTCCAAGCTGCCAGCCGGAAAGATTTAAAGATTCCAGATTTTCACATTCATAAAACATTTTGCTTACATTTGTACACTCTGAAACATCAAGACCTCGTAAATCTGCCGAACGTAATTTTTTGACAGACTTAAATAACTCCTTTAACTCAGTTCCTGAAACAACCATATGAACCTTTTCAGGAATTACCAGATCTTTAAGAGTACTGCTTGACCAATGATCTATTCCGTCAGAAATTATTTGTTTTAAATCCGAAAAAATTACTTTTGAGGAAAGAACTATCTTCACATCTGTAGCACACCCTGTAATTCTACTATTAACATTATTATTCGTACAAACATAAGAATCCGTTGCAGAAAGAACTATCGCATAACAGCTGAAATATCCCGGTAAATTTCCAGAACTATCTACCCGGGCATAATCAATACTTGTACCCAATCCGGCATCTGTTATCTTAGAGCCATTAATACCGCTAAGCTTGTCGCAGCCGTCAAAAACATGGTCTCCTGTGCAGGTACCTTCATCAAACTGGAAAGAATCTGTAACAAAGATTGTAGAAAGATTACTGCAGCCGTTGAACATATTTTCTATAGAACCGGATTCTTTTAATTTTGTGTTATTAAACAGACTTAAATCAAGCGTCTCTAATGAAGAACAGTTCTGGAACATTCCCGCCATGGATTCAACATTTTCTGTTTTGCATGTTTCGTAGGTTAAATCCAGCGTTGAAAGCTTTTCACAATCCTTGAACATATTGGACATATCTGTTACATAATTTGTTGAAAGATAATAATGAGAATATGAACCAGGAGCATCTTCATAAAGAACAACAGTCTCAAGATTCGAACAGCCACTGAAAAAATTACTCAAATCTGTTATCTTTTCGGAATTATTGTTGCTTACTCCAGAAAGACATACTGATTTTAGGCTGGTACAATTCTTAAACAAAGCGGTGTTCGTATTGGTCATTATAAAATTCGATTTCATCGGGAAGCTTAAATTTATTGAAGCAGAAGATGCTTTTATTGCACCAGCAACAGAATCTGCAGCATCAGAATTACCTAGTTCTTCAGGAGTAATAATATTAAACAGAATAACATCCACTTCTCCGGTGGCATTCCGTATTTTATCACAGACCTCCTGCACATTGCTGCAGGTTTGTCCACCAACTGCCGCATAGGTGGTAAGACAACCTTCTTTTCCATCAACACCATCCAGAACTGCATAATCTTTCTTTTTCCTGTTACTGTTCCAGGCTGTACCTGCTCCTCCCTTCAACTTATAACAGTTTTCAGAAAAAATCGACTCAACTTCAGACACATTATCCACAACAAAAGAATCGGACGCAATAATACGCTCAAGATTTTTGCAATATCCGAACATACTGTACATGGTTGTAACATTGCTTGTATCAAAATTAGATAAATCAAGGAAGGTAAGCACACAACCCTGAAACATTTGAGACATATCGGTACACGAACTGGTATCAAGCATAGAAACATCAAGATTAACCAGAGCAACAGTAGAACTAGAGCTACTTGAATTTGTACTAGTTTCAAACATTGACCTCATATTGGTGCATAAAGAAGTATCAAGTCCATTTAAGTTTATAGTTTCCAGTAACGGACATCTGTTAAACATATAACCGGCATTAGAAACCTTAAATCTTTTTGAAGAATCATCCGCAATAAAGGAAACCGTTTTTATGTTAGAACCATCACTTACAAAATTTTTACAATCTACAGGAGCGGCAGTTTCTACATTTTTTACAACAAGACTTTCAAGAATATTACAGCCAGAAAACATTTGTTCCATAGTCTCTAATTTAGGAAGGTCCCAATCTTCTATGGTAAAAGATGTAAGAGAATCACAACTGTAAAACATATTCATCATTGTTGTGATATTAGAAAAATCACATCCGGTTAAATCAACCTCAGCAATTCCTGAATATTTAAACATATTTTCGCAGCTTGTACACTCAGAAAAATCAAGGCCTCTAAGATCCGCCCGAACAAGACCTGTAAAACTCTGAAACAAATCCTTACAGGTAGAAAGTTTTAATTTTGTTTTCAGATTAGTTCTAAGGTCTACTTTCAAATTTCTGCTGCTGTTTGAAGAATCCTTTTTTTCCTTAAGCTTATATAAAATCGTATTTTCCGTATACGTATTTCCGAACTCACTTTCAGTAACATTTTTTGAAAGATAGATTTTTACAGGAATTACTTCCCCTTCATCATCCACAGGAACAGAAAAACTGTATAAATATGAAGAAAAATGAGGATAATTAAACACCGGAGTATTATCAATTGTCATATAGGCAGAAAAATACCCTTTTTGAGAAGAAGGGTCCTTGTCATCCCATAAATCAAGACAGGCATAAGAAGCATCAGTTTTTTCATCATCATACTGGGTTCCGTGACAGCCGGTAAGCTTTGTACAGCCGGAAAAAGCACCGGTAGAAGAATGAGCCCCGGTAAAATCAAGGGCTGTATATATTGAATCAAGGTTACTGCACCCCGCAAACATATTATCAATCGAAACAGTTGAAATCTCGGGCATTTTTATCTGTTTCAAATTATTATAATCCGTATAGACAAGATTTATAGTTTCAAGATTTGTACAGTTTTCAAAGAAACTTGAAAAATCCGTAAAATTTTCAGCATCAATTCCGCACAAATCTACGGATTTCAGGCTTTCGCAATTCTTAAATAACGCAATATTTTCATCTCCTAATACTACCCCGCAATCAGGAATTACAACTAAATTAATAGAAGCATTTGAATCATGGATTGCTTTGGCAACACAATCAGAAGCACTTTCTGAAGAACCGATTTGAGAAGGCGTTAGGATATTATAGAGCTTTAAGGTGATTTCTCCAGTAGCATTTCGAATCGAAGTTATAACATCTTCCGTCTGATAAAAATAAGTATCATCAATTGAGGCATAGACACTGAAGAAACCTTGTTCTCCATTAATACCGTCAACCTGTCCGAGAGAAGAATAAGATGGATTTGTAACGGAGGAATAACTGGTACCTGCACATCCTTTCAGATTTACACAATTTGTAAATATACTTGAATTCATTGTTAATTTAAAATCAGGATTTGTAATTATCCTTTCCAAGGAAGAGCATCCGTAAAACATTGAAGCAGCAGAATTAAGGTTAGCAGACGAAAAAGAAGCAATATTCAAATACTTTAAGTTTGTGCAATCTCTAAACATTTCATAGGCACTGGTACAACTTGATGTATCAAGACACCGTAAGTCGACATCTACAAAACCTTTGCATTCTTGAAATGCTGAATTAAAGCATGTGGATTTAGAAGTGTCCAGACCAGAAAAATCAAAATCAGAAAGCTTCGTACACATCCAGCAAAATTGCTCTGCCCTAGAAATCTGTAATTTTGGATTTGAAGGATCTGAAGTTTTTATATTTAATTTTTCAAGAGATTCGCACCAGCCGAACATATCAGAGCCATGAACCGGATTATCTGCTTTTATGTCTATAATATTTATTTCCTTTATATTTTTACAGCTATAAAACAAATAGCCCATATTTGTGCAATTTGGTAATTCCCAGCCATTTATTGTAAAAGTTTCAAGACTGTCACACCGTTCAAACATTGAATATAGATTTGTAACATTTGAAAAATTCCAGCCTTCAAGATTTACTTCTGAAATTCCAGCCTGATAGAACATTGCAGATAATGATGTCAGTTCTGAAATATCAAGTCCCCGTAAATCCGCTTTTTTAAGTTTTGCACAGTCACCAAATAAAGGATACGTATTGTTACGAGTATAATAACTGTCTACAGTTTCTGTTAAAGGCTTTAAGCGGGCATTAGGAAGTATTGTTATATTTACCTCATCAGCAGAAGTACCTTTTACGGCATATAACAGGGTGCCGTTTAAATTTGCCCTTCCCAATTCTGCGGCCTTAACAAGACCAGAAATATACACATTTATCGTTCCGGAAGCACCGCTTATGGCATTCTTTGCATACCATACTTCGTCATAGGCAGTATCATTTACGGTAACATAGGCAGTAAAATATCCCGGATTTCCGTAATCACAAAAATCAAGACAGGCATAGGTGCCGTCTTCATGCTCTGTTGAAAATTCAGTTGCGTGCCCCCCCACAAGCTTTACGCAGTCCTTAAACATATTTGAGCCTGCACTTTCTGAAACAGATGAAAAATCCAGATCCTTGGAAACAAAAATCGTATCAAGGTTTGAACAGCCGGAAAACATTTCACTTATATCTGTAAGCTCTGCCCCTGCCCTGAAGGAACATAAATCAAGCCGAGTAAGAGCAGCACAGTTTTTGAACATTGCTTTCATAGAAGACACACTGCTGGTTTTTAAGGCAGAAAGATTTACACTTTTCAGCGCTGAACAGCCCGAAAACATTTCGCCTGTATCAGTTGTATAAGCAATTTCTTTGCCTGTAGGGAATGAAAGAGTTTCAAGTGCGTCACAATTCTTAAAAAATCCAGAAAAGTTTTCTGCTTTTGAAAAATCAAAACCAGAAATATCAAGTTCAGACAGCAGAATGCAGGATTCAAACATACCGCTTATATCAGTAACATTTTCTGTGCTGAAGTTGCTTACAGGAAAATCAGCGACACCAGAACAGGAAGCAAACATTCCGCTCATATCTGTAACATTTTTTGTATCAAAACCGCTGACATCTATTTCAGTTAGCGAAGAACAGCCGGAAAACATATTTTTAAGGTTTGTTGCAGAAGTCGTTTGAATACTTGATATATCAAGAGACTGAAGATTAGAACAGCCTTCAAACATTCCCAGGAAACTTGTTGCGTCCGCCGTGTTAAAGCCCTTCAAATCCACACTCTTTAATTTTGTACAGTCCTTAAACATGCCTGCACAGCTTGTTCCGGTAAATACAATATCTGCCGCTTCATCGACCGTAAAAGAAACTTCCGCAGCATTCGTCTCTTTTATCGCATTTCCGATTGTTCCTTTTGTAGCAGAAGAACCAAGATGAGTCTGAGAAATTCCACGGTATAAAATTACAGTCAGCGATTCACCGCTATGGTTTTGTTTTATTTCTGTTACAGTTTTATCCTTTGTATAGCATGAAATTCCCTGAACGCGAGCATAGGGTAAATCCATAAGTTTACCTTCATTAGTCAAACGCCATGCTACATTAACACCGTCTATATCCACATCGTTTACGGCAAAAAAACTGTAAGCCTGTTCAACAAGGCTTGAATTTGAAGCAGACAGCACAGGGGAATCGATACCATAATTCTCCGGCGTAATGTTCATCACAACCGGAGCGCCTGCTGGCAATACACCTTCCGGCGCGGAAATTGCGCCTGCAATAATAACTGTCTTTCCGTCCGCAAGGTATACGTCGTTTTTCCAGTTTTCTTCGGTGCCGGCGGGAATGTAGATTGATCCGCTTACAGTGAAACTTTCCTCGGCGAAAATTGCGCCGCCCTTTCCAGAGCAGTAATTTACGCTGATTTCAGTTCCGTTTGCAAAAGTAACGCTGGTTCCGCTTCTAAGAATTACAGCCCCGCCGTCTGAGTCTGAAGCGGTGCCCCCGGAACCACCAGAGCCGGAACCAGTTTTGTTCGCACCGGTTATCTTTATGTTTTCAAACCGAACAGGCACCTGAGTCCTGATATCCAGAACGCTTCCGTTTTCTCCCGCATCTGTAAGCCCGCCGTTGATTTCAGCAGGCACTGTTGAACCGCCGGAAGTAAGGCAGAGGGCTCCTGTGACGCCCTGAATATTTATAGAAGAAACTTTATCTGAAGTAATGGTTGCAGGAATTGTTGCTACTCCTGCTGCCGTGCCGGTGGATTTTTCTATTTTGGATAGAACACTTCCGCTTACAAAAACAGTATAAACCTGAGAACCTGCTGCACCAGAGCCGGAAGTTCCCGAGCCGCCAGTTCCGCTACCTCCCGAGCCGCCTGAACCCGAGCCGCTTCCGCCATCTTCCAGAGCATTCGCTTCAATGTAATTTATTGCCTGCTGAAGGCTCAAAAACGGTGAATAAACGGTTCCCGTATTAAAATCAGAAGGCTCCGGCGAACTTTCAGATGCCTTTGAAAGGGCATTTTCGCCAACATAAACCGTATTTTTTCTGAACTGTCTGATAAGCTCATCCGTAACAGAAAACTTTCCCTCTGCTGAAATAATAGAGCTGTTTCCGCCGGAAGTTTTCCAGCTGTCTGTGGTAAGATTTGCAAAAACGTTCACCGTCTGAACGGTTGAATACAAAACGATGTCGTTGTCATCGCAGAAATTAAACCGCACCTCGTAGAATCCAGCGTTCAGCTCCGGAATGTTCAAAGCGGCCTCACAGCTTCCGTCTTCCTTGAGCACCGGAGTCAAAACAGAAGTCCATTCCGAAGTGCTTCCCGAAACCCGGATCTTTTTAACCGAAGAATCCACGGTCATAGAAAGAAGCACGCTTCCCTTTCCTGAAGAAAGAGGCTTTACATAAAAGGAATAGCTTTCAAAATTGCCGGAAAAATCAAGGGGAATCGTAACCGGCGGAACAGAATCGCTTAAAACAATTACATCATCTTCAGCGTTCCCGGAAGCCGCCCTCTTTTTTATCCCGGCAGAAATGTTCCAGGTATGTCCCAGGGCAAGAGGAAGCTCAAAATCGTGCCGGGTACCGTCAGCACCGCCAAAAACACCATTGATATCCTCCTGCCCGGTACAGGTGGCCGTTGCAAAATAATAATAATCGGTGCCGTTAATTTCAATTGAAGGAATGGCAGAGCGGGAAGTTGTAGAATCAGTTGCTTTGAGTGCGGATGAAACTTCCAAGGCTGCCTTTGCCGAATCAGAAAGAAAAACCGTTCCCTTAAAAGTCACATATTTTGGAGCGCCGTCATCATTGTCTCCAGAGTCAGTTCCGGTATTCTTTCCGTCGCCTTCAGTATTTGTATCTATTTTTTCAATTTTTTTGCTGTCAGAACTGTCTCCGCTGTCATCGCTTCCAAAAAGATTACCGCAGGAAATAAATGAAAAAATTAAAACGAAAGAAAGCAGAAAAGAAATGCAAGCCGAAAAATGTTTTTCTGATTTTACCTGAACTTTATCCATAACTCTTCACCATAAATATAATTTCTAAAGCAGCAACAAAAAACAAAACCTTATTATATTAGCATTTTACAAAAAGAAATTCTATAACTTGAATGATATTGGATTTTTTGAAAAGTCAACATGGAACTCCACAGATTCATGACAAACTAGTTTATTTTCTGGTTGACTTTTACAATTTTCATTTGTATATTTTAATCAGAATGAAACAAAAAAAGGAGGCACGCAATGGGTTTACCAATGGTTCAAATGGGCAACAATGTTTTTGAAGTGGGCGCATTCGATGCAAAAACCTATTTTTCCGAACTTTTAAGAAAAGTTCAGGATGGCGCTGTATTCAACATTTCAAAAAACGGAAAGCAGGTTGCCGTTTTACAGGGAAAAAAGACAATTCAGAATCAGCAGTTTTTACAGGCGCACACACGGATTCTTGAACGATCAAAAAAGTTTCAGAAATTAAGAGAAAGACAGGGGACAGCCCCAATTACAACCAGTGAATTAAAGGAGCTCAAAAATGCCGGCAGAAAATACTAATACCTTCCCCTGCTTTGTCTGCGACACCTCATTTATGGCAGCCTATCTTCTGAACGGCCTTTGCGACGATGAATTTTCAGACTGTATAAAAGACATCGAATATATTCTTGAAAATAACGGACAGATTTATGTTCCCCCGCTTTTCTGGTACGAAATCGAAAACATTCTATTATATAAAACCCAACCGAATAAAAAAGGCTTTTCTGTAATCACCAAAGCCGACGCAATGGATATTCTTTACGATCTGGAACAGCTTCCCATTTACACAGATTTGCAGCCCGACTCCCAAATTAAACAACGCATTTTCGACCTTGCAGAAACCTACAACCTCTCCTACTACGATGCCTCATACCTTGAACTCAGCAGAAGATACAATTTACCCCTCAAAACCTACGACCAGGAACTTAAAGCGGCAATTATAAACAACGCTTAATGTCAGGAAAAAAAATGCCATCGCCGGAAACTTTGTTTCACGACAATGGCATTTTAAGAACAATAATGGCAGATTCAAAACATGTCTGCCATTGAAAAGTAGTTTTATTTCTTCTGGGCCATTTCGATTGAACCGGAGGCAACCGCATATCCTACAACAGGATTTGAAGTTCCGTTACCGCTTACAATCGAAGAATTACAGATTGTGTACATAGCAGTTGTTACAGTGCTTACTTCTGAAACAGTTGCAAAATTGTGCCATACGCCATCCGACCAGCCTTTATTATATCCAACACTTACAGTATCACTGATGGACTTGTTAGAAGAAGGAAGCGTACAGATTGCCCAGAAACCAGTATAGAATCCAGCAGCATCTGCTCCGGCTTCTGGAATTGATGAAGAACTTGCGCCAGAACTGAATACAGGATAAGCAATCTTTGTTTTTGTTGCAACATTACTCTTATAAGAAATTGTCGGAATCCAAGGTTTTGTGCTTGATTCACGGGCAACGTCAATAGAACAGTAATCACCAACATCGTCGCCGACATCAACAAGAACTTCATTTACAGAACTCAAACTGCTTGAAACTCGTGCGTAATAAAGATTTGCACCCGTATTACTCATGTATGCAAGGTGAATTCCGTCTGAAGAATCAACTGCCATAGAAACGTAAGCGCCGCCGTTTTCTGTAAGAGTTACTACAGACTGAGTTTTTGTATTCAGTGTGCCAGAAAGCATATCGCTCTTACTGATTTTTGCAGCCTTAAGCTTACAGCTTGCGTCATCATACCATACAACAACTGCAGAACCATCGCTGAGAGCACCAACTGTAACATGAGCATCAGTAACACCGCTGAATGTTTCAAGAACATTTACATAATGGTAAGCACTTTCTTCTCCACTTCTTGAATCTCCAACATAAGTAGTATCTGTTGAATTTCGGTTAGCAAAACCTGTACTTCCAAGTTTACCGACATCAGTACTCTTATTGTAATTTTCATGATGTGTTGTCTGTGCACACAAATCACGCAAACCTAAACCAATGTCATTTGCACTTGCAGCTCCAGTTCCACCAACAGAACCTACACGATATATAATTCGGTTTTCAAGGTGATCCCAGTATGCCATGTAAACATAAGTCTTACTGTCAGCAACAAATGTAGCCATTGCAGGAGACATTACACGGCGTTCGTCATAAGTTCCGGCACTGTTCTTTGTATTTTCAATTCGTCGACCATTAGTACAGTTATAGTAATTGAAATTAAGAGAATCAGAGTTTTCTCCATAACCACGAGAGAAGAACTGGAAGTTTGCACTCATGTTGTCATTTCCGGATGTATCTGAACAGAGGGCTGCACCATAGGTTTCACCATTTGCATCCCATGCAAAATCATTGTAAGTGAAGCCCTGATAGTTCTGACCAATTTTTGTGTGGCTGTAGAGACCTGCTCCTGTATCAACAGTTGGATAATCGCCGCTTCTAGAAAACTTTTTCGAAGAGCTGTTATAAGTCCATATACCAGATGAATCAATCTCTTCTTTATCAACAGAATCAATTCCTTTCATCTTATACTTTATTGAAAAAAAACCTGGTACATCTTTATAATAGTATGTTCCATCATCATCCCATTCAGAAGATATTACAGGTCCTGGCCAATCTGTAGAACTTAATGAAGGGGACCAAGTATGTATTGTTTGAGATGAAGAAACAGCAGATTTTGGAATTCTTAATAATAATCCAGCGCCAGCATCTCCTCCATACATATATCCCGGCATATTGAACACACCCGCACCGTTTCTGAAGCTGAATCCGATTCGTCCGCTTGAAGCGGAACCGTCATAAGGTCCAACCTTCATGTGAACATAGTTTGCGGCGGCACCAACAGGTGTAATCGGAGTCTTAAAGTTCCATACATCAAGCTTCAAGTCGTCGGTCAGGATATTGTTGTTCTGACCGTTCGGCTTTCTGTTGTAGTAGCCTGCGTATGTAGAAGTATTTTCCTCTGCGCTGCCATGCTTGTCATTTTCATTTACATTGTTCATTACAGGAATTGAACCAATACTTACTGAAAGTGTGCCACTTGCTGCATCCGGAACAGTAAACTTGAATCCGCTTGTTGCTCCTCCAAGACCAGCTTCAACAGGAGCTGCAGATGTATCAGTGTATGTTGCAATGATACTTGAAGCAGTACCATAAGAAGAAGCTGAAATACTTGTGCTTCCAAGTTTTATTGTTGGAGACTTATTCAAGTTCCATCCAAATACGGAAACCGCTTCGCCATTCTGGACTACATATTCACCAGTTGATGACCTTGAATATACAGAAGGAACGTTCGGCTTAGTTGCAGAAAGCTTTGTCCAGATTTCAGTTACATACGGCACAACATCCATCTTGTAGCAGTCGGTCCAGCCGGCACTTACATCGGCACCGGCGGCATTTGAAGTCTGAGTGCTTCCGGCTGTTGAAGAATTGCTCTTCCAGTCGGTTGCGCTTATTGTAATTGCCTTATTAGTTCCAACCACAGTGCTCAATGTCTCTGTATCAACAACTGCAGTATATTTTACTGTGTGTCCGTTCTGGCTGATATCCTCGTCTTCGGCACTGAATGAAACAACGCCGGTCGGGAGACTTGCAGACTCATTCCATGAACCTGAACTGTAATTTCCAACCACAGTATTTGTTCCGCCGAAGATGCTCATGCTGATACTAGAAAGGCGAACGTCATCGTATACAGTTCCTTCAATCTTAATCTTTCCGGAAACCTTTGGAAGTCCTGAAGTAAGGGTGCTTGATGTCGGAAGGGCTCCTTCAAGTTCGATGTGTCCCTTTATAGAAGCCTCTGCATCTCCGGATTCCTTAATAAGAACGCTTGAATCCCCTGCTCCCTTCCAGTAGAACGGAGAAATCTTTGGAACCGGTGCATTGCTTTCATCTGTTGAAAGGGTTACAGGAACACTCAGGGTTGCCCACTGACTTGTTGTACCCTGAGCAGTTTCCTCTGTCTTATCCCAGAATGTAAAGTTGTAGAAATATTTTCCAGAACCGCTTACAAGGCTGTTTCCGTTTGCAATTACTACCGCACCAAATTCACTTACTTCATTAGAAAGAGGATAACTTTCGTTTTTGTTTTCAACAAGTGAAGCGAATGCAGTCTTTCCTGTAAGGCTGGATACGGTTCCTGTCTGTTTTTCAAGACTTGCATCAGCATCACGAGTTACAAGGTATCCGATTCCGTTGTTTCCGCCTACAAATTCCGGAACAACAACAAGACCAGAAACTACCTTGAATGCGCCGGAATCAATCTGTACTGAACTCTGAGCGGCATTAGTTGCACTCAGTGCCGGATAATATGAGAATTCTCCACGAGCCGCACCGGTCATGGTTTCTGTAAAGTCGCTTGTAATATCAAGGTGACCGGCTGCGCTCTGGTTTGTAATGAGGCTTCCGGTTCCACGATAGTCATATTTTCCGTTTCCGTTCAAATCGGTTCCAAGAAGAACCTTAGCGATTCGAGGACGGTTATTGGAAACAACTGTAGCAATGGAACCCTTTATCAGGTTTCCGGCGTTATCCATTGAAACAACATTGATTGTTACAGGACCGTCCGGAATATTCGTTGAATTAACGCTTGCAGTCCACTGGTAGCTTGAACCAATCTGAACGATGGACTCAATCATTCCGTCGCCGTCGTCATTTACAACGCTTCCGTCAGAACCAACTGATTCTGTAAGCTGGTGGTCAACAACGCAGGCAAAAATAATTTCTACAGTTGTATAATCCTTAGAAATTGTCGGACTGAAGGTAACCTTGTTTCCGCTGGCACTGAGAATTGTTGCGTAGGTTCCCGCAATCTTTACAAGACCTCCGCGGCGAACAAGCCCCTTTGTGATATATGAAGAAAGATCAGAGCTTTCAAGGCTGTCTTCCCCATTTCGGGTTGCAGTCAGCTGAAGGCTCAAAAGTCCGTCTGCATTTCTTGTAACATCCGTACCCACAGTTGAACCGATTTCAATTTTTCCGTTGGTTGTTCCGTCTGTAGAAGAAACCATCGGATCGTATGCGCGGTGTCCGCTGCTTCCTTCTCGTTCAAAGTCAAAGGCAATGAACTTAAGTCCGCTTCCGCCTTCACTTACAACATCTCCAAAGGTGAAATAAGAGTTGCTGTTCTGAACACTGGCGTCGTTTTCATCATCACCGTTACCAAGCTTAGCAGACTGGCTCTTCAATCGCAGGGCTCCAGTAAGATTTGCAGCATTAGTTGTTTCAGAACCGCTCTTTGTATACATACTCGGGCTTGTGGAGTCGATGTTAATCTTGATTTCCTGAGAAGTTTCACCGGTACTGTTGTCCTTTGCAGTAATAGTACAGTAAATCATTCCCGAATGAGTTGTATCAAGCTTTACATTGAGAGAAACTGTATCCGTTGTATTTCCGGTTACATCCGAAGCCCCGATTGGAATTACATTGGTTGTAGTAGAATTGAGGTTAGAATATGTGATAGAAGATACACAATCGTCATCCGTAACGGTTCCGGTCAGGTACCAGTCGCCGTTTGTAAGAGCCGAAATGTTACTGATATACATTCCGCTGATATATTCCCGTTCTGTAAGTACAGTTCCGCTTGAGTTACCAAGACCGTACTGAACAAGCTTTAAGCCGCTGATAACAGGAACGTTTGCGTCGATTTTAACCACATAACTATCCGTAGTCCAGTTTCTGGTCTGAGGAGTAGATTCTTCGTCGAAGGCACGAACACGCATTCTAAGGTATGTATTTCCATCCGAGCTTGCGCCAATTTTGTTCGTATCAATAGTTGTCTTCCAGCTGTTGGTTCCGGTACAAGCAATGTACCAGTTATCTGCGGTTGCAGCTCCGGCACCGTAAACATGAAGGTTTGCCTTGGCTTCAGTATCAGCCCATACAGAAGAATTAATCAGGTTGTAGTCGGTTACGGTAAATGCACCGTCACCGTCTGCATCAATCTGAAGCTGAACCTGACCTACACTTACGTTGTCACTTGCTCCACCGTATACGGTTACCTTACCGCTGGTTGTGGAATTTATTTCCGGAGTATTAATCCATGCGTTCGGCTTACCGCCTTCCTTATCAACAAGAACGTACTGATCCTTTACGATGTCCGTATTTCCTACGCTGTCCACAACCTTAAAGTAAACCGGAACCTTGAAAATTCCGTCTGTACCGGTTGCTTCAATCTGGTATGTTGGATGTCCGCCTGTCTGTGCGTTTGCGTAGTAAATCAAGCTGTCCGTAGAATCGTTTGCACCGCTGGCAAAGCGGATTTCCCATGAAGTGCTTGCCGCAATTTCGTTCCAGCCGGTTGATTCAGTTGTATATTCTACACCGTACAATGGAATCTGGTAGTAAAGGTGCAGCAGGCTTGAGTAGTCGTCCTGAGAAAGCCCCTTAATGCTGATTGCCCCGGTTACGGCATCTTCCATCTTTGTAGTCGGAGTAACAATTGTTACCTTCGGAGCCTGTGTATCGTAGTTGATTCCGATAGTTCCCTGGCCTGTAAAGCCGGAAGCATCAGAAACAATGATTTTTACCGTATTAGAACCGGTTAATGCCGGTGTAACCGCAGACAAGTCGATTACATCAAACAGATAAGTGTAAGAGTCTGTTTCTTCCGCAGTTGCCCCTGGAGTATGAGTAACGCCTCTTAAGGTTACCCCTGTAATTTCCCGGTTTCCGATATAAACAGAAGGAACTTTATAATCTGTACCGTTATCAGCCTTCATCATTCCAAGGCCTTCTTTTACGGTAACCTGAACATAAAGTGAACAGTCAGAAGTTCCGAAGGTGTCAGTTGCGGTTGTCCAGCCACTTGCTGCACCTGCAGCAAGAGCACTGTGAGCAATCTTAACCTCAGTAATCTCAGGCGGGTTCATATCCACATTGAAGGTAATACCCTGAGTTATACCTGTTGCCTTATAGTCATCGCTTGCTTCAGTATCCTCATTTCCCTTTATGTAAAGACCTTTCAGCTTGTCCGTATAAACGCTTGAGAATACACCGTCATTCTTATCGATTGCATAGAAGAACCAGGTAATAGAATCCCCTTCCGTTCGTTCTTCACCCTGCCAGCTTGAATTGCTTACAGGAAGCTTTGTCCAGCCGTTATCAGCAGCTGTTGTCGGATAAACCGGACTAGCCGCATTGAATGCCGTAGACTTAATGAACCACAAGCCCTTCAAATCGCCATCGTCATCGGATACAGTTCCGTAGATATTTCCGTTACTCTTTAATGAAGTTCCGGAACGTGCAATTCCCGAAAGACTTATTACCGGACGGTCAGAATTCTGATTTACAGTAAGATTGTAATGAGTTGAAGCAGCAGGTGTTCCAGCCGGTGAAGAAGTTTCGTTTCCGGCCTTATCAGTAAAGCGCACATCATAATAGAGGTTTGTAGTACCTGTTGAAGTATTATTTATCTTTGTTGTATCAAGTTCAACTGTCCATTTTCCGCTTTCTGAATCATAAGTTGAATCTACTACGGAACCAGAGTATTTTGTAGAAGCCTTAATCCAGCTGGAATTGCTGTAAATGTAAAGCGATGGTGCTGCAGTTGTATCAAGATTTGCATCAGTTACAATTCCGCTGATTACAGTATTTTTGTTTATCTGTTTTCCGCTTGAAGGAGAAGTAATCTGAACAACAGGTTTTGTTGTATCGATTGTAATCTGACCGGCAGAATAATCCTCAGAAACGTTTCCTGCCACATCCACAACCCGAACATAAAGGTTGTAAACGCCGTCGTTCAATTCGCTTGGAATTACGGTAAAGCTCTGTGTAATTGCAGAATCGCTTGCATCAATTTCCGTTGTGTAAGAGCCGATATAATCTGAATTATATGAAGTCAAAGTTGAAGGAACGGCAAAGCCCGCCTTAGTTCCAACATAGATTCCCTTAATGCCGCTGGTTTCTTCAGTCGCGCTAACCGTGAAGGTCAGGCTGTCTGTTTTCTTAAATACTCCACCAAGAGCAGAATCTGCTGAACCAGTCTTCTTTACACCAACTGCGCTGACTACAGGAGAAACGCTGTCCACTCTAAGAGTAATCTCCAGTGGTTCAGATTTATTTCCAGCACCGTCTTCAGCAACAAGAGTTGCAGTCTGTACGCCCTGAGCAAAGGAAACAGTTGCACCAAACTTATTCTGCTTTGTGCTGTCCGTTGTCATTGAGAATGGAGAACCTGCAAGGGTAAGTGTAAGCTTTTCAGGGTTAGTTTCCTTAAGTGCACGGTTGTTTTCATTTCCATCGCCTTCAAGACCGTAGCCGGAAATTGTAATTGCTTCAGCAGTGAACCATTTTGGAGTTGTAGTAGAAACGGCTTCTGCAAAACTAATTTCGCTTGCACTTGAAATTCCGGAAGCATTGGTAAAGCTTCCCTTTACGCGGATATAGTCAGTATCGAATTCAGGTTTTGTTGCATCAACCTTGTAGTTTACGGTAATGCTTGAATAGCGTCCGTATTTATCTTTAATCTGGAATTCGCGATCGTAGGTAGTTTCTGTATTTTTTACATGGAATTTCCACTTGTAAACGTCATCGCCTGTTGCCACTGTTCCGTTATTATCGAACAGGCTCCAGCTGAACTTTTCAGAAGAGTCCTGAGTATAAGTAGTTCCTGCAGCAGTAACGCTTTCCTGAGTTACATAAAGCAGTTTGTAGCGGTTTTCGTCGTTTGCACCGTCATTGTCTCCGAAAGTTACGCTGGCTTTTTCATCGAAAGTATCGTCGCTAACGGTAAACCAGATGTCAAATTCCTTTGGAAGCCACATTCCGCTGGCAAAGGCCTTCTTTGAACCTTCGAATTCTACCTTTTCAACATTGATTGTAGGTGTTTTTGTATCGTAGGCAAATGCCATGGCACGAACTGTACCGTTTGCATTTGTAACAGTTCCGTCATTTACGGTGTATTTTGCGCTGGCCAGACCGGAAGAAGTATCCTTTACCTTGATGTAAAGAGTATGGTCTCCGGCAGCAAAGTTAATACCGTTTGCCTCAGAAGTAAGCTTAGAGAAATCCAGCTGGAAGGAAACGCTGGTTGTCTGTTCTGAAATCTGAATGTACGAAACCATTGAAGTTCCGCCGTTTCCGTCTGAAACAGCCTTCTTTACTCTGTTTGCTTCCTCAGTTCCGTCAATATAGAACTCAACGGATTCAATTCCGTCGTCGTCGGTTACAGTTCCGATTAAAGCCGGGTTTCCGCTTCCGAAGAGGTTCTTATTTGCATCCGTTGAAATCTGATTCTTGTCCGTAAGGGATGCAGTTGCATTTGAAAGATGAATTACAGGAATATCGGTGGTCTGGTCAAGCTTGAGTTCTGTATATGTGTAAGCGCCTGCAGCCTGAGTATTTCCGGCCTTATCCTTTGCAGTTACAAGAAGGAAGTAAGTTCCGCTTTCTGCAGTAATTTCAGTTGTATCAATTTCAAATGAGAAAGGAGAAGACTTTGTACCGTGAAGTTCTGCACTTCCAGAAGCTTTCAAAGTAGAAGAAGTATTTGCAGCGGTGAATACCTTCCAGGTAACTTCACTAGAAGAAGTTCCCAGTTCTGTTTCGTCAGTTACAGTTCCGCTTACAGTAATTTTTCCGTTGTATTTTTTAACATTCTGCTCGTTTTCCTTTACATTTACAAAAGGAGAAGGAGCATTTACCTGAATTGAAGGAGGAGTAATATCTGAAATCATATTGATGCTTTCAGAAGAAAAATTTCCGGCAGCATCATAGAAGATAATTGTATATGTGTGGTTACCGGTTTCAACAAGATTTTTTGAAATTTCAAAAGTATAAGTTTCATCTGTTTCAGATGCTCTAGGAGAAGCTGCAAGTCCAGTATGGGTACTGCTTACATTTACATAATCTGAATGGGCAGATGTATCATAAATAGTATTTTCTGAAGAACCGAATTTATCTTTTATTTCAATCCTGCTGATTCCACTTGAAAGGTCGTGAGCTTTTGCTTTTAAAACAAGAGGATTACTTTCGCTTAAAAGATTATACTTAACAGCATCGATTTTGGTAAAATCTTGTCCACTTGTATTATTTTTATCAGAAAGGAAAATATCCCCATCCTCCTGTCCCAGCTGAGGAGCAGTGGTATCAATTCTGTTGGTGAAGATGTTTGCAAAAGTTGCTGACTGACCAGAATCATCTTTTGCTGTAACAGTAGCGGTATAAACACCATCTCCGTTAACATAAGTGGAGTCAACTGTGTAGTATTCATAGAAGGCTCCCTTTGTATCGTCATGGTCTTTATCAACCTTATTTCCCTTATTCATTGAAGAAGTCTTAGGTTCTGCTACTCCTTCTTTGTAAATATTTATTTCTACATTAGAAATACCTGAATATTTTTGAATACCATCTTCAATTAAAGATTTACCAGCAACATTATCCCATGCATCTGAAAGAGGAATTGAATAAGTATAGTTAGTTATTTTTGTCCACTTCTGGTCGGCTTCGCTCTGTCCGGTCCATTCTGAATAAAGTGTCGGAGAGAGCTCATCAATCTTATAGTTAAAAGAAACTGTTGTGGTCTGATTGTATTTATCCTCTGCAACATAGTAAATTACTCTGCTTTCATGACCAACTTGAGAAGAAGTATATACATCTGTAGCCTTAGTGGCATTCGTTCCAGTCTGAGATACCTCAAAAGAATTTTCTGCAACATCATTTCCTTCATCATCGAGCACAGGATTACCCTTTTCCCGCCTGTTTGACAGCTCCTTTGCTGAATAATACACGTCGCCAACTGTTTTACCGGCATACCTGTAAACCTTAACATATCCGGAAGAATCCTCTGCCGTAAGATCAAGATTGAAAGCTTCATCTTTAGCCATAAAACTTCCGCTTTGACGATTCAAAATCAGTTTTGGAGCACCTGCATCGATTGCAACATACCAGAAGCCGTCTTCTGTGGCTTTATTCACAAAATATCTGTTTTCTTCATCAGTATTTGAAGATTTGTAATTGGTGTCACAGGCATAAGCTACAATTTTATAAAGACCTTCTTCTTTTGGAAGAATATATGTATAAGAAAAGGCTCTTGCTCCTGCCTGATAAGAAGGAGTTACATAATTGCTGTTTACAAATTCTTCTGAATCAACAGTAAAGCCGGAATCTCCTTCATTCAAATGAACTTTGTAGCATTTTACTTCAAAGCTCATTATTCCGTCATCATCAGAAACAGAGAAAGAAAGTTTATTGTTTGTTGTGTCATTAAAGAGGTTTTTACCTGCTGCAATTTCTCTGGCACCAATAATGGAAGCAGCATCCGCATTTGAAACTGTAACCACAGGCTTATCGGTTTCCTGTTTTACAAAAATCTTATAGGAAGCGGCATCGTTTTCAGAAGTTTCGTTTCCTGCCCTGTCTTTAGAGAAAATCTTTACAGTATATTCTGTATTATCTGTATAAATAGAAGAATCAGTAGTATCAATATATGTGTCAAAAGAATCCGGTGACTGTAAACCTTCTGCTAAGGTTTCACCAATAGTGTAAATATCCTTGATAAAAATTCCTTCAGCATCATAAAGGGCCACTCTTGAAGAAAGAACTTTATCCCTGTCGGAAGCATTTGCCTTTACAACAATTTCACC
Source organism: uncultured Treponema sp. (assembly GCA_946186185.1). Taxonomy (GTDB): domain Bacteria; phylum Spirochaetota; class Spirochaetia; order Treponematales; family Treponemataceae; genus Treponema_D. The sequence goes on along the minus strand of CAMHMJ010000005.1, from coordinate 118,001 downwards.
GTTTACATAGTAATCAATTGTAACCACTTTACTTCCCTGTGTTTCTGTCAGTGAAACAAGAGGCTGAACGGAAATGCTTGTTTTTGGCGCAGTGGTATCAAGATAAATTGAAAGGTTTTCGTTTCCAAGCTGCAGGGCTTTATCCTGGGCAGAGAAAGAAATTTTATTTGTTGCGCCGTCTTTTAATTCATCTTTATCAAAAGAAAGCTGGAAGTCAAATACATCTGAATGCTGGCTGTCAGATGTAAATTCCAGTCGTTCTGATTTTCCATCAAAGCTGGAATAAAGGGCATTCATATATTTTTCGCTGACTTTACCAAAAATAGTGCAGCCTTCTTTTACATAATAAGTTCCATCCTGAGACTGGATTTCACTTCCTTCAGAAAGAACTTTTGTAATCTCAATTACAGGGGCTTTTGTATCGATTGCAAAGAAGAAAGGCTCTGTTGTTTTTGTTACAGGTTCGCTTTTTCCGTCTGATTTTATATCCTTTGCAGAAATACGCATTCTGTAAAGTCCATCTTCCAGAGATTTTTTACCTTCTTTTTCCTTAAGCTCAACTTCAAGAGTTTTAGAAAGGCTTGAAATACTGCCAGAAGCAAGGAGAATCCAGCTGTTTTCAGGGATTTTATCTGCATCAGATGTAATATCTTTTGTGTACTGAACGCTGTAAGTGTCAACCTTATCATCATCAGAGAAAGTGATTCTTATTTTATTGTTTGAAGACTGGTCAAAAAGGTTTCCGGTTTTTCCTTCATTAATTGCACTTTCAAGTTTCTCTTTTGTATCCAGAGTCAAATCTGAATCAGAAAGAGTAATTTTTGGTAAATCTGTTGTCTGATCTACAATGTAAGACTTTTCTTCTATTATGCTACTATTTCCGGCCTTATCCCTTGCGCTAAGACTGATTGTAAGACGGCCTTTAGGCAATCCGGAAGAGAATATTCCTGTATTAATATTTTCAGAAAAATAGGTCTGATCAGAAAGATTGATTGTTTTTATCATATCTCCGCTATCAGAAATCACAAGCTGGGCGCTTTCAAGATTTGAATCGCTGATATTTCCGGTAATTGTAATTATACCGTTTACAAAATAGTCTTTCTGATCTTCAGAAAGCTCGGCATAAGGACTTACAGAAACGATTTTTACTTCCGGATTCTGGTTATCAATCTGAACCGTGATTTTTGAAGAACCCGGCTTTTCTGTTGTTCCAGTTACTGTGATTGCATAACCGTAAACACAGCCTGCATTCGGGGTGAAAGGATTTACATTCTGGCTTGCATCCTGAGGCTGCCAGCTTCCTTTAGTTGCATCGAATGTCCATTCGATTGAAGAATCTTTTCCGAATTCCCCTTTTACGCTCTGGCAGTCTCCGGTAATTGAACCAAGATATTTATTCTTATTCAAAATATCAGAAACAATTACTTCATAGCTCAGGGCATTAATCGGGTCGTCTTCATCGGAAGTTACAAGACCGCTTACCTTCAGCACAGAGTTTGCATTGGAAACAGTTTCATTATCAGGGTTACGGATTTCTACATGAGGAGCAGAACCGGAAGAACCGCCCTTAAAGCCGTAGAAGCCGTTGGAAGGAAGGAACTCAAGTCCGTCCTTGTCGTTTCCGGTTACGAATACGATGTAATATTTCTGAGAAATAATATCGTCAGGAAGTTTAATCGGAAGGGAACAGCTTGAAACGGAAGACTTTTCGTTATCCGAATTATCTGAAATCAGACGGAGAGTTTCATTCAAAACTGCACGACTTTCCCCATTTTCTTCAACAATGCTTGAATTATTCTGAATAAATACAGCCGGATCATCATAGATTTCCCGTAAAAGTTCTTCAGTAAATTCATCTTCAGCGTATGGACCTGCAAGATAAACCTTGATTGTTGAAATCAAAAACTGGGTTTCATCAAGGCCGTAGTCTGCCTTAAGGGTAATTGTTCCGTTCTTGAAGGCTTCATTTTTGAAGTTTTCTGCACCGATATCGCTTTCAGAGAAGGAATAACCGCCGATTTCGTAGGTCGGGTTTGCGTCTTTATTGAGGGAAATTTTCAGATTCTTTGATGAGGTATCAAGCTTTGAATTATCAAGAATGTCCTTTACTATTCCCGCTTCCGTTGCTTCCATATCGCTTGTTCCGTTCAAAATGCGAAGAAGAGTTCCGATTTCATACTGTTTTGCGGCATTTTTTCCAAGAAGATTATTATTTCCCGCATCATCACCGTTAATAGAATCGTCCAGCCACAATTCGCTGGTAGAGTTTCCGGAATTTTCATCCTTTGCGTCATCTGCTTCAACAGAACTTTCCTCAAAAACAGGCGTGCGCCAGATTCCGGCATTATCACCAAGCTTTACAGAAATCTTAAAGCTCTGCTCACCGGATTTTGAAGTATCATAAATTGAGCAGTAGGCGTCATGGAGCTCATCCCGGCGGCTTTCGTTTGCGCTGTAGCGTGCAAAAGTAACGCTGGTGGTTCCCGAAATATCAACATCGTTTTCAGTCCAGGTTGAAAGCAGCTTGTTATTGGTGTCAAATACCGACACTGTCATGTATTTTAATTTGTGGTCTTCAGCTACTGAACCGCGAACCTTAAAAATCGAACCGTAATGAGTGTCTGTTATATCGCTGCCAGGTGTCTGAATTACAAAAACCGGAGCGGTATTATCAATTTCAACAGCAAGGGTATATTTTCCGGATTCACGGTCGGAACCGTCCACTGCATAGGCTTCAATGGAATATTTTCCGTCTTTTAACGGATAGGCTCCTTCAACGGCCTCGTTCAGGGTAACCTGCCATTTTTTGCCGTCCTTAATAGTAGGCTCCGGTACAACATAGTTTTCAACTGCTTCAGTTGAACCGTTACCTGTTGAAAAAATATTTACAATGATTTTAGAAACGCTCTTATCGTCAGAACAGGTTCCTGCAAGAACAAAACTGTCCCGTACAACGGAAGAGGCAGGCGGATATGTAATGCTGATTTTTGGAGCTTCAACGTCAATGGAAGCACCAAGACCAACCTCTCCACAGGATACAAATATTGATATAATAGAAAGAACTGATACAAACAGAGCACAGTTAAAAATCTTCTTCATATACTAACCTCGTTATTAGACAATAATAACTATTTTAAATAAAACAAAATTTTATCTAATACATTTTACACGGAGATTAGTTTTATTGCAATTGATAGGTAACAGAAAAATAACAAAAAGTTAGAAAAAAATTTAGAATGATGAATGCTGAGTTTTATAGAAACTACTTCAAAATTGGCTCTCAGCGGGAACCCTGTTTGAAAAAACGGCAGTACCGCTTCGCGGTGGCTGAGTGTTTTTCCAAACAGGAACCCCGTTTACGCCAATTTTGAATTATATTTGTAAACTCAGCATTCAATTCTTAATCAAACTCTGCATTCAATCTTTTTGTGTTCGATCGCTTTCGATTAGAAGGCGGGTGGCTTCGATGGCGGTTTTGATGGCAAGCTCGGTGTCGTGGGCCTGCTTGTTTTCAAGGCCTTTTTTTGCCCGCTCCTGGTTTGCAACAACAAGGAATACTGAGCCTACCCTCACCTTTAAGAAGCTTCCTGCAACAAACAGGGCGGCGCTTTCCATTTCCGAGGCAAGGGTTCCAAGCCTGAGCCAGGCCTGCCATTTATTTTCAAGCTCGTAGCTTACAGGCATAATTTCCGGTTCATGCTGACCAAAAAAAGAATCCTTACACTGAACCACTCCGGCGTGATAGCGGACATCCAGTTTTTTTGCAGCCTGAACAAGGGCATTTGTAACTTCAAGATTCGGAACTGCCGGAAACTCAATTGGAGCAAACTCCCGGCTGGTTCCTTCCATACGGATGGCACCGGTTGCAATTACAAGGTCACCACCAAGAACATCTTCCTGCATACCGCCACAGGTTCCCACGCGGATAAAGGTTTTAGCCCCTACTTTTGAAAGCTCATCAATGGCAATTGAAGCAGAAGGACCGCCGATTCCGGTTGAGGTAACACTCACCTTCACTCCGTTAAGGGTTCCGGTATAGGTTACAAATTCCCGAACATCAGCCACAAGGCGCGGATTATCAAAATGCTCCGCAATTTTTGCACAGCGCTTTGGGTCTCCCGGCATAATTACATATTCGCCGACATCTCCTAGACCTACTCCTGTATGATACTGCTTTCCTGAACCTTCTGTATAATCAACCATAAGAACCTCCGCTTACGCCAATTTGGATATATATTAGACTAAATTTTTTAGAATTATAATTTTAGATAAAAAATTGGCTCTCAGCGGGAACCCTGTTTACGCCAATTTTTTAGCTGGATTTACAAGCCTTAAACTTTAGTCTAATTATACCACAGTAAATAAAAAAAGGAAAAATATTCTTCAGGCGGTGCGGTGACGGTCAGTTTATTACCAGGCTGTATTTGAAGTAGCCGTTTTCGTCCTTCTGTAACAGGCCCTTAAATTCAAGATTTTCAGAAAATACGGCGGCAACATTTTTTTCAAGGGTAAATGGGGAAACAGTGAACATTTTGCTTGAAAGCTTTCCGCCGTGGGAAAACCAGTCTTCGCTTTCTTTTTTGAGGGTAAGAAGGTCAAAACCGCACTCTTGGGCAATTTCAGGGGACATTTGCCGGCATTTCTGACGCACTTCCTCCTGAAGCAAAAGCTCCTGCGCTGAAGGAATGTAAGGCTGGCGCTTTTTTTCCTGATTTTCTTCCCTTTCAGAAGCCCGCAGCTTTTCTTCTTCTTCAAGCTTTTTCATCAGCTCTGCATTTTCAAAACCATACTGAATTGAAAAAGGCTTTAGAAGGGAAAAACCGGCTGCATTTTCAAGGGCAAAGTTACCAACCTGAGTCCGTCGGAGAGCAATCAGATGACAGGCAGAACCGCAGTCTTCAGCAATGTCCCGGGCAAGGCTACGGATGTAAGTTCCCTTTGAAACATGAAAATTGATCAGGGCGGCGCGAACAAGGCCTTCTGAATCAAGCATAAGCTCTTCGACTTCTGAAGAAAAAACCGTTACACTGCGGGATGGGATTTCCAGCGGAGGTTGACAGGCAGCACCGGAAGCGTTTTTTTCAGTTTCAAGTAAAACTGATTTTCCAGCAGCTTCGCCAGATGTGTTTCCGGCAGCATTTTTTCCGGAAGTCTTTCTTGCAACGTCGCTTGCCCTCTTTCCGTCAATGTGAATGGCGCTGAAAAGAGGAGGCTTCTGCATGTAAGTGGAAGTAAATTTCTGCACTGAAGCGCGAAGGGCCTCTTCCGTTGGACAGGGAGATGTTTTTATTACGGAACCGGTACACTCAAGGGTATCAGTTTCCTCGCCAAAAAGAAGAACAGCCTTGTAGGATTTGTCAAATTCAGTGATTTTCCCGGCAAGTCGGGTAAGGTTTCCGACACAGACAACTAAAAGGCCCTCGGCAAAACTGTCGAGGGTGCCTGTGTGACCAACCTTAGTTGTTGAAAAGGCTTTTTTAATCGTAAACAGGGAGGAAAAACTTGTTTTCCCCGCCTGTTTAGAAAAAAGCACGATATTATTCGGATTTATATTCGAATTATTTTCCTGCATTGGCTTTTTACTGCTATTTTTTGTCAGCTTTTTCAGAATCCTCTTCATCCATCATTTCCGGATGTTCAGCTTCCCAGGCCTTGGTTTCTTCTTCAAGCTCATTAAGCTTTTTTACCATTTTGAAACCGTCTTTCATTGCAGAATCTACAACAAAAGTAAGACGAGGGAACTGTCGGATTCGCATCTTTGAAGCAATCTGAGTCTGAATAAAGCCCGCAGCACTGTTCAAGCCTTCAACACCCTTTTCCAGCTGAGCATCGGAAAGGAATGTTGAAACAAAAACCTTTGCATAGGATAAATCCTGGGTTACTTCCACTCTGTTAATAGAAAGAAAGTTTGAAACCCGGGGATCCTTTATATCTCCGTGAAGGAGCAGCTTTGAGATTTCATCCCGCAGCTGCACATTCAACCGCTCTATTCTGTAAAGACCCATTACTCGTCACCCTCCGAATCTCCAGGATACTGAGTTCCAAGATTCTTTGGCTTAGCGGCTTTTTTTGCCTTTCCCTTTGCCTTTTCTTCAGCAAGAGCTTCAGCTTCCAGAGCCTTTTCTGCTTCTGCTTCAGCCATAGCCTTAGCCTGAGCTTCCTGAGCCTTCTTTTCGTTTGCTGCACGGTCATCACGGAGTTCGTCTCCAAGTTTTCGTGCAACTTCGATGTACTCGAATACTTCAAGATGGTCGCCCACCTGAATATCCTGCCAGTTTTCAAGACCGATACCACATTCAAAACCTGTCTGAACTTCCTTAGCATCGTCCTTGAATCGCTTGAGGGAAGAAATCTTTCCGGTATATTTTACGATTCCGTCACGAACAAGGTTTACCATAGCATTGCGTTTTACAACACCGTCTGTTACATAACATCCGGCAATTACGCCGATTTTTGGAACCTTGAATGTATTACGAACTTCAATCTGACCGATAACCTGCTCTTTAGTATCAGGACGAAGCATACCTTCCATAGCGGCCTGAATTTCTTCAACACACTTATAGATGATATTGTACTTTCTGATATCAACCTTTTCTGTATCAGCAAGAGCCTTAGCCTTTGGAGTCGGGCGAACATTAAATCCGATGATGATTGCATTTGAGTCAGCAGCAGCAAGTGTAACATCAGATTCGTTGATTGCACCGGCAGAAGAATGAATTACATTCAAGCGGATATCTTTTGTAGAAAGCTTTTCAAGTGAAGTCTTGAGGGCTTCTGCAGATCCCTGAAGATCGGCCTTGATGATAACCTTAAGTTCCTGAACCTCATGAGATTCGATATCAGAGAAGAGAGTTTCAAGAGTTGTCTTCTTAACAGCCTTGGCAGCTTCGTATCGCTTCAATTCCTGACGTTTTGTAGAAATTGCGCGGGCTTCCTTATCATCCTCAGTTACCTGGAAAGGATCTCCTGCATTCGGCATTTCTTCCATACCAAGAACTTCAACCGGAATTGAAGGACCTGCTTCCTGAATTCGGCGTCCGCGGTCGTCGAACATTGCCCGGACACGACCGGAATAAATTCCTGCAACAAACGGGTCTCCCTGATGAAGGGTTCCGCGCTGGATTACAACGGAAGAAACTACACCGCGTCCCTGGTCGATTCGGCTTTCAAGAATCTTACCTTCTGCACGGCAGTCATATGTAGCCTTAAGTTCAAGCATTTCTGCCTGAAGAAGGATTGCATCAAGAAGATCATCGATACCGATTCTCTGTTTTGCAGAGATTGAAACATACTGAGTGTCTCCACCCCATTCTTCCGGAGTAAGACCGTGCTCAGAAAGCTGAGTTTTTACGCGGTCCGGATTTGCTTCCGGTTTATCGATTTTGTTTACAGCAACGATGATAGGAACCTTTGCGTCCTTTGCGTGGCTGATAGCTTCAAGAGTCTGAGGCATTACACCGTCGTCTGCAGCAACAACCAGAACTACGATATCTGTAACCTGAGCACCACGGGCACGCATCATTGTAAATGCTTCGTGACCCGGAGTATCAAGGAAGGTAATTACACCCTTTTCTGTCTTAACGGAATAAGCACCGATAGACTGGGTAATACCGCCGGCTTCACCTTCAGCAACATGGCTGTTTCGGATAGCGTCGAGGGTCTTTGTCTTACCGTGGTCAACGTGTCCCATAACCGTAACAATCGGAGGTCGCGGGAACATTTTTTCTTCAACGTCTGCGTCGCTTTCGATAACGGTTTCGTCATAAAGAGAAACAAGTTTTACTTCACAGTTATATTCGCTTGCAAGAAGCTCGGCTGTTTCGTGGTCGATGGACTGATTGATTGTAACCATCTGACCGTAGCTTGAGAAAAGCTTTCCGATGATTTCAGAAGCCTTAAGGTTCATCTTCTTAGCCAGATCTGAAACGGAAATGGTTTCCATAATCTCAATCGATTTTGGAACTGCACTTACCGGAGTTTCAACCTTCTTCTTGGTTTCAAAGAGTGTATCATCGTACTGCTCTTCGTCTTTTCTATTATATACCTGTTTTTTGCCTTTAAATGCCTTTTTAGCAGGAGCGCGTCCCTGCTGCATCATCGGTGGAACTGAACCTACAGAACCGGCACCTGAACCCGGACGGAATCCGCCCTGACCGCCGGCTCTGAAGCCGCCCTGGCCGCCGCGGTTCTGACCGCCCTGGCCGTTTCTGTTCTGCCATGAGCCGTTCTGTCCCTGACCGTTTCGGTTCTGCCAGCCGCCCTGGCCGCGGCCGTTCTGTCCCTGACCGTCACGCTCACGGTTCTGGTAACTCTGGCGGGCCTGTGCACCGGTAAAGCCTGAACCGCCGCGGTTGTTAGGACCACGACCGCCCTGGCCACCCTGGCCTCCACGATAGCCGTTGTTACCATAGTTATTGTAGCCGCCCTGACCGCGCTTATTGTAATCATTTGAAAGATTACCGGCCTTTACATTCGGGCGTGCCATATTCAGCTCCATCGGCTTTCTCTGCTGATGATTCTGATTTCTCTGACCAGCATCAGAAGCAGGACGCTCTGACGGTCTTTCCCCAGCCGGCTTTACACCTTCTGGAGCTGCTTTTTTCTCTACGTCCTGAGAATCTGAAGCCTTGTCGCTCTTTTTTACGACAATGCGGACATCCTTTTTAGGCTGTCCAGCCTTTGCTCCAGAATTTTGAGAAGACTGAGATGCACCCTGACCGGAAGCAGAAGCATTCTGTCCTGAAGGAGCTGTACCTGCACCCTGAGGTCGTTTTTTTACAACAAGAACCTTCTTTTTTCCTGCCTGATTTGAATTCTGTGCAGCAGAAGCAGAACCTTCTTTTACCTGCTCCGGCTGTTTTTTATGTACAACAAATTCTGGTTTTTTCTCTGACTCTTCACCCATAAAATACCCTATTCCTCGTCCTCGGTAAATTCGAATTCGGTACCACACTTAGGACACTGTGTCATATCGATTGTAATTGGCTCTCCACAGTTAGGACAACGATAACCTTCTTCCTCTTCTTCTGTTTCAGGAGCAGTCTGTTCTTCTTCAGAAGCCGGAGCAGCAGCTTCTTCACCCTCTTCTTCTACGATTTCAACATTTTCTTTAATAAGATCGTATACTTCGCTCAATTCTTCTTTTGTTACGCCCTCAATTTCAAGTCCCTCGTATGAATCAAGGAACTGAACGATGTCGTCAAGACCTGCGTTCTTGATTGCTTCTGCAACATTTGCCTTGATTCCAGGAAGCTCTGAAATTGTGTAAATTTCGTCGTTTTCTTCTTCAACAACTTCATCATTGAAGAGGCTTCGTGCAGCAACTGTTGTTGCCTTGCTTGAAAGATCCATTCCTTCGCACTGCTCTTCAGTTTTTACATCGATGTTCCAGTCACAAAGGCGGTTTGCAAGTCGAACATTCTGGCCTGACTTACCGATTGCGAGGCTGAACTGGTCATCATCAACGATTGCAAGAGCCTGTTTCTTTTCTGCATCCATGATGATTACGCGGCTTACCTTTGCAGGGCTCAATGCGTTCTGGATGAAAATTGTCGGATCCGGATCATAGCGTAGAACATCGATTTTTTCACCAAGAAGCTCGCGGATTACGTTCTGAATACGAAGACCGTTCTTTCCTACACATGCTCCAACCGGGTCAATTTCTTCGCGGGTTGTTGAAACGGCCATCTTTGTTCTGTAACCGGCATCGCGTACGCACTTTTCGATTTTTACGGTTCCTTCATCGATTTCCGGAACTTCCATTTCCATAGCAATTTCTACAAGACGAGGATCGCTTCTTGAAAGAACAATCTGAAGTCCAGAGTTAGTCTTTTTAAGCTCAGTGATGATGGCCTTGATGCGGTCGCCCATTTCGTAGCTTTCCCGTGGAGACTGATATTTTGTCGGAAGAACGCCTTCAAGACGGCCTTCGTTTCCAAGATTGATGTAGATATTTCCGTTCTTTTCCCGCTGGTAGTAACCGTTGATCATTTCACCAACTTTGTCTTTGTACTGATTGTAAAGAGAATCACGCAAAGTTTCGTTCAAGCCCTGGTGAGCAGTCTGCTTTCCGGTTGAAACAGCCGAACGGTCAAAAGTTTTTGGATCTTCGCGAATATCGATTTCGTCACCGATTTCAACTTCGTCTGAAAGTTTTCTGGCGTCTTCAAGTTCAATTTCTGTTACAGGGTCATAAACACCGTCAACTACAGTTTTTCTTGAGTAAATTGAAACATCAGACATATCGTCTGCAAATTTTACGATAGCATTATCACTGGTTCCGTAAGTACGCTTGTATGCAGCCTTAAGAGCATTCTCCAAAGTCTGCTTTACAGATTCTTCTGAATAACCTTTTTCCTGAATCAAAGCTCTGATGAGCTCTGCCATACCCGGTTCCGGTTCTTTCTTGCTTTTTGCCATTTTATACGCCCCTTGAATAAATTACATTACAAATGTATGAATTTTGCTTTTGCTATATTTTCATAAAGAACGGAAGTAAGATTTCCGTCCTTTTCTAATGTTACAGATTTTTCATCTGAAGAAGAGATGACTCCGCCTACCCAGTCATTAACAGTTTTGTCCCAGACTCTCAATTCCCGGCCTGTAAAAAATGCAAATTCTGCTGCATTTTTTATATTACGCTCCATACCAGGACTGGTAAGCTCCATGTAGGTATCTTCCGTACCCAAAATTGCTTCAAGACGAGGAAGAAGAGCGTGATGAACCTTTGCACAGTCATCAACACCGATATCAACCTTCGGATCCTTTGAAGCGATTACCGCATTAATTTTTACGGTTTTTCCGCCGGAACGGGAAACCTTGAGTTCTACAAGATAGTAGCCCAAAGCTGTTACCAGCGGTTCGCAGTCTGAATAAAACTGCATCGAAGTAAAAGGAATATAATCCAAATTGAACCTCATTAATTTAAAATCTGCAATAAAAAAGACCCGCCAGAAGCGAGTCCATCTTAAAAGATTAATTAAAATGTACAACACAAATATAGAAGATTTTGAAAATTGTGTCAACCGGGCGAGTTCTTAGCAAATTATACATTATTAAACTTATTAATTGTTCTAAATTCAAGTTTAAATAGTTCAAATAAAAAAAATTGGCTCTCAGCGGGAACCCTGTTTGAAAAAACGGCAGTACCGCTTCGCGGTGGCTGAATGTTTTGCCCAAAGGGCAGTCACGAGTCGCTTCACAAGTGCCAATGCAAGCATTGTCATTTGCTTCGCTTTGTCGCGACTTCAAAACAGGAACCCCGCTTACGCCAATTTTTAATTGATCTTTACCAGCTTAAACTTACTGCCATTAAAGTTTAATAATAAAAATTGTCTATCGGTCGCCCCGCCATTTTTTTACACTTACTCACCCTACTGTCTAAAGGGAAATGTCGTCGGAATCGTCGTCATCGGCGAAAGTGGAATCTGCTTCTTCCGGTTCTTCGTTGGCGCCGGCAGTTGCTTCAGCTTCCTCTGAAACAGCCATTTTTGAAGCCGGTGTTTCTTCAGCTTTTGGGTCTACGGTAACGCCTGCTTCATCTGTTCCAGTCTTTGCCTTGCCGCCTTTTTTTGAGCTCAAAGTCAAAAGTGCTACAAAGGCAACAAAGATTACGATGAAAATGATTCGGCTCTTCTTGTCTGATTCAACCTGTTCCTGAAGTTTTTTGTTCAAAGCACTGACAGAATCAACTTTTTCAGTCCATACTTCATAGATTTCATTTTTGTCCATTACATACGGAACAAATGTAGAACCGCTCTGGCGAGCAAGAATTGAAACCTCAGGATATTTTTCAAGATTGTAGTAGCGGTAATCAAGAGCAACATCCCCTACATACTCGTTATCCTTGTGGGCCGGGTTTGTGTATCTTAAGCCGTCAAATTCAAGTCCCTGAATTGAAGGAATATCAAAGTTCAGAAAGTTGTCCCGGGCCTTAAGCTTTGAAACACCGGTTTTGTCGATTGTAAAATCACCGAGCTTTACAGGAACTGTAACAGTTTCTGTTACGAGGGTATCAAGAAGGTTTGAAGGATATGCCTTTGGTGCAGTTCTGTCTTCCCAGTCGTAGTGATTTTCACCCTTTTCATCAGTTGTTTTTGTATATTCTTTTACAGAACGCTCAACCTTAAAGGTTGCAATAGGATTTGTAAGTTCAGGAAGCTGAAGGAAATTTTCAACCTCGAGTTTTCCGCTTACAAGAACAAGCTTTCCGTCATTTTCTGATTCAAGTTTACCGTTCTGAACAACAGTAACATCCTTTAAAATCTGTGCATTACTTTCCTTTCTTTTGCCGACTACCTTAATTCCAATTACGATAAGGTAAACTACAAAAAGGGCTGCAATAATTTTTCCTTTTGAAATTTTCATTTTATTCCTCTCTGCTTTTTAAGATTTTTTTTCAGTCTAGCACAGGCGTGCTTTTATGTATAGATACAAAAATGAGCTGACAAGGCCGTTCATTGTGCAGGGCGGCAAAAAAAACTGATTTAAAAGTGTTCGTTTTTGTAGTATAATAGAAGTTCGAGTACTCATATTATGGAAGAAGAAAAACGACTTTATATTATCGGTGCGGGGTTTGCAGGACAGACCATCGCTGACGATATCAGGCGAAAAAAAGTTTTTGGAACGGTAAAAGCCTTTTTAGACGACGATAAAAATTTAATCGGAAAACAGATTGAAAAAATTCCGGTATTAGGACCGATTCAGGAAGTTGCTTCCATAATGCGCTTTAAAAAGCAGGATGAAGCCATAATTGCAATTCCAAGTGCACCGGTTGAAAAAATCCGGGAAATCTATGAAATCTTAAAGGCAGCAGGCGCCCCGAAAATAAAAATTCTTCCAGGCATCAGTCAGGTTGTAAACGGAAGCGCTCATTTAGTTCAGACCCGTGAAATTGACCCCCTGGATATTCTTGGCCGCACTCCGGTTACCATTTCCTTAAAGGAAAGCCTCTCCTACCTCAGGGGAAAGCGGGTTCTTATCACCGGCGCCGGCGGTTCCATCGGCTCAGAGCTTGCCCGGCAGCTTTTGTCAGGGGGAGCAGAACGACTGTACCTTTTTGGACACGGCGAAAACTCAATTTACCAGATTGACCGGGAGCTTCGCCTTCTTCAGTCTGAAGGCGTCGGTGAAAAGGCAGTAATTGTTCCCATTATCGGGGACATGGCGGACAGAGCCTACACCGACTACATAATCGAAAACACAAAATGCGATGTAATTTTCCACTGCGCTGCCTACAAACACGTTCCCCTTATGGAAGAAAATCCGGTTGCGGCAATTGCAAACAATGTTTTCGGAACAAAAAATCTTTGTGATGCAGCGTTAAAGCACAATGTTCAGCGCTTCGTTTTAATTTCAACGGACAAGGCCGTAAATCCCGTAAGCGTATACGGAATTTCAAAAATGCTCTGCGAAAAACTGCTTCTGGAAACAGCAAAAAAAGCAGAATTAAGCGGGAATACAAAATCCTGCGGGAATGCAGAGTCAACAGAATCAGGCGGAAGTCCAGAAGGCAAAAAACAGGACCCCGCCTCGAGTTCACCTGAAAAAAATTCCGCTGACTCAAAAAAAGCCCAGTTTATGTTCGTCCGCTTTGGAAACGTTCTTGGAAGCCGGGGTTCAATTCTTCCCCTTTTTATGGAACAGATAAAAAACGGAGGACCGGTTACCGTCACTTCAGAAAATATGGAACGGTACTTTATGACTATTCCGGAAGCCTGTTCCCTGGTTTTGCAGGCTGGAGGAGTTGGCACAAACGGTCAGGGCTACCTTCTTGATATGGGAGAACCCATTAAAATCTTAGAGCTTGCAAAGCAGATTATAAAATTCAGCGGTCTCGAGCCTTACCGGGACATAGACATAAAAATCATCGGAAACCGAAAGGGAGAGCGTGAAAACGAACCCCTCTGGCTGAAGGAAGAAAATCCTGAAAAAACCGATTTTTCAAAAATACTTAAGCTGAACAATATTCCCTTTGAAAGCAGCCGCCTTGCTTCCCTTCTTGAAAAGCTTGAACCGGTATGCTTTATTTCTGAAAACAGAGAGCTTTACCGGAACAGAAAGGTTCTTATTGAAATTCTTAAAAAAGAATTTCCGGCTTTAATTTCAGAAGTTTAAATCAGCATTTACGCGAGGTACAGATGAGCGACCAGAATAGTCTTAAAGTTCCATTTTCCCGCCCTTCAATTTCAGAGGATGAAGAAAAAACCGTCCTTGAAGTATTGAGAAGCGGCTGGCTTACAACAGGAAAATATACACTCCAGTTTGAAAAGGATTTTTCCGCCTTTATGAACGGAAAGCCCTATATGAATGAGGAACGGAAGAAAAAGGGACTTTCAACGGAGGAAGTTTCCAGTCTTGCCGTAAATTCAAATACCAGCGGAATGATTCTTGCAATGGAAGCCTTTGGAGTCACAAGGGGAAAGGCTGTAATCACTACCCCCTACACCTTTGTTTCAACCGCTGCCTGTGCCGTTCATCTTGGAGCAAAAGTTTATTTTGCAGATACCGAAAAAGATTCCTACAGCATAGACTGCAGCAAGGTGGAAGAGCTTTTAAGAAAAGACAGGGAGAGCGGTAAAAACGAAATTGTGGCTGTTGTTCCGGTTCATATTGCGGGCGCTCTTTGCAATATGGAACGGCTCATGGAAATTGCAGCGAAATACAAGGTAAAGGTAATTGAAGATGCGGCCCACGCCTTTCCTTCTGAAACAAAGCTGGGATATGCAGGAACAATCGGTGACGCAGGAGTCTTCTCTTTCTATGTAACAAAAACCATGACAACCGCTGAAGGGGGCATGGTAACAACCCGGGACAAGGACGCCTTAAAAAGAATGAGCGTAATGCGCATGCACGGAATGGACCGTACCACCTGGGACAGATACACTTCTCCCCGGGCAAGCTGGGAATACGATATTGTGGCTCCGGGATATAAGTTCAACCTGCCGGATGTCTTAAGTGCAATCGGCGTGTGTCAGCTTAAAAAGGCGGAAAGCTTCTTTGAAAAAAGAAAAAAAATCGTGGAAAAATATAACCAGGCCTTCAAAAAACTGGATTTTATTCAGCTTCCCCCGGACGGAGAAGGAAACGCCTGGCACCTTTACCTTATGCGGCTGAATCTTGAAAAGCTAACGATTAGCCGGGATGATTTTGCAAAAGAGCTTCAGAAAAGAGGAATCGGGATTTCCGTTCACTTTATACCTCTTTTCCACTTTACCTACTGGAAGGAAAGCACCCCGGACTTTACTAAGGAAAATTTCCCAAATGCAGAAAGAGCCTATCAGAGAACCATCAGTCTGCCCCTATGGCCTGATATGACGGAAGAAATGACGGAACTTGTTATCCGGGAAGTTACAGAGCTCGGAAGGAAATATCATGGCTAAAGAAGGACTAAAAAAAGCGGACTCATCCAGGACAGGAACAAAAACCGGCTCAGGCAAAAAATCCGGATCCCGTGGAAAAACCACAAAAAAGGTAAAAAGCTACCTTGTGAAAGACTATCTTTCCGACCTGCATAAAAACGGAATGCTTTACGCAGCCCTTGTCCGAAGTCCATATTCCTTTGGAAAAATTACAAACATCGATACAAGCGTGCTTCCGGAAGAATACAGCCTTTACACGGCCCGGGAAGTTCCGGGTTCAAATATTGTAAAAACCTTCACCACAGAAACTGAAGTTTTCTGTACCAGCGAAGTTCACTATGAAGGCGAACCCATCGGAATCATAACCGGACCGGACGTAAAAGGCGTACGAAACTGGGCAAAAAACATTCCCATAATCTTTGATTTTTCCCGCTTTGAAAATGCGGCAAAAGAAATATCAAAAAATTACAGTCATCCCGTAATCAGCATAGAGGAAGCAAAATCCACCAACTTTTCCCACAAGAAAATTACCTCCCTTGAACATAATGACGGAGAGGTTTCCGGGGAAAACGAGAACATTCCTGAAACCGTGATAGATGCAGACTTTGCTGAAAGAGAAGGAATTTCTGAGAAAGAAGCAGGCAGCTTCGGTTCAGAGAATATCAATTCCAATGAAGAACGGCTTTTATCCCTTTCTGAAAAGGACGTAATCGCCTCAAGAATCCTGAAAACCGGCTTTTTTGCAAAGCTTTCTGAAATAAAAAAGAGCGGCGAACAAACCGATGAGACCCGGGATAATATACAGCAGCCTGAGGAAAATGCAGAAGACGAGAAAATCGATGCTTTTTTCAAAGGCTTTAAGCATGACATCACCGGCCGCTGGGAACACAATGACAATTCTCCTTTATGGACGGAAACCAGCGGTGCTTTGTGCGCCACAGAAAACGGCAGCCTGAATATCTATCTTCCGACCCAGTGGCCAAGCCAGCTTGAAAAAAGCGTATCGGAAGTAATTGCCCTCAGCGACGATAAAATTGAAATCCGGAAAACCTTAAGCCAGAGCAGAAATCAAAACGGTACCTGGCGAAGCATAATTCTGGCAAGTCAGACGGCAACGGCCTCCGTTCTTTCCGGAAAAAGCGTAAAGCTTCTTCTTTCACGGGAAGAGCAGAAAAAATACATGAAAAACTCCCTGGATACCCTTATTACCATGCGGACTGCCGTTACAGAGGACGGAAAAATCACTGCCCTCAAAGCGGAAATCCGCTCTGATGCAGGATACCAGAATCCCTTTGCCCAGGAAATTGCCGACAGGCTTACAATTGCACTTGTAAATATTTATTCTCCGGAACATGTATATATAGAAACAAAAATCTACAAGACAAACCTTCCCCCAACTTCACTCTCTCAGGAAAAGCTGGACAGCGCAAGTTTTTTCGCAAGCGAATGCCAGCTGATGAAGATTTCTCAAAAAACAGGCATTTTCCCGGATGAACTGCGGCTAAAAAACATTCAGAAGGAAACCTCTCCATATAAATTCAAGAATTTAAAATTTGAAGAGGCAATAAACGCCATTGTTGCCCAGAGCGATTTTAAGCGGAAATACGCAACCTGCAATACAGGGCGTTCTCCGGAAGACAGCAACGGACGGGACATATTTTTCTCCCTGGCCCGCCGGGGAATCGGACTTGCAACCGGTATTGACGGAACCTTTTTCCTTGGTTCCAGCCTGAATGACCTTCAGCAGAAAATGGAAGTAACCCTGGAACACGACGGAACTGTAAAAATTACAGCACCTATTCCATCCCTTTCCATTACAGATATCTGGAAGAAAATCGTTTCCGAACAGCTTTCGATTGAACCCTCACTTATTCAGGTTTCTACAGATACGGAAAATGTCAATCAGTCAGCGCTGCCGGAAGGCTTTTCAAGCAATATCAGCATTATGACAAACCTCTTAAAGAAATGCTGTCAGGAAATTCAGAAATCCCGTTTCCAGGTGCCGCTTCCAATAACTGCAAAAAAGGTTACTTCTCCGGCAATGAAAAAGGCCTTTAACAAAAAAAGCTTTACGGGAAGCCCATTTTATGCAACAGCCTTTGGAGCGGCAATCATAGAGCTTGAAGTAAATCCCTACACATATAAAATAAAGATTCGGGGAGTCTGGGTTGCCATCGACTGCGGTGAACTGCTTTCAATCAAGGATGCAGAAAATACCGTTCGTCTTGCAATTCAGCAGGAGCTTAGTGAACTTGTAAAGGGCGAAAGCCTTACAACGGACTGTACAAAAATCAATTTTGTTATTTCACAGAATCCGCCCTGCCAGCTGGGTGAACTGATTCACGATCTGATTCCGGGAGCCTTTGCTTCTGCCCTCAGCCAGGCTTTGGGTTCAACGGTAAAAAGCCTTCCGTGCACAATCGAGCAGCTGTATGAGCTGAGCCTTGAAGCAGAAAAAGTAGTTTCAGAGGATGAAGTTCCGGAAGATGAAGATTCAGATGATACAAATCCGCAGGATGAAGTTCCAGAACAATATGTTTCCCAGGGTACAGATTCGGAAGAAGAGTCTTCAGATGAAACCGTTTCTGAGACCAATAGTTCCGCTGATAATATTCCGGAAGCAGAAGTTTCAGGAGCAACGAATCCCGAAGAAGAGGCTTCGGCAGAAACGGATGAGTCTGGGGCAGACATAAAACACAAAAAAGGAGCTGAGGCATAGATGAATATTCCGGTAATTTTAAACGGCGAAAAAATGCAGCTGAACTCAAGCGCAGACCGAAGCCTTCTTTCGGTTTTGAGGGAAAACAAGCTTTTAAGCGCAAAACGCGGCTGTGAAAAAGGAATCTGCGGCTCCTGCACGGTTCTTCTGGACGGCAAGCCGGTACCCTCCTGCAAGGTACCCGTTGCCCTCTCAATGAACAGACGGATTGAAACCCTTGAATATTTTCAGAAAACCGAAGATTACACAGACATCGTAAAAGGCTTTAACCGTGCAGGTATCAAGCTCTGCGGCTTCTGCAATTCCGGAAAGATTTTTGCAGCCCGTTCAATTATTCTTTCCAATACAAAGCCAACCCGGGACAGCATCAGGGAAGAAGTAAAACACCTGAGTCCCTGCTGCACAGATGAAGACACTTTGATAAACGGTATTATTTACGCCTTCGACTACCACATAAAACGTACGGAAGCATAGGGGAACAAGCAGATGACGAACGAAACAGAATGCAAATTCTTTCAGGCCAGAAATGAACAGGATTTGTTCTACCACATAAAAAACGTAACCGGAATAAAGGTAATCGGCGGCTGCACATACCTTTCCCGGCTTCCTGAAAAAGCGATTTCTACCTCAATGATCAAGGAATACAAGGTAATTACAAAGCACGAGAGGTACATCGAGACAGGACCTGCCGTAACTCTTTCAGAGCTTGAAGAAATCGGCGAAAGAAACCTGCCAAAGATTCTCTACGATGCAATAAAAACAAGTGCCACACCTTTCATCAGAAACCTTGCAACAATCGGAGGAAATATCGCTTCCGAAAATCACAAGCTTTCTCTTTACTCTCCCCTTTTAGCCCTGGATGCACAGCTTGAAATCAAAAGCCAGAATGAAAGCAAGTTAGTTTCAATGCAGAATTTTCACGGCTTAAAGCCAAAAAGCATTATTTCCTTAATCCGGATTCCCTTAAATGACTGGGATATTTCAATTTATTTCAGACTTGGTCCTGGAATTACAATCACACCGGAATCAGCAGGTTTTTCCTTTCTTGCGGCAACGGAAAAAAACGCCTTAAGCCAGATCCGGATTGCCTTTGCCGGCCCCTTTGCCTTCAGATGCACCTCCCTTGAAAACCGGCTTTTAGGTCACAGGCTGCCCCTTTCCTACAATGAAATAGCAAGCTTTGTTCAGGAAGCCGAAAACGTCTTCGACATAATTGCAGAAGACAAAAAGTACGCACCTCTTTTAAAACAGCAGTTTTTGAACCTGGTGCGATACTCCCTGGAGCAGCTGACCTAGTTGAAAAATAAAGTGCAGGACGACAGATTTATTTCCCCCTGCACATTTCATCCTCATCTGAAGCCCCTCAGTTGAAAAAAAGGTTTCAAAATTGTAAAATATGCAAAAATATTTCTAGATGAGGTTTTTTTTATGCAGAAGCACGCAAGCGGTAAAGTACGCGAAATTTATGATTTGGAAGACGGAAGAATGGTCATCGTTACAACTGACAGAATTTCTGCCTTTGATGTTATTCTTCCTACAATGATAACCGACAAAGGAAAGGTTTTGAACGCCCTTTCTAACTTCTGGTTTGACTACACAAAAGACATTGTAAAAAACCACATGATTTCTTCAGATTTGAAAGACATGCCTGCCGATTTCCAGAAGCCGGAATTTGAGGGAAGAACAATTCTTGTAAAAAAACTCAAGATGATTCCTTACGAAGTAATTGTTCGCGGCTACATGTTCGGTTCAATGTACGAAGCATATAAAAAAGGAGAAGAATTCCTTGGCCACAAGTTTGACAAAGAATACAAACAGGCTGAAAAACTCGACGAACCAATCGTAACTCCTAGTACTAAAGCTGCTGAAGGCCACGACATCAACGTTACCCTTGACTATATGAAAAAAGACCTTGGTGAAAAGCTTGGAACAAAGATTGAAAAAGCTGCCCTTGCCGTTTACAAAAAATGCTACGAACACGCTTACAAAAACGGAATCATCATTGCCGACACAAAGTTTGAGTTCGGTCTTGATGAAAACGGAGACCTGGTGCTTGCAGACGAAGTTCTTACACCGGACTCAAGCCGTTTCTGGGACGCTTCAAAATACCAGGTTGGCGGAAGCCCTGCAAGTTACGACAAACAGTTCGTACGTGACTGGCTCAAAGACCACAACCTTGCAGGCGACCCTAACATCAAGGAAATCCCTGCTGACGTTGTTGCAAAAACAAGTTCCATCTACAAGGAATGCCAGACAAAAATCTGCCACAAATAACTACAGATAATTCCTTTGAAAAGCGGCCTGAACAATGCTTCAGGCCGTTTTTTTTCGCGGGAGTTCAAATGTAAAATCCGTTTAAAATAAAAAAAAGCACCTTGAATTATCAAGATGCTTTTATGGGCAGTGAGAGGATCGAACTCCCGACATTCTGGGTGTAAACCAGACGCTCGTACCAGCTGAGCTAACTGCCCGTTCGTGTTACCGACGATGTAAAGTAATATATCAGAAAACGAAAAACGCGTCAAGTCTTAAAACGCAATTTTTGCAATTTTTTTATATTTTTTTTCCTGGTTTAAGTCGCAAACAACAGGATTATCCCCGGGGTGCTTTTTCCGGATTTACCGGCATTCCGTTCTGGAAAACCATGAACTTAATCGAAGTATCGCTTCCCTTACCGGTTCTGCCGATTTCGTCTCCGGCCTTTACGTAATCGCCTTTCTTACAGCTTACGCTTCCAAGCCCAGTATAGGAATAGATAAGACCGGTTTTCGACTGAACAAATACAACTTCGCCAAAACCGCGGTAAACACCAGTATACATAACAGTTCCTTCCCGAACTGCACATACAGCTTCAAGGCTTTTTCCTGTCAAAAGCACTCCGCTGACCTTTCCGTTTACCTTTTTTACAACAGGATTTGAAAGCGGCCACAAAAGAGACTTATTTGTATTTTCAGTTAGTTCTTTTGCCGTTTTTACTTCAGCATACTGTTTTTCTTTTGACTCGTCCTTTCCTGTTTTTGAACCGGAATTATTAGAAGCATTATTTGCTCCCCCGGTGGACGCACGATTTCCAGACGAAGAGCCAGAAGAAATATCCATTCGTGGATTTTTGCTTTCTACACCAGTATTTCCGCTGTCCTTTCCACTTTCTTTAGAACCCTGGGCAGAGCCGTTATCCCGACCTGTTTGACCAGATGCCACAGAAGCTCCGTCTTTTCCCGGAACCTTAATTTTCTGACCCGGCATAATGGTTGCAGTAGTTTCAATGTTGTTCAGTGATAAAATTTCCGGAAGAGTTGTCTGAAATTTTCTTGCAATGGCATAAAGAGTATCGCCCTTCTGAACTTCATAAATCGAAAACTTTTTTTCTTCTTTTGCGGTAGAAGGAACAGAAGAGGAAGATGAAGCATTTGAAGATGAAAGCGCTGCTGCGTTCTGAATATTTGCAGAAGGAATTACAAGACGGGCACCTTCCTTTACAAAATCACTTTCAAGATTATTTGCAGTCTTTAATTCAGGAACTGTAATTTCATATTTTCTGCTTATGGAATAAAGAGTGTCACCTTTTTTTACAGTGTAAGTTGTATCTGCAAACAAAGGAGATGCAATAAATAATGAGGCTGTAACACAGGATATGGCAAAAACGCAATTCTTAAAAATTCTTTCGACTTTCATACATAAATTATCGGAAGAATTCAAAGGTTTATTTAGAAGTATAAAGAAGCATTTTCGGTTTTTTATTTAATTCTAATTTCGAATTTTTATAGTCTTTAATTAAAAATTGGCTCTCAGCGGGCCCGGGGGGGGCACTGGCCTACTCGCCGGCAATTTCTTTGAACAGTTTTCCTGCATCTACACCGTTTACAAGTTCTCCGGCTTTATAGTGATTCAGCATGCCGGTTCTTCCGTATTCAAGATGACTGGAGGTAATTCCGTGTTTAATTGAACTGTCCGCTTCCATTAGGGCAGAAAGGTGATCTGCAACCCGTACAAGACGACCGTCAACAACGATGAAGCCCTCACGTTCCATCAGGCGGCCCATTTCGTCAAGGGAAAGCTCTTTTTCTTCTCCGTCCGGTGCCAAACCGCGGTTAGAAAACTCGTCACGAATAAAGAAAATCAGTTCCTCAGAAAAGCTTTTGTCCATAAGAGGAACAAGCTCGTCAAAAACAATTTTGTCTTCAATCTGCTTTACTACATTCGGAAGTTCAATTGTAGCACTCTTAACCGGAGAAATAATATCCCGGGTAACTGCTTCTGGTAAATCATGGAAAAGTGCACAAAAATAATTGTTCACGATTCGTTTTTCATTCATCTTCACGGTGCTTAACCGGCATAACAAAAGCGTAAGAAGGGCAACAAAATAGCAGTGTCCCATTACCGAAGTTTTTGGAACCCGGGGAGTCTGATTCCATCTTACCTGAAACCTGAGCTGCTCCACCTTCAGAAGAAACTCAAAGGATTTCTGTTCCATCATTAAGGGCTGCAGGCCCGATAAATCAAGGTACTGCTGCAGCTCTTCTTTTAGTTCATTTGTAATTTTCTGAATTCTAAGAGGCTCGTTTACAACACTCAGCATGCAAAGTTCCCGGAAAGAAGCATACTTGTGAGCCGCAGAAAGGATTCTTTCAGTCAGGCGAGTTTTTTCCGGAATATCGATGCTTCCGTTTTTCTGACCGATATAAATCGTAAACATCTTGAAAAGTTCGTCGTCCCCTAAAAGCGGCTTGTACTGGGACAAAACCCATTCATTAAGATGTGTAAATTCAACAGGATAATCCCGTTTAAGCATTGCCTGAACAGGAGCCTTTATATCGCAGAGGGAGATTTTCCTTAAAAAATCGAAAAGAGAGGCATAAATCATCCAGGACCAGTCCACAAACCGCCCCTTCTTTTCTTCTGCCTTTCCAAGCATAAAGGCGACAATCATTTTTTCGGCGGCCTTATCCATCTCAACGATGTCAAAAGGGCGAACAAGATCTGTCCACCTCTGAATTGAGAAACCTTCAAAAATTTTTAATGCAAGTTTTTTGTCCAACATATTGTTTTCTGTTTTTTTTCGCCCGGAGTTTATAAAACCATACAGTTGCACCCTCACTGGAACAACCGCCGGCAGCCTGAGAACTAGCGGGAAGAACCGGACTTCTGGTCGGCTTCCATTTTATCCCGCCATACAACGGCCTTCTTCTTTACTTCCTCAGCGGTTTTAGAATCACGTAATGCAAGGGCAAGCTTGTGTCTGGCAAGAAGGAACTTAATTCCGTTACGCATATCATCGATTCGTCGTGTAGAAAGCTCATACTTATCACGATAACCGGCAGCACTGGCTTCAAGCTGTTTTGCAAGAAGACGCATGTATAAAACCGTAGTCTCATAATCCTCGCTGGAAGGATTGATATAGGATTTTTCTGCCTGACGCATATCAACAAAGTTTTTTGCAACTACAACAAAGCGGCCTTTAAGCTCTACAAAAGACCATTTCCACTTACTGTTGTCGCCAAAAGCATCTTCAAGCATGTTAATTGAAAGTCCCAGCTTGCGAACGATATAATAGCGCCTTTCAACTGGAATATTTATGATGCTGTCATAGTTTTTCAAAAGGTCGATGTACGGAATGTCGATTGTATTGGTAACAATGTCTTCAAGGTAAATAATTGCCTTGTAGATGATCTTTCTGGCATCGTTTAAGGCATCATTATTTTTTACCCCAAGTATTTTCCAGGAAAGACTGTTCTGAGCCATGTAAAGAGTAGATATGTATATCATCTGCTCGCACAAATCAACCTTTTTGTAAGGAGTTTCTTTGTCCTTAGAAGACAAACCTTTTACGGCAGCCTGTTCCTCAGCGAGAAGAGCTTTTATTTTTTCCTGATATGGTTTAATAGCTTCGGCAAGTTCCTGACGGCTTTCTTCTGAAATTTTTGACATTTCTCCTCCCTGTATCAATACATCATAAACTGAATCAGTGCGAATACCTTTCAAGCATTGAGCGGGCATGCTCTAATGCAGCATCGCTCATGGCTTCGCCGGAAAGCATTCGCGCAATTTCTGAGACCCTTTGCTCGCCGGTAACAGGACTTACAGAAGAAACGGTTCTTCCATCCTGTACGGCTTTAGATATCTTGATCTGATTATCGGCATAAACTGCGATACTGGCAAGATGTGTAATACAAAAAATCTGCCGATTTTGAGCAAGTTTTTTCATATGCTCGCCGACTTCCACCGCAATTTCACCGCCGATTCCGGTATCAATCTCATCAAACACAAGAGTTCCCACCGGATCGTTATTTGCAAAAATCGTTTTAATTGCAAGCATAACACGGCTGAGTTCACCGCCGCTTGCAATTTTTGAAAGAGGAAGAAGAGGACTTCCCGGGTTTGCGCTTATCATAAATTCAATGTCGTCCATGCCATAAGGACCGCACTTCTGCTCAATGTCGTTTCCGCTTTTTTCTTTAAGGCTTACTTCAAAACGGGCACCCTTCATTCCAAGCTTAGAAAGGATTTCCTGAATTTCAAGGGACAGCTTCTGGGAAACAGCCTTTCGTTTTTCGGAAATCTGTTTTGCAGCAAGATACACCTGTTTTTCAAGGTCTTTTACCTGCTTTTCCAGCTCTTCCTTCCCTTCTGAACCTGCACCTAATTTCTCAAGCTCTGCATTTGCCCTTTCAAAATAATCGAAAACTTCGCTTAAAGGAGCCGAAACTCCCGAAGCATATTTTTTCTTCAGGTTATAAATAAGGGAAAGGCGCTCCTGAATCTCTGAAAGATGAACAGGATCATACACAAGCTTTTCTGAATATGAAACAAATTCATCGTTTATATCGGAAAGTTCGTAAAAAGCCGACTCAAGGCGGGAATCAAGAGATGAAAGAGATTTATCATAGCCCGCTGCGTTAGAGCAGTCTTTTTTCAGTTTTTTCAGCAAGGCCAGAATGCTGGCATCAGACCCGTCAAGATAGGTCTTTATTGATTCAACGGTTCCGTAAAGCTTTTCATAGGACGAAAGGCGGTTTTCTTCCTCTTCAAGCCTTTCATCCTCACCTTTTTCAAGCCGGGCCTCACTGATTTCGTTTACGGCAAACTGAAGCATGTCAATTTTCCGCTCCCGCTCAAAGGTTGAAGAATTGAGGGAATCCAGAAGCTTTCGTTTTTCCACCAGCTTTGTGTAAAGCTCCGTAAAAGCGCTTACTTCAGAAACAAGTCCTGCCCTTGAGTCAAGGAATTTTCTGTGCTCACTCACCTTCATCAGAGACTGATGGGCGTGCTGCCCGTGAATATCCACCAGGAATGAAGAAAAGTCAGCTAAATCAGTACGGGTAACCGGTGTTGAACCGATATAGGCTCCGCTTTTACCGTTATCCCGAAGATAACGCCTTAAAATAATTCGGGAATCCTCGGTCTGAATACCGTGCTCTGAAAGCCAGTCTTCCGCTTCCCTGTTATCCAGAAAGAAGGTTCCTGTAACGCTGGCTTCAGAACAGCCGGTTCGGATTTGAGAAAGCTCCGCCTTTCCCCCAAGGAGAAAGGAAAGAGCTCCGATAAGGATTGATTTTCCGGCACCTGTTTCTCCGGAAAGAACGGTAAAACCTTTGTTAAATTCTATGTTTTCCATCTCAATGATGGCAAAATCTTTTATTGAAAGTTCTTCAAGCATGAGGACCTCCAGACCAGTTTAACTTTGAACGGAGCGCATTGTAAAAGCTTTCTGAGGTTCCGCCCACAAGCTTAAAGCGGTCAGAAATGCGCCGTATTTTTAAAACATCATTTTCTTCAAGATTAAAAGGTTCCTGTCCGTCCACGGTAATAATTACTTCCTTGTGGCGGAAAGGTACAACAGTAACCCCGATTTCACCCTTCGGATTTAAAACAAGAGGACGGCTTGAAAGGGAAAAGGAATTTATTGGAGTCAAAACAAGAGCATCAAGCTCCGGATCAATTATGGGTCCCCCGGCAGAAGCTGAGTAGGCCGTCGAACCGGTGGCCGTGCTGACAATAATTCCGTCTGCCTTAAATCGGCCAAGAGGAACCTCGTTATAGGTGATATCAAGCAGAACTGTACTGGCAGAGCTTTTTGCGCAGATTACAACATCATTTAATCCGATTGAAGAAAAGACTCTCTCTCCGGAAGAACGCACCAGAGCTGCCTGGAGCATACTGCGCTCTTCGATTATTGACTTACCTGAAAGAAATTTATCCAGTTCTTTTTTCCATTCATTTTTCTGAACGCTGGCAATAAAACCGAATTCCCCGAAGTTTACCGAAAAAACCGGAATTCCAAGGCGTACGCAGCCACGGGCGGCAAAAAGAACCGTTCCGTCACCACCAAGGGTAATTGCAAAATCAAAGCCTTCAAAAGGATTTTCCGTAGAAAAGCCGTCAAAATTATAAAAAGCGGAGCTTACCTCTTTCGATAACAGATATCGGGCAATTTCTTCTCCTTCCCTCTGAGACTCTTTTTTACTTGTATTTACAACAATCAGACATTTTTTCATGAAAACTCGTTTTATCCAGATAAGTTTATGGGTCTTAAGGAAGCGTTCCTAAAACCTTTACGATTTTTGCAACCTGAGAATGGGTAAGCCGCGGATAAAGCGGAAACAGTACCGTTCTCAAATACAAAGACTTTGCCCGGATGCAGGTTTCAGAAAGGTCTTCTTCATGCAGGGCAATTACAGAGTCTTCGTAAGCAAGGCTCACTTCAATTTCTTTCTTCTGGGTATACTGTTTTACATCCTTAAAGGAGCTTGAGAGCACAAGAGGAAAAGCGCTCATGGTGCTGGAATAATCGTATTCCTTTGCTTCCGTTTCCCCTTCCTTAGGCTGCTGTTTTTCAACTGGAAAGGAGCCCGGATTATTGCTTCTTGAAAACATTTTATGACGGCCGGACATGCAGGCTCTCTGGTACAATGAGAAAATCTGCTTTCGGGATTCTTCATTTTTCTGGAATTCCTTTACCTGAACCCAGGCAAGGGCACAGTTAATGTCAGGGAGAAGCTCAGTTTTGGAAAGAAGATCCGTAAATTTCTTTAAAACAATCCATTCACGGCGGTTAGGAGCCATAAGGATAGCTCCGCCACCACTGGTGATTACATCCCGCTCTTCAAGAGCCAGAATTGAGTAAACACCAAAGGAACCGGCTTTTGAAGGCTTTACGGCCTGCCCGTTTTCATTTTCTTCAGGAACAAGGGCGCCGGCACTCTTGGAAACATCCTCAATAACAGGAATTCCAAGAGCCATAATTTCGTCCATCTTTGGTAAAATACCCATGGATTCATGAAGCAGAAGAAGCCGGCCGCCGTGGTTAATTCCACGCTGAACGATTTCTGCATTTACAACGCCGGTTGATTCATCTACATCAAGAACAAGGATTTTGTAACCCAGGTTTTCAAGAGCCGTATAATGCCAGGACGGAGCAAGGGCGGAAATCATTACCATTCCACCCTCTTCAAAGCCGGATGCCATAAGAGCATATTTAAGTGCCGTTTCCGGGCTTCTTAATGCAACCGCTCCGTCACATTCAAAAAACAATTTTACCTGCTGGATAAGGCGCTGATTTAACTCACCTGGTCCGATTTTTTCATCAACCATGCAGGTTAAAACCGCATCCATCTCTTTTCTGCGAATAGTTGTACTGTATGTTTGTATCATTTTCTGTATTACTGGTTTTTAATGATTTTCTGAAGTTCTTTAGGTTCAAACAACTTGAGGGAATCAAGAATAATCAGATATCCGTCCTGATTCTGAACGACACCGGTAATATATTCAGAACCGATTCCACCCATCATCTGCGGTGGTTCCTGAATTTCAGCGCGCTGAACCTGAACAACACGGGATACTCTGTCAATAATAATACCAATCTGCATACCAGAGATATTAAGAATGATGAATCCGCTTTCAAGCTCATCGAGTTCTACGTTTCCGTCATCGGAACCAATATGGAATCGCCGGTGAAGATCGATAATAGGAATTATCTCTCCTCGTAAATTCAGAATTCCCACCATATAGTAAGGAGCATTCGGAATAGCACGTATATTCTGGATCTTTACAATTTCTTTAACATCCATAATATCTACACCGTACAATTCATCTCCGAGTTTAAATGTTACCAATTGAAGCTGTCCGTCGTCTGCCATAAATACTCCCATGTAATCTAAATTGTATACAATAAGAATACACCCAAAGTCGTGAATTTGCAATTAGTTTTATTTAAAAGTGACTGACTTAAAACTCCGCACCACAACTGAATGCCCTAATCCACCGTGAAAATCG
Organism: uncultured Treponema sp.; assembly: GCA_946186185.1. Classification (GTDB taxonomy): domain Bacteria; phylum Spirochaetota; class Spirochaetia; order Treponematales; family Treponemataceae; genus Treponema_D. Next base: position 89,651 of record CAMHMJ010000005.1, on the reverse strand, counting down.
TTAAACCGTAAACCTCCTTAGCACCGTTTTGTTTTAATATTTTAGCAATTCCTTCCAGGGTAGAACCAGTTGTCATAACATCATCGATTATCACAACCCGTTCAGGAACAGGAATTTTCAGATTTCTTTTGAGGGAATAAGCGCTTTCGATTGTCGAAAGCCGCTCTTCCCTGCTTAAAGTTTTTTGCTGAACAAAAGAATTTCGCTCCAGCAGTTCTGAAACCGGAACATCATACAGAAATTTCAAAAATCTGGAAAGTTCCTGAATCTGATCCCAGCCTTCTTTTCGTACCTTACCTTTCCGGGGAGGAACCGGAACAACCGAAAAATCTCCCAGAATGTTTTTTAAGTCCTCCAGCCGTTTTTTCACACAGCAGGCAAAAAAATCGGACAGGGCCCGTTCACCGGAAAGCTTCCAGCGGCACAAAAGACTTTCATTCCAGAGCCGGTAGGAAAATATCGGAAAGGCTCCGTCAAGCATTTTCAAGACAGTTTCTTCCCTGCACTCAAGGCATTTTCCATTTTCAGAATACAGACGCTTTCCGCAGATGCTGCAAAAATTCTCCCTTTCATCAGAAATAGACGGAACAGAAAAATATTTTTCCCTGCAGAAGCGGCACACAGGAATAAGATGGGTTTTCTTTGAACAGACAACACACCTCAATGCCCTGGAGCTGTTTGAAAACAGAAGCCTTAAGAAAGTCAGAAGCCCAAAGGATATGCGAAATAAAATTTTGTTCACATATTATTATAGTAATTCAGTAATAGAAAAATACCGTTTTTTCTGAAAAAAAAATTTTTTTATTGTCCGCTAAGCTCTTTTTTCCATCTTCCTATGGTTTTCAAGGCTTCCATTGGAGTCATATTATCAATGTCGCAGGAAAGAATTTCATCAAGAATAATTTCCTCATCGCTGAACAGTCCAGGAGTATTGAAAACCGGTTTTTCAGCCTTGTATTCCGGCACATCTGAAAGAACCGGTCTGTTTTCCGCCACGCTCTGAATATGCTCCAGAATCTGACGGGCACGGTCCGTTACCTCTTTTGGAACACCCGCAAGACAGGCAACATGAATTCCGTAGGAGTTTGCAGAAGCCCCCTCCTTTACCTTTCTTAAGAAAACCACACTTCCGTTTTCTTCAAGAACATCCATAAAAAGAAAGCGAAGGGCCGGATTTTCAAGGCGGGTAAGCTCGTGATAATGGGTCGCAAAAAGAGTACGGCACTTAATCCGGTTTAAAAGGTGCTCGCTTACCGCCCAGGCGATGGAAAGTCCGTCCTCGGTGGAAGTTCCCCGGCCTACTTCATCCATAATTACAAGGGAGCGGTCAGTACTTGCCCTGAGGATATTTGCAGTCTCGCTCATTTCCACAAGGAAGGTTGATTCACCCCGGGCAAGGTTATCGCTTGCTCCTACACGGCAGAAAATCCTGTCCGTAATACCGATTTTACAGTAAGAAGCCGGCACATAGCTTCCCGTCTGGGCAAGAAGAACAATCAGCGCGTTCTGCCTGAGGTAGGTGCTTTTACCTGCCATATTCGGTCCCGTAATAAGACAGAAAGAAGGCTCGCTGTCATTTTCAGCGGAAACGGAAAGGTCATTCGGAACAAACTCCCCGTTTGGAATATGGTTTTCTACAACAGGATGCCGGCCGGCTTTTATTACAAGGCTTTTATCCTCTGAAATTTCCGGGCGAACCCAGTTATGTAAAAGAGCGGCCTCTGCAAAGCTTGTAGCAGTATCGCACAGGGCAATTTCATTTGCAGTATCCATGAGGTACGGCACATATTCCTTTAAGCGGTTTCGTACCTCAACAAAAAGATCCCTTTCAAGCTCTAAAATACGGCTTCCCGCCTCATTCAGCTCCTTTTCAAGCTCCTGAAGCCGGGCGGTGGTGTACCGGTCGCCGTTTACAAGAGTCCGTCGCTGAATAAAATCAGAAGGAACAAAGGAAAGCTTTCCCTTGGAAACCTCAATAAAATAGCCGGAAGCATTGTTATACTTAATCTTAAGAGTCTGAATGCCGGTGGATTCACGAATTTCAGCCTCATACTCGCTTAAAATCTGGGAAAAATTGTCCCGGATGTTGCGCCACTTATCCAGCTCCTCAGACCAGCCTTCCCGTATAATGCGACCTTCCGTTAGAGAGGTTGCAGGGTCATCTAGAATGGAATTTTCAATAAGCTCGATAATATCGATTGCGCTCTGGTCGTCCATCTGAGCCAGATTATAGTCGTCAATTTCTGAGCGGACGGAAAGCCAGGAAGAAAGACTTAAGCGCAGTGCCTGTAAATCCTTTGGATGAGCCCTGTCCATAGCGATGCGGCCTGTAAGGCGTTCAATATCAAGAATTTTAGAAAGCTTTTCCCGAACGGAATTATTTAATGCTCTGTTTTGAACAAACAATGTTACATTATCAAGGCGCTCTTCAATTTCCGCCTTTGAAGTAAGAGGGAAAAGCAGGTTTTTACGCACCATGCGGCTTCCCATAGCCGTGCTGGCAAAATTTACACATTCAAGAAGCGTAAACTGGCTTGAAGAATCCCGAAGATTTGAAACAATTTCAAGATTCCGCCTTGAAGAATCGTCTATAATAAGATAATTGTAGTCGTGGTAAACCTTTATTGCACTTACATGAGGAACAACAGTATTGGTAGTTTTTTCAAGATAGTCTAAAAGGAAGCCTGCCGGAGCAAGTTCAGCATCCGTTTCGTTCAAAGAAAAAGACTGAAGATTATGAGTTTTAAACTGAGCGCAAAGTTTTCTGTACCCCGTATCAATGTTAAAATCCCAGTCCGGGTAATATGAAATCGAAAGCTCCGGGTATTCCTGAAGGGCAGACTGTACAACTGAATTATTTTTTAAGCTCTGAGGAAGAAGAATTTCCCGGGGATTTGCCCGTCCCAGCTCCTTGGAAAAATTTTCTTCCATTTTTGAAGCAGGCCAGCTGGTTGCATAAAAGGAAGATGTAGTTACATCAATATAGCTGAAGGCCGCCTTCTGCTTTGTCACACAAAGGGAGGCAAGAAAGTTATTTACATTTCCGTCCAGATACTCGTCTTCACAGGCCGTTCCCGGAGTAATTATTTCTACAACCTTTCGTTCCGTAAGACCTTTTGCCTTGGGATCCCCTACCTGCTCGCAGATTACAATTTTTTTTCCCATTCGTAAAAGACGGGCAATATATACCTTCGAAGCATGAAAAGGAATTCCGCACATGGGCTGATTTCCCCTGTGGGTAAGGGTCAGGTTCAAAAGACGGGAAACCTCCACCGCATCATCCATGAACATTTCGTAAAAATCGCCAAGCCTGAAAAAAACAACCTCGTTCTTATGCTGATTTTTAATGCTCACATACTGCTGCATTACGGGGGTGAGTTCCTGAGTATCTTCCATTTTGAGTTCCTTAAGGAGAGTTGTAAGCTAGAGTCCCAGCTCGGAAATAACCTGTTCTGTAACATCGACAGAAGAAGAATACCAGAGAATTGCATTTTCCTGCTGAAGGCTCAAAATCATACTGTATCCGCCGCCTTCTGCAATGCGGGCAAGAGTATTGTAGAGCTTCTGATAGAATGCATCTGAGGTTTCAAGAGATTTCTGCATTGAGTTCAATTCAACGTTTTTAGCGTTTGTATACTCAGTTAAAAAGTCAGTTTTCTTTGTAATTTCAGCCTGGATTTTCTGAGCCTGAGCGTCATTACCGGCTTTTTCGTACTCTACTTTTTTTGACTGAAGGCGCTGAAGCTCTTCGGTCTGCTTATTGATTTCAGCCTGAAATTCGCTTCTTTTCTTTTCATAGTTCCTGACAGGTGCAGAATTTCTAAAATAGGCGTTGTAAACCTTTGCGGTATCAACTACACCGAATTTTGTAATCTGCTGGGCAAAACCGGCACTTCCCAATACAAGAGAAACACAAACAACAACTAATTTTCTGAAAGCTTTCATCAAAATCTCCTTTACCCTATTATAGCAACTTTTTATCTGTTTGTAAGGTTGAATGACAAAACGAAGTCCCAGGTTTCATCCCAGACAACATTTCCGTCCTGCATCCTGAACTTGTTTGCAAAAAGCAGGTGAAGCGGGAACTGCGGAACCAGGAATCGGAGGGCAGGTCCAAAGCTGAAATAGAAATCATCAATGGAAAGATTATTGAAAATCTCCTCCGGAGTATCTTTAACAGCTGCAAAATCAAAGAAGCCGGCAATTCCGATAACGCCCTGGAAAATCGGGATACGGAATTCAACACGGTTTGAAAGCATTGCTTTTCCCCGGGCTTCAGAAGAAACATCGGTCCATCCACGGGCATTAAACATACCGTCGATGTAGGTCATGCTTGAGCGCGGAATTGAAGAATCCGGCAGCGGGAACTGGCAGGTAAGACCTGTGTAGAAAGCAAGAACACCCTTGAAGTGCCAGAAATCGTTGGCAATGGGAATATCGAAAAGCTTTAAATAGCCTTCAAGCTTTGTATCGGTTCTGAGATAGAACTCCTTTTCAAGCCCCGGAATAAGTCCGTACCAGCCAAGACGCTGACTCATGAACCAGCCCTTTGAAGGGTCAAAGTTTACGTCCCGGTCATCAAGAGAAATCGAAGTGAAAATGGAGTTTTTAATTCCAAGTCGGTTCGCATACTTACTTACACCAGAATCAATAGGAACATAAAGTCCTTCATCGTAGATGTTATCCGTAAGGGTGGTAGAAAGACCGCCTGAAAGGGTTACAATTGCAAAAAGCGGATTCCATCGTCTTCCCGCAGAAGAAGAAAGGCTTGTTCCCCAGGAGGTGTAGCCCATGTAATCCGGGTAAGAAAGGGTTCCGTCCTCACCCCAGTTTAATGCAAGGGCGCTTGAATCTGAATGGAAGAAGGAAATGCTTTCCGAGAAGGAAACCGGCTGACCGAAAATCCAGTTCTGTCCGTAAGAGAAATCCACGGACTGTTCACCGGTAGCAGCAGTAACACCTGCAGAAATAGTTTTTCCCTCACCACGAAGGTTTGAGTTCTGCCACTTAAAGAAAAGGGAAATCGGTAAGTCGTCGGCGTCCGTAACTCCCGAGAAGGTCATACCCAGCTGAAGGGAGGTTGTTGAAGTTTCCTCAACGGAAATTACCAGGTCAACAAGATTTTCCTCAGAACCGGCAACAGGCTCCGGAACAATGCTTGAGAAGTACTGAAGGTTGTAAAGGTTTCTAAGTCCGTTATAAAGCTTTGCACGGGAGAAAACGTCGCCGGGTTTTAACGGAATTTCCCGTAAAATTACCTCGTCCTTAGTTTTTGTATTTCCCTTAACAATAATGTTTTCAATATGAGCCCGGCTACGCTCGATAATCCTCAGGCTATAGCCCAGGGTATGAAGCTCGGAATCCTTATTCATGGAAGGGATAAACTCATTGGACATGTATCCGTTTTCGTAATAGATATTTGTAATTCCGGAAAGTCCTTCCTGGAATTTTGCCTGATTGTAGATATCGCCCTCTTTAAGCTTAACAAAGCCCATGAGCTTTTCTGTTGTAAAGATTTCGTTTCCGCTGACAGAAAGTCCGCTGAAAGTATACTGAGCACCTTCCTGAATAACGAAGGTAAGGGTCAGCTCTTCCCTGTCCTTTTCTTCGTTGTGGTTAGATTCCTGAATTACATCCAGAACATGGGCATCAACATAACCACGGTTCATGTAGTAATTTACAACCGCCTGCTTGTCGGCCTCCAGAGAAGATTTCTGGAACGCTCCGTCCTTCATAAAACCTTCTTCCTTCAAAGAAAGCTTTGACTTAAGGCTTCGTTCAGAGAATACGGTATTTCCGCTAAAACGGATTTTGGTAATTACAGTTCCGTCTCCTTCCTGCACATTAAAAATAACCTTGATTCCGTCATTTTCTTCTTTAGCAGTATGGCTGATTTTTGCATTGGCATAACCTTTTTTGATGTAAAGGTCACGAAGTGCACGTTCATCCATCAAAACAGACTGTTCAATATATACATCCCCGTTCTTGATAGAAACGGTTTCCTTCAATTCATTGTTGCGGATTTTTTTATTTCCCTTGAATTCAACGGAAGAAACGCAGGGATGCTCCTTTACGTTAAAAACAAGAAGGATTTTTTCCGGATTCCTTGAATCGTGCTTTGCAAAAGGTTCGATTTCTTCAAAATAGGCCAGATTGTAAAGCCGGTCCAAAAGCTCATTGTAGGTATCGTCGTCAAAATTCTTTCCCACATAGCTTGAAGTTACACCCGAGAGCTCGGACTTTTTAATGCTCTTAAGTCCTTCGAAGGTAATCTGGGAAATTTCTTTTCCCCAGAACCAGTCGGAATCCTCTTCTTCAGCAAAGACTCTAAAATTTAATGCAAAAGCAAAAAGAATTAAAAAGAGAACCGGTCCCTTAAGAACCTTAATTTTTTTAGATAACATAACTTTATCCTTAAATATTCTAAAATGAAAGCTTCCAGGAAAGCGTTATTGCATTGTTAAAGTCCAGACGAACTGCCGTGGCCGGCTGATAATTAAAATCCATTGACCATCGGATATTTGCCACCGCCATAGACGGATTCAATCCAATCTTAGGAAGGAAGATGTTCCACAATGGAGCGAACATCTGACTGATATCCATTTCAAAACCGATTTCCGGCTGAAATTCCAAACCGCTGGACATGCCCTCTAATCTTCCCTCTACTCCCTCATCATAAGAAAGGTGCATAAGGGCATCTGCATATAACGAACTTCCAAAGTACTTACCCATATAAACAGTTGAATTATCCAGATAGTTACCGATTGCACGTTTATTTTCATCGGAACCAGTGGAAAAGTTCTGTTTTAAGGCATTCTGGAGAACTTTTGTTCTAACTGAAAATATATCAAAATTCAAATATTCCCGCAATGTATTTTCCAAAGAACGTCCGATTGTTGACTGAATTGCGTAGTCTCCCGTAGCCAGAAGAAGGCTTGAAACGTTCTCTGAATCTCCTACCGCAATCTGCCCCAGAAGCGTACGGATTTCATTTTCGCTCTTTACAGGAATTGAAGAAAACTGCGGTTCAAAGTTCAGAAGCTCCTGATTCATTACGGAAAGAATAATGCGCACATCGTTTCCGTCGGAATCCTTTTCCCGGGTTTCCGCAGTCACCGTGATGTAAGGATTAAGGGTTGTTTCATTTTTATTAAAGCGGAGAATTCCGTTTCTTAAATAGAAGTTTCTTGAAAGATAGGCAATATCCCCGGATTTTAGAAGAATGTCTCCGTCCAGGTTAAAGGTATTGTCTTCAGTGTCGCACTTTAAGTTAAACTTAGTTTCCGGAACAAAAACCGCCCGCAGAACCGGATCAAAGGTGAAGTTCACATGCTGTCCAAAGAAAATATCCAGGTCCGTGTGAACAAAAAGCTCTTTTTTTGGAAGGGTCTGCTTCTGGGCAAAGGCCGGAACAGAAATCAAATCCCGGCTGGTAACCTTTGCGCTGGAGTTCTTAAAATTCAGGTAGCCCTGAACATCAACAATATTATCCTGATAGGAAATCTGAACCGAGGAAGAAAGCTCCCCCTTAAGCTGCGCCTGAGGCACGTTCACGCTCACCGGAATAAAGGCATCCTTCGGAGTCCTGAGGGTTGCGTCCAGGTGGTCAAAATTCCATCTGTCAAAATAGATATCTGCGGAGGCAAAGAAAACATTGGATCTTTTAATCAGTCCCTTGAACTCAGGAATTTCAATCCGGTTATGGTCAAAGCTCACTGGAACCTTGGAAGCAGTAAGCCGGTAAGGCACAAGATTCTTCATCTCCCAGTCTGCCCCGGAAAGAAGCATTTTTCCTTCAAAATCAGGGTCGCTTTTAAGCCCGCCTATAGCCAGATTTCCCCTGAGGATTCCCCGGTTCACCTGAAAATCATCCATATTGAAGTAAGCCAGAAGCCGGTTCAAATCTGCACTGATATTCTCGATTTTAACATCCAGATTTTCGCTGTAGGCATTTCCCTTTACGTTGAAGGAAAGGGCCCGGTCCTGAGGAACCGAAAAATCCATGGTTCCGTCTTCAGCAATATATCCGGAAAAGCCAAAAAGTTCCGAAGTATAAAAAGCCATTGCCCCTTTTGAATAGAGCATTGTAAGGGAAAGTGGCAGGGGCTTTACAAGAAGGGAACCGGAAATTCCTTCCAGAGAGAGATTCAGTGTAAAATCCTCCGGAGTCATAGTTCCTTCTGTAAGCTTTGTGTCCTTCATTTCAAGGCTTATAGGAACATGAAGGGTTTTCCCGCCAAGAACCGCATCGAAGGCGGCTCCTGCATTTCCGGTAAATTTTTCAAGGTCAAAAAGAGCCTTGATTCCCGAAAGTTCAAAGCCCGAATAGCTGACATTCAGGTTTTCAAGGGAAAGCTCCTTTTCCTCAACAAAGCCGGAACCGTGCACCGAAAGAAGCTGTCCCGCCGCCATTAGCTTTACGGAATCAAGATTTGCCGCAATATACGGATTATCCAGAGTTCCGGAAGCAATAAAGGTTCCGGTTAGCTGGTTATTGTCGCTGGTTTCCGTAAGGAATCGGCTGAGTCCAAAATTGGTGATTACAACCTGACTGTTTAAATAGAGTGAATTCTTAAAGGTCTTCCCGTTTATAATTTCACCGTTTGGATTTGAAAGCTCCGCCGTTACCTGCAGGCTTTCTGAAGAAAGCTGGTTTTTCAGGTCAAAATCCAGGTTTGCAGAGGAGAAAATTGAATCATTTATGTTCCAGACCAGGTTCATGTCTCCGCTTAGAGCTGAAAACTTGTCAGAATAGTTTATATCCTGAAGGAAGGCACCGTATTTGGAAACCGTTCCGGAAAAGAACAAGTGTGGATGAAAATTAAAGCGGCTTCCGGCATCCTCCCCTTCAAACTTTGAAATTACAAGGGAAAAGCCATCCCGTTTTGACCAGGAAAAAGCGCTGTCCAGAGAAAATGTAAAAATCGAATCAGAAAGCTTTATCGGGAAGCTTTCCATGGTAAAGGCACCGTCAAAACGGTCAGAATGAGAATTGTTTATGTTGAAGGAAAGTCCCCAGTCCCCGGAAAGGCTCACGGATTTTTCCATTACGGTTCCGGCAAAGTGATAAGGTATGGACTGATGATTTGCATCCAGGGAGAAAAAGGCTTCCTTCCGGTCAGGAGAAAGGTCTAAACGGGCAGAAAGATTTGAAAGATTCTTTCCATAGATTAAATCCAGATGACTTATGGAAACGGAAGTATCATTTCCGTCCATTGAGGCATACATAAAAAGATTATCACGCTTGGTGTCCGCAACAAGAAGATACGGAAGGTTAAAGGAAACCGTTTTTAAGTCGGAAGAAAGGTACAGGTCTGCATTGAACATAAAAGGCGACAGGGCTTCCATATTCATGTTCTTCTTTTCCGTAAAAAAAAGACCGGCAGAAGCGACGCTGTCTAAAAACATATCCTCCGCAGAAACATTCAGCTGAACATATTTAGATTCAGTCAGGTAACTTCCGGAAACCTGAACCAGCCCCGGCTTATCGTAATCAAAGTGAGCATAGTCTGAAACTTCAAAAGAGAAATCTATTGAATCCTTTACGGGAGTAACATTCAGCTGAAGGGCGGTAAAGGCCTTCGAATCAAACAGAAGCTGAGGCGCAAAAGCCATAAAGCCCCGCTTTCCTTTTTCAAAGAAAATTTCCGTGGAAACCTGTCCGCCGTTATCAAGAGTATAGTTATAAAGGCTTAACATTCCTGAAAGCCCAAGATTTTTAAAATCAAAATCTCCGCTGAAATCCGCATTAAGCCGCTCTCCGCTGAAAACCAGGGATGAAACCTTGATTTCCTTTTCATTTCCTTCCAGGCTGAAGGAAGATGTTTCCCCTCCCTTAAAAATTGCATCTGAAATCGCCATTGAACCGTCGGCCTTGTATAAAAGGTTCCCCTTTTTTGTATCATAGGAAACCGAAAGAGAGGTGTTTACAACGATATTATCAAGGAAGCGGAGGACAGGACTTTCCTTTTTGAAGGAAACCAGGGTTCCGGCAGTTAGGGAATCAGCCTTAAAGCTCAAGTCGGCTTTTCCAGAGGCAAAATCGTAAAAACCGGACAGCAGGAAAGGATATGAGTTTTTTACGGTGATTACAGAAATTTTATCCGATTCGTAAGAGAAAAGCAGGTTCAGGCGTTTAAAATTAAAGTTTCCGTCCGTAAAGTCAGAAAGATGAAGGTTTACGGAGCTGTTATCCAGTTTTTCCACAAGATTTCCTTCCGCACTGAAGGAACAGGAAAGGCTCTGCCCGCTTTCGCCTTTGTAGTACAGCAGGGAGCCGCTGGTTTTTGCAGAAATTGACTTCTGCTTCTCCTGGGAAGTAAAGGTAATGCGCTTAAAAAAAGCATCCGCCGTGTCAGACCCCACGGAATAGCGCACATGAATATTTTTTACAGAAACATCAAAGGGGTTATCAATTTCAAAAAAATCCTGAATCTTCTGCTTAAGGTCGCTTTCCTCTTTTTTGTCCTTGCCCGAAAGGCTCTGAAGCTTTTTAAGGAGTTCCAGGTTTCCGTCCCGGTCTAAGTCCAGAACGATACCGTCGATGGTAAGGCCGGTAAAAATGTGGGTAAAATCCTTTTTTAAGATTCTTGAAAAATTATAGCGCAGGGAAACCTTTTTGATTTTTAAAACGCTGTCTCCCTCAAAGCTGTCGTAAAGGGTGATGTCGTTAACCCTGATTCCGGAAAACACGGCGGGAGAAAGGGAACGGTAGGTAACTGAAAGCCCGGTTTTTTCCTTAATGTTTAAAAAGATTGAAAAAACAGAAGAAGAAAGCCGCTTTGAAATTCCATGGAAAACGGGAAACGCAAAAAGAAGCGAAATGCAGACAATGAGAAAAAAAATTATGATTGAAACCGTCTCTTTAAACGGAAGCTTTCTTGCTTTCATAAATTAAAATATCGTCCCGGGACTTCCAACTAGACAAAAAAAACGCCAAAATATACTATCAAAATAATCGGCATTTTTATAGGTGAAATTCATGATTATTAACAATTTTATTGTATTTGAAGGAATAGATGGAGCGGGAACCACAACCCAGCTGAAAAAGTTAAAAGAGGTATTTTCAGATGACGAGCTTGAAATTACCGCAGAACCAACCTCTCTTGAGACCGGAAAATTCCTGCGCCGGCTTTTAAAGGGTGAATTTGAAGCAGATCCCAAGACGGCGGCATTTTTGTTTGCCGCAGACCGTTGCGAACACATCTGGGGAAAAGGCGGAGTTTATGAGAAATGCGAAAGCGGAAAAATCGTTGTAAGTGACCGCTATATTTTTTCAAGCCTTGCCTATCAGGGGGTAAGCGCAGGCACGGCGCTTCCTGAAAAGCTGAACGAGGATTTTCCCCTTCCCCGGCTGCTTTTTTATTTTAAGATAAACCCGGAAGTTTCCCTTAAGCGGGTTTTATCCCGGGGCGGAAACCTTGAAATCTACGAAAAACTGGAATACCAGAAGCAGACGGCAGCCAATTTTGACAGGGTCATCGGAGAATACGACGGAACTCCCAAAGGCAGCGGAATGAAGGTGATTACCATTGACGCTGAAAAAACACCGGAAGAAATCCACCAGATAATTCTTAAGGAAATTGAAAGCCTGAAAAAGTAGTTTTCATTAAGTCCGGTTCTTTTTTTTCCGATAAAAAAATGTGAAAAAGTCAGTTTTCTGGATACTAAAACTTACCCTTCTCTTTACCGTATTTTCAGTTCTTCCACAGAACAGGGCAGACGCCTATATGATAAAATACAAGGAAGACTGGTACAAGCTGTACCACGTGCACTACCAGCAGTACCCGGATGACTGCATTGAAAACATTTACTGGCTTGAAAAAGCCCTTCAGGCAGATTTCTGTAACCCCCTTTATGCCCGGGCAAAAATCACGAATCCTAAGGAATGGGAAAAATACCGCTATCTTTTTCAGATGCACATAAACTTAAAGCTTATTGAACAGCATGTGCGCTTAGGCCGCACCTTTGACAAAAAGGTGGCCTATTTTTACGACGCACCATGGAAGGACGAATACTTAAGAAACATCGAAAAATGCCTTTCTTTTTACAAAGCCGGCCTTGAATACTGGCGGGAAGCACAGCTCTGGGCGGAAAAAGCAAATGTGAAGGAATTTAACTTTTTATTCATCACGGAGCTTCAAAACTGGGAAGACGAACGGGAACGGATTAAAACCGGCGACCTTGACTGGGGAAAAATGCTTGAACGGGAAATCAAGCGCCTTGAAGGCGTTCAGAAGGATTTTCTTGCAATGGAATCAAAAAGTTACTAGAATATTTTTCTATGACTTTAACACAGACTCACCACTATTTTGACTGGGCAAGCACAAGCCCTCAGGACAAGGACATTTTACGGGAATGTCTTGAAATCACCATGGAAAAATGGGGAAACCCTTCAAGTTCTCACAGTGCCGGAAAGGAAGCAAAAGAGGTCTTAGACCAGGCAAGAGACCGGGCAGCCCGGGTACTGGGAGTAAAAAGCGAAAACATCTATTTTACAAGCGGCGGAACGGAAGCCGACCACATTCCCCTTCTTTCAATTTTGAACAGTCCTCACAAGGGTGAAGTTTTATTCAGCTCCATCGAACACCCTGCCGTTCGGGAAATGGCAAACGAATTGAAAAAATGCGGCTGGGTGGTAAAGGAAATTCCCTGTGAAAAAGACGGCATCATAAATCCGGAAACTCTGGGCTCAATGCTGAACGCCGAAACCGCTCTTGTCTGTGTAATGGCGGTAAACAACGAAACTGGCGCAATCCAGAAGATTAAAGAAATTTCAGAAGTCATAAAAAAAGCCGATACCGGAAAACGAAAAATCAAATTCCACGTAGACTGCGTTCAGGCCCTGGGAAAAATCCCGGTAGATTTGTCCGGCTGGGGCGTTGACTCCGCCGCCTTCAGCGGACACAAAATATCCGGTCCAAGAGGAATCGGCATTTTGTACCTGAAGGACGCCCTGGAACCATTTTTGCGTGGTGGCGGACAGGAAAAGGGAATCAGAAGCGGAACCGAAAATGTTTTCGGCGCCCTTGCCTTCTCTAAGGTAATGGAAAAATACGCCATTCCTGTTTGTAAAGAAGGTTCTGATAACGGTAACAGCGTAAAAGCAGGAGATTGCCCGGGTACCGCAGCCCCTCAGGAAAAGGCTTCCGAAAACCGTCTTGAACAGCACTCAAATTTTACAGAGCTTTCATGCAATTTTGTAAAAGACCTTTCTGAAATCAAAGGCTGCACCGTAATTCCAAAGGAAAGGCTTTCCGCACCGGAAAATTACTCTTCCTATGTTGTACAGGCCGCCTTCCAGAACATACCCGGCCAGGTTATGATGCGGGCGCTGGACGCAGAAGGCTTCTATATTTCAACTGGAAGCGCCTGCAGTTCACGGAAAAACAACCGTCCGATTCTTGAAGCCATGAAGGTAGACTCAAAGCTCCGGGAAAATGCCGTCCGCTTCAGCTTTGGCCCCCTTACCACAAAGGAAGACCTGGATGAACTTCTTGCAAAAGTAACTGAAATCAACGGAAGGTTTAACAGAAAATAAAATTGAAACAAAATTAAAACCCGTGTAAAATATAAGGACTTCAAAATGAGTTTTTTGCGGAGTTTTTATGAAACGATTATTATTGTGTTTTGCCTTCTTTTTTATTTTTGCCTCTCTCCCTTCTGCTTTTGCACAAAGCTCTGGTGAAGGCTCAGAAACTTCGGCAGGTTCCGGCACCTCTTCGGGAACTTCTTCCGGCACAGACTCATCCTCAGGAACTTCATCAGGCGGAGGCTCTGAAAACTCTGGTTCCTCATCGGAATCCGGAACAGGAACCAGTTCAGGCACGGAAAACGGTTCTGGCACCTCTTCCGGCTCATCCACCGTTTCAAAAGACAGTTCCGTGGTAAAAATAAACTCCTCAATGGAATCAATTCTTAACAATCTTGAAGATATTGTTCTTGAAAACTCAACCCTCTTGAACACCCAGGCAGATGCTTACATCGGGAAGATTTTTCCGGCATTTCCGCCCCATTTTTCTGTGGGACTTACTACAACCGGCACTGTTATCGACACTTCCTTTATAATTGACGGAGTTCAGACTCTTTTTGACCAGATAAAGGCTTCCCTGGAAGAAATAGACGGCGAAATTGCAATCAATTTTTCACTTCCGGGGCAGTTTGTCCTTCCTGCTGCGGCTATACGAGGCCGAGTGGGAGGCGTCTTCCTTCCTTTCGATGTGGGGCTTTTCTACTCTGCAACTTTTCCGGGAATGTTTGATTCACTTTCCTTCGATGATTTTTCAGGGGGAATCAGTTACACAGCCTTTGGAGCAGACTTACGATACGCAATTCTTGAAGGAAACCTGCTTTTACCTCAGGTCAGTCTTGGAGCCGGCTACATTTACCAGAAAGAAAGCGTGAACTTCAGCGCCAAAAAAACAATTTCCTATACCGGACAGAGCGAAAAATCCGGTACGCTTTCAACGGATGCCGATTTATCGCTTTTAACCAACACTGTTTACCTTCAGGCTCAGATTTCAAAACAGATTTTTATTACGACTCCTTACGCCGGAGCCAAGGTTAGCCTTACGCAAAGCCAGAAAGACTACTCCTGGAACTACAAAACCGTAATAGACGGAACAAAAAGCGATTCAGCCTCTAAGAACGGCAAGGAAAGTATTTCAAGGGATTTCGATATGGCTGACATGCAGGTTCAGCTCTTTGGCGGCGCAACATTAAACCTCTTTATGTTTGAACTTTCCCTCTGTGCCGCCTGGAACCCGGTTTCAAACTACTTCAGCGGTGCAATTTCCACAAACTTCAAAATGTAGGAAATTAATATGGACGAACGACGAGTTTTACATTTCTAAGTCCAAAATTGGCTTACCTAAAAAAAAGCCCGGCTCTTTATCAGAACCGGGCAAATAATTTTCAGCGTCAGGACACGCTTAAAGATTACCTTTATTGCTCCCGTCAGGTACCGTAATTATTTAGCGGTACTGACTTCAGAGCTTCCATTAGCGCTTCAAACTCAAGACAGTCTCGAGCAGGGTATCGGCTGTCGTGATTGTTTTAGCATTTGACTGGAAGCCTCTCTGGGTTACAATCATGTCTGTCATCTGTTCAGAAAGATCAACGTTGGACATTTCAAGGGCTCCGGCAAGAAGTTTACCTTTTCCGGCAACTCCTGATTCACCGATGTTAGCCTGACCAGAGTTGTTTGTTTCAACATAGGTGTTGTCTCCGGCTTTCTCAAGACCGCGGTCATTTGAGAAGGTTGCAAGGGCAAGCTGTCCAATCTGGCGGTTTGTTCCGTTTGAATAAACACCTGTGATAATTCCGCTTGAGTCAATCTTGAAGTTATCAAGATAACCCAGTGTATATCCGTCCTGGCTGTAAGCCTTAGTTGTGCTCTTTGAAGCAGACTGAGTAATAGTGTTCTTGAAAGAACCGATTGTTCCAAGGTTTACATTGAATGTATGGCGGAGGGGATTTCCGTTCTCATCAAGTTCAGCCTCAGGAACTGTATAACTTGTTGTAAGAATGATTTCACCGGAATCATTTGAAACTGCATCAGAAGAATCAGTTACCCGGCGAAGTGCACCAAAGTTATCAAATTCAACACGGAAGGTATTTGTCATTCCGTCTGTGGAACCAAGACCTACGCGGGTCTGTGTAAAATCAGCATTGTCAGCATCAACATTTACAGTTGCGTCCCATGCGTTTGGATCTCCAACTACACGGCGGAAGCTGATTGAAAGAAGATGCTCATTTCCGAAGCTGTCATAAATTTTCTGTTCAGTTGTCCAGGTACCTTTTGCAACATCATTTGCAGCGGCTCCCGGAAGAATTTCCGGAGTATTTTTGTTCAGGTTACATGCAAAAAGAACATTGTTTGTTTCTTTTGCAGGATCCTTTGAACCAACCGGAATAACAAGGTCTGTTGGAGTTGCAGATGTCTGAATAATCTGCTCACCGTTCAAATCCCGGGCCATCCAGCCCTGAACACGAAGACCGTTTGCCGGATTTACGAGGGTTCCGTCCTTATCAAGGCCGAATACACCGTTTCTGGTATAGAAGCTCTGTTCTCCGTTTTTTACAACAAAGAAACCATTTCCCTGAACGGCAACGTCGGTAGAAACGCCGGTTGACTGAAGGTTACCCTGAGTGAAAACCTGTTCGATTGTGGCAATGGTCATACCAAGACCTACATCTTTCGGGTTCACACCACCAAGCTCATCAGTCGGTTTTGCGGCTCCTGAAACCTGCTGGCTGATCATGTCCTGGAAGTTTACGCGACCGCGTTTAAATCCCGTGGTGTTCACGTTGGCAATGTTGTTACCGATAACGTCCATTCTTGTCTGATGATTCTGGAGTCCTGAAACTCCAGCATAAAGTGATCTCATCATATATGTTTACCCCTGCTATAAATTAATAACCGTAGACCGCTTTTATCTGGTCAAGATTGTAATACATTCCGTTCACCATTACTTCAGGATTCAATCCCAAAGTACTTGCTTCTACAGTTCCCTTTGTCAATGTGTCCCCAAGGTCGATTTCCACAGTCTTTCCAAGAAGATTTGACGCCTTTTCTGCATTCAGCATTGACGCCATGCGTGTGAAGGACTCATTCATATTCGTCATCTGTTCCAGACTACTGAACTGAGCCATCTGTGCAATAAACTGTGTATCTTCCATAGGGTTTGTAGGATCCTGATTGGAAAGCTGTGTAATCAGAAGCTTCAAAAAATCATCTTTACCCAGCTCATGACTTGTCTGCCTGCCAGTTACAGCATTTGCTTTGTTGAACGAGTTTACAGCGTTGTCAACAACAAACTTTTCGCTTGAACTCATGACAGTGTTCAAAACAGGTGTTTCCATTTCACGTCTCCTTTATGCGGATATTCCGCTCTTTTTATATATCGTATTTTTAGGCAACGATGTTTACAGAATTCCGCAAGGAATTTGCACTTATTTCCTGGAAATATCCGTATTCCTCGTCTACTTCCGAATAAAGTCCTTCATAGGCAACAGCCCGCTGGTACTGGTTCCGGGTATTTTCATTTGCGCCGTCATTAAAGGAACCATCCCTTCCATCGTTCTGCTGGCCTGCAAAGCTCAAATCAAAGGCACCGGTATCAAAACCGCTTGAAGCAAAGGCTTCCTTTAAGCTCTGAACGCTTTCCTTCATTGCATTAAAAGCAGCTTCGCTTTCTACGATAATTTTTCCGCTGATGGCTTTATCATCAATGTGAAGGCTGATTTTTACGTTTCCTAGCTCTTCCGGATTCAAAATAAGCTTAATTTCGCCCACATTGTTGTCTTTAAGCACAATATTTCCGGCTTTTACGATTTCATGGGCATTGGACTGAAGCTGATTTGAAAGCATTGCCTGAAAATTTGAACCGTCGCTGGAAGCAGTCTGCATGTTCGAAGAAAGAACATTTGCGTTTGCCGTATTTTCAGCGATATTCACACGAATTTCAGCATTGTTTCCTTCGATCTTTGCTTCAGAAAATTTTAAGTTCTTTGTATTTTCTGCAGGCTTTTCTTCTTTTGAACGAAGATCCGTTACGGAAATCTTTTCATCTTTGTCCAGGAAGGTCTTTTTTCCTTTTGTTTTCTGGATTTCAGAAAGCTCAAAATCCCCGTCAGACTCAGTTTTTTCTGCATTAAGCACTTCTCCCGTCATAGAAAGAAGAGATGCAGCCTGACCAAGTTCTGCTACGAAATCAGAGTTTTCTTCCGTTTCCCCGTTTTTTTCCTGATTTTTCAGGCGGGAAACAAGATTTTCCCATGAAGAAAGGGCAGATTCTTCCGAAGCTTTTCTGTTAACGCCGTTTTTTTCGTTCTGAAACTTAAGATTTTCGCTTAATTCAGGATTTTCTTTCTGATTTTTCAGCGCGTTTTTATCTGTAAGCGCATTTTTTACATTTTCTTTTGATTTTGCGTCCGTAACGGCATTTTTTCCCTTCATTTCAGAAGACTTATTTGCCGAAGCGAGCTTTTTCTCAGCTTTTCCAGAATCTGAATTCAGCTTTTCATGAAGTTCAGTTTTCTCTTCTTTTTGCGCTTCATCTTTTGCGCTTACCGAAGATTTTTTTCCTTCATTTTCGCTTTCTGCTTTTCCAGAAGGGCTTTTTTCTGTCTGAGAAAGGTTTTCTGACGGCCTTTCTTCTGCACTTTTTTTAACATCGCTTGTTTCGCGGGCAGCAGAACGGGCTTCTTCAACCATTTTACCAAAAGATTTTGAATCAGAAGGAAGAGTAAATTCCTCTTTCTTAAATGAAGGCAGACTGAAAGACTGTTCGCTGACATTCATTTTTGATGAAAGGGAAAAATCTACATTTTGTCCGGTTGTTAGTGACACTGGCAATTCCTCCGTTTTTCACCGGACAAATTGCCGCTTTATGACTGTTTTAGATACAGACTACAGACTTTCAGGCTTTGAAATCATTTTTCTCTGGATTTCAGCAGCCCGCTGAGCCGGCATAAGACTAAGCCAGTAAGAACCCATGGAAGCCGTACCGTCACGCTTTGCAAGCTCTTCTACCTTTCTTAATACGTCGATGCACACCTGGTCATCAAACGCAAGAAGGATATTTACCGCAGCTTCCGGGCGCATACCGTTCAGGTTCAACGCAATTTGTTCGATGTTTACATTTTTATCATCGTACTGTTTTACGTTACGGTTGAATGTTTTTTCCCGTTCTTCCTGACTTTTTTCCCGTTCCGCAAGCTCCGCTGCTATCTGTTCGTTTAATTTTTCTTTGGCAGAAATTTCTTCTTCCCTCTTGTCCAGTTCTTCCTTAAAAAGCTCCAGGGCCTCACGCTGTTTATCAAGGCGTTCCTGCTCAAGATTTCCAACAATGGGATGAGAAGAAGTTGAAGTAACGGCCCCCTGAGGATCGCGGCCCATTACTTTATAGAGAGGTGAAAATACATTTTTTACGTGAATAACGCCAAGAAAGTCGAACCACAAAAGTCCGCCTAAGGCCATAATGATGATGAGCATTATAAGTACAATAGATTTTCCTGCGTTTTTCACTTTATTTTCCTGTATCTCTATTTTATGATTTTTAGTCCTAACCGTCAATCAATCCGGCGATGGCAGTACCGATAGTAATATCGTTATCGCAGGAAATAATTTTCCAGTAAAGTCCCTTTTCCACTGTAAGAGTCTTTTCAAGAGCAGCAAAAACCCGCTCATAGATTCTTGAAGATTTCCAGAAGGTAGAACCGTCAGCAAGAATAAGAACAGGCTTACAAGGATTCTTTCCTTCCCCGCTCTGAATAACTGCGGCACTTAAAATTGCAGCGGCAGCACGGGCAGAACGCTCCAGGAGGGCATCCAAAAGCTCGAAGAGAACAGTATAATCCTCTTCAGTTGCAGTGTTTGCCGCAAGAGAAGCAAGAACATTCTCCTTATTGTAAGGGTCGTGGAGGAAGGCATCAAATTCGATTAAAGAAAGGCTCTGAAGTGTAGCAAGCTTTTTTGCAAAGGCGTCAGAGAAAACTCCGTCGCTTACGGCAAGCTTTAACATCTGGAAGGCAACAGGACCTAAATATCCGCCGGCGCACTGCTTTTCAATAAAGGCTGTTCCCGGCTTCTGAGAAATGGAGTCGTAATTTTTATCAAAATCGCTCATAACAACGGAGCAGGTCTTTCCAGATTCACAGACGATAATCTGTTTTTTTACGCCGGCTTCAGCAATTTCCGGCTGAATATAGGCTGCGTTCATTCCGGTTCCAAGAATAAAGCCGATGTAAGAAGAATACGGATAATCCTTTGCACAGGCCTTTCCTGCAAGGAGAGCCGCAACGGTATCGTTCAGCAAAGTAATTTTTTCGATATTCTTCCAGCCGTGTGCCAGAAGAGCTTCCTTCAGGCATTTACCGATTGGCTGACCTTCAACCTCAGGCGCCTTTACCTCTTTAGAGAAATTGATTAAAACGCCGTCGCCGTCCTCTGTGATTGTCATCGGATAGGAAAAGCAGAAACCGATTTTTGTAGACTTGTCTTTTAAGTGTTCAAGATTTTTGGCAAACTGGTCAAAGAATTCTTTTTTTGTAAGCTGCTTTTCAACCCCAGGCATTACAGTTTTTTCCATTTCTGAAATTACCGGCTCACCCTTTTCATTGAAGGTTACAAGGCAGCTTCTGAAGTTTGTTCCGCCGGCATCGATTACGATTACGCTCTGGTTTACGGCCGGTGCCTTTGGAGGCAGGGAAAAGGTTCTAATCATGTCTTCGTCAGACTTCTGCTTTCTAAGGCCTCTGCTCATATCAAGAAGGATTGCATCACAAACTGCATTTACATCAGTGTGAACCGGAAAATTGCGGCGTAAGAAAAAAGCCTGAACTTTTGAATTCATAAAGAAACTCCTGAAATCAGCGCAAGACCACGAACCATTCTTTTATGAATATAAACGGCGTGAAAGCGGTGATATTTTTTGAAAAAATTAACGTTATAATTTTATCAAATATTGCGTAAAAATCAATAGAATGTTAATTTTTGTTTTATGTCTTTAGATTTGCAAACCCTCAAAAAAGAGCTTAACCCGGAACAATTCAGGGCTGTAACCACCACAGACGGAGCCATTCTAATCATTGCAGGAGCAGGAAGCGGAAAAACCCGCGTAATTACCTTCAGAATTGCCCACATGCTGGACAAAGGTATTCCACAGAGCCAGATTCTTGCCCTCACCTTTACAAACAAGGCTGCAAAAGAAATGGCCGAGCGAATCAAAAGCCTGACTGAAAAAAAACTTCCCATGCTCACAATATCAACCTTTCATGCCTTCGGGGTTCGTATCCTTCACCAGGAAATAGACAAGCTGGGCTGGAGGGAAAACTTTTCAATCTATGATGAAACAGACCGCACTGCCCTCATTAAAGAATGCGGGCGGGAGCTTGGATATACCGCCGACGCAATGGATCTGTACAAAATCGGCACCCTCTTTTCCGACATTAAAACCGGCCGTAAAAACTGGGAAGGTGACAACGACATGTACCGTGAGCTTTACGAATGCTATCAGGAAGGCTTAAAGCTCTACAACGCAGTTGATTTTGATGACCTCATCGTACTTCCAATCAAGCTTTTTAAGGAAAATCCGGAGGTTCTTGCAAAATACAGGGAACGCTACAAATACATAATGGTTGACGAGTTTCAGGACACAAGCCACCAGCAGTACGAGCTGATGCACCTTCTGGCGGACAAAAATGTTGCCGTCGTAGGTGACGACGACCAGAGTATCTACAGCTGGCGCGGTGCCGATTACCAGAACATCGTAAATTTTGAAAAGGATTTTGACGTAACGGAAATCCGTCTTGAACAGAACTACCGTTCCACCGGTACGATTCTGGATGCCGCAAACGGAGTTATTTCCCACAACACAAACCGCAAGGACAAAAAACTCTGGAGCGGAAAGGGAGACGGAAAGCCGATTGAAATTTTTATGCCGGAAAACGAAACGGCGGAAGCGGACTTTATTGCGGAAACCATTCAGGGAATCGCCATGGAAGAAAACCGGAAATACGACGATTTCGGCGTTCTGATGCGTGCCAATACCCAGGGACGCTTTATAGAAGAAGCATTTCTTGAAAACAACATTCCCTATGTGATGAGCGGCGGTACCAGCTTTTTTGAACGGATGGAAATCAAGGACATCATAAGCTATCTTCGGGTAATTTCAAACCACGATGACGACATAAACCTTCTTAGAATCATAAATGTTCCACGCCGGGGAATAGGACGGGCCGCTATCCAGAAAATCAACGACGAAGCGGAAGAACTGGGCTGTTCCCTCTGGACTGCAATTCAGTCCCTGGTAAAAAAGGATGAAGAAGAAGTTGGCGTAAAGCTTCATGAAGATCTTGAAACCTTCCAGACCCTGATTGAAGAACAGAGAACAAAGCTTTTAAGCGGAAGAGGACTTGCAAAAAAGGTCCGGGAAATGATTGAAGAAATCAACTATAAAGCCCATCTTGTAAGCGAGTTTTCAAAAAGCGAAAAGGCAGTCCGCTTCAAGCTTAAAAATATCGAATATTTTCTGACCATGATGGAAAACTGGGAAAACGACCCTGACAACTTTAATGCCGGCCTTTTCCAGTACCTGAACCGCATCACCCTTATGAGCCGGGATGACATGGATGAAGAAGGAAACCGTGGAAAAGTAAACCTGATGACGATTCACGCCTCGAAAGGACTTGAGTTTCCGGTTGTATTCATCGCTGGAGTCGAGGAAGGCCTTATTCCCCACGCCCGCTCCGTTGAAGAAAATAACGGAGATGTGGAAGAGGAACGCCGCCTTTTCTATGTTGCAATTACCCGGGCTCAGGAAAAGCTTTTGATTTCCAGCTGTCAGAAGAGACGAAAGCAGGGAATGCTCATTGACTGCGAACCGAGCCGCTTTCTGGACGAGATTCCTGAAAATCTGGTTGAATACCACAACCCTCAGGCAACTCTTTCCAATGAGCAGGCAAGCTCCATGCTTTCAAATATTTTGAAGAATCTGGGAAAATAAGAGGTTGAATGTCAGGGGTTATTATTTCAACTCTAAAACTGGCTCTCAGCGGGAACCTTGTTTGGAAAACGGCAGTACCGCTTCGCGGTGGCTGAGTGTTTTCCAAACAAGAACCCCGCTTACGCCAGTTTTTAATTGTATTAGCAACCCTGGCATTCAACCTGTCTGAGAAGAAACAGAGTCTCTACAAAAGTTTGAGGACCTTGTCCGGGCAGGCTTTTACGCATTCGCCGCAGGCGGTACATTTTGATCTGTCGATTTCCGGAAGACCGTTTACGAGGGTAACGGCGCCTTCCGGGCATTTTTTTGTACAGATTCCGCACTTAAAACAGCCCACGGAGCAGTCCTTCTTGATCTGAGGCTTATTGTCGCTTCTGTTAGAGCAGACAGCGATGGCGCCTTTATCATCTTTTCCAAGCACCTTAAAAAGACCCTTCGGGCAGGCTTTTGAACACTTTCCGCAGGCAACGCATTTATCCCTGTCGATTACGGGAAGACCATTTTCACCCATGGAAAGGGCGCCAAAAGGACAGGCCTTTACACAGTCACCAAAACCGATACAGCCAAAGGCGCATTTTTTTGTTCCGTTAGAAACCAGCTGACTTGCAGAACAGGTTTTTATTCCGATATATGTTCCCTTGTCCAGGGCGCAGGATTTTTCACCGGCACAGGCAAGAAAGGCTACTCTCGGCTTACTTTCTCCGCCGGAGCCCCCCATAATTGCATTGATTTTTTTTGCACACTCTGCTCCTCCGGCAACACAGCCGTCAGCAGGCGCTTCACCTTTGCTTACTGCCTCTGCAAAGGAATCACAGCCCGCATAACCACATCCGCCGCAGTTTGCACCGCTTAAGGCGTCACGGATTTTCTGAATGCGCTCATCTACGGCTACATGGAAAATCTTCTTAAAAAGACCAAGCAAAAGTCCCAGAAGGAAGCCTGCAACAAGAGAAACAATTACTGTATAGATAACGATTTTCATACTTCCCCCACCCTAGTTAATAAGACCCTTAAATCCAAGGAACGAAAGACTCAAAAGTCCTGCTGCAATGTAGAGAATCGGAGTTCCCTGAAAAGCCTTAGGAACATTTGCAATCTTAAGGCGGCTTCTTACTCCGCTCATTACAACCATACTCAGAAGGAAGCCAAGGGCAGAACCAAGGGCGTAAACAAGGCTCTGACCGTAGTTAAAATCCTTGCTGATGCAGTTGATTGTAACACCCAGAACGGCACAGTTTGTGGTAATCAGGGCAAGGTAAACACCCATTGATTTATAAAGGGCCGGAATAGATTTTTTCAGGAAGAATTCCACCAGCTGAACTAAAGACGCAATTACAAGGATGAACATCAGGGTCTGAAGGAATTCCAGCTTTAACGGCACCATTACAAGATGATAAACCGGCCAGGTTACGGCAGTTGCAAGAAGAATAACAAAAGAGGTTGCAACACCCATACCAAAGGCCTTGTCCGTTTCCTGGGTCATACCGATAAAAGGACAGATTGCAAGATACTGAATGAAGACAACATTGTCGATTATTGCAGATTTTATAAGAAGTTTTAAAATATCAATCATTTAGAAGCCTCCCCAGAAGCATCAGTTACGCACTCTGCGTCAGTTTTTCCACGGTTAGGACAGGCAAGCTTACAGGCAGCACAGCCCGGCTCTTCAATTTTGATTTTCCGCTTCTCTTTTTCAGCCTTTCTGATTTTTAAGCCCTGAACAAGAGCCGCAAGAAAACCGAACACTAAAAATCCCCCCGGAGCGCTGTTAAAAATTCCGATTCTAAAGCTTTCCGGAATTATGTCAGCCTTAAGGGCAGTTCCCGCCATAATGGTTCCGCCACCTAAAACTTCACGGCAGAGAGAAATAAGTACAAGTACAATCGTGTAGCCAAGCCCCATTCCAAGAGCGTCCAGAACAGAATCTCCAAGGGTATTTTTTGAAGCAAATGCCTCAACGCGGCCCATGATGATACAGTTTACTACGATAAGCGGAAGGAATACACCCAGGGCTTCATACAGGCTTTCTACATAAGCGTTCAAAACCAGCTGAACGATGGTTGTAAAAGCCGCAATAATTACGATAAAAATCGGAAGGCGCACGCTGGAAGGAATCTTTTTTCTGAAAAGACTGATTACGATTTCGCTCATGAGGAGAACGAAAGTCATTCCCATACCCATTCCAAGGCCGTTAAAAACGCTGGTGGTAACACCAAGGGAAGAACAAAGTCCGATATTCAGCACTAAGAGCGGGTTTTCCCGCACAAAGCCGTTTGTAAAAATCTTTAATTTACTGCTCATTATTTTCCCCCATTGCTTCAAAAATTGAAGCACAGCCCGCATTTATAAGAGAGGCAACTGCATTACTTGTAATGGTTGCACCGCTGATTGCGTCAAAATTTTCGCCGGCCTTAAAGCCTTCTGAAGCATTTTTCCCTTCGAACTGACCGTAAAAAGTCTTTCCGTTAGGAAGAGTAAAGGTGCTGTCATTTGCCTTTAATCCAAAACCAGGGGAATCGGTAAGCTTCAAAAACTTTAAGCCCTGAACCGTACCGTCTTTCTTCATTCCAACGAGAATTGTTCCCTGGTCATAGGTAGGTCCCGATACCTGAGCCGCTCCTCCAAGAACGTCTCCATCTTTTTTTGCAAGAATTACCTGCTCGATTTTTATGCTTCCAAGATTTTTACCGTTAAAGCCCTCGGCCTTTTCAAATGAAAAACCATCTTCCGGGAAAAACTGCTTCATTGAAGTATCAATTTTTGCCGTCTGATTGGCAGCAATTTTTGGAGAAGTAAAATTATTTACAAGACCCAGAACTGCGCAGGAAACGGAAGCGTAAAGGGCAAGCACAAGCCCAAGGCGAATCATTTCAAAGGAGTCTTTTTTATTTCCCGTTTTTTTATCGCTCATCCTTAAGCCTCCTCATTTTCAGAATCTGAAGCAGACTCTTCGTCGATGCCAGCCCTTTGACTCAGCACAAATTCTTTTTCGATTTTTGAAACATCCGGCTTCTGGTTTCCTTTTTTACCGTAACCGTAACTTCGTACAGTCAGATTATTCAGGAACGGAGCAACGCTGTTCATAATAAGGATACTGAACATTACTCCCTCCGGATAAGTTCCGAATTTTCGAATCAGGAAGGTAATAAGACCGCAGCCTGCACCAAAAACAAGTCGGCCGGGCTTTGTAACAGGAGCAGTAGCATAGTCGGTAACCATAAAAACGGCTCCAAACAAAAGTCCTCCGGTAAGAACCCCTGTAAGAACATCAAGGGCAGCTGCATTCAGGCCCTTGGAAATTGAAGCAAGGAAAGTACAGCAGACAAAGGTCAAAACCATTGAAACCGGTGCGCGCCAGTCAATAATGTGAGAAACCAATAGGAACAGGAAAGAAATCAAAATCAGGAGAATGCTTGTTTCGCCGATACAGCCTGCCCTGTTTCCAAGGAAATACTGCATAAAATTGAAATCTTCCAGAGTTCCGCCTTTTACACGGCTTAAAACGGTGGCAGAAGTAATTGCGTCAAAGGCACCGCCTGCAGCACCACTTGCTTCAAGGCCTGCTTTTACGGCAGTTTTTGGTAAAAGCCAGGAAGCCCCCATTGCACCAGGAAAACTGATTACAAGGAATGCACGCCCCGTAAGAGCCGGGTTAAAAACGTTGCTTCCGATTCCGCCAAAAAGACCTTTGGCAACAACCATTGCAACAACACTTCCCAGGGCAACCATCCACAGAGGAATCGTCGGCGGGCACACAAGAGCCAGAAGAACTCCGGAAAGAGCCGCACTAAGGTTTTTTACGGTGATTTTCTGCTTTGTGCACACCTGAAACAGGGCTTCAGCCGCAACAGCACTCAAAGCAGCCGTCAGAATAACCAGAAGAGAGCGGAAACCGAATACCACGATTCCGCTTATACATTCCGGTATCAAAGAAAGAATTACACACAGCATTATCATCTGTGTAGAAAGTTTCATGGAAAAATGAGGACTTGATGAAAGATAGTATCCGTTCTGAGCCATTACTTTGCCTCCACTTTTGCTGCTTCTTTTGCTTCAGCCGCACGAGCCTCTGCTTCTTTTTTAGCACGCTCTTCAGCCATCTGCTTTCGCACAATGCCTTTTCCAAGACGAACCCGCTGAACAAGCTTTATGTGGGAAGGACAGACAAATGCACAGCAGCCGCATTCAATACAGTCCATAAGACCAAACTTCTTTGCCTTTTCGATATTACCCGCTTCCAGTTCCCGCTTAATAAGAACAGGACTTAGGCGCATTGCACAGGTGGCAACACAGCTTCCGCAGGAAATACACGGATCTTCCTCAAAAAGAACGGTCTCTTTTTCCGTAAGAAAAGTAACCCCGCTGGTACCTTTCTGAACCGGGAAATCGTAAGACGGCATTGCAAAGCCCATCATCGGACCACCAGAAATGATTTTTGCACAGTCTTCTTTTACTTCAAAAACCTCCGGCACCAGGTCACTGATTAAAGTTCCCACAGGAACCCTGATATTGCACGGCTTTGTAACCGCTCCGCCGCTGATAGTAAGGCTTCGTTCAATGAGAGGCTTACCAAGTCTGAAGGCGTCGCTTATGGCGCAAACCGTACCAACATTGCAGATAACAGCCCCTGCATCCGCCGGAAGCTTTCCGCTTGGGATTTCCACTCCAAGACAGGCAGAAACGATAAATTTCTCAGAACCCTGAGGATATTTTGTTTTTACAAGGAAAACTGAAATTTTATCCGAGGCATTTTTCTTAACTATTTCGTCTTCAAGAAGGGGCTTTAAATATTTTTTATTGTCTTCAAGGGCAATAATTCCTTTAGCACCTGTAAGACGAAGGACAATTAAAAGGCCGTCTATAACCTTGTCAGTATTTTCTTCCATCGTACGCTGGTCACAGGTAAGATAAGGTTCACACTCAGCGGCGTTTACAAGCACAAAGTGAACTTCCTTGTCCTTAGGAACATTCAGCTTTACATGACACGGAAAGCTTGCTCCACCCATACCAACGATACCAGCATCCCGAACCCTTTTTAAGGCTTCGCTTACTTCGCAGGTAAAAGGATCTAAAACGTCCATATAATCGGTCCGGTCAGTATCGTCCGCCTGAATTACAACGCAGGGAACTTCCACTCCCCCTGGGGCAAGACATTTTGAGATTTTCTTCACGGTTCCTGCCACAGACGAATGAACCGGGCAGTTCATAAATTTATCCCCATTGGCAATAATCTGACCCTTTGCCACCTGGTCTCCAACATTAACTAAAAGAGCATTAGGAGCGCCACCCATAGTCAAAGGAATGGTGACGGTTTTACTCTTAGGCATGCAGGAAGTTACAGGACACTTTTCAGAAAGCTCCTTCATTTCCCTTGGGTGAATACCACCCTTAAAAGTATGCAGTTTCATATCCAATCATTGTAAATTATCCGCGAAGTTTTGTAAAATGGATTTTTTTGATTCCGACAGCTTTAAAATGAAACTTTAGAAGTGGCTTTTTATTACTAACAGAGCCCTACAAAGGTTATTTCTACAAAACGAGAAATTTATTTTCCCTCAATAGAATAAATAAGAAGCTCATCCTCATTATCAACCGAAATGCTCAAAGAACAACCATGCAATCCTATTGGCACAACCTCATTTTTGCTAACAGAAATACAACCGTTGCCTAAAAAATCGGGATTTTTTGAATTAAAATAAGAAACATTTAAATCAGTCTTCTGATTCTTCAATGGTGAAACCAAAATATACAAAGTTCCATAACCATTATCATTGTGTATTGTAATTTTACCTTTATTGTTTCCTTCTATTTTCAAAGCTGTAATCTTATCAGAAGTTTCCTCCTTAAAAAAATAAACATCACCTTCACACACAATACTTTTTATTCCAGATTTATTTTCAAACACTGAAAAACCGTCAGCCTTTAAACCTTCTGGTATCTCTTTTTTTGAAAAACAATCTTCAATGGACAAATTAAAGTCAATCTGTATACATTGTGGAGGAATTGAATCAGGACCACTTGGCTCTGCTGCTTCATAATGGCAGGAAGATATAAGGAGTGATATTAAAATTGTATTAAATATAAAAGTTATATGCTTCATCGTACTTTATACCTATTTTTTCATATTATAAAACATCTTTAAATTATATTTATAATAACCAGCTGTTCCACTTCTAGACAAATCATTTAATGGAGTCAAGTTTGTATTGAAAAGACCAGACAAATACATTCCATCACACAATAAACTATCCCAACCATAATTTACATGAACAAAATCAGTTGTAATAGTAGATATCTTATTATTTACATTATCAAGAACATCACATGAATAATTCGCATATCCGTCGATTACAAACTCGTGTCCATGCTTATAGCTAATACTTTTATTAAAAGTTATGCCCAAAAACTTCTTTTCTTTTACATCTTTTATGGCATGTCCCCCAACAATTACAGGACTACCATTTTCTATCGATGATACAACTTTTTTATAAGAATAATCTGAATGACTATATTGTAGTCCAATATTATTAAAATATTTTTTCATTTTATCATGATTTGAACCAGAACTATCTGTACCAAAATTGGTCTTTACTCCTAATCCAATTTCATAAACCAAAGCAGCTACCTCAGTTTGAATTCTCGAATCATACAAAAAACCTTTAGCATATTTATTATTACCGATAAAATAATTTGGTTTTACAAATTCGTCCCAATCATAGGAAATATTAAGATAGTCTGGCAAACTACACTTTGTAAAAGGTCTTAAAATACAAAACGCCTGAGCAATAGCAATAGGCACACATCCAGCAACATAAGATTTTCCGTCATTTTTTTCTTTATTTAAAATTTCATTAAATGGATAATGTTGATCCCATTTTGTTACCAATAAATTATTTAAATTACCACTATTATATTTAAAATTTCCAAAAGAATATTTTGCTTTTTCTCCATACTCTGCATAAGAAGATCTAGTTTTTTCTCCAATTTTTTCACTTACAAGAGCCCATCTTTTAACTGAATTTTCAACATAATCGGACAATAATTCTGTTATAAACAAGCATAATTCATTATCACAAAATTGACCTTCATCTACAGCTGCTAAAACTAATCCTACTCTCC
Source organism: uncultured Treponema sp. (assembly GCA_946186185.1). Classification (GTDB taxonomy): domain Bacteria; phylum Spirochaetota; class Spirochaetia; order Treponematales; family Treponemataceae; genus Treponema_D. Next base: position 60,024 of record CAMHMJ010000005.1, on the reverse strand, counting down.
TATCTGTAGATGTTATTGCAAATCCTTTTTTATCACTTGATGGATTTTCAAAAGAATATAAATACATAGATACAGAATCACATTCGTCACTATCAACATTTCTATTTACAGATAAATAATTTTTTACTGATATATAATCTTCTGAAACCTGAGAAATGTTATAAGATTTAGAATTATCACCAGATCTAGATTTCTCTGAATTTCGATTTTCTAATACCGCTTTTAAGCAAAATTCCATTTCATCAACACTGGCTAAATAAGTACGTTCATCAGTATAAAACAAAAAATCTTCATCACTTTCATTCTCAAATTCATAATCAGATTGATTTTCACACGAAGTTGTGTTAGAAATTTGATTAGAACAACCAAAAATAAAAAAAGATACAAAATATAATAATATTACTTTTTTCATAAAACTCTCCTTGAGAGTTAATTATATCTCACATCTTTATATTGTCAAATTAAAAACAAACATAATGAAACATAATGAAATTAATGACCCCCATAAAGGCAGCCGTGAAGACAAGGTACACAAGTCAAATTAAAAAAAATCCCGACTTTTTTAAGCCGGGATTTCAGTATCTATGTTATATTCTGTACTTAATTTTCTTTCCTGTACCTTCATACAGCTTCTTTCGAAGTTCTGTGATGGTTGGGTCAGAAATGTAGTCGTCAAAGTTTGTCATGCGGTCGATGATTCCGTTCGGCGTAATTTCGATGATTCTGTTTGCAACGGACTGAATGAACTCGTGGTCGTGGCTTGTGAAAAGCACTACGCCAGGGAAGTTGATAAGTCCTTCGTTCAGAGACTGGATTGCTTCAAGGTCAAGATGGTTTGTCGGGTCGTCCATTACAAGAACGTTTGCACCGCTGAGCATCAGCTTAGAAAGCATACAGCGAACCTTCTCTCCTCCGGAAAGCACCTTTACCTTCTTAAGGGATTCGTCACCGCTAAAAAGCATTCGTCCAAGGAAGCCGCGAACATATGCGTCATCCTGCTCTTTGGAATACTGCTTGAGCCATTCGGTAATATTGTAGTTGTTGTCAAAATAGCTTGAATTATCCCGAGGAAGATAGGTATGGCTTGTAGTCTGACCCCAGTAAACCTCGCCGCTTTCAGGCTTTTTAACCTCGTTTATGATGTCAAAAAGAGCCGAAATTGAGTTGTGCTCGATTCCAACAAAGGCGATTTTGTCCGTGCGGTTTACCTTCAGGCTGAAGTTGTTCAAAAGCTGAACGCCGTCTTCATCCTTAAAGCACAAATCCTTTACTTCAAGAACGTTGTTTCCGATTTCACGGTCTGCCTTAAAGTTTACATACGGGAACTTACGGGTTGAAACAGGCAGGTCTTCCACAGACTGAGCAAGCTTGTCGTAAATCTTTTTGCGGCTGGTAGCCTGCTTTGATTTTGCGGCGTTAGAACTGAACCGGAGGATGAATTCCTTCAAATCCTTCATCTTGTCTTCAGCCTTTTTCTGCTGTTCCTTTGCCTGGCGCTGCAGCACCTGTGTCATCTGATACCAGAAGTCGTAGTTTCCGGCAAACTGGGTAATTTTTCCGTAGTCGATATCGCAGATGAAGGTACAAACCGTGTTCAAAAAGTGACGGTCGTGGCTTACAACGATAACGGTATTTTCAAACTCAAGGAGGAAGTTTTCAAGCCAGGTAATAGATTCAATATCAAGACCGTTTGTAGGTTCGTCCAGAAGCAGGATATCAGGATTTCCGAAAATTGCCTGTGCAAGAAGAACGCGCACCTTCTGGCTTTCATCCAGCTCGCTCATCATCTTGTCGTGGAACTCTTCTTCAAGTCCAAGACCGGAAAGCATCTGTTCAATCTGGTTTTCAGCCTCGTAACCGCCGATTTCACCGAATTCTGCCTGCATGTCAGCAGCCTTCATTCCGTCTTCGTCAGAAAAATCCGGCTTTGCATAGATTTCGTTGATGGCATTTGTAAGCTCATAAAGCTTCGGATAACCCATCATAACTGTGTCTTTTACAGAATACTTGTCGTAGGCAAAGTGATCCTGCTTTAAAACAGCCATTCGCTCACCGGTGGAAATTGTAATTGAGCCGGAATCGTGTTCAAGCTCGCCTGAAAGAACCTTCAAAAAGGTAGATTTTCCGGCACCGTTTGCACCTGTAATTCCGTAGCAGTTTCCGTTGGTGAACTTAAGGTTTACATCTTTAAAAAGCGGTTTTTCGCTGAACCGCACACTAACATCATTTACTGTAATCATAGTTTCTTCCTGAAAATAACGGGAGCCTCTGAAAAACCGGGGCTCCCTAATCTATACCAAAAATCAGCTTTTATTCTGAACTTCTCTTCCTAGCGGCCAAAAAAAGCCTTAAGCTTTGCAAGAAAGCCCTTCTTCTGTGCAGGCTTTTCTTCCTGAACATAACGGTTGTTCTTATAGTTCTTATTCTTTGAAGAATTTTTGCTGCCTTTCTTGGAATAACTTCCGTAGCTTCCGGCAGCGGCTGTTTTTCTCTTAAGGTTTCCGTTTTCTGAACCCTGATAGTTCTTTTCTGAACCGCCCTGTTTTCCGGAAGCAGAACCGTATTTTTCCTTATAGAACTTCATGCGCTCATCAAAGGACATTGTTTCCATCTTAGAGAAGTCTTCGTTCTTATAGAAGTCTTTCTTTCCTTTTTTGCCGTCCTTTTTGTAGCCGTCTTTCTTATAGTTCTTGCCGGAAGAATCCTTTTTATAATCCTTCTTGTAACCGGAGTCAGACTTGTGACCGTCCTTCTTATCTCCGTGATGTCTGTCGTCACCATAGCGGCCGCCCTTTCCGCCTTTTCCCTTGTAGTTGTCACGGCTTCTGTGTCCGCCACGAGGAGCTTCATCGTCGTCGTGCCAGTTTTCAGTTTTAATGTAAACACCGGCGCTCTTGTCCTCTGCCATCTGCTCAGGATATGCAACCTTTGAAGGAATCTGCATTTCGATAAAACGCTCGATTGCCGGAAGGTTGTAAACATCCTGCTCTGAACAGAAGGTGTATGCCTTTCCGGATTTTCCTGCACGGGCTGTTCGACCGATTCGGTGAACATAGTTTTCTGCCTCATTAGGAAGGTCGTAGTTGATTACCATTGCAAGGTCACTTACATCGATTCCGCGGGCAGCAACATCGGTTGCAACAAGAATATTAAGTTTTCCTTCCTTAAAGTCATTCAAAACCTTAAGGCGGCGTGACTGCGGAAGGTCACCGATAATAAATCCTGCCTTCAGCTCGTTCAGTTCAAGACGCTTTGCAACAACTTCACAGCTTCGCTTTGTGTTACAGAAAATAATCAGGCTCTGTGGATTTTCATTTTTGATGATACCAATCAGAAGCTTCATTTTTTCATCGCTTGAAACATGCAGAAGCTCCTGGTCGATTTCAGAAACCGTGATATTTTCACAGGCAATTTCAATCTCTTTAGGATCTCTTGTATATTCCCAGGCAAGATTTTTTACATAGGTATTCAGAGTTGCAGAGAAAAGCATTGTCTGGCGCTCTTCACTCTTTGGAACGAATTTAAGGATTTTTCTTAAATCCGGGTAAAATCCCATGTCGAACATGCGGTCTGCTTCATCACAAACAAGGAAGGAAACATCACTGAGCTCAAGATTTCCGCCTTCCACAAGGTCAATCAGACGGCCAGGAGTTGAAACAATGATATCAAGGCCTTTTTTGATTGCGGCAATCTGCTTTTCATAGCCTACTCCGCCGTAGAAACTGTAAGCTTTAAGACCAGCCGGTCCTGCAAGAGTTTTGGCTTCTTCTTCTACCTGAACGGCAAGTTCCCGGGTAGGAACCAAAACCAGCACTTTCTTTCCCTTTTTTTCCTCTTTGGAAAGAATTTCTTGTATTATAGCAACAAGGTAAGCTGCAGTTTTTCCGGTTCCTGTCTGAGACTGAACATACAAGTCGGAACCATCCTGCGAACACTTCAAAACCTGTTCCTGAACTTCAGTACAGGTTGTATAGCCGGCATCTTCCAAGCCTTTAAGGAGAGCGGCATCCAAATTAAAATCAGTAAAATTCATAAAGGGAAGTATAATGTTTTTAACACATCATAGCAACACGGGAAATCCAAGCATAAAAAAAGGACTTTCATCACTGAAAGCCCCCGTGAAAAGAATTACGCCACAAGCCACTTGTGTTTTTTTACGCTGTAAATCGGTATAAAAGGAAGCAGAATCGGGGTTTTTGCGATATAAGCCTGATATTCAGGATTTTCGCCGTATACCCTGTCCTGACGGAGCTCAAGACGGCGGGCACCGCTGAACATTACATAGATGATTCCGACATAACCGAGGGCGGCAAATACCCACTGAAGGACGCTGTTACACACAGAAATTCCAGAAACAAAAACACCTGTCCACAAAATCAGCTCCCCCAGATAATTCGGGCACCGTACGATTCTGTAAAGCCCGGTTGAAACAAAGCTCTTTGGATTTTTCTTTTTTGCCGCTCCCTTCTGAATATCAGAAAACCATTCTGTCAGAAATCCCAGAGCCACAAGGGCAATTCCTGCAATCAGGAAAGCATCGTCCCCTGTTTTATTTACAAAACGGAAGGCAAGGGGCGACATCTGGCAAACGTATAAAAGAGAAACGCTGAGCCAGATGGCAAGCTTTACTCCGAAAGGAACCTTAGATTTTACTTCATTCTTAAAAAGCTCCTTGTAGCTGGCGCTCTTAATTCCCCGGGCAAGGAGGAAGGTTCCCAGCCTTAAGCCGTACAGCCCAAGAACTGCACACATGGCAAGAGTAAGCGGAGTCAGGGAAGTTCTATAGACAACCAGAAACAGGGCGCTGATTCCAAGAATTGAATAACCGTATCCAACTGAAAAGAAAAATACATACATCCAGAAGCCGAAACAGCTTAGAACAAGAGCAGCAATTCCGCTTGAAAGTAAAATCTGAAGCATATCCATAAATGTTTCCTTTATGTAAAAAGTTCCACTAAGCGTTAGCCTGAGCCTTTAGTTCTTCAAGCATCTTAGGAAGTTCCGTGTCCATATTTTCGTTGGTAAACTGACAGGTTCCAACCTTTTCGTGTCCGCCTCCGCCGTATTTGAGCATAAGGCTTCCTACATTTACATGGCATGTCTTGTTCAAAATAGAATAGCCTACAGCAGCAGAACAGCCTTCTCCTCCTCGTCCGCTTACAATCCAGGCAGAAATGTTCTGTTCCGGATACATGCTGTAAATCATAAAGCGGTTTCCGGTATAAATCGGGTCAACACCGCGAAGGTCAGAAATAATCAGGTTTCCGTCAACAACAGTATGAGCCTTTACCATTTCCTTGAACTTTTCAGTCTGCTCGTTGTAGACCTCGATTCGTTCCTTTACGTCAGGCATTGCAAGAATTTCGTCAGTAGATTTATCCCGGCAGGCAACCATCAGCTTTTCCATTAAAGCATAATTTGGAACGGTGAACTGTCTCCAGCGGCCAAGACCGGTGCGTGGATCCATTAAAAATCCCACTAAAATCCAGCCTTTCGGGTTCTGAATTTCATCGATTGTAAGGTTACCGGAATCAACCTTGTCTACGGCAACCATGATGTCGTCAAAGTTCGGGAATTTTTCCTTTCCTCCGTAATATTCGTAGATAATTCGGGCGCAGCTTGGAGTAATGCGGCTTTCACCCTTGTATTTTCCTTTGAGTTCGTTTCTTTCAAATTCAGAAGAGTGATGGTCAAACCAGAGTCCGCAGCCAGGCACAAAAGGAACGTTTGCAAGACAGTCGTTTTCAGTAATTTCTACAAGTCCGTCCTGTAAGTCCTTCGGGTGGGCAAATTTCCATGTATCAATAACACCAGCCTCCAGAAGCAGTGCACCGCAAGCCAGTCCGTCAAAATCTGAGCGTGTAACAAGTCTCATAGCCATAATTAGACCTCTTTATCTTCAAAATGTATTTGTTAAATTATAACCCCCAATTTTCCAGAGGTCAAAGATAAAATTAGAAAGAAGTCCTCATAGTTAAAAGACTGAGGCCCACTCTTCAAAGTTTAATACTTCAAAGCATGAGCCTCATACTTCATATTTCATATTTCATACTTCATATTTCATATTTTAAAGTTTACTCGTCATCCCCTGATTCCTGAACAATCGGATTTTCCTCATCAGCTGTGTGCAGGTAATCGCAGTCCGGATTAATGCAGGACTTGTAGCTTCCGTTCTTCTTGTCGAATTTTTCAACAAGGAACCAGCCGCACTTAGGGCAGTACTGGTCAATCGGCTTAAAGTGGCTGATAAAACTGCAGGTCGGATAGTTGGTACAGCCGTAGAACTCTTTTCCCCGGCCCTTTGTCTTTCTGGCAACGATTTCACCGTTACAGCCAGGCATCGGGCATTTTGCAAGGGAAATGGATTTTGTATTGTGGCACTCCGGAAAACCTGAGCAGGCAAGGAAGAAACCGAAACGGCCAAGTTTTTTCACCATAGGCTTTCCGCATTTTTCGCAAACCTTGTCCGTCATTTCGTCAAGGCTACCCTTCACGCTCTGAACGTTGGTCATAACCTCTTCTACACGCTTGCTGAAAGGCTTAAAAAAGTCACCGATCATGCTGTTCCAGACAAGTTCGTCCTGTTCAACCTTATCAAGATTGTTTTCAACCTCGGCGGTAAAATGCTCGTTTATAACCTCCGGGAAGCTTTCAACAAGAATCTTACAGATCATGCGGCCCAGCTGAGTCGGAACCAGCTGCTTGTTGCTTCGGGTAACATAATAGCGGTCAAGCAGAACCGAAATAATCGGAGCGTAGGTTGAAGGTCGTCCGATTCCCTTTTCTTCAAGGGTGCGGACAATAGAAGCATCCGTATATCGGGCAGGTCCCTGGGTAAAGTGCTGTTCAGGGTGGAAATTGTCAGCCTTTATAACCTCACCCACCTTCAGTGAAGGAAGGTTTCCTGTCTTGTCCTCTTTTGAAGAAAGGAGCTTGATTACAGAGTAAAATCCTTTTTCCGTAATTTTTGAAGCACTTACGCGGAAAACAGCGTCTCCTGCAGTAATTTCGGCGCTGGTAGTAGTTGTCTTTGCGTTATTCATCTGGCTTGAAACAAAGCGTTCCCAGATGATTGTATAAAGACGGAGCTGGTCCCGGGTAAGATATTCCTTTACCGAATCAGGAGTATATTCCGTGTATGTAGGACGGATACCTTCATGGGCATCCTGAGCAGCCTTTCCAACTGTGTAATGAATGGCTTCTTCCGGAAGTTCAGACGGATAATTTTTTGTAATCCAGGCCCGGACATCTGCAAGGGCCGTCTCGCTGATTCGAACGGAGTCGGTACGCATGTAAGTGATAAGACCAACCCGGTTCTGTCCGATGGCAATACCTTCATAAAGCTGCTGTGCAATCTGCATTGTTTTTCTTGAAGTAAAGCCAAGGCGGTTTGCCGCAGCCTGCTGAAGCTTTGAAGTTGTAAAAGGCGCTTTCGGGCGGACTGTTTTTTCAGTCTGCTTGATATTGCTTACGGTACATTCAGAGTTCTTGATTTCATCGATGATTTTATTTACCACATCTTCTGATTTTAATTCAGGATTTTCGTCCTTGTATTTTACAAGCTGAGCGGTAAATTTTGTTTTTCCCTTTACAAAGTCTGCATCCAGTGACCAGTATTCTTCCGGAATGAAGTTTTCAACTTCCTCTTCCCTCTCACAGATAAGTCGAAGGGCAACTGACTGAACTCGTCCGGCAGAAAGTCCGTTTTTTACCTTTGCCCACAAAAGGGGACTCAGGTTATAGCCTACAAGACGGTCAAGAACGCGGCGGGCCTTCTGGGCGTTCACCTTGCTTTCTACGATGTCTCCAGGATGCTGAACGGCTTCCTTGATTGCCCCCGGTGTAATTTCATTGAATACGATACGCTGAATTTTTGCGTCGGTTTTATCTTTCAAGGCATTGTTCAGATGCCAGGCAATTGCTTCTCCTTCGCGGTCGTTATCCGATGCCAGAAGGACTAAATCTGACTTTTTAGCGTCCTTCTGAAGTTCCTTTAAAAGTTTAGCCTTTCCGCGAACAGTAATGTATTCAGGCTGAAAATTATTTTCCACATCTATCGCAAGCCTGGACTTTGGTAAATCAATCAAATGACCTTTAGAAGCCTTAACCACGTAGCCGGGACCAAGATACTTTTCAATTGTGTGAGCTTTTGACGGAGACTCCACGATAACCAGAGTCTGTGATGCTTTTGCTTTTGTCTTTTTTTCAGCCATATTTTCTTCCTATAATATAACAACCTCTGCTTTCTAAAAAAGCGAAGGCTGCAGATTATCCTTCTTATCATCCCTTGTATTTTTAGCAGCCCGACTTCCGGGAGCTTCACTCAGGATTTTCTTAAGATCTTCAAAATTTTCCGCCACGGGAGCACCCATTTCAAGATACTTTTCTATGCTTGAAGGGTTCTTTTTTGAATTTACCGCCAGGCTTTTCTGCTTTTCCCGCTCCAGTCTTCGCACTGCTTCAGCACTTTCCGAAAAACAGGAAGAAAGAAAAACTAAATCCCGGTTATAATCCAGGGCATAGTCCGCGGTAATAAGGGCACCGCTTCCGTCCGGAGCCTCTGTTACAACGGTTACCGGAGAAAGAGCGGCAATGATTCTGTTCCGCTGAACAAAGCGAAACTTCTCGGCCGGAGCACCCGGAACATATTCGCTCACTAAAACCCCGCCGGTCTTAAGTATACCAGCCGCAAGTTTTTTATGGCTTGCAGGGAATACTGCATCTATTCCGCAGGGAAGCACCGCAACGGTTTTTCCTGCACTCCATTCCCCGGTCTTATCAAAACGGTCAAAACCCGCTTCTACGGCTCCCCGGTGAGCTTCTCCGTCAACTCCCAGGGCAAGGCCAGAAACCACATTAAAGCCCTGACTTGCTGCAGTGTAAGCAAAATCGAAGGTCGCCTTTTTTCCCGGAGGTGTTACTCGCCTTGAGCCCACAACAGAAACCGAAGCAGAATACAGAGCCTTTTTATTTCCTCTATAATAAAGGACAAAAGGTGCGTTTACGGTTTCCTTCAGAAGGGCCGGATAATCAGCTTCTCCGTACAGAAGATAACCAATCTGCTTTGACCGGATTGTCTCTGCTTCACGGACTGCAAATTTCAGGTTTTCGTTTCCGTCCCATTTTACTCTTTTAAAGGAACGGCCGGAAAACTTTTCCAGATCCTGTAAAGACATTAATGCAAGCCCACGGGCACTGTCAAGATTTTTATATAATTTTACCTTTTCTGCAAGAGAAAGAAACGAAATTCTGGAAAGAGAAACAATAAATTCAAGAAAATCTTCCTGATTAATATCCATCAGCCTCTCTTACTCCTCTGTATAGGCGCTGTCTAATACAATCTTCTTGTTATTTTCAGCATCCTGCTTCTTTTCCTGAGATTTTGTGTTCTCTATAATTTTATCATACATTTTCACGGCTTTGTCAAATTCATAATTCACATAATAGGCCCGGGCAAGAACAAACATTCCGTCAATATGCTTCTTTTCAATGGTAAGGAGTTTTTCAAGATAAGGAATGGCTTTTTCGCTTTCATCAAGCTCATAAACATATAGTACACTCAGTGAATAGAGGGCACGGGCATATCGGGGTTCAATTTCAAGAGCCCGAAGGAAAGAGGTTTCTGCAAGGTTCAGGTAATTTTTCTTCTTTTCTGAGGTGCCCCGGGCTTCAAAATCAAGGGCGGCATGGCTCATATAGCTTGCGCAAACCCCAACATAGTAATAGATATTCTGGTTATTAGGATAATACTCAAGGGCACTCTGAAAGCACTTTAAGGCTTCTCCATACATTTTGTTATCAAGATACCGGGTTCCCAAAATTTTATACCATACGCCGGTCTGAGTCTGGGCAAGCTGAATATCCTGAACCCGCTTCTGATACTTTTCAATTGCCTCTTCAAGTTCTTCGATGGTTGTAGGATTCTGAACGCCCTCTTCAAGGCGCTGCATTCTTATAACCTGCTTATTTGAAACCCGGCAGGAAGAAAAAACAAAGGAACACAAAAGCGCAGAAGCTGCAAACAAAAGTGAAAAGTTTTTCAGCTGAAAAGTATTTTTTTTAGAACAAAACATAAGGCCCCCTGATATTTTTAATTATGTCCTGGAAAATATTTTTTATGATAGTCTGAAAGTTCTTTATCGTCAACATGAGTATAGATTTGAGTTGTAGAAAGATCTGAATGTCCTAAAAGCTCCTGGACGGTTCGTAAATCCGCTCCCCCCTGAAGAAGGTGCGTGGCAAAGGAATGCCGCAGGGTATGAACCTTGGATTTTACTCCGCTTAATGCTTCCAGGTTCTGAAAGTTTTTCCAGACTCCCTTCCGGCTTATGGGCTTTCCCATATAATTTACAAAAGCCTCATCCACAACCTTATCCCCGGTAAGCTGGCTTCGTACTTCAAGATATGCATTCAGCTTATTTTTTGCTTCCTGGCCAAAGGGAACAATGCGCTCCTTGCTTCCCTTCCCCCGGACAATGATTACATTTTCATCCATGTGAATATTATTTACCAGAAGGGAACAGGCTTCACTGATTCTGAGACCACAGGAATAAATCAGTTCAAAAAGGGCGGCATCCCGCTTTCCGATTACGGTAGTTTCATCAATCTGGGAAAGAAGCTTCTCCACCTGCTCGACAGAAAGGACGGAAGGAAGGTTCCTGTCAGCACGGGGCCGGTCAATCATAAGGGCATAATTTTCTTCCCAGACTCCGGTTCTGCAAAGATAGCTTCCCATTGCCCGAAGGGCGGAAATATCCTTTGCCATGGTCTGGGAAGAACAGTTACTGGTACTTCTGTAGGAAAGAAAATACAGAATATTCTGGGCCCTTACATCCTTCAGCTTTATGCGGGAAGAACTGCACCACATACAGAACTGCTCCACCGCGATACAGTAGGTATCTGCGGTTAAAAGAGCATCCCGCTGAACTAAAAGAAGGTCAGCGCGGAATTTCTCTACAAATGAGTGAATTTTATTTATTGCGGTTGAAGTTGATTGTTCTTGAATATCCACTTTTGTGCCTTAAGGCTGCCGGAGTCTGCATATCGTTCATATCCACATTTCCTGCACGTTTTTTCCAGTCTGAGCGTGGATCTGAAGAAAACTCTTCCTTTTCTGAATAGCCGCTATCATCAGCTTCAGTTTCATCTTCCTGCTCAAAGAAATTCGGAGTATCTAAAGAAGCGCCGCCAGAAAGAAGCTTTTCAAATTCATCCGGAGAATAGGTGTTATTTTCCTTCTTTACTTCCTTCTGAACAGGAACTTCAACAGTTTCCTTTACTTCTTCCGGCTCATTTCCTGAATTAAAGCCGGTGGCAATTACGGTAACGCTGATGGAGTCACCCATGCTTTCGTCAGTTACAATACCTGGTTTCAATTCATAGTTCGGGCTTGCAGAAGCGCAGATGATTTTTGAAATATCTTCCATTTCTGTAAGGCTGAAATCACTGGAAGCACAGATATTGATAAGGAAGTGCTTTGCACCGTCAATGCTGGTATCTTCAAGAAGCGGATTATTGATTGCCTTGCTTGCTGCATCTACGGCACGGTTTTCTCCGGAAGCAACGCCGATTCCAAAGATTGCAGTTCCCTGCCCCTTCATGGCAGCCTTTACGTCCGCAAAGTCGATATTAGGCATACCGTACTTTGTAATGATTGTAGACATACCTTCGATGCTCTGTCTCAAAAGGTCATCGGCAGCGCGGTACTGTTCAACAAAGGAAAGACCGTTTCCGAATACCTGGCAGATTTTCTTGTTTGGAATTACGATTACTGAATCAACGGATTCCCGGAGCTTTTTAAGTCCTTCCTCCGCAAGCTGCATTCGGCGGTTACCTTCCCACTCAAAAGGAGTTGTAACGATACCTACAGTCAGGGCACCAAGTTCCCGTGCAATGCGGGCAACAACAGGTGCAGAACCGGTTCCTGTTCCACCACCCATTCCGGCGGTTACAAAGACCATGTTTGCGCCCTGAAGAACGCTTTTAATGGCTTCCTTATCCTCTTCAGCGGCTTTTTCACCGATAGAAGGATCCCCTCCGGCTCCAAGTCCCTGTGTTAATTTCTGTCCGATTGGAAGACGTGTCTGGGCATTGGATTTATTGAGCGCCTGTAAATCAGTATTCAGTGCAATAAAATCAACATCACGAATATCAGCCTCAATCATGCGGTTTACGGCATTAGAACCGCCGCCTCCACAGCCAACAACTTTAATAACAGTTACGTTTTCCTTCTGGTTATCTACAACCTCAAAATCAAATGCCATTATTTCCTCCCGACCCCTCGTAAAATAATGTATTAAAATAACGATTTAATAAATTTCTTAAACGCATTGTCCTTGCCGCTTCTTTCTGAAGAAGTTTTCCGAACCTTTCTTCTGTTTTCACGGCGAGGCACGTTGTTCTTGCTTCCGATTACAAGTCCGATAGCAGTCGCCCACTCCGGCCCTTCATAATCTTCTTCAATTCCGCCTAATTTTTCCGGAACTCCGATGCGGACAGCCGATGTCTGGAAAACAGACTGTGCCATTTCAATAATTCCGTTCATATTTGCTCCGCCTCCGGTCAAAATAATATTTCCCGAAAGCTGTGTAAGCGTTGTTTTTTCAAGGATTTTATCCAGAACCTGCTGGAATATTTCTTCGATTCGCGGCGCAATGATTTCACAGAGCTCCGTAAGATAAAACTCTTCGGGAGCCCGGCCCCCCAGTCCTGAGATTGTTACAGTTGCATCCGGATCCACATTGTCCATCCAGCAGCAGCCGTGCTGAAGCTTAAGGTTTTCCGCTTCAGCAACCGTAATTCCCTTACAGAGGGCAATATCGTTTGTAACAATATTTCCGCCAAAGGGTACGGAAGCAGTACAAACCGGTGCGCCGTCTACAAGTACTAAAAAGTCCGTAGTTCCGGCGCCTAAATCTATGAGGATTGAACCTAATTCGCATTCATCGTCGTTGGTAACGGCCGTTGTGCTTGCAAGAGTTTTCAGCATTACGCCGTCCATTTCGTAGCCGGCTTTTGTAACGCAGTTTGCGATATTCTGGATTGTGGTGCGGCTTGCAGTAACGATGTGAACTGCCGCTTCAAGGCACACACCAAGCCGGTTCATAGGATCTTTTATTCCGGCAACATTATCAACAATATAGTCCTGGGTAATTACATGAAGCATATCCCGGTCAAGAGTCATCTGAATGGCGGTAGCGGACTCCCGAACCCTCTTAATATCGTCCTGAGTAACACAGCGCTGGGCTTTTCCCTTTGCAGAAACCGCAACCTTTCCCTTTGCATTCAGGCCTTCAATCTGCTCGCCGCCGATGGAAGCGTAACAGGAATGAACATCTATTCCGGCATTCTGTTCTGCATTTTCAATTGCATTTTTTATGGCGTTACTGGTCGCTTCAATATTTACAATGTTTCCGAATCTTAAACCAACGGATTTTTCACAGGCTGTTCCAGCAATCCGTAAATTTCCGGTTTCTTCATCAATTTCACCGATTGCAACCCTGATATTACTTGTACCAATATCCAGTCCGACTATTACGTTCATTACTTTTTATTCCACCCAACTTATAAAATAATTAACGAAGGAGCTTTCTGTAGGAAACAGAACCGTAACGCAAATCAATTTCAGAAACATCCGGTTCAATTGAATTAACTACATCAAGTACTACCATCATGTATTTTAGCGCATCTTCGTTCAAAGTTCTATCGGTTAGAACACGAATTTTTGAACTTACGGGAATTAAAACCAGTTCATAGCTGTTAGATTCCTTTGGAACCACACAGATTTCTGAAATTGCGGCAAAATAATTCTGGCTCATGGCACGGATTTTGCTCATCTGGTCAACCAGAGAACGGTATCTGGAAGGAATACGCATTCCGTCCCCGATGTACTCAACAGGAAGCCCTGAAATAATCGGCAGAGACATAGCTCTTTCACTCTTCTTTTTCAGCGGGAAGAAAACACCGTTTTTATCAATCTGAACGGCAACGCTTCTTTCATCCTTTTCGATGAAGGCCATTGCCACCGGTTCACGCTCTTTGATATTGATATAAATTTTATTCGGGAAAGCCTTTCTTACGCTGACAGAATCAACAAAGCTTTCGCTGGCAATAATTCCGGTTGCAGCATTTACATCAAAAGTGAACCAGTTTTTTGCATTCAGCGGACGCAGAAGGGATACAATTTCCTCTGCAGTAGTTTCTTCAAGGCCAGTAATGGAAACCAGGGGACTTGAAGTACTTGGAATTATAAATTTATAAAACAAAAACTCCAGAACGGCACAGAAAGCCAGTACCATAACGATTACTTTCACCGCAAGCAGGGTCTTGTCTTTTTTCTCGGTTTTATCAGAGGAGTTTTCAAAGCCTGAATATGCAGAATCCCGCACATCAAATACTTCATCTTCATAGTCATCAAATCTAATACTCAAATCACTCATAAACATTAACTCCATTGATATTTACTTCTTCAAATTTCGGCACATTTATTTCTTCATTTTTTAAATCATCGTCATTTCTGGAAGCATTCACAATAAAACCGCACATACAAAGGGTTACGATTATTGATGAACCGCCCAGCGAAAAGAACGGAAGGGGGATTCCGGTTGTAGGAATCGCTCCGCAGACAACGGCACAGTTCATAAGGGACTGTACCAGAATAGTGGTAACAAAACCAAATGTTCCAAAAGCCGCAAAACGGTCTTCAGTTTCAAGGGCAATCTTATAGCCCCGCCATGAAAAAAGCCCCAGAAGTCCGAAATAAAAAATAACTCCAAACAAGCCCATGGCTTCAGACCAGCCGGCAAAAATGTAGTCCGCCTGAACCTCAGGGATTTTTAAGCTCTGAACAAGGCCGGTTCCAATTCCCGTTCCCCATACAGAACCTGAACTGATTGCCCTTTTTGCCGCAATACTCTGATAATTGAAGGTATGGGCACCTTCATCCGGACGGAGGAAGGCAACAATTCGGTCAAGACGGTAAGGTTCACTGGTAATAAAAAGAATCAGCGCCGGAATTGCAAGAAGCCCTACTGCAAATGCCCAGCGGATATTAAGTCCTGCCACAATAAAAAGAACGAGGGCAATTCCAAAAACAAATACGCTTGTAGAAAGATCCTTCTGCAAAAGAATAAGGGCCGTAAAAACCATAAGAACGGATACGCAAGGGAAAACCGATCTTTCTTCCGGATTTGTAATGGAAAGCTGCTTGTCAAAGAGATTGGCAAGAAAGATTACCAGGGTGAACTTTACAAACTCAGAAGACTGAATGGTAAAGGCCATAGGCAAAAAAGGAAGCTTAAGCCAGCGGCGGGCACCGTTTTTTTCTACGGAAAAAGCCGGAATGAAGGTCAGAAGACACATTATAAGGGTTGTAAAGAAAATAATTGGAAGAACCTTTCTGATTGCCTTCATTCTTACGCAGGCAACAACGAAAAATCCGATCATTCCTACAAGGGCGCAGACAAGCTGGCGCTTTACAAAATAGAAAGAATCGTTGAACATTCTTTCTGCATAATTCTGGGTACAGAAGTACTGTGTAAAAAGTCCGAAGCCCAGAAGAAGAATCATTGTAACAACAAAGAAAAAATCACTCTTTTTGTAGCTTTCAATAGAGCGATCCTGGAAAAAACTGTATTCGCCCATTAAAAGCCGCCCTCCCCGATAAGCGGAACAATGCGTTCAAGGGAAATTCCCCGGGATGCCTTCAGCAAAAGAAGCGCATGCTCCTGAATCTTATCAAGAATGAATTTTGAAACTTTATATATTGCTTCATCATCCTTTTCACGGATATGAAGACCGCGGTCATAACCAAGACTGACTGCCTTTTCCCAGGCCGCTTCCATTTCTTCACCAACAAAGATTACAAAATCCGGCTTAATCTGGCTTACCAGAACCCCAACCTTTTCATGAGCGATCTTAGATTCTTCTCCAAGCTCCAGCATATCACCCAAAACATAAATTTTCTGAGTAACATTTGAAACGGTCTTTACAAAATCCAGGGCACATTTCATTGAATCCGGATTTGCGTTATAGCAGTCCTTAATCAGGCTGATTCTCTTACCGTTCTTCAGTGCAAGATTTACGGCTTCCATTCTTCCGCTGACACTGGAAAGCTTTTCAAGGCCGGCTTTAATCTGTTTTGCAGTAAGGCCCAGCTCTTTTCCAAGAGCAACGGCTGAAAGGGCATTGTTATAATTGTAGAATCCTGGAATTTTCAGGAAAATTTCTTCGCCGTCCAGTTCGAACACCGTACCGGAAACTCCTTTATCTCCCACAAAAGAAACTCCGCTTACATCTTTAGGAACATAACTTCCGTAATAAACCTTTTTACCTTCAACATCCTTAGAAAGGAAATCCTTAAAATCATCTCCGTCAGGAATAAATGCACAGCCGTCTTTTCCTAGCCAGTCAAAAGAGTGCTTTTTCTCTGCGGCAATGTTTTCGCGGTTTCCTAAAATTCCGATATGAGCAGTACCGATGTTCGTAATTACAGCATATTTTGCCTTAAGAACAGCGCTTATTTCCTTAATTTCATCCCTGCGGTTCATACCCATTTCAAAAACGCCGGCTTCATGTTCTTTCCGGATGTTAAAAACTGAAAGAGGAAGACCTGTTTCGCTGTTAAAATTTCCCTGAGTATAAACTACGTTGTATTTTTCCTTTAAAACTGAAACCACCATTTCCTTGGTAGTTGTTTTTCCGCTGGAACCGGTTATGCAAACCTTAATAAGCTTTGGAAATTTTGCTACATAGCCTGCAGCAGCATCCTGTAAAGCCGTAAGGGTATTTTTTACAACAATGATAAAAAGCTTTTCATATTTATCTGAAAGAGCCTTGTAAAAAAGTGCGTTGCTTTCATATTCCGAAGCATTTACAAAAATTACGGATGCACCTTTTTCGGCAGCTTCAGGACAGTATTTGTGTCCGTTCTGAAATTCACCTACAAGGGGAACAAAGAGAGTTCCTTCAGCTACATTTCTGGAATCAGTCTGAACGCTGGTAAAACTGAACAGGGCCGGGTCTTTTCCAGAAATTTCTCTTCCGGA
Organism: uncultured Treponema sp.; assembly: GCA_946186185.1. Classification (GTDB taxonomy): domain Bacteria; phylum Spirochaetota; class Spirochaetia; order Treponematales; family Treponemataceae; genus Treponema_D. Next base: position 42,979 of record CAMHMJ010000005.1, on the reverse strand, counting down.
AGTTGACTCTGTCACTTCTTCCAGGGTCATAAGAGATGTATTATTCCGACTTTTTTCCATTACTTTTTCTCCCCGTTCATTTCTACCCGGACAATATCTTCTGTCTCGGCCTTATGCATTCCCAGTTCTTCAACTGCTTTTTTTTCTATCACATCAGTGCTTGAAAGGAGGCTTATGTCTCCCACAAGCTTTTTATTCTGCTCTATCAGCTCTTCCTGTGTCTTTTCAAGCCTTTTTACTTCCCTTGAAAGCTCTGAATACCGTTTTGTCTGAAAACCGTAAATAATCAGTATCAACGGAACCAGAGCAGCCAGAACACAGACTAAAATCTTATATAAAAAATTTTTAACAGCCCGTTTCATCAGTATCCCTCCACTCCAATCAGGTGCAAATCAGAAGCATCCTTAAGCTTTCGTACAACCCTGAGTTTTGCACTTCTGGAAGGGGAATTCTCCTTTACCTCTTCTGCATCCGGCTCAACAGGCTTTCGCGTAAGAATCTCTGCACAGCTCTGTCCACCGCATCTGCAGGAAGGATACTCCGGAGGACACACGCACTGTTTTCCAAGATTCCGGAAATAGTTTTTTACAATGCGGTCTTCCAGTGAATGGAAGGTGATAACACCAAGCTTTCCGCCCGGTTTAAGCACTTTAAAAGCACTGTGAAGGGCATCAGGAATATGCTTGAGTTCGCTGTTCACCTTTATGCGCAGAGCCTGAAAGGTTCTGGTTGCCGGATGAATTGCACCGTATCTGTATGAAGCAGGAACCGCATTCCAGATGATATCAGCAAGAGCCTTACTGGATTCAATTCTTCCGCCTTCTCGGGCAATAACAATTGAACGGGCAATTCTTCGGCTGAGCTTTTCTTCACCATAAAGGTAAATAAGGTCAGCCAGCTCTTCTTCCCTATAAGTGTTTACAATGTCTGCTGCCGACTCACTTTCTGAATCCGGATTCAGCCGCATATCAAGAGCTTCGTCATAGCGGAAAGAAAAACCCCGTTTAGCCCGTTCGTAGTGAAACACCGAAATCCCCAGATCAAACAGAATAAGATCAGGTTTCGGATATTCTTCCGGATAGTTTTTATAAAAATCATTGAACCATCCGTTATAAAAATGCATTCTGTCTCCAAAAGGCGAAAGTCTCTCCTTTGCCCTTGCCTGAATTACAGAATCTGCATCGATACCAATTATATTTAAGGAAGGAAAATTCTTTAAAAATGCCTCGCTGTGTCCGCCTTCTCCAAGAGTAGAATCACACATCCACCCGTTCTGAGCGTATTCGCCTTCCGGCTTGAGAAAAGATAAGCAAGGTTTTAATAAAACAGGAGTATGAACGATTTCCATTTTTAATAAATCTTAAAGAAAGGACTTTTCTGCATTCCAGGCTTTACAAAAGAAAGCTTAAGAAAAATCAGAAAAGTAACCCTTTCAAAAAGATTTCCCCTTCCACCATTTATATTCTTTTTTTCTTCGTTCAGTCACAACTAGAAGCAGATATCATTAAATTCTTCTGCTGCTTCCCGGAAGGATTCTTCATTTTCCTTCTGGTATTCGCTGTAGGTTTCTGTATCCCAGAGCTCCATAAAGCTTGAAACACCAAGAATCGTACAGTCCTTTGAAAGATGCGCATATTCCCGAAGCGTCATAGGAATTGAAAGTCGTCCATTTTTATCAAACTCAACCGGCTGTGCAGAAGCAACAAAATGTCGAACAACCTGAAGATTTTTCTTCTTCATCATGGACGCATTTCCCGTAAGCTTGTTTTTAAATGATTCAAATTCTTCCATGGTAAAAAGCCATAAACAGGTATCAAGACCTTTTGTAACCATAAGCACATTCTGATTAACGGCGGTCCTGAGTTTCACAGGAAAAGAGACACGTCCTTTGTCGTCAATCGTATTATTGTACTCACCAGTTAGAAGATTCATACCCACTTATTACCACTTATTACCACTTTTTCCCACTTATTAACCATTTTACTGTAAAAAATTCTAAAGTCAACCGATAATTCTGCCGAAAATTCAGAAAAATTTGATTTTTTTTCGTCTTTTGCACATACTTGTATAGGTACACTAGATATGGCGATTAACACCCTGAACGAAAGCAATTTACACAAGAAGCTGAAGGAAATTTACGCACTCCAGGAAGGAAGCCGGACAGAAGTTGAAGCCGACGGAAAAATTTACGATGTAATTACAGAAGACGGAACCATAGTTGAAATCCAGACCAGAAATCTTTCAAAGCTGCTTCCAAAAGTTCTGAAGGCTCTGGAAAACAAAAGAAATATAAAAATCGTATACCCGGTTGTCAGAGAAAAAATAATCAAAACTTTAAAGGCTGACGGCACCCTGATTTCATCACGAAAAAGTCCCAAAAAAGAAAACCTCTATTCAGTTTTCAAGGAATTAACCGGACTCTACCCCACCCTGCTCCTTCCCGGTTTTACGCTTGAAGTACTTGAAGTTTCCATAACCGAAATAAGACTTCAGACAGAAGAAAATGTTCAAAACAAAAATAAAAAAAGAAGATTTGAAAAAAACTGGATAAAACAGGACAAGCTGCTAAATGAAATATATAAAAAAAATATCTTCAAGACAAAAGAAGACTACCTGGCACTGCTTCCGGAAACACTGGTCCCGAAAGATTGCTTAGCTAATGAAAGAAAAACAAAGAACCGGGAAGAAAATCCGGATTGCCAATATTTTTCCAGAACAGACATCTCAAACTTTCTGAAACAAAACAAAGAAACAAGACAGAATGCATATAAGAACGCAAGCCTCTTTATCTGGGTTCTTGAAAAAATGAAGCTGATTGAATACACGGGAAAAGAAGGAAGAAAAAAACTTTACAGGGTAATGTAAATAGTTCTAATTTTGAGTTTTTAAATTTCTACCAAAAAATTGGCTCTCAGCGGGAACCCTGTTTTGAAAAACGGCAGTACCGCTTCGCGGTGGCTGAGTGTTTTTCAAAACAGGAACCCCGCTTACGCCAATTTTTTATTGTATTTGCAAACTCAAAATTAACACTAATACTTAGTAAATCAAATCCATAAAACTTAAGTTAAAAAGAAAAAAGCCGCCCTGTAAAAGAGCGGCTTTGTTATCAGATTAAACCGGATTACCAGTTATCTGCCATATCGTCTTCGTCGTGATTTTCCATATCGTAAAGGTCAGTTACGGCACGAAGATCGTCCATGTACATGTAGTATGAACCGCGGGCAAGCATTGGACTGCAGTCTACGCGGAAACCGATTACACGAAGTCCAGGTTTATCACCATAGTATGGGCTTGACTGAACAATTCCGTGTTCTCCATCCGGGCTCGGTGGAACTACAGCAGTAAGCTTTTTCCAGCCGCTGAAGCCAAGGTTACCCATATAAAGCTCATAGTCACGGCCAAAGTAATCTTCAACAAGAATATACATATCATGACCCTGGTTTCGTCCGCAAACCCACATTGAAACAGTCTTTGCAATACCTTCAATCGGGATTGGCCGCTGAGAAGTAATATAGAAAGAGTTTACGCCACGGCGGAAGAATTCAACCTTTACACCAAGTACCTGTGTATCAGCATCTTCATTTCCTTCATCTTCCTTAAGAGGTTCCTTCATAGCAGGATTTCCTTCAAAAAGACGGCCAGAAATTACACCATAGTCAGGAGACATATGAACTGTCCAGGAACCTTCTCTTTCAAATTTATCAAGAGAGATTTCACGCAAAGCCTGCATTGCAGAATCATTTCCTACAGTTTCAGGATTTGGATTATCAACGATACTGTTCTGTGCGGCTGCTGCAGAAACAATAACTAAAGCGGCTACGATAGAAGCAATAATCTTTTTCATTATTTTTCGTCTCCTTTATTTTTAGAAGAATTGTTAGGAACAGCAGAACCTGTCTTAGCATCACTAAAATCAGTACCAAGAAGCTCATAACCATCAAAGATGAATGAAAGTGAGTTAGACATGTATTTGATATTGTCGAAATAAATCTGGAAATCATCAACATATTCTGCAGCATCACTTCGGACACGGAAACCAATCAAAGTAAGAGATTTAGGACCTGAGCGAAGCTTTGAATGCTGAACCATCCATCCAGGAATGTGAACTACAATATTTTTCCAGCCGTTGAATGCAAGGTTTCCTGCAGGAAGAACATGAACACGACCTTCTGCATCACGAACCATTACTTCAAGATAGTAGAGATAGTTTGCACCCCATACCCAGAAATCAAGCTGTGAAACATTACCGATAAAAGGAATTTCGAATACTTTATCATCCTTCATAGGAATAATTTCGAACCAGTTATCACCTTTTCTGTTGAAAGCAGTCTGAATGCCAAGAACCTTAGCTTCTACGTCAGCCTTCTGGAACGGTTTAAGAGAATTCGGGATTCCCTTGAAATAACCATATTTTGGATAACCCTCAGCAATGAACCGGCTTGCATTTACCGTCCATTCCCAATTCAATGATTCTCCGTCATAATTGTAATCCTGACTACTTTCATTATCAAAATTGTCGATTACAAAGGTCTCTACACTTCTTGAATTTGGCTGGCTGAATACCGGTACACAAATAACAAAAAGAAGAGCAAGATTTACAAGGACTTTGAAAACCTTTTTCATGTAAAACTCCTTCTTTACAATATTACATTCCGAAGAGGTTTGCGGAACGCTTCCCTTTTTTATCGGAATAAATATCTGATTTAATTACATTTTAATAGTATTACAATTATATGAATGCTAGAAGAATTTGTCAAACGGAAAAAATACACTTTTAGATTTCAATAAAATACAGTTTTCCAGCACGGAAAACTCCCCTTCCCGTTTTTATTCACCCTCAACCCCAGGAACTTTTATTTCATCGACTTGAAAAAAATAAGCGTTTAACTTACTATATGAACAATTGAATTCTTAAGGAGAATTAATATGTTGAGTTACAAAGAACTTGGTCTTGTAAACACACGCGATATGTTTGCAAAGGCTATGAAAGGCGGATATGCAATTCCTGCATTCAACTTTAATAACATGGAACAGATGCAGGCTATCATTCAGGCTTGTGTTGAAGCAAAATCACCTGTAATCCTTCAGGTATCAAAAGGTGCTCGCCAGTATGCGAACAAATTCATCCTCCGCAACATGGCTCGCGGTGCTGTAGAATATGCACACGAACTGGGCTGCGATATCCCGATCGTACTTCACCTTGACCACGGTCCGAACTTCGAAGTAGCAAAAGACTGTATCGACAACGGATTCTCATCAGTTATGATCGACGGTTCTGCACTTCCATACGATGAAAACGTAAAACTTACAAAGCAGGTTGTTGAATACGCACACGCTCACGATGTTACAGTAGAAGCTGAACTCGGAGTTCTCGGTGGCGTTGAAGACGATGTTGCTGCTGAAGAATCAAAATACACAAAACCGGAAGAAGTTGTAGACTTCACAAGCAAAACAGGCTGTGACTCACTTGCAATTTCTATCGGTACTTCACACGGACGCTGTAAGTTCACACCAGAACAGTGTACACGTTCTGCTGACGGCGTACTTGTTCCACCGCCGCTTGCATTCAATGTACTTGAAGCAATCGAAAAGGAACTCCCTGGATTCCCAATCGTACTCCACGGCTCTTCTTCAGTTCCAATGGAATATGTAAGAATCATCGAACAGTTCGGCGGAAAAATCCCTGACTCAGTAGGTATCCCTGAAGACCAGCTCAGAAAGGCTGCAAAATCTGCAGTTTGCAAAATCAACATCGACTCAGACGGACGCCTTGCAATGACAGCTGCAATCCGCAAGTTCTTCGCAGAACACCCGGACAAGTTCGACCCACGCGAATACCTGGGACCAGCTCGTGAAGAACTCAAGAAAATGTACATGCACAAATGTACCGACGTTCTCGGTTCAGCAGGACACGCTTTGGATTAGAAGAGTGAAGGCAATGCGAGCAGTGCACAGCATTGCCTGAACGTCTAGATAGCTAAAAAAATGGAGTCTGAAAAGGCTCCATTTTTTTTACTTACGAGCGGGAGCGACGAAAATTGCGAGCAGTGGCGCAGCAATTTCTGAACGTGTAAATAGCAAAAAAAAGAAGCCCAGTCACAGAGCTTCCTTCCTATATCCTAAATATCTCTTATATCCTGTTCCCCATACTTACAGCCTTCCAACTAAGTTCGCAACTGCAAAGTTTCTGTCGCCGTCGCTGACTTCACCTTTTTTATCATCGGCTTTAAGCGGGCTTTCATAGTCCCCTACAAAGAGCTGACCCCGGACAAGATATGAAATCCCTGTCGGAATTGCAAAAATCAAAAGAGGAATAATTATTGAAAGAGAGTACAGAAGGCTTCCCTTCACAGTATTTTTTGCCACACAGAACTGGCAGTAAAAAATAAAACCAAAGAGAAAAAGGAAAATAAGTCCTTCAGCAATAAAGACATTTCTAAGCTTCGGATTGAGCCTGCGCTTATTTTTTCTCTGAACCGTATTAACAGAGTCTTCTTTTTTAATTCTTTCTTTCATATTCATCTCCGGCATTCACATTGCCGGACTAAACCGGCAACATTTTTTCACCTAAGCCTTATTTTACAACCAGTTCGCCTTCTTTAATCTGTGCAAACTTTGTGTATCCCTGCCCTTCAAGCATGGCAAACTGAGGTCCCATTTTCTTTGCCTTTTTCAGGATACTAACGGAATAAAGCTCACGAAGCTTTTCGGCATGTTCTAAAACCTCTGTAAAATCATCTGTTTCACCGTAAAGAAGGGCGCACTTTTCTTTTTCTGACGGAATCTTAAAATCTCTTTCAAGAAGGATTGCGCAAATCCGTTCGAAACCGATTGAAAAACCAACGGCAGGAATTTCTTCACCAAGGAATTTTCCGATCATGTGGTCATAGCGTCCGCCGCCGCCAACGGCACCTGAAAATTCAGGGCAGGCGATTTCAAAAACCATTCCGGTATAATAGCCCTGACCGCGAACAAGATTCGGAGAATAAGAAACCTTATATTTTCCCTTAGACGCCTTTGTTGCAGTGCTGATTACATAACGGATGTCATCTGCAATGGACGGATCCGAGCATTTTTTTGTTACGGCATCAAGGGTAATTTCAGACTGAGAAACAAAAGAAACCAGTTCTTTTACGGCATTTTCCGGAAAAGCCTTTTCTTTCAATTCAGTTTCAATTCCGGCAGCCCCGATTTTATCCAGTTTATCAAAGGTAATGCAGACTGAATCAAGACTGTCTTCGCTGAAGCCCATGGTTAAAAGCATATTTCTGAGGATTCGTCTGTCGTTTACATTGATTGTAAAATCCGTAAAACCGATATTGAGCATTGCCCGGGCGGTTACATCGATAAGTTCAACCTCGGCATTACAGCTTTTTTCACCAAGAATATCAATATCACACTGAACGAATTCCCGGAGACGGCCTTTCTGAGGGCGCTCTGCCCGGTATACACGGTCAGTCTGGATTACCTTAAAAGGCGACTGAAGGGAAGTTCTGTTTGCCGCATAAAAACGGGAAAGAGGAAGAGTAAGGTCGTAGCGGAGTCCCATATCTGAGAGAGTGGCGGCGCTTGGATTTTCAGCAAGAGCAGAATCCAGTTTTTCACCACGCTTTAATACCTTGAAAACCAGGTTCAGGTTGTCACCGCCGTCGGACTTATCGATATTTTCAGAATCCTCAAGAATCGGGGTGGAGATGCGTTCAAAACCGCTTGCCCTGTAGGTTTCAAGAATTTTCTGCTGTATATAATCGCGGATCTTCTGCTCCTTTGGCAAAATATCCCTCATTCCTTTCAATGCATTTACTTTCATATTTATTCCTTAAAAATTTATTCGTAAAATCCTGGTTATTGTAATAAAAAAAGCTTCTAAACTCAATCTGTTTTATAAAATCGGCCTCACAGCCTGATACCCACCTCAAACAAAATCTTCAAACCGAACCCCGGCTCCGTCTTCAACACTTTTTTTCAGCGTTGCACCAGTAACAAGCTTCAGGAATTCAGGAGATATGCCTGGTGAAAGCACCTTTTCCGTGCGTAAAACCTTTACATCTTCTTCACTGATTTTCTCACCGGCGCAAAGAGAGCGCATATAGTGAAGGGAACGGTTCGTCCGTCCATAATTTTCTTTTTCAGAGGGAGCAAGATTTTTCACCCCATTTCCCAGACAAGCTTCAATTTTTTCAGCCGGATAACTTTCAGAAAGCTGCTTAAACATCTCCTGTTTTCCCCTTTCCTTTCCGTAGCGGTTCAAAAGCGCCTGTGTCTGATGAACGGCGTGAACCATAAGGGCAAACTGCTCCCCTTCAAGAGCAACAGGGTCATCAAGTCCGCTGGTTTTCCGGCTTAAAGTGATATGCTTCTCGATAACCTCTGCCCCGCACAGGACAGAAAGAACTGGTACCAGAACAGGATCAAGACTGTGGTCGCTTAAACCCGTTGAAACGCCAAGCACATTTCGCAATGTTTCGATAAGCCGGACGTTGTACTCGCTTTCAGGAGCCGGATAACTTGTAATACAGTGAAGTAGAGTAAGGTCTGGAAGAACTGAAGCCGCTTCTTTACACCGCTCTGCATCAGGGGCTTTACATCTATCATGGACATTTGCTTCTCTGCTAACTTTCCCGGAAGATTTTTTAGCACAGTTCCCCTTTCCGTTTTCAAAATACGAAAGAGCCTTTTCAATATCGCTTAAAGTTGAAACTCCGCTTGATAAAATTACAGGAACAGCCGGCTCCCCAGCCAAAAGCTGTTTTTCCCTGTATTCAGCGAGAGCAGAAAGCATGGGATAATGATTCAACTCCGGGCTTGCAATTTTTACGGCACAGGGAAAAAGCTGCAGAAGCTCAGAAAGGGAACGAAGTCCGAAGGGAGAACAGATAAATTTTATTCCTTTTTTTTCTGAATAGTCCCGGACTTTTTCATAAAAAGAAAAGGGACACTCAAGGGCTTTAAATCGGTCATAAAGCGGAATGTTTCCGGTAGGAAGCTTTACAAATCCGGTTTTCGGATGAAGGATTTCATCTGCGTATACCCATTGAAATTTTACGGCATCACTACCCGCATCAAAAGCGCAGTCAATCAGGGATTTTGCCTTATCAAGATTTCCTTCGTGGCTGGTTCCAATTTCCGCAATAATAAATGCCATCAGTTCGTGCGTCCTCTGGCAGTCAATGCCTTGAATCTGTTTGAATAAATCAGAACCGAAGAATCAGGAAGATAGCCGGAATCAAAAGAATACCAGATTTCACCGGAAGAAATAGTTCTGCCCTTCACTTCAAGAATATCGTTTTTACGGCAGTGCCCGATAACCTCGCTGTTCCAGTCCGGACTTTCCCGGTAGGCAACATAGGGTTCATTCACCAGAGCCCAGGAAATATCTGGAATAAGAGAATGGGGTTCAGATTCATCAAAACAGATAGTTTTATCCTTTTTACAGGAACCAAACATTGAAAAAACAAGTAAAGAAAAAAACACAATCAATAATTTTCTGTTCATCCGGTATTTCCTGTTTTAAAAAGCTTACCCGAAAGTTTTTCTTAAAAATTCAAGAACATCAGGATAAAGTTTTAAGTCAGAATCCACAAAAGACAGGTTTCTGATTTCCTGAGGGTCTACCCATTTGTATTCCGTGTGCTCAGTAAGTACATAGGGCGTTTTCATTCCGTCATGCTCAAGAGAAACCAGATATGCTTCAAGACTGCACTCCTTATTCTTATGAACAAAGGTTGTTTCCGTAATCTTTTCGTGAACAGTGGCTTTTACGGAAAATTCTTCCATCATTTCCCGGATTATTGCCTGCTCGGCATTTTCACCTTCATCGATTTTACCACCAGGAAATTCCCAGCGGTTTCCCATATCCCCTGTAGGATTTCTGTGAGCTATCAGAATTTTTTTATCGTTATATATAATACACGCAATAGAACTACTCATTTTCATCTTTCCTTACAAAAACAGCACGCCCGGAACAATAAAATGAATGATGCCCACAACCAGACAAATTATACCCACCACCTTGCGGCTTTCAACAAGAATAAACTCTAAGGTGCTGTTTATATCCAGCGCAACTGTTGAACGAAGCTGAAAATACATAATCAGAACGGAAGCACCTCCGGCAAACCCCGCAACGGCCGGAAACAGATCCCCCAGGAACGCAATTCCGCTGACCGCCGAAAGCAGCTTTATCAGGGCCGTAAAAATCGAAAGGCAGCCTAAAACAAGATAAAACATTTCATCATCGGTATAGGAACCTTTTCCAAAAAACTTTGAAAAGAGAGAAGTTTTTACCCCGGACTTAACAGATGCTTCATTTTCATCTTCAAGAACGGTTAAATCGTCCTCCGAAACTTTATCCTTATCATTAAAAAACAAAACAAGTCCTGTCAGGATATTCAGCAGAACCGAAAGAAAATAAAACTGAAGCATAAAAACCCCGTTAAATACAACTCGACTTCAGCACCCTACTTCCTTTGAATAAAAGCAGAAATCTCTTTTGATTCAAATTCTGACTGTACAAGCGCTGTTACTTTTATTATATCATAATCGCTGAATTTTGTCCGTACAAAGAGTTCGTTTCCCGTAAAAAACTCCTGAATTTCCTTTTTATCAGAAACCAGACCGGAATTATCAAAGGCGGTAAAAACAACCGTAAATGGCAGGGAATAAGCGCCCTCCCCGGATTTTTCGCCGGAGCTTGAACCGGGCTTTGAACCGGATGTTCCCCCAGTCTGCAGGCTGTTTTTCAAGCCCGCCTTTATGCCTGATTTTTTTACTTCGTCAAATTTCAGGCTGGCATAAACTGTATCGTCAAAAGAAAAAGCTTCTAAAGAGCACTCCGTTCCAAAAATACGGTCTGATACATTTTTCGAAAGGAAATTAAACATCCAGATGAAAGCTGCAAGAAGAACAATTGAAATTAAAAGAAATTTATTTGACCGATTGGAAACCAGAACCCGGAACAGTCCTTTTTCAGGATTCATTTTTCCTTCGTAATAATCCCGCACGCTCTGAGGAGCATTTTTGAGCCGCTCCTCCCGGTTGTAGTAAAAGTGAAGGGAGGCAGTAGCAGCGGGGTCAGCATAAGATGCTGTCTCAGCCTTGAACCCGGGATTTTCAGAGGTGGCAAGACTTTTCTTATCTTCCGCTGCCGTTTCCTGAATGTTCTTGAACTCCATAAAAACCTCTTTTACATCCTGGGACTTTACATCCGGCCTTCTACTGTCTGACTTTTGAATCAACAAGAAGGTCTGTGCGCCACCATACAACCCGAGCTTTTTCCTTGTCCGCCAGAAGTGCAGAAATTATACCCTCTTTTGAAAGTGAGAAGGAATAGTACATAACCTGATTGTGATCCACAAGAAATTCCCGCTTAAGGAAATTCTGGGTTCCCGGCTGAATCATTTCTACTGAAAAACCGGTTTCGGTGGTAATCAGGAAGAAGAACCAGTTATTTCGCGTAACCCCGATAAAATCGTATGGAAGCGAGTATGAAATCTTACTGAAGTCATTGGTAACAGAAACTTCATATGGAGGAATATTTACAGGCTCCTGATACTGCCCTGTTTCAATATTAAGTGGGCAAATCATGGACTGAATGTAATCTACACCGGACTGAACCCGGGACTCTTCATCAATGTACGGAAGGTAATAGTCAACCTTTACATAAAGGCGCTGTGAATAGCAGTCCGGAATAACATTTTCAACAGTTACAAACAGATCAGAAGAAGAGGCGTTGTAATTTACAGATTCCGGTGAAATAAGTGGCACCTTTGAGGTTATAATCGGGATTTCATAGCGCAAAAAGCCGTTTGAATTAAACCAGAAAACCTTTAAGCCGTCATTGGTTGTACATACAACAACAAGCTCATCGTTTTCAGTTGTCCAGATATCCTTTATAAATGGAAAAGGAGTTCCACCCGGTCCCTGCTGACCGATATAGTCAATTACAGTTCCGTCGCTGGAAAAACACAGAACAACATGGCTGTACAAAAGCTTTGCATTTTCATCCTGCTCATTTCGCTCTTTTGGAACAGTTCCTACAACGTACATGTATTTTCGTGAATCAACAGCAATTTTTCCGGTAAATTCGAAGGGATACTCAACCGGTTTCCACACACCTTCTGAAGAAAGCCGGGGAAGTCCCGGATTTTTCTGAGCAAACAAATCCTCGCTGTAATAGAGGGAAAGAAGGTCTCCGTAAGAATTGAGGGAAATTATCTTACCGGCTTCCCCGTTTACAATGTAAAAGAAGCCGTCCCTCATGCAGACCTGAGTCTTCAAAAAACCGATATTTTTTATGGCAAAAAGATTTATCTGCTCTTCAAAATTTCCATAATCGAGAGAAAAAAGCTCCTCCTCTTCCACGGACTTTATCCTTGAAGAACGGGAACAGGAAGAAAAAAGAGATATCATCAATATGAACAAAGTGCATAAAGTTACAGCCGGTTTTGAAGCCGGCCTTACGTTTCTCATTTTTGTCATAAAAAAATTAAAACCTAGTTGCGTCCGCAGCACTGCTTGTATTTTTTCCCGCTTCCGCACGGACATGGATCGTTTCTTCCAACCTTTGGAGCCACGCGGCGAACGGTAATATTATCACCCTGAGCCCGTTTCTGCATTGCAGAATTTGCGGCAGTTCTTCGGGCAGCATCAGCGTTCATTGCAGAATTTGCAACGCGGGAAGTCTGTGTAACTCCGAATTCACCCTGACTTTCAGAATGCTGTGCACTCATATTCTGCTGAATTCTCTGGGCAGCAACCTTGCGGGCTTCCATTGCAGCAGGACTCAGCTGAATCTTTACCTTGAATACGCGGCTCATTACAGTATTTCTGATGGAATCAAGCATTTCATCGAACATGCGGAAGCCGTCAATCTTGTATTCAGTAAGCGGGTTCTTTGAACCGTAAGAACGAAGGCTTACAGCTTCACGAAGACCTTCAAGGGCTTCCAGCTGGTCAAGCCATTTTTTATCGATAATCTGAACATACTGATAGCGGATGAACATGTTGAGGTTTTCTTTTCCAACAAGAGTTTCCTTCTCAGTAATATCGTTCTGCAAAACTGCTTCAAGAGCTTCAGCGGTAAGGCGTTCTGCAGCAAGGGCAACACCGAAGGTCTGTTTGATTTCTTCATTCAGGGCTGCGCGGGCTTCTTCCTGCTGTTTTTTACCTGCATGGCTGTAGTCATAGAACATAACTTCAACTGCATCCCGGGCATTGTTCATTACGCGGTCAGCAAGGTTCTCGTCAGCCAGAAGTTCATCACGCTGTGCATAGATTTCACTTCTCTGCTCGTTTACAACATCATCGTAATCAAGAAGATGCTTTCGGATTTCAAAGTTCTTGTCTTCAACCTTAGCCTGAGCCTTTGCAATACCCTTGTTGAGCCATGGATGGTAAATCGGTTCTCCCGGTTCCATACCGATCCGGCTCATCATATTCTTCATGCGGTCACCGCCAAAGAGACGCATAAGGTCATCGTCCATAGAAATAAAGAACTTACTTCGTCCCGGGTCTCCCTGTCGTCCGGAACGACCGCGGAGCTGGTTATCAATTCGGCGTGATTCGTGACGTTCAGAACCGATTACATAAAGACCGCCGCACTGTTTAACTTCCTCGTTATCCTTGAGCCACTGCTCTTTTTCAATCTTAAGGGCTGCTTCAAACTGCTCAGGTGTTGCGTTAGTGCCGGCTCGTTTTCGTGCACGGAACTCAGGGTTACCGCCAAGCTTGATATCGGTACCTCGACCTGCCATGTTTGTTGCAATTGTAACGGCGCCCTTTGCACCGGCTTCTGCAATAATCATAGCTTCACGGGCATGGTTTTTAGCGTTCAAAACCTCGTGGCGGATTCCTTTCTTTGTAAGAAGAGCTGAAAGAAGCTCTGATTTTTCAACGGAAACTGTACCTACAAGAACCGGCTGCCCCTTGTCGTGTGCAGCTTTTACTTCCTTGCAGATTGCTTCCCATTTATCCTGCTCGTTCAGGTAAACTTCATCATTTTCATCAATTCGGGCAACCGGACGGTTTGTAGGAATTGCAACTACATCCAGCTTGTAGATTTTGTTGAATTCCACGGCTTCTGTTGCGGCAGTACCGGTCATACCCGAAAGCTTGTCGTACATTCGGAAGAAGTTCTGGAAAGTGATGGTTGCAAGAGTTCTGTTTCTCTGGGCAATGCGGAGATGTTCCTTTGCTTCAATAGCCTGATGAAGTCCGTCACCGTAGCGGCGGCCTTCAAGAACACGACCGGTAAATTCATCTACAATCTGAACCTGTCCGTCACGAACAAGATAATCTACATTCACATGGTAAAGAGTATGGGCACGCAATGCCTGAGTAAAATAGTGAACGTATTCAAAGTTTTCTTCGTCTACAACCTTTGTATCCGGAGCGATGAGGTTGTGCTTATGAAGGATTTCGTCGATGTGGTTGATACCGGCATCGGTAAAGGAAACCTTCTTGTATTTTTCATCGATTTTGTAGTCACCCTTGATGTTCTTTCGTTCTTCCGGAAGCATATCAACTTCATCCGGATAGTCGTTGGTTTTAGGGTCTTTCTCAACCTCGGTAAGTTCTCCGATATATTTATCAACTTCGTGGTATTTGTAGGTATCGTCTTCACCCTGTCCGGAAATGATAAGCGGAGTTCGGGCTTCATCGATTAAGATAGAGTCGATTTCATCAACTACACAGAAATTAAATCCGCGCTGAACCTTCCGGGAAAGGTCAATCTGCATGTTGTCGCGAAGGTAGTCAAAACCGAATTCGTTGTTGGTACCGTAGGTAATATCGCAGTTATAGGAAGCCTTTCTGGCGTCATTATCCATATTTGAAAGGATTGAACCGACAGTCTGGCCAAGATAAGCATAAACCGGGCGCATCCAGTCGGCATCTCGTTCTGCAAGGTAATCGTTTACGGTTACAACATGAACGCCTTTTCCGCTCAAAGAGTTCAAATAAACGGCAGGAACACACATGAGGGTCTTACCTTCACCGGTTTTCATTTCAGTAATTCTTCCTGAGTGAAGAACAAGGGAACCCATAATCTGAACGTCGTAAGCCCGCTCACCTAAAACACGGTAAGCCGCTTCCCGGGCAAGGGCAAAGGCTTCCGGAAGAATATCATCAAGGGTTTCGCCGTTAGCAAGGCGTTCCTTAAATTTTGCAGTCTGTTTTGGGAAATCTTCTGCAGAAAGAGCATGAGCCCATTCTTCCTTTGCATTAACCTGAGCAAGAAGCGGGCGGAGTTTTTTTACATCACGGTCATTTTGTGTACCAAAAATAGCTGTAAGGATTTTATCAACAATCATATTATTTCCTTTTTATCAATATTCTATAAATATAAACATTTTTTTCTTCATAGTCAAATAAAGGTACTTTTTTTTCCTTTATATGCAGGCACGCATACAAAAGCACCCTACTTTGTCTTAATGATTCCGCGGCGGCTTAACGGCCAGAAGCGGTAGAAGGTCGTTCCAAGAATGTATTTTCTGTTTACATACTGAGGAGCCATATTTGACATATAGGTAACCGAATACGGGTCGTATTTCGTAAGAGGCACCAGGCTGTAATTATAGGAATGGCGTAAATCCAGTGAATTAAAGCGGTTGTCTCCCATCATGAAATAGCAGTTTTCAGGAATATAAACTGGTGTTCCGTCTTCTTCATTAGCCGGGAAAACCGGCATACTTCTCTGGTCAAGACAGCGGACATAGAAATCAAGAAGTCCGGCAGTCTGAAGAATGTACTCAGATTTTGGATCTTCCGAAAGCTCAGCGGGGCTTTTTCCGTTGGAAAGGAGAATTGCTCTCTGAAGCACAAGACGGCCGAAAGTCAGCTTAATCATAAGGTTCAGCCGGTAATTGCTTTCTGCATAAAGGTCATTGGACATTAAAACAAGATTTTTATTTTTATCGTGAATCCAGGAGGTCATAAAATCCGAGAACCATTTTACAGCATCCTTTGAACTCAGAAGGGCTGAAGCAATTTCGTCTGCGTGCATAAAAAGATTTTCTTCATAAAGAGAAACTGAAGATGCATCGAAGGATTTAGCTTCGTTTCTCAAAAGATATATTGAATTCAAGCGGCGGATTTCACCCGCAATCGAAAGACATTCAAAGGAAACGCTTTCAATATCAAGCTTATTTCTTTCTTCTTCTACAAAAAGCATTCTGTCGTAATTGTCCTGAGAAAGGGGAATAGTTTCCACTCCGCGGCTGATATCCGGCGGAAGCTTATTCAGATTGCTTCTGGCGAATTTTTCATCAATTTCTACCTTAGAAAAATCGTCGCTTGCACCTGTTCGGGCATAAAGCACGCCGTCCACCATCATAAGCTGTTCACCAGGAACGCCGGTAATTCGCTTTACAAGAGGATCCGCCTTCACCTCCCCTCTTTCGTCAACATTCAGATTGATTGAGCTGAAGGAAAGCATGTAAATCAGCTGGCTTACAACCGTGCGAACCTCGGATTTTCTGTCCATTCTGTAATGAGGATTTCTGAAAACTACAACATCGCCCCTTTTGTATTTTTTTACACATGGAAGCCCGATATCTGAAAGAGGCATTTTTGGACCGCTTGGGGTTTTAAATACAACCACACGGTCTTTTATAAGGAAAGCCGGAACCATAGATTCTGACGGAATTACATAGAGCTGAAGTACAAAAATCTGGAAAATCAGAACCATGAAAACGGCCTGAACCAGAGCGTCAATCCAGTCAATGATTTCAAATACGATCCGTTTTTTGCCGGCAGGCTTTACAATAAGGGAACCTTTTTTTTCTTTTTTCCAGGCGCGGTTAAGCTCACCGATACGCTTATCATTCAGGTAATAAAGAACAAAATAGCGCACAACAAGAACAAGGGCCCATAAAAGCACGGTAATAAGATCGTACCAGTATGGAGTTTCAGTTTTTCCGGAGCGGCGGATTATAAAGGAAATCAGATAAGCATAAGGTGCGTACTGCAAAAGCTTCTGAGTTGCAAGAATAAAGCGTTCATCCTGATTTTTATAGAATTTCATAAAGCAGCAGCGAACCATAAAATAACTCATGGCAGCACTTATAAAAAATGAAAGAATACTGATATCAAAGTGAAATGAAATCTGAAAAAGCGTAAAGAGTATGCCGGACAAAAGAGTGACATACAAAGGAATTTTAATTTTAGTCATAAAGGAAACTATAACGGATTACCGGGAAATAATAAAGGGGAGAAGATGAAGGAGAAGTATGAAGGATGAAGGATGGAATATGAAGTATGAAGTATGAAGGATGAAGTATGAGGGATGAACGAGGGCGGGCTGGGAGCGGATTTTAATTGAGCGGAAGGCCGAAGCAGGAGTAAAAGTTTTTCTTAAGCCGGGCGCAGAAGTCTTCTTCTGAAAGTCTTTCGGACGGGGTTGCAGCTTTTCTTACGAACCAGGCAAAATCGTACACTTTTGCAATATCCGTAAAACTCGTGTATTCTTCATCTTTCAAAGTCATGTAAGGAGCATCGGTTTCCAGAAGAAGTCGGTCGAGGCTCAAATTCTTTACGCAGTCAAGGGCTTTTCTTCCGCCCCGGAAAAGAACCTTTCCAAAGGAAAAATAAGCATTTATTCCGCTTTTTAATACAGATTCAGCTTCATAAAGCCCCATGGGAAAACCGTGAAAAATGACTGAAGGCAGATTTTTCAGTACGTTTTTATATGCAAAAACCTCTGAAAAGGCTTTTCGGATATGAAGAACCACAGGAACCTTATAATAAGAAGCAAGGGAAAGCTGTGCTTCAAAGGCGGTTTTCTGTTCTTTCCGCCGGCTCTTAAATTCTTCCGTAAAAAAATCAAAGCCCGCCTCCCCTATTGCACAAATTTTCTTTTCAGAAAGCAGCCGTTCCAGAAGTTCTGCGTTTTTCATATCCGGATTCTGAGGATGAAGACCGAAAGCCTTTTTTATATCCGGATTTTTTGCATTTTCCCCGGAAACAATGTCCACAGAAAAAGCTTCCGTAAGAGAAGCAGATTTTTCATTACTGTCAGACTGAAACTTCTTTTCAATTTTTTCAAAGGCCGCCCACTCTTCCGCAGAATGAAAACAGGTAAGGCAGGAGTAATTTTCGAAAGGAAATGGATTTATTTTTTCAAAACCCGCACATTGTGCAAGATGAAGATGAGAATCTACAAAATAATTTTTATAAAATTTCTCTAACATTTATTTTTATTTTACCGAAGATGTAATTGTAGTTCAATTTTATTTAAACTTAAAAACAATTGGGAGGCTATTATGAAAAGCTATTCACTTAAAAGTTTGGGAAACAAAAACGACTACATGACAATTTTGAAAGAAACAGATGACGGTTATGTTATCAAAATCGTACGTGATTTAGACGGCTACGAAGAGACAAAAACCGATTTCTTAAGCAAAGAACTTTTTGAAAGCTGCATCCGCACCGGCTATCTTACAGAAATCACAGAACCTGTAAAAATCGCCGTCAATGCATAAAAAGCGCTCAAAGCTTAAAAACGCTTTTAAGCGCCATGCACTAAAGCGGAAAATATTCTTTTATCAGGCCCAGGGCTTCGCTGATTCGTTCTTCTTTTGAAGGATTTTTTGAAAGCCAGTGAATCTGAACACCGTTTTTTTCCATAAAGCGAAACCAGGTTTCCTGTCGTTTTGCAAACTGCCTGATAGCGATAAAAAGCTCTTCTGTCATTTTTTCTTTCGATTCGTACTTTCCCTGCAGATAAAGGGCGAGATACCGGTACTCAAGACCCAGTTTCTCAAGACGAATCCAGTCCGTTCCTTTTTCATGAAGAGATGAAACTTCTTCTATCATCCCCTGATCCATGCGCTCATCAAGACGCTTTTTAATATTGCTCCAGATTTCAGTTCTTTCAAGGGTTGTTCCAATAACAAGCGGGCGCACATCAGGACGCGGATACATTGTCTTTTTCAGTTCTTCCGCCTTTTTTCCGTGGGTACCATAGTAAATTTCAATTCCCCGGATTACCCGTTCCCTTTCCTCCAGGTCATTTTTAGTATGAAGGTCCGGCTTTAATTCAAGATACATCTCCGAAAGCTCTTCAAGGCTCTTGTCTTCAAGGGAAGCACGAAGCTCTTCATCCCGGGGAACATCCACAAGGTCGTAATTTCTGATTACCGCATCAAGATAAAGGCCTGTTCCGCCGACAATCACCGGTATTTTTTTCCGGGCAATAATATCGTCAAAAATCCGGTAGAACTGCTGCTGATAGTGAAAAACATTGTATTCTTCACTTAAATCCGCAATATCAATCATATGATAGGGAACCTGCTTTCCGTTCACTACATATTCGCACAAATCTTTTCCGGAACCGATATCAAGTCCACGGTAAGTCTGGCGGGAATCAGCAGAAATCACCTCTCCCCCAAGCTCATAAGCAATCCGAACCCCGATAGAAGTTTTTCCCACAGCAGTAGGACCAAGAACTACGATGCAATTATAATCTGACATTTTTCCCCATTAAAAAGCGCGGTAGATTTTTCCACCGCGCTTTACATTGATTTAAACTTTAGATAGATATAGCCGGCTTTCTAAAAGCCAGTCATATCAGCTATTTGCTTTTAATATAACGGCCGTAGAGGTCGGTGATAAATGCAAGCCATTCAGCCTTTTCTTTTGTAAGGCTTCCCTCTTCCATACGCCATGACCAGTTTGTACCTGTTGTGTTAGGAATATTCATTCTGGCTTCTGCACCAAGATCAAGAATATCCTGCATTGGAATTACTGCCATATCAGCGGAAGAAGCGATTGCACAGCGAACCAGAGCTTCTTCAAGAGAACCGTCATTAGAAGCAGCACGAGCTTCTTTTTCAGTCATCTTTTTACCAAAAGCATATTCTGCAGCAATTTTTACAGCTGCATCAGGAGCGCTGTCCAGCCAGCCCTGCATAGTATCGTTATCATGGGTTCCTGTGTAAACAACACAAGAGTTAGGATACATATGAGGAAGGAAGGCATTTATCATACCTGTGCTTCCAGCTTCGTTTGGATCAAAGGCAAACTGCAGAACCTTCATTCCCGGGAAACCTGCGTCATCACGAAGCTTTTTAACTCCGTCAGTAATAACACCAAGGTCTTCTGCAATGATTGGAAGCTCGCCAAGAGCCTTTTTGATTGCATTGAAAAGATCAATATCCGGTCCTGGAACCCACTTTCCGTTTACGGCAGTCGGGTCTCCGTATGGAATTGACCAGTATGCTTCAAATCCGCGGAAGTGGTCGATACGAAGAATATCAACCAGTTCAGTCATGCGCTGTGTTCGTTTTACCCACCATGAATAGTGGTCTTTTTTCATTGCATCCCAGTCGTAAAGCGGGTTACCCCAGAGCTGACCGGTTGCAGAGAAATAATCCGGCGGAACACCGGCAACCTTAAGAGGAATACCTTTTTTATCAAGCTGGAAGAATTTCTGGTTTGCCCATACATCAGCAGAATCAGGAGCAACGAAAATCGGGATATCACCGATGAGCTTTACGCCCTTCTTGTTTGCATATTCCTTAAGGCTGAACCACTGAACGCTGAAGAAGAACTGAATAGCCTTAATCTGCTCGATATTTTCTGTGTGCTCTGCGTTCCAGTTTGAAACGGCAGTCGGATCACATTTAGCAAGTTTTTCCGGCCAGAATGCATTCCACATCTGTGCAATTCCGCTGATTCCCTGCTTTTCAGCCTCTGAATCATAGAACTGCTTGATGCTTGTGAAGTTTGCATAGTTATCCAGCCATGAAGAGTTATCGTTTTTGAACGCCTCGTATTTTACGCGGTCGTCTTTTGATGCATTTTTAAGGAAGTAAGCTGCACACTTAAATAAAACAGGCATCTTCCACCATACAACGCTGCCGTAATCAACCTTTCCGGTTGTCTTGATGTATTCGGCAGGTGCAACATCAGTCTTGTCTGCCCAGTTTCTCTGAACAAGATCGTCAAGATCGATTAAAAGAGGATTTCCTGCAAAGGTTGAAAACGATGCATAAGGAGAATCGCCATAGCCTGTAGGACCAATTGGGAGAATCTGCCACAAACTCTGATGAGCAGACTCAAGCCAATCTACAAATTCATAGGCCGCTTTTCCAAGCGTTCCTATTCCCGGTGTACCCGAAAACGATGTCGGGTGCATTAATATTCCACTGCTTCTTGTAAATTTCATATGAAATCTATTTTAATACACCACGAATAAAAACACAACAGAATTATTTTTATCTGACAGAATTGAAAGGGCTTCCGCACAAAATTATTATTGCAGCAAAAAAAACGAATACGGAAGCCCTTCATTTATTTTTTATAGTTTCGTTTTACCTTAAGGGTTGTTGTCATTTCAAGAGGAGAATCCAGAACCGTAATCTTTGAAATGCGCTGGTAAGGCAAAAGCTTTTTGTTCACGCGGTCAACCACTTCCTGAACGGAAGAAGCAATGGTCTTTTTGGTTTCAGCCGAAGTATCCTCCCGGACAATATTCAGACGCTTCAGAAGCTCGTCGCTGGGATAAATCAAGGCTTCAAGCTCTTCAGACTTTGTTGCCTCATTTGCAATATAGCCCTGAACTGTAATCTGCTGAATATCAGTTTCAAGCTGGAAGGAATCCTCGATTTCTTCAGGATATACGTTTTTTCCGCCTTCAGTTACGATCATGTTCTTTGAGCGTCCGGAAAGCATAAGGTAATCTTCCTTATCAAGCCAGCCCAGGTCTCCAGTCTTAAACCAGCCGTCATCAGAAAGAACAGAAGCGGTCTCTTCCGGCATTTTGTAGTAGCCCTGCATAATCATAGGGCCTCTTACACAGATTTCACCGATTCCATTTTCGCTAGGATTATCGATTTTCATCTCCATATAGTCCTTAAAATACCGGCCTACACTCTGAATCTTAAAATGCTCAACAGGATTAAGTGCAATAATCGGAGAAGTTTCCGTCAGTCCATAGCCCTGAACGAAGTCAATTCCCATCTGGTTGTAGAACTTGAAAACGCTCTTTGCAAGAGGACCGCCGCCGCAGATTGCAATTCGGATTGTTGCAATACTGGCCTTATCCAGAACCGCGTGGAATATCTTCTTTCCCGGATTTACATGGAAGACACACTTACAGAAGTAGGACCAGCCCATAAGAAGCTTTAAGATTCCGTAAACAAAGAAGCCCTTCTCCTTCATTCCCTTGATGATTCCTGATGCAAGCTTATTAAAGAGCATCGGAACACCAAGAAGCATGGTAATCTTTCCTTCCTTCAATTCCTTCATCATGCGGCTTACAGACATGCTCTTTGCAAAAACCACCTCGGCACCAACCGAAATTGTTTCCATAAATACAGCCAGCATAGTATAGGCGTGATGAATCGGAAGCAGTGCGTAAAAAACATCCGTCTCATAAAGATGCATATGGGTCTGGGCAATATAGGTATCGCTTACAAGATTCTTGTGGGAAAGCATAACCCCTTTCGGGATGCCGGTTGTTCCGCTTGTAAAAAGGATTGCCGCAGTTTCTTCAATGGTTGCGCTCTGTATTGAAGGAGCCTTTGTTGCTGCAAGATCCAGTACATACTTTTCCTTTGTCTTCTGTTTTACATTAAGGGAATAAACTCCAAAAGGATATTCTTTTTCCGTAAAATGAGCATATTTTTCATCGTCGACAAAGAAGAATTTTGGTTCCGCCCTGGAAAGGAGATTTTCCAGCTCCTCTGCATGAAGAGCATAATCCATCGGACAGATAATTGCACCTGCAAACAAAGCCGCAAGGTAAACTATTGCCCATTCCGGGGAGTTTTTACCGGAAACGGCCACTCTGTCCCCGTGCATTACGCCGTTTTCATTCATCCACGAAGCAAGGCGAAGAATTGCATCCAGAGCCTGACTGTAAGTCCAGGTACGCTTTTTTCCGCCCTCTCCGTCAAAATCCGTAAAACAGGGACGGTCAGGAAAGCGCTTTACGGAAATACTGAACATTTCCGGTACTGTCGGCCATTCTCCTGTAAAATCTTTCCCTCTGAATTCGTTTAAAAATGAAATAGAATCATACGGCTGGTAGCGTTTCATTAAAAAATCTCCTGTTCCCAACATTATAACACGCTTTTTTAAAAAGTGCGAAATTGTTTTTTTTCGCGTCACCCCCTTTGACTGCCCCCCACTTTGCATCAAACCAAAAATCCGGCTACTTTAAACTGGCCGTATCGATCTTCCAGGACAGAGATGAATTATTTTTTCCGTTCTTAATAAAGGATTTTGAAGCCGTTATTCCGTCGCTTAAAAATGCATTTTCAATTTCCGCCCCGCCTTCCCAGAAACCTTCTTCAAACACCCTTTCAGAAAGTTCCTGCATAGTTTTTGTTTTCCAGGCATGGGACTGCATTGCCGCAGAGGAAGCATAGCAGAAAGCAGTTACAATTTTATCATCCTGGGTATTCAGGACCACAAGAACATCCTGTTCATCCCCAAGCCGGGCATTTTCATTTTCCTGCCACAAATCCCGGACATCCGGTTTAGAGTAACAGGCCGTTGAAAGAGTAAAATCAGAACCAGTTTCGTTCACGCAGCCCGACCCCTTATTTCTTAAATGAAGTGCAAGCTTCTCCCCTTCAAAAACCTCAACAGAAGGGAATGAACAGGATTTTTCCTCCCCGTCGGAAGCACTTATAAAGCAGAGGGAAGAAAGATTTCCGCTTTTTGAAACATTAAAGAGGACATATTCATTCTTGAAAATACCGTTTCCCTTGCTTTCCCCCTGATACTTTGGATGAACCTCTATAATTTCAAGCTGTGCAACATTACTGTTATACCCCAGAAAAGGAAGACAGAAGGAAAGGGAATTTCCCCGGGAATCCTTTGCGTTTCCATAAATACTGTATTCCATTCCCGCTTTTAAGGGCTCATTAAACTTCAGCAACACAAAGCAGGCGCTTTTAGAATCGGCAACTGAATATTCATATTCCAGTGAACTCATTGAATTTTCCGGAAACACGGTAATACCCTTCAGGGAAACTGCCTGGGAAAAAGCAAACCGCATTGAGGAAGAGTCTTCTACAGAATAGGAAACCAGCTTTGGACATTCATAATCCGAGGAGACAAGTTCAATTATTCCTCCGGTAAGCTTACAGGAAACAGGAGAAACCGCAAAAAGAATTATGGCGGTCAGAATAAGGGCTTCCAGAACCGTAATAATTGTTTCTTTTGCAGAATCCGGTAATGATTTAAAAAAGCAGGCAGCACCTTTGTTTAAACAGGCAGCGCCTTTTTTCTTTTGTTTTACATCAGTTTTATCTTTCATTTTTCCTCCGTACAATATAATTAGTGTAAAAAAAAATGAAAAAACTGACCTTTATTTTTATAAATATTTGTTATATTTTTTTTTATATCGGGCAGTTCGCATAAAAAAAGGCCCCGATTTTTCGAAGCCTTCTTTAACTATGGAGGTGACTTTTTTCTATCTCTATTTTTCTTTATTTTTCGTCAAAATATACTTTTTCTTCTTTAATCTGTTCTGGTTCTGATTTAGTTTCTGAAACAGAAGCTTTTACTTCCGGCTCAGAAGAAGTTCTTTCATCCCGGACTGCAGCTTCAACAGTTTTTTCAGAGCGGGAAGATGACTCAACGGAGCGTTCTCCCTTTATGCCAGAAGCTTCAGCACTTTCAACAGATATTCGTTCATAGCCCTGATTTGATTCTCCGACAGAACCACGCTCAACACCATAACCGTTACCCCACTCAGCATCACGACCGTTACCCTGTTCGAAACCACGGTCATAACCACGCTGGTTTCTGCCGGAATCAGACTCTACGGAAAGACGAGGAAGGCCTCTTGTTTCATCATTCTGGCGGCTTTCTTCACATTTTTCAAAGCCCGGTTTTCTGAAATCTGGTTTTCCCGCAGGTTTTCCATAAGATGCTGAATTAAATCTTGATGTCTCCGGCTTAGAACTGAAGGCATCAGAAAGACGGCAGGCTTCAATCATATAACGGATATTTACACCAGTCAAATCTTCAACCTGCTTTTCGATAATGAATACAAGATTTCTTCCGCTTTCATCACATACGATACGCTCGATTTTATATCCTGTAACTCCAGTTCTCTTGATATATGGAGAACCAACCTTCTGGCAGGCAATAATCTTTCCGTTGGATTCCTTTTTTTCAACCATAATGAAAAAAGAAGATTTTGATGAAGGGCCTTTTCCGTTATATTCCGGAACAAGCTGAACCGAATAGAAGGCCTGTTCATAGCCTATAGAACGTGTAAAATCCTGAAACAGAATTTCATCATTTGCTTTTTTTGATTCTTCTTCACGGATATAAAGGATTCTGTCTGCACTGGCTTTTTCTGCCTGATATTTTGACACATTCCATGATGCGTTTTTTTCAAGCTCATTATATACAGCCTTACCGCTCAAAGAAGCTGTTTTGGAAGACGGAGCAGTTTTGAATACTCCACCCTGAACAAAATCATTTTTTTCTACATCAACTGTATAAAGCTCTGCCCAGCCCTGAAAGTTTTTATCCGTTCTTCCGTACTGACCAAAGATGTAGAATTTTCCATCCCTCGAAAATCCCTTGTCTACAAGAACTGCAGAATCTCCTGCGAAAGCTCCTGAAATTAATGCTGAAAGTATTAATCCACCTGCTAAAAGTTTTTTCATAGTTCCCCCTGAAAACTTTCCATAAAATCTCATAAAAACATAAGGTTCTTTCAATTTATTTTCGGATTTTTGCAGAAACTCTTTACTATTATTTGCATTGAAGTTAATATTTTTTACGTGACTATTAAAATTAAAAACCGCCTGGTTTTCTTACTGATTTTTATCTCAATGGCTTTGATTATCACAGGCCTTTTAATCTCTGGAATTTTCTTTTTTACAGGACACCTCGCTGAACCTACAAGCCTTCCTGTCCTTCCCCTTCAGAGTTTTTTTATTTTCCGCTATCATTTTTTCTGTCCCTTCGCCTCGATTTTTGTTCTTCTGATTTATACCTTCGTTACCCTGATCATCGTAAACATCGAATTTGAAAAAACCCAGTCATCAGAAATCATTTTTCTTGCACTCTTTTTTACCGGCTGTTTTTTTGAAGCCGCACGGCTTTCCTTCCCCTTCTTTAATCTCTGGGATTCAAAGGAAACTGCCAGCATTTTAGCGTCCCGCCTGGTTCTTGCAGGCCGAGTAATCTGCACCGCGAGCATACTGTTTTCCGCCGCCTATTCAGGAACGGAATACAGGCAGTATGTTGAACAGAATATTGCCATAATCTTTGTACTGGGGCTGGTAATCGCTAATTTTTATCCTCTGAACACAAGTCATGTTCTTCCGGAAGGACATTTTGAATGGGGTTTTTCAAATCTTCTGATAAACGCCCAGAGAATCATACTTCTTCTGGCTTTTTTCCTTCAGCTGAGACTCAGAAAAGGCGATAAAACAAACATTCACATTGCAACGGGGCTTCTGCTTTTGTCTCTGGGTTACAGTTTTCTGGTTTCTTCAACAAACCTGTTTTTTCTGTGTTTTGGAACAGTTTTCATCGTTTCAGGCACACACCTTTACATAAAGAAGCTGCACAACATCTACCTGTGGAACGATTAAAAAAATCGAATGGGGCTGTCCAGAAACAAAAATAACTAAAGCAGCACGGTTCCCATGGCGCCTACAAGAACGGGAATTACAACGTTATCAAGGTCCTTCATGGGAATTACCTCAACAAGCATTGCTGTAAGGGCAATAATCAGGGAAACAAGAGCGGAACGGCACACGGCAAAGGAAGAAACATATACCGCAAAAAAACAGGTAAGGCTTCCACAGGCTGTTTTTCCCTGGGTAAAAGGAATATGAACCCTGCCAAAAAGCTTTCCGAAAAGACTTGCAAGGCCATCCCCAAAAGCAAGGGCAAAAATCCCCATTGCAGCCTTATCCGGAGCCCAGAGAAGGCTCGCACAGATTATTCCGATTACAAGAGTAACAGGCCCAAGAACAAACTTATTTTCATCCCTTTTCCGGGCGGCAACCTCGGTAATTTTACTTACAAGAGGAATGGATTTTCCTTTAAGCCGTAATATTTCTGAAATGCTGTAAAAAATCAGGGCAGCAAAAAGCAGGATAATTGTCTGCCAGTAATAGTATTTTAGAAGAAGAGGAACAAAGGCGCTGCAAAGATGAATTGTCTTTCTGAAAAGTTCCTTAAGGATGCTGTTTTTCCACTGAGTCTGAAAAATTCCCGTCTGAAAACTTTTTTGAATACCGTAATTATTTCCATCGTTCATTTTACGCCACCCCCGTTAAACATTAAAATGCCTTAAAACGCCCCGAAAGAATATCTTTATTCCGAACCGGATCAGTTCGGAACATCTTCGTCAAAAAGAGTCTTTGAAATCTTTGTATAAATCTGAGGTTCGTACTCAGGACGCGGCTGACTTGTGTAGCGAAGGTTCTGCTCTGCTAGATTAGAACCGCTCAGCCGGTTCATTGTTTCAAGATTGCGGGTAAGGGTATCCCAGGCCCGTAAGCTTTCCTGGAAATTAACCATGGCCTTTGCATTGTAAAGGCTGTTTCCAGTTCTTTTTGCCAGCCGGTAGAAGGTAACACCAAGATTATTGGTTGCCTTCATGTAATTATCCACGATTTCAGCACTGGAAGCCTTTGCCTGAGGGAACATAATTTTCTTCTGATCTATTTCAAGTCCAAGCTCTTCCAGAAGATGCTCGTAATATCCTTGAGAAGCATTATTGTTTCCCTTGAGGGAAAGTGTATTTCCCATGGCAAGAAGAAGGTTTACATCATCCGGATATTCTTCGCAGGCCTTAAAGAAGGAGCCCAGAGCCTCTGTGTATTCTCCGGAATTATATTTTATATAGCCCACCTTATATCGAATTTCAGGAAGGTCATTCTGAGTCTGAATTGAATTTTCATAGTTTACCAGGGCAGAGTTCATATCACCCTGAATAAAATAGTCGATGTCACCCATATCCTGATAAAGCTTACCAATCTTCTGGTTTCCTTCAAAACCGTTTGCATCCCGCTCGTTCTGATACAGGGTAATACCGTCCGTAAACTGCTCCCGGGCCTTCAGGTATTCCCGGATATCCATGTACTGCTCGCCAAAAAGCCTGTAGGAATCGATGAACTTGTACATGTCCCGTTTCTTTATCTTTTCAGCACTATCAAAGGCCTTAATGGTTCTCTGGAATGCTGAACGGGCATGGTCACCGTCGTTCATATAAACGTAGTACTTTCCCAGATTATAGAGAGCCACAGGGTTATTTTCATCGGAATTAACCGCCCTCATGAGCATCTCTTTTACATCCTCAATTTTTGTTCTCAGGTATTCTTCCTTTGGAGGAAGCGGACCGTACAATTTTTCAAGCAGGAAGCCGCTCATTTCCGTCCAGCCCTCTGAATCAAGACTGTTCTTTTTAGGCATGAAGCTGTCTTTTAACTGCAGAACTTCAAGCAGATTATCCGTGCGCACAAAATAACGCATAAGGCGGCCGCGATAGGTATTTGCAAGGGCAACGCTCTTACCGCCATAAAGCTGCAAAAGCTCTGCATAACGGATTCTGGCTTCTTCAAATTTTGAAGGGTCTTTTTCGGTTGCCCACTCAAGATAGGTGTCACCCAAAAGGAGAAGTCCGTCAGGGTCATTTATATGGAAATCAAGTACTTCACGCAAAAGAATTTCTTCCGCCTGGGCATAATTTGCAAGCTCATCCAGCTCCATCTGAGCGTATTCAAGACCGGCCTGTTTTTCGTGCTTAAAGCGCTGAAGAATTACATTGTACATCTGTTCTGCACGGATATACTGCTTATGTTCTATATATCCGTGGGCGTATTTGTAGAACCATGGTTTCTTGACCTTGAAACGGGTTGCTTCATTGAATTTTATCTCAGACTGAGGGAAATCCTCAGCTTCAAGATAAGCATATCCCTGTCTGTAAAGAGAAGAAGCCCGGGCCGGCCGGTAAATAAAGTTCCGTACAGAAATAAAAAGCGCAAAGCTTACAAGAATTCCTAAGATTCCCAGTATTGCAGCCGGAATAATCTTGTTTCTGAGCTGATACTGGAAGGAGCTCTTATAGGCTTCGTATTCCGCTGCCGTTCGTTTTTCGTAGTCACGGGGAACGGAAATCGGAATATCCAGCATCTTTTCAAGTTCACTGGCAAGATTTCTTGCTGGAACCTTTTTAAGAACCTTGGAAACAATTTCAAATTCCGCATCATCGGTAAATTCATTCTTTACCATCAGGTCTTCAACGGCAATGCGGACATTTAAAGGATATGTAGAAAGATTTTCCAGGAAAACCTTGTACTGATCGTCGGAAAGGGTATTTGGAGGAAGCTCATCTTCAGCCTGCTCCTCAGGTTCTTCCTTTTTCTGGCGGAGCTTTTCCTGCTGCTTCTCATCAAGGATATTGTCTCCGGTATAACCCGGAATTTCAAAATCCCCGTTATCAAGCATCATGGAATCAGGAGTATTGAACTCGAAATCACCGTTTGCGGAATTTATCTGGGCATCCGTATCAGGGAATTCCATTCCTTCCATGCCGGAGATATCGAAGGTTTCTGTCACCGGTCCTTCCTCAAAGGAACCTGCGTCACCGTCGGAAGGTAAATCATCCATGTCGAAATTGAAATCAGCCAGGAAGGAGTCATCATCAGAATCTTTTGCCTTCGAAGAACCGCCTTCACCGGCAGAACCAGAACCGAAGTCACCTCCGAAATCACCACCTGAACCAAAATCATCCATTCCCTCTTCCGGAAGGGACATATCGATTGAACCTCCGGAAGCGAGCATATCAAGAGCATCCTGAGAAGGACTTCCATTGGAAAGAGCGTCTCCGCCGATACCAGTATCAGAGCCGAGGTCTGCACCGGAATCTGAAGCGCCCGCTGAAAAATCAGGTGTATCAAGAGTATCAGAATTAAAAAGAGCTGAAGTATCGTCAGAACCGAAATCAGAAGTTTTAAACGGTTCTGTTTCTTCTGCCTGCTTTGTCAATTCTTCCTGAGAAAAATCATCAAGACCAAAATCGCTTCCAAAAGGATTCTGAGCATCCAGATCAGAAGAAGCATCGCCTGAAGCCTCCGAAGACAAACCGGCAGAATCAGAGTCAAATGAACCGGATATATCCGGAGGAAGGTCAAAACCTGAATCCAGGGAAAGATTTTCAGCGGAACCAGCACCGGCGTCCGCTCCGGGAGCATCCAGAGAACCAAAAGAATCGCCGCCATCTGAAAGACTGTCTGCACCACCTGCAAGGTCATCCAGACCAGACAGGTCACCAAAGCCGGAAGCATCCCCTGCTCCGCCGGCAGCATCTCCGGCTAAGTCTCCAAGGCCGGAAAGGTCACCAAGAGCCCCAAAATCATCCGTACCGGACAAGCCGTCAGAGCCGGAAAGGTCTACAGCATCTCCAAAAGAGCCGGCGGAAGCAGCATCTTCAGAACCGGATAAAATGTCAGAGCCGGAAAGGGAATCCGTTTCTCCAGAAAGGTCTCCGGGAGCGGCTAAATCTCCCAGACCAGAAAAATCATCTGCACCGGAAAGTTCCCCAGGGGCTCCAGGAAGATCCCCGGCACCGCCGGCCAGGTCTCCCAGTTCAGGAAGGTCTCCTGCACCGGAAACATCCCCTGATCCACCAGTTGAGTCTCCTGCACCGGAAAACTCTCCGGATCCGCCTGCTGAGTCACCAAAACCGGAAAGGTCATCCAGTCCCGAAAGACCGTCCCCGCCGGAAGCTGCATCTGTTCCGCCGGAAGCATCATTCATTCCGCCAGATGTTACGCCAGTTCCACCGGAAGCAGTTCCTGCACCTAAGTCCGTTCCGCCGGACAAATCGCCGGACAGTCCATCAAAATCAGAAAGCCCCCCGGCTCCAGCGGAAGCCAAATCAGCACCGCCGAAGGAATCTCCGGAACCCGAAAGGGCTGAAAGCAGGTTATCCTCTGGAAGGGAACTTTCCAGATCTTTTAAGTCATCAGCAGAAAAAGAATCCCCCGGCGCAAAATCCATTGCGTCAAGCTCTTCAATTCCGTCGGACGAAACAGAAGGACTGGAAGGGAATGCTTTATTCAGTAACTCGTCGTCATTAATTTCAGAAAAATTATCGGAAGGGGAAGATTTTTGCTCTTCTTCTCTGAGGGCAGCAAGAATTGCCGGCGAAAGACCGCTGTCTGAATCTGAAGGAGCACCGGCTGAAAGGTTTTCTGCAGAGAGAGCAGAGTCTAAACTGTCCTGAGCCCCATTATTTCCGGTTAATACACTTTCATCAAAATAGGTTGCCTCAGAAGAAAATTCCGGAGCTGCCGGCGAAGAAGGCTGAGATGCAGAAGCTGCTGTCTTCGATGAAGAGTCATCGCCAAAGGATTCATCCGCATTAAAACTGTCTTCAGAAGGATTTTCTTCACCGGAATTATTTTCGTCATAACCTTCAGAACCGTCAAAGCCGGCACCACCTAAAAGCTCATCAAGAGAGAACTCGTCAATCTGGCGCTCCACCGGCTCTTCAACAACAGGCTCTTCTTCCGGTTCTTCATCCATAAACATTGAAAGATCCGGACCTGCATCCTCACCTTCACCGGAAGGAATATTTGTATTGATAATTGATAAATCAGGAAGAGTAATACCGGCACTCTCAGAAGCGCCTGCACCTGAAGATGAATCAGAAGAACTTGACGGAGAAGCTGTTCCCATAATATCTGAGAAATCTTCCGGCTCTTCTTTTTTCTTTTGAACGGGGCCATTGTTTACCGGCTCAGGCATACCCATCACAAAGTCATTGGAATCATCAATGTCTTTGACGCCTTTTGGAAGAGGAAATGTGACAGGCTTTTCCCCGCGTTTTGCCCGGAGTTCAGGCTCTCCGCCAAGGGAAAGAATATCGGAATTGAATTGTTTAAGCTGACTTAAGCCCGGCATAATTAGATAATTTTACCCCACAATTGCTTTTCGTTGCAAGTACGAAACATTCAATTCTATTAACGGAATTTTTTTTTAGTGACTTTAGAACGGTTCATAAAAAAAGAGCGAAGATTGAGTTTTATAATTAGGCTAAATTTTGAGTTTCATATATTTTGCTTCAAAATTGGCTACCGGTCGCGTCCTGCGGGTCAAAACCGCGCGCTAGCGCGCTAAACGCTGTTTGTGGCAAAGGAACTCATTAAATGCCGCTATCGCGGCAGCCACAAACAGAGTTTTTTTGCCCGCCTGCCGCTACCCTCCCGCCAATTTTGTATCATATTTACAAACTCAAAGTTAGGAATAATTACAACTCAATCTTCGTTCTCCTGATATTTTCAGAGTGAGCTAGTTTTATCGGATTCGCTTTACGAAGGCATCCTTAAAGCCGTAGCTCTTGAAACGGTTCAGAACGGTTCCGTACTCGTCCATTCCAAGAGCACCAACAAGCACCTGATATCCCCGGCCGTTTGAAAGCGGAACAAGGCAGATCGGATAGTCTTCGGAATATTTTGTTACGAACTGTTCAATATTCAGAGTTTCAGAAAGAAGGGCTGCCTGAACATACCAGTAACCTTTTTTAAGGTTTGAATTATCGGTTACAAGATTTCTCCAGTCGGTTCTTTTTGCAGGAGGATTTTCCTTTGTCTTTACAGCAGTATTTGAATTATTTGCCGCAATCTCAGGAACTTCAGTTCTTTCTCTGCTGCTTTCATTCTTCCAGCTGTTTTCAGCCTTTTTGCCCTTATTCAGTTCTTCTTTTTCAGTATATTCAGGAGTTTTTGGCTCAGTCTGAACAAGAACTATAGGTGCATAACCTTCTTCCAGAGGCTCATCCTCATAGATTTTTGAAGCAAGCTTTTCTGAAAAGTCAGAATAGTCTGTAAGGTTGTCTTTTTCAACCTTCTGAGACTCAATATTTTCAGTCTCGATAGTTTCAGGCTCTGAGTTTTCAGCTGCATTTTCAATTTTATTAAGCGTAGAAGCCGAAGAAGCGATTTCTGCAGCAGGAAGCTCTGAAAGCTCATCACTTTCAATCTTTTCAGATTCATATTCTTCAGGCAATGCAGTTTCTTTCTCTACGAGAGAAGCAATTTCAGTATTTTCTTCGCTGTCAGCATCAGCTTCTTCACCTGCGTCAAGTTCATCACCAGAAAGCTTCTCTTCAGAAGAAGTTTCCATTGCTATAGACTTGTCGCTGTCATCAGTTTTTTCTTCTGCAACAGCCTTATTTTCTTCCTCACTTGAAGAAAGTTCATCAGGTGAAACACCCTCCTCCTCAAAAGGAGTTTTTGAAACAGAATCAGGAACATTTGAAGCTACAGAGGAATCTACAGGGTCAGTAAGAAGATCTGCCTCAATTTTTTCTTCCTGAACGGCATATTCAAGGCGCTTTGCATCAGCCTCTTCTTCGATTTTTTCTACGAAAGGCTCGCTTTCAGGAACATCCTCAGCAACGGTGGCAGTAATTACTTCAGCATCACCCTCACCTTCTTCTCCAGAACCTTCTTTAGAAGCAACTTCCGTTCCCTTATCTTCAGAACCTTCACTTTCTGAACCAGATTTTTCAGCCACTTCTACTGATGAATCAGAAGAAAGGTCATCTGTAACCTTTTCTTCAGAACCCGTATCATCTGAAGGAAGTTCATCAGTTACAAGAGCAGTTTCCGGCGCAGCACCAGAGCCGCTGGAATCACTTGAACTGTCACCCTCTTCAAGAGCAACCTTGCTTTCTTCAACATCAAAATCTTCGTCACCCTTAAAAGGTTCTGTTGTTGCAACATCTTCCTTTTCAGTTTCAGAATCAGAATTCCAGTCATAATTGTAATCACTTTCACCGGATTCAGTGTCTCCGGAAGCGTTTTCATCCGCAGCAGCCACTTTTGAATCTTCTTCGGAAGAGTCATCACCAGAAGACTCGGTTTCTTCATTCTGCAATGGAACCACAGGTGCATCCGCAATCACAGCCGTTCCGGAAACCTGTTCATCCAGCTGACCGGAGCGCTTTGTAATTTTTACGACGTTATTCGCATTCTTTTCCATTCCAAGAACTTTAGCTGCCTCCGGAGAAAGGAGAATTGCAACTCCCTCCGAAGGATCCAGAGCTCCGATTACAAGGATATCAACGCTGATCTTTTTTGCTAGATTTGTAACGCTGATTGAATCCCCCGGCAGATAGCCCACTGTGCGGGCAAAAAGACCTTCCGGCATCATTCCGTCATCAGCAATTACTGCACGACCGTCAAGAGACGGACTAAAAGAAGTAAAAATGAACTGGCACATCAGTACCGACAAAAGTAAAGCTGTAATTTTTTTCATATATCCCTTCCTACACCCTGTTTGTTATTACCTTTTTAATATGAGCGGCAAAATCCGAAGCAAAGTTTCTGACGTTTTCTTCAGTGTCACTTCCCATGGGTTTAGTCACGCTCTTTGTATTGGTTTCCAGACACTTACCGGTTTTTATTGAAGTAATTGTCCAGGAAACAGAATCTATCATTCCCAATGAAACCTTTGTTTCATTTATATTCGGATTCTGACCAAAATACAGATGAATCTGTACAAAATCATCAAAGGAGCCGTCGCTTGCTTCGTAATATCCGTCGCACCACAGTTTTTTGTCATCATCCGAGCAGGACGAAATCGAAGCCTGGCTGTTGCTCACGATATAACCGTTTTCAAAAAAATAGTTCAAAAGTTCATCTTCAATTACATACGCAGAATTGCAGACAGATGCCATACTGTCATTGTGCTGCACAATCTGAAATGCAAGGCTTCTGGCAAATACCGAAGCAGAAGCAAAAAATGCACAGGTCAGGAGAAGCAGTTTTTTTCCCTTAAATCCCATTTCGAACCCCTTTTCGAGATATCTTTTATTCTTTCTCTTTTTATTCATCGGAATTTCAGAAAAATGGTTTAGCACTTTTTTTGCTTTTTTAAGCCCGCCAGATTTTATCTAAAGAAGAAACTGTTAATTTCCGAAAATCAGAGTATGAAAAGAGTCACAAAATTTCTAGCTTTTTCCTTAATTCTTGCAGCATCTCAAAATGCTTTTGCAAAAAAAGCAGCCGTACAGGAAGAAAAAGATTTATATGAGTACAATAATGTAGTCGCCAATATCACAAAGGCCGCTCCACCAAGAGTTTTAGACACCATGATTGTGTTTACCGCAGAATCAGGTCCGCGCTATGTTGGAATTGCCTTTGATTTTGAAGAGTATAAAACGGTTCATTCCTTTGAACGACACACCTGCCGGGATATAGACGGCAACATCACAAGTGACGTTCTCTTCTATATTTTGGACCGCCCCCACGACATTACCCACATCGATTACCGGCTTGTGATTGACGGGCTCTGGACAAAGGATCCATTAAATGAAAAACAGCGCTACGATGAACACTCGGGATTAAGTCTTTCCTGTCTGGAAATCGGGGATACAATGCCAAGCCTTACAGGCAGCATAAAGGAAGAAGGTGTAAAATTTATATATCGGGGAGAAAGCGGGCTTCAGGTGCGCCTTGCGGGCACCTTTACCTCCTGGGATTCCTGGATTTATGAATTAAAAGAAACAAGTGAAGGCTTTTACGAGCTCACCCTTCCCCTTCCGGAAGGAAAATACTACTACAACTACTTCATCGGAATGAACCGCATTGTGGATGTGACAAATCCAAAAAGAGCCTACACGGAAGATGGCCGCGTAAGCTCTGTAATTGTAGTAAATTAGCTATATTTGCACGAACAGCGAGTTATATATTTTCTACTTAAAAATTGACTTCCGGTCGCGACCTTGCGGGGTCAAAACCGTGCGCTAGCGCACTATGCGCTATTTGTGGCATAGAAACTATTAAATGTCGCTTCGCGCCATCCACAAACAGAGCATTTTTGCCCCGCAATTCGCTCCCTCCCGTCAATTTTTAATCAGAGCTAGCAAACTCGCTATTTGCTCTGTATGAAAAATACTGTTTAGCGGAAGCGGCCCAGTTTGCTCAGGTCCATGCTGCTTAAGTCCATGCCGCTCATATTGCCAAGATTGCCCATGTTACCGCCAAGCTGGCTCATAAGCTTATTCTGAAGACCCTTGTTCCGGCTCACCTTTTTCATGGCAAGCTTGGTCTTTTCAAACTGCTTTATAAGCTTGTTAACATCTGCAACAGTTGTTCCGGACCCCTTTGCAATTCTCTTTCTGCGGGAAGGACCGATAATCAGGTGATTTGCCCGCTCTTTCTTTGTCATTGAAAGGATAATGGCTTCGTTTTTCTTCATTCCGCTTAAATCAACATTCTGATTTGCCATTCCAGGAATCATATCCATAAGGGACTGCATTGAGCCCATCTTTTTTACCTGCTGGAACTGTGTAAGCATGTCCTCAAGGGTAAACTCGTTGCGGGCCATTTTCTTCTGAAGCTTTAAGGCTTCTTCTTCATCAACCTGCTCCTGAGCTTTTTCAACCAGGGAAACAACATCTCCCATACCCAGAATTCGGCTGGCAATACGGTCCGGATGGAAAGGTTCAAAATCTTCAGTTTTTTCACCAGTTCCGATGAACAGAATCGGTTTTCCAGTAATTGTCTTTAATGAAAGCGCTGCACCACCACGGGCATCAGAATCGAACTTGGTAAGGATTACGCCGGTAAGCCCCAGCTGCTCGTCAAAGGATTTTGCAATATCCACCGCATTCTGACCGGTCATTGCATCGGCTACAAGAACAACTTCGTCCGGATTTGTTACCTTCTTTACTTTTACAAGCTCCGCCATCATGTCTTCATCAATCTGAAGACGACCGGCGGTATCGATAATCAATGTGTCGTACTGATTTTTCTTTGCAAAAGCCAGAGCTTCTTCCGCATTTTTTACGGCATCCTTTGAATTTTCCTTGAATACAGAAACTCCGATTTTTTCTCCCAGAACGGAAAGCTGCTCTACAGCCGCAGGACGAACCAGGTCGCAGGCAGCAAGAACAGGACGGCGTCCTTCTTTTTTTAAGCGGGCTGCAAGTTTATGAGCCGCAGTTGTTTTTCCGGCACCCTGAAGACCTAAAAGAAGAATTACAGAAGTTGTGTCCGGACCTTTCAGATTTAAGTCTTTTTTCTGGTCTCCCAGCATTGAAACGATTTTATCGTAGATGATTTTTGTAAACTGCTGTCCAGGATTTACAGATTTTAAAACCTTTTCACCCTTGGCTTCTTCAATTGTGCTGTTTACAAAGCGGCGTACAACTCTAAGGTTTACATCCGCCTCAAGAAGCGCCATCTTGATTTCTTCAACGGTATCTTCAATATTTTTTTCTGAAATTGTAGATTTTCCGCTGATAGAGCGCACGATATTACTGAAAGTACCAGTGATTTTTTCTAACATTATTAACCTCTATTAAAACAGGCTGCCCAAAACAGGGCAGCCATTCATATTTTCTAAAGCTTTACTTTTTCTGAAAGAAGGAACTCGTCCAGGAAGTCTAAAGGACGAATCTCTTTATTCAGGATTCTGTAAAGTCCGTTACAAAGCGGAAGCTTTACATTTTTCTTTTCACACAAATCGTGAATGTATTTACAGGCTACCGCACCTTCCGGAAGGTAACCGATTTTTCCAATATTTGCGATTAAATCGTCGATATCCTTAAAGTTTGAAAGAATATCAGTCTTTATCAAATCCTGACCAAAGCGTCGGTTTCGGCCAAACTTACTTTTACAGGTAACGTCAAGGTCACCTACTCCGGAAATTGAAGTAAAGGTTTCCGGATGAGTAGCACCCATTGCCATTCCAAAGGTCTGAATTTCATTCAATCCGGCAGCAAGAAGAAGGCTTTCCGAGTTATCACCAAAAAGCTGGCTGTGTTCGCTTACTGCATCAAGGGCACCGTAAACGATGGCAATTACATTCTTTGCGGCTGCACAAATCTGTACACCCACAACATCAAAGCTTGAAAATACCATAAGACCAGGAACGCTCAAAAGTTCCCGCATTTTAATTGAATTCTTTGCGTTTTCGCTTGCTGCAATAAGACCGGTGAGTTTTCCCATTGCAACTTCTTCTGCATGGCTTGGTCCTGCAACATAGACTGTGTTTCCCTTGTAAATTCCAGGGAGAACGTTTTCAATGGTTTCAAGAACCAGTTTTGGCCCCTCTTTTGAAGGAACAAAACCTTTAGTTAAAGCGGCAATTACACTGGTTCCTTCTGCAACATTTGGAACTGATGTAATTTTTCTGATTGTACTTGCAAGGAACAAAGAAGGAGATGCAATTATGATAAAATCCTTATCAGTTGCAGCCTCGATAATATCGTTTGTTACCGTAAGGTTTTCTGAAAGCTTGTACCCCGGAAGATATCTTTTATTTTCGTGCTCATTGTTTACAGATTCCTTTACTTCAGGTTCAAGAGCCCACATAACGACCTTGTGACCGCCTCTGGCTAAAGCCTGCGCAAGACCTGTACCCCAGGCACCGCCTCCAAGAACACAAACTGACTTACAATTCATAACTGCACCTTCTTTGAAAATAATTAGATTAATGGGGCTAAAGCGTCGTCCCAGTCAAAAATTTCTTCAGGCTTGAAGAAAAGATTAATCTCTCTCTTTGCACTTTCATCGCTGTCAGAAGCATGAATTACGTTGAAATTTGTGTGCATGCAGAAGTCACCGCGAATAGTTCCTGGAGTTGCATCTACGGGATTTGTAGCTCCAACCATTTTGCGAACTAAAGTAACACAGTTGTCACCCTGCCATACCATTGCAATTACAGGACCAGAAGTAATAAAATCTACCAGGTCACCGAAAAATGGTTTTTCAGAATGCTCTGCATAGTGCTCTTTTGCAAGTTCGTCACTGATTACCATAAGCTTCATTCCAACAAGCTTAAGACCTTTCTTCTCAAAACGGCTGATAATTTCGCCTACATAACGCCTGTTGATTACGCCAGGCTTTAACATTGTAAAACATCGTGTCATAATTTTTATATTATACAGGATAAATTAAGGATTTTCAATTAGAATATTGAAGACACAAAAAGTCTTCTACTCTCCCGCGGATTTTTGAAACACAACTACAAGTTTCGGCTAAGACATTCATACACCTGATTGATGTCCTCATCCGGAGTTGAAGCGCCGGCTGTAATTCCCACCTTTTTATATTCGAAGAAGCTTTCCGGAAGTTCAGAAGCCTTTTCTATAAGAATGCTGTTTTCACAGTATTTCAGCGCCGTCTCAAGAAGTCGTTTTGTATTTGCAGAATTCTTACCGCCTACAACAACCACCGCTTCAACCTGTGAGCAAAGCTTTATAAGAGCCTCCTGCCGTTCCCGGGTTGCAGGACAGATTGTATTCATCACCTTAAGGGCTTCCCCATATTTTTCAGAAAGGGATCCGGCAATTTTTTCAAATTCAACGGGACTGAAGGTTGTCTGGCTTAAAAAAACCGCTTTTTTTTCTGAATCAGGCTTCCCAACACCGACAGCGCCAGTCCCGGAAGCTCTGCCTGCCGCTGGAACAGCACTTCTTTCAGCATCAAAGCCCGCAATCCTATCTGCATCTTCTTTATTCTGCAACAGATAAAAGGGTCCTTCTGCAAAGCCCTGAATACCAAGGACTTCCCCGTGA
Source organism: uncultured Treponema sp. (assembly GCA_946186185.1). Taxonomy (GTDB): domain Bacteria; phylum Spirochaetota; class Spirochaetia; order Treponematales; family Treponemataceae; genus Treponema_D. Next base: position 3,459 of record CAMHMJ010000005.1, on the reverse strand, counting down.
TTTTTATCCCCCGCAAGAAAAACATCATACCCTTCACGGGAAAACTTACGGACATTCTTCTGACTTGCAACCACCCGGGGACAGGTTGCGTCAATTATCTGGCAGCCCCTGTCCTTAAGCTTCTGCTGCACATCCGGGGAAACCCCGTGAGCACGAATTATGACAACTGAGTTTTCATCAGCATTTTCAATATTATTTTCATCAAGAATAGAAAGGCCTTTTTCTGCAAGGCTGTTTAACACCGAAGAATTGTGAATCAAAGGACCAAGAGAACAAACTTTTTTGCCGGGATTTTCAGAAAGGGCTTTTACGGCGGTTTCTACGGCACGCCGAACTCCCATGCAATATCCTAAAACATCAGCCAGTACAACTTCCATGCGTCAATTCTAGCATAAAAAAAGGCCGTCCTCAAGGACAGCCTTTTATATGAATGGAAGTTTAATTTAATAAACTAAACGTTTACTCCACCATCCATTTCAAGAACACCTTTCTTCATTGCTTTTTCAGAGTGATGAATACCAAATTCCGGTTTCCAGTTCTTTCTGAAAAGAGAAATGAATCCGCTTGAAATGAAGATTGAAGAATAAGCACCGCTCAAAAGACCTACAAGCATTGCAAGTGCAAAGTCTTTGATACTTCCAGTTGTGAAGATATACAAAGAAAGAACTGCAAACATTGTTGTAAGAGTTGTAATGATAGAACGGCTCAATGTATCAGAAAGTGATGTGTTCAAAAGCTCATTGAAAGTGCTTACCTTTACAGTCTTTAAGTTAAAGCGGGCACGATCAAGAATTACTACAGTTGCGTTGATTGAGTAACCTACGATTGTAAGAACTGCTGCAAGTACAGTTGTAGTAAATTCCATCTGAGTCCAGATGATGAATGTAAACATAATCAAAGTATCGTGGATAAGAGCAATTACTGAACCAAGAGCGAAGTCCCAGTGGAACCGGATTGCTGCATATACCCAGATAAGAAGTATTGTAAAGAGCATCAGAACAGCAGATTTAGAAGCAAGTGTTTTAGAGAAGCTTGAACCGATAAAGTCTGTTTTGATAACTGCAATTTTTTCAGCACCAAAAGTAGTACCAAGCTTTTCAAAAATTACCTTCTGAAGAGTTGCACTTGAATCTTCTTCAGAATCAGCTGCCATACGGATCTGAATGCTTTTCTTTTCTCCGCTTCCAAGTTCCTTCAAAGAAATACCCTTAACACCTTCAAGAGAAGCACGAACTTCATCAATAGTTGTATCAAGATTCTTTGCATATACCCGGAAAGCATCCTTTGTAAGCTGTGTTGAAACAGAAGAGTTTACGAACAATGAGTAAGAAGAAACATCTCCGTCTGCTCTTACAACTGAAGAAACACCGTCAACAGTGTTCAATGCATCAGAAACTTCCTTTACTGTAGGATAGCTTGAATAAACGAATGATTTAGTCTGGTTTTCAGCACCAGTACCACTGATTACAACGTCAACATGGTCGCGTTCAAAATCAATTGTAGCCTTTGCGTTTCCGTTATATGTAACATCAAGTGCAACAGGTGCAATTCTGATTTCTTCGATAAGACCAGGCTTAAAGTCGATACCAAAATTAATGTGCTTTACAAAAAATCCTACGATACCAAAAGCAATAATTACACAGCTCAAGATAGCACAAGGAACAAAGCCCTTACTGAAATTAATTACTTTTTTCATTCTTACACCCTCCAACCAATGCTAACTTTTGTTGCCTTGAAAACATCGGTATCAAAGTCAAAGATAAGGCGAGAAACGAAGAGAGCTGTAAATACGGAAGAAATAACACCGATTGCAAGTGTTACTGCGAATCCCTGGATTGAACCAGTTCCAAGCTGAGAAAGGAAGATTGCAGCAATAAATGTTGTGATGTTAGAGTCCATGATTGCCCAGAAAGCGTTGTCAAAACCTGCTGAAATTGCAGATACGCGGCTCTTTCCAAGAACAAGCTCTTCTTTAATTCGTTCAAAAATAATTACGTTTGCATCAACTGCCATACCGATTGTCAAAATCATACCGGCAATTGAAGGAAGTGAAAGAGTAAGGTTGAAAGCAGAAAGGATACTGAACATGATGTAGAGGTTCAAAACCTGAGCTACAACAGCGTTGATTCCGGCTCCCTTGTAGAAGATAAGCATGAATACCAGGATTGCAAGAAGACCAATTGCGATAGCCTTTACACCCTGATTGATTGCCTGTTCTCCTAAAGAAGCACCGATAACCTGCTGGCTTTCAACTGAAAGAGGAACGTTAAGCCATGCTGTCTGCAATACCTTCTGAAGGTTCTGAGCTTCTTCAAGACCAAAACCAGTGATTGCAACACGACCGCCTGTAATAGCGTCGTTGATTCGTGCATAAGACTTAACTTTATTGTCACTTACGATTGCAAGGAATTCACCTTTGTGAGCACCTGTAAATTCACCGAAAATTACGGCACCGTCTGTATCAAGAACAAAGTCTACTTCCGGGCGGTTTGTAAGGTTGTCAGAACCTACAGTTGCACTCTTAATATGCTGACCGTCAAGAGCGATTTCCTTCTTTACAACAAGATATCCGATTCTTTCATCAAGACCGTAATCATCCTTTGTGTACTGACCCATTACTTCACAGTCAGCAGGAATGATAGAAGGATCGATAAGCTCGCCAAGAGCGTTGAATGTACTTGCAGCATTCTGCATGTAGTACTGATTGAACTTTTCAGTTGCATCGTTATCAACAAGACGGAAGTTAAGGATACCCTTACCCATGATGATTGTGTTGATTGCATCTGCTTCAGCAGCACCCGGCATTTCAATGTAAATGCGGTCTTCGCCCTGCTGGCGGATAACTGGTTCTGTAAGACCGAATTTATCGATACGACCAGTCAAGGTTTCAATAGCCTGAGCCATTGCATTCTTCTTGAATTCTTCTTCAATGAATGGTTCGCCAGATTCTTTCTGAGAAGCAAGAGCGGCATCCAGGTCAGCCTTTACGATAATGTTCATACCACCGGAAAGGTCAAGACCAAGCTTTACAGAGTTCTGATAGCGTTTTTTTGCCTTGAGAATTTCATCTCTGTAGCGGTCAGAAAAAACTGAAAGAAATTCCTGTTCATTTGAATATGCATTCAAAATATCTTTTACAGACATTGAAGAAGGAACTTTGATTCCCATTTTCTTGTATTTTTTTGCAGCTTCTTTTTCAACCCATGCAAATTTTGCATCAATTTTTGCACTGCTGTCTGATTTTGCAAGAGCTTTTACTTCAAGAACATCGCTTGAAGCCTGTACGGTTGCATAATCCTTAATGTTTTCCAGAGAGCCTAAAGCTAAAGCCTGTACTTCCTTTGGTGTTCCCCAATACCAGCTGATAGAAGGCCAAAGGAAAGCAAAACAGATGGCTAAAACTCCCAGAAGAATAAGAAAACGACTTCTTTTATTCATCTTGTTTTACTCCATTTATAA